>CBHTSZ010000001.1:0-228715 GCA_966095765.1 uncultured bacterium
TACCAGCCCACTTGTCCTGGCAGGCTTGCTGCTGGGCGCGAGTGAGGGCTTGGGCAGGGGCAGGAACCAATACGGCAGCCAAGACACCGGCAGTGACTGCAGCTACTAAGAAGTGAGTTGTTATTTTAGAAATTTTCATTTCGTTTACCTTGCTTTAAATATCCCACACCTCTCCCTGTTGCACAACATATTTGTGAATAATGCTATTGCTTTTTTTGCGATTTTGTAGTATTGTCATGCTATAGACCAGACGTCAAGAACGCGGTCAGCAGCAGGCAAGTAAAGTAATCGAGGATTCCACCACATGTCACCAGAAGCTAACAACCCCCAAGGTCCACAAGAAGCAAAAAATCTTGATACCTCTCTTCACCCGGAAGGTGTACGACCGTTTAATCCTGAGAAGGGGGACCTAGCCGACGTTGCTCCGCACCTTGAGATCCCTCAAGACCCAAGCGTTATTGACCCCATCACTCGTAACGTTGACTTCGAAAAAGTTGATATCGCTCCAGTACCCGCTCCAACACCTGAAGCTACCTCAAAGAAGTGGTACCAAAAAACTGCGACAAAGGTTGCCGGTGGCGTCCTCGCACTGACCGGTATTATTGCCGGCGGCGTCGCAGCAACTGGCGGTGACAATGAACCAACCGAGCCACGCAATGAACCTGTCGCAAGCGCCACTCCAAACCCAGGGGAAGGCGAGCCAACCGGTACCGACACCCAGACCGGTGGCGAGACAGGAACCGATACAGAGACTGGTGGCGAAACTCAGACTGTTGAGTTCGGCTTTGACGCAGAGAAGTACGCTGACAATCCAGAGCAGCTGATGGTTGATTTTACTGACGCATATAATACCTGGCAAAACACCGGTGTTGATGCTGAAGCTTCGCAGGATGGAAAGCGCTATGAAATGCCCCTCGAAGAATACGCCAACTACCTAAACGAGACATCAGACGAAGCATTTATCGATGCAGTACTTATTCCTGACTGGCAGAGCATCCCGAACCTCTCGACATGGGTAACAAATGCTGTCGGTAACCACCGCACCAACTCAATGGGTGCGATCGTTTCAACCAACCCTGGCGGAACCGAAGAGAGTGAACCATACCGACGTTACGTCGATATTGACCCAGAGTCGATAGCGGTAGACGGTGGTGGCGAAGGCCAGATCGTTATATCAGCCAACTGGACAGGCCGTGACAACGGGGATAAGAACGACGTTGATGACATGCGTGACGGCGGTATCGATCCAAACACTGAGTCTGGTACCTGGAGGCTGACATTCTTCAAAACCCCTGACGGTTCACTCCGACTCGCTGACGTCCAGTTCTAGTTCATACTTATCTACCGCAGATCTTCACGATAAAGGATCTGCGGTAGACCAATATTTCCCCCTATTCTACTAACCAGCCATAAGTGGTATCATCTTGAGTAGAATGATGACACTAACAAAAAGGGTGATGTTGCTTTTGATTGCGGTTGTTTCCTCAGCCGTCTTCACGTTCGCTCCAGTCATGCAGCAGACTGCTCATGCAGCTTCAGAAAACCCAGTCGAACAGCTTGAACGCTGGTTCTACTACCGCGGAATGCGTGCGTGTTTTGAAAAACCGTGGTTTGGCGACGGTCTAACAGACGGTACTGATAACGAAGACATCTCCGTCTCGGACATCAACGATGGGCACTTGAAGATCCTCGACTGGAACACTGGTGGAGAGAAGAAGGAAGGATTCGGCTATCTCGGACCAGATATGGACGGGGCAGACGGCAACGACGGAACCGTAAACTGTCAGGATGGTAGTATTTTCGTTCGTGGCGCAAGGGCCTTTGGCTTTGGCAGTGTCCTTGAGCTAATATGTGCCATGAACCGCGTTCTGCCAGATGGTGAGGGTGGTAGGATCGAGCCGAGCCACCCGACTGACTGTGAGCAATCTGATGAAGTTCACTTTGATGGTGGCGACAGTGTCTTTCAGGGTGCGCTGACTAATGCACTTGACCAGTACGGGGATAAAGATCGTCCAAAGATCGACCTAAACGAGAACGATGGCACCGACTACGATGCTAAGGCGCTCTACTATATCCTCGGGAAGCGATCACTTGAGGTTTTTTGTGGTAAGAACGCTCCTATCGAAACCGCAAGTGAAGATAGCGACCGCTACGACGGTGATGATGATGTAGTTAGTGTTCATGTTGTTCAAGCAGACGGCACTATAAAAAAGAGTCAGTCATATCCGCTCGCAAACCCAGACCGAAATGAAAGCAGTACTGTCAACGATGTTTACTGGAAGGTTGGCGGAAACTGGAACGAAGCCGATGACGTCACGTGTGCCAGGATGGCCCAGTGGACGAGAGATCCCGGCAACGCAGAGGCGTTTGCAGCTTATATCCAAGAGAAGGGGACACCTTTCCAGCAAGACGGCACCGACCCGACAAACCCAGGCTCGACCGAACCTGTCTGTTCAGCCGGTGCACTCGGATGGGTATTTTGTCCTCTCGTTGACTTCATCTCAACCGCAACCGAACAAATCGCCGGGCTTATCGAGAGCCAACTCGTGTACCCACCCCTCCTGAACCGTGAGGTACCGGAGGGTAGGGCAATTCAAGCGATATGGGGTGTTGTGCTCGGTATTGCTAACGTTGCCTTGGTGATCGCATTTTTGATCGTCATCTTCTCACAAGCAACCTCGGTTGGTATCAGTGCTTACGGTATCAAACGCATGCTGCCACGCGTGATTGCGGCAGCCATACTCATGAACCTGTCTTTCTATATATGTGCGGTCGCGGTGGACATCGCGAATATTATCGGCGTCAGCATAAAAGACATTGTCTATAGCGGGATGGATATCATTAGCGACATACAACCTGCCTCAAACGTACGAAACGGCGCCTCGGAAGCTCAAGGCTGGACAGCTGCTATCGCCGGTATCCTCGCCCTAGGTCTTGCCGTCGCAACTGGTGCAATATTCTTACTGCTACCTATCATCCTTACTGCCCTCATGGCCGTTCTGACTGCGCTGCTCGTTATCGCCGCACGACAGGTAATCGTCACGCTTCTCATCATCGTTGCGCCCCTCGCATTCCTCGCCTGGATCCTGCCAAACACAGAACAATGGTTCACGAAGTGGCGCAAACTCTTCACTACGATGCTGCTCATGTTCCCGCTCGTGATGCTGATATTCTACGGATCTCTCCTTATGTCACAGTTGATTATGGTTACCGGAAGCGGAGGGTCGGATGGCGACCCTGAGGTGATGACAAATGTTATCGCCCTGGCCGTACTGACAGTGCCCCTCTTCTCGCTGCCATTTATCATGAAGTCAGCTGGTGGCGTCCTGGATCGACTTGGCGTGATGGTCAACAACCGCAACAAGGGACTCATCGATCGTAGCCGCAAAAAGGCCGAAGAGTGGCGGGGCAACAATGCATACCAGCGCGGCAAGGTGATCCGCAAGCAAGCGCGACAGGACTACAAGAACCGTCGCTTCACTGACAGACTGTCTCTCGCAAATAAATCTCTTGCTGACTACAAAGCTGAAAACGGCGGCGAACTCAGTGCGGCACAGGTTGCAGCCTGGACACGAGCCCAGGCCACTAAAGGCCAGGCTGGCGGTGCAGCTGAGGTTGCCCGTATGACCGGGCGCGGTGCTATGAAGGGTGTCGCAAAACTTCCGGATGGTCCAGGAGGAGCATTGGGTGCAGCTCGAGACTCTACACTGCTGGCCGGTGCCTATGCCGCAAGTGCTGCAGGAAAAATACCCGGATCAGGATCACGTTCAGCGCAACAACAGGCGCTCGTTAGAGCTGCGCAGGCACAGGAAGCTAAGGCTTTCAACGATCGTGTCCAAACCTACCTCACTAGCTATGAGCGGGGTGGAGCGGCTGGAGCGGACACCAGTGCAGGCGGACACCTTGAGCAACAATGGCATGAGGCTATTTCTACAGGCAACCAAGAGCAAGCGACTGCCGTTATCGGGCGTCTTGCTGGTCTAGGTGGTGGCGGGCGCGACCGTGCAGCGAAACTTGTACAGCGAACTCAAGTTAGTGATGGCAAGATGCGTGATGCTATTACGAAGGCTGTTTCCCAGGATAACTACGGCGCATTTGTTGGTAAGCGTGGTGACCTAGCTAAAGGTATGTACAAGCAAACCGACCCTGCAGACCCAACCAAGTTTGAATGGAGTCCATCGGGTAATATTGGCAAGGTGTCGTCTGAACAACTCGCAACTCAGGATCTTTCAGCACTTAAGCTCCACTACGACGATATACCTATCGCAGAAGCACAACGTATTATTTCCGAAGAAAACCTCAAATCACAGGTTACCGGTGCTAAAGAGCTTGAAATTTTCCAGGCACGCGCTGCCGGTCAGGCAAACCCTCACCCTCCTACACCTGATGATATTAGGTAGGAATCAACGGCATGGCTGTATATAAAGTACCTCAGGATGTTGAAGCAGAAGACAAGCTGATCGGACCGTTCAGCTTTCGCCAGTTCATATACCTCATCGTTGCGGCTCTTGGTATCTTTTTCGCCTGGCTGCTCGCGCAGATCTTTATCGGGCTCATCATCATCCCGCTCCCGATCATTGTCGCGTTTCTTGCACTCGCACTGCCGCTCCGCAAGGATCAGCCGATGGAAACCTATCTTATCGCAATGCTCAAATTCTTCTTTAAACCTCGTCACCGCATATGGGATCCTGAGGGGACTATCTCGCTTGTACAGATTACCGCCCCTAAGGTAGCCGAAGGCCCTCAGCTCAAAGAATTCGGTGGCTCCGAGGCCTCACAGCGCCTTGCTTATCTTGCGCAGGTCGTTGACACACAGGGTTGGGCAACACGTGGTGCGATATCTGCTAGCGATAGTCTCTCTGACATCTTTGTCGCCGAGGCATCACATGCAGAAGATATTCTCGATGCCTCGAGCAACGTTGCGCAAGCTATAGATCAGCGTGTCACCCAAGCAGACGATGCGCGCCTGTCTGCAGTCCGTCAACAGTTCCAGGCTGCCATCCAGCAACCTCAGACCCAACCAGCGCCCGCCGCACCGCCACAAGCTGTCTTTACTCCAGCACTACCCACTGAACCCCCAGTAGCCGATGATTCTAGCGTCTCAGACGTCCACTACAGTCCATACCCAAACTCCATGCGTCAACACGTCTTGAGTCCAACAGGAAGCCGTCCGCAAAACACTCCTACACCGGCACCTCAAGGCACACCACAAGCACAAGCAGAAAAACAGCCTGGTAGTGAGGCGGTTTCCCCTGATATAATGAGACTTGCAAACAATAACGACCTTTCTATCAGCGCCCTCGCAAATGAGGCGCATCGGCTCGAGAACGATGACAAAGAAGTCATCATTTCGCTTCGCTAAGCCTAGATAGACAAGGGTGGGGGACAAAAAGGGACCGTTTGAATGGATCCAAATAACCAGCAACCAACTGCTCCTATTGCCGGCGCTGTACCACCGACTCAGCCCGCAACGGTTGGTTCTCAGACACCGGAAAGCGCGAAGCCCCGCAACCCAAACAGTACCCAAAATACACTGTTGATTGCCGAACTTCGCGAAGGCATGGCTATCATGAACGATGGCAGTTTTCGTGCTGTTATCGCTTGTCAATCGATCAACTTTGACCTGATGAGCGCACGTGAACGAGAGGGTGTTGAGTATAGCTATCAGAGTTTCTTGAACTCACTCTATTTTCCGATCCAAATATTTGTTCGATCCCAGAAGGTTGACATCGGTCCGTACCTCGAGCGTCTCGCAAAGATCCGCCGCGACCAGGACAACATGCTTCTTGGCGTTCTCATGGACGATTACATGAACTTTATCGATGCACTCTCACAAGAGACGAACATTATGGATAAGGACTTTTATGTCGTCGTGCCGTACTTTACGACTGGGGATCTCTCAAGTCTGACTCAGAACAGCAAGAGTATCTTCGGAGCATTCCTCAAGCCCGACAAGCAGCAAAAGGTCACGATCGACCAGGCGAGTTACACGAAAGCCAAGGACGAGATCGGCAACCGCGTCAATGCCGTGATGAGCGGTTTATTCCAAATGGGTATCAAAAGTACTCAACTCAACACAAAACAGCTCGGTGAGCTCTACTACAATATGTATAACCCTGATACCGCTGTACGCGAACCGCTTGGTGACTTCGAAAACCTTACCTCCACGTACGTTCGGAAGGGTGAGGGGATCGCGCCCCAGCCACACCTTGAAAAGGGGGCCGAGTAATGGCTTTTGGTAAAAAGAAACAACCGAGTGCGATCGATATCGCTGAGCAGCAACGTCGGCGCGAGCAGCAGGAGGTAGAGACAGAATTCCTCAAGGGTATCACGACACTTCGTGACCTCATCGCGCCAAGCAGCCTTGAGATCCAGAGCTCACATTTCCGTATCGGTACAAAATACGGCCGAACACTCTATATCTACGGCTACCCTCGACAGATCTACACTGGATGGCTCAGCTCTATCATCAACGTTGACGAGGTGATTGACGTCAGTATGTTCATCTACCCAGTCGAGAGTCAGGTCGTCCTCAATAACCTGCGTAAAAAAGTTGGTCAGCTTGAGGCAAGTATCGCGATCAACGCCGAACATGGTAAGGTTCGTGACCCGGGTCTTGAGGCAGCCATCCAGGACGCCGAGGAGCTTCGTGACCAACTCCAGGTCGGTGCTGAGCGTTTCTTCCGTTACGGCCTCTATATGACGATGTATGCCGATAGCCTCGATGAGCTCGCGTTCGTTCAACACAAGATCGAGACCATCCTCGGCCAGCAGCTCGTGTTCAGTAAGGTAGCGAGCTCACAGCAAGAGCAGGGGTTGAACAGCACGATTCCACAGATGTCCGACCAGCTCCAGATTCGCCGCAACATGAACACCGGTGCGATCTCGACTAGCTTTCCGTTTACCTCAGCCGACCTCACTCAAGAAAAGGGTGTGCTTTATGGTATCAATATGCACAACAACGGTCTCGTCATCTTTGACCGCTTCAGTCTCGAGAACGCGAACATGGTCGTTTTTGCAAAGTCTGGTGCCGGTAAGTCGTTTACCGTGAAGCTCGAGGCACTCCGCAGCATGATGATGGGCGCCGACGTTATCATCATCGACCCGGAAAATGAGTACCAGCGCCTCGCTGAAGCGGTTGGTGGTAGCTACATCCAGCTCAGCCTCAACTCATCGGTGCGTATCAACCCGTTTGACTTGCCGCGCGTCATCGACAGTGACGACGCCGAGGATGCGCTGCGCGCCAACCTTGTCACACTCCATGGACTCCTTCGTCTCATGCTTGGCGGTGGTCAGATCCTGCCAAACGGCATGTCAGTAGCCGCCCTTAGTCCAGCAGAGGAGGCTGATCTCGACCAAGCCCTCATCGACACCTACGCACGTGTTGGTATCACAAGTGACCCGCTCACGCACAACTCCATCCCGCCAACGATCAATGACCTTTATGAGACGCTGCTCCATATGGGTGGTAGTGGGCCGCAGCTCGCGCAGCGCCTTCGCAAATACACAACCGGAACCTTCGCCGGCATCTTCTCACAGCAAAGCAACATCGATATCAATAACACGATGGTGGTCTTCAATATCCGCGACCTCGAAGATGAGCTCCGTCCAGTTGCGATGTATATCGTGCTCTCGCACATCTGGAACAAGACCCGTACTGAGCAGAAGAAGCGCCTTCTCATTGTTGACGAGGCGTGGCAGCTCATGAAGTACGACGACTCCGCCAACTTCCTCTTTAGTCTCGCTAAGCGTGCTCGTAAGTACTTCCTCGGCCTTACGACAATCACCCAAGACGTTGAGGACTTTATGAGCAGCAAGATGGGTCGTGCGATCGTTGCCAACAGTTCGATGCAACTCCTGCTCAAGCAATCCTCAAGTGCAGTCGACGTGCTCGGCGACGTCTTTAAGCTCACCGAGGAAGAACGCAAACGTCTCGCTAACTTTCCGGTGGGACAAGGTCTCTTTTTCGCAGGCCAGAACCATGTTCACATCCAGATCATCGCAAGCCCAACCGAGCAAAGCCTCATCACAACTAACCCACAACAGGTTCAAGCTATGCAGCAACAAGCTGAAGTGGCCTATCAACAAGCACCACCTCAAGCAGGGTACGTAGACCCGGGACAGCAATTTTAGCGTGTAGCGAGAACTAAACACTATGCCAGACACGAAAAACAAATACTCCGACGATCGCCTCAACAAGGCGCAGCAGGATTATGATGAAAAGTTCGGCAATATAACTAGCAGTCCAGACATGCAGGCACTTGGTGACCAAGGTGATGCTATCGCGCGTGATCTCAAAAAGTCCGAGGGTAACACAACTGAACCCACCTCCACGAACGATCCCGACGGTGTGCGTCAAGCTGAGACAGAAAGTCCAAGCCAACCTGAACCGTCCAAACAAACCACCCAAACCAAGAGTGGTGGTTGGTCAGGACGACGCAAAGCTTTAACAGGAGCTGGGGTTGGCGGTGGTATTTTAGCCCTGGTCGCTAGCCTCTTTGCGCTCCTACCACTAAAGGTACCTGGCATCATGTCGATGGTTACGAGCCAGACTATGCAGCGCGTAGAGCAAATAACTGAGAAGCGCGCGAAGACCATCATCGGCCGGGCCATCCTGACAAAGTTTGGTACCCACACCGGGGTTGTTATTACTGGAGAAGGAGCGTTTAAGACGCTCGTTGCCTCGATGAGAACGAGTGGTTTTGAGAAAAGGTTGGCCGAGAAGGGTCTTATTATCACCGCAACGTCAGACGGCGTAAAGCTTACACAAAATGGCAAACCACTCGGTGGAGGCAAGTCTCTTAAGAATGAGAAAGCAATCCTCGATGCTCTCGAAAATGACAATATCAGCAACAAAGTGCTGAAAAATATTATCCGCGAGGAGATTCCATCTTGGCGTTGGATGAAACGTGCCAAGTTTGCGAAATGGCTCCGTATCAAATACGGTATCCCGAGATACGGGCTCACAAACAGTGATAACCCTGACTCTGAAGAAAAGAAAAAGGAGATGGATACAGAGCGCGCGGAACGTGCAGCTGCGCGAACCTCAAATAACTTCAAAAGTCTCCTTTCGTGTATCCTGAGTGGCAGCTGTGAAGCGATCGACGGCTCAGGCGAGGCAAGCAACAAGGAAGAAGAGGCCGGTGAGACAGCCAACGACGTCGATGCAGCGGCCGAAGAGAGCGTAGAATCTGTACGCGAACATGGCCTCGGCACTAGCGAAGAAGCTACGAAGTCGATATCAAAACTGCTCGTCGGTAAGCTCGGCACAAAAGCTATCCCGATCATTGGCTGGATCGACCTCATCGCAACGCTCGACCACTTTGCACACGAAGCAGGGGATAACGACTACATCGGAAAAATTGCCGCGTACTATAAAGGTGCCGCATACGCTGCTATCTACGCCGAATGGTCTGGTTATAGCAGCCAAGTACAGCTCGGAGCCCTAGACCCCGAATACGCCGGTGTGCTCGCTGACGAACTAAATGACGCCGAAAAAGCCCAGGCATTCCAGGCAATTATGGGCGACAGCTCAAAGGGTGAACCGATCGAAACGCTCGTAAACAGCGACAAACCAAGCGGTGCCAAGAAACTATATGACTCCATCCTCAACGGTCCACTTGGTTTTAGTAATAAATATATCGGACACCCTATCTTAAACGCGTACTATGAAACCATCGGTGGGGGTGGCTTCCTAGGTTGGGTTGCTGGAGGGTTAGGTAATCTGCTCGGCTCAATATTTAGTCCGATAACCGGAATACTCGGCGACCTTACTCCGGACTCGGTTAAAGACCTGGCGAGCGATGCTGTTGCAAAACTTGGTCCGTTCATCCTTAAGACATTCGGTCTGACGATCGATGAGTTCGACAAAGGACCAAAGCTCATGAACAACATCATGGGTGGTGGTGTTGTGTCTTCAAACGAGTACTGTAAAGAGATTGGCTGTCGCAGACTCTCAAGTGAACAAACCTATCTCCAGAACAAGTCTATTGCCGTAGAGCGTGCGGCGGATACCCGTGAAAAAGGTGTCTTCTATGCTATGTTCAATACCGATCAACCAACCTCACTCACTAATCAGCTCGCATACAGTATGCCTACTTCCGTAGAGAGCGGGGTGTCTTCACTCGCGAGGACGATATCATCCGTACCCTCACGCCTCGCAAGTTTTATCGTGCCGCGATCACAAGCTGACAAAGTTGTGTCGTACGAAGGTCTCTACGGTGTTGCTCCGTACGGCGCCACGGCAGCAGATGTTAGTCAACCTCTTGCACCGGAGCTTATGACTGGGGACACTTGTCCGGATGTTAACGAAGGTGACTATAACAACTGCGCAATCGACACCGAAGTAGCCGAGGCAATGCTCTGCGAATTCAAGCCAGACGAAGGCGAATGTGCCGAAAACACCCCTAACTCATCCGGGGAAGCAGCGTTTTCGTTCACGATAGGTTCATACAACCAAAAGCGAGCCCTCTCTGCAGAAGAACACCAAAAAGCTGTAGACAACATCCTTGCACGTAACATGGATGTAGTTGGAACCCAAGAAACAAGCGAGCCGAAGTTTAGCCGCTACAAAAATGCTCTCGCGGCACATAACTACGGATCATATCCTGAGCAGATGGGACCAAACCAAACCTGTGTCGGAGCCCAGGCGATCTTCTACAGTAAAGATAAGTTTACCTTTGAAAAGGGAGAGTATTTTGAAGTACCGCGCTACCCTGATGCTGCTGTGAACTGTGGTGGTGGCGAGAGGACGACCGGTGGGCACGATACCGAAGGTGGCAAACTACCACCTGTATGGACACACATCCCGATCGTCTGGCTCAAAGAGAACGCAACCGGACGTACTATCATCGTCATGAACACTCACAATGTTGCCAATGTACCGGGAGCGGCTGGCACAACTCCTGCCTATAGCCGTGTCGTTGCAAATAAGATATACATCCAACAGATCGAGCGTCTAAAGACAGAAAACCAAGGTACACCTATCGTTCTCACTGGGGACTTCAACGAAGGCACTGGTGTTAGATCGAGCGGTAATATAACCTGGCAGGGCGACGTCAACAACCTCCTGTTCTGCATGTTTGCAAAAAACGGCCTCATGTTTAGTGCGGCAGGCCAAAAGATGAAATGTGGTGGCTATGGAATCGGTGGCGTTGACTATATCTACGCCGTGCCCGAGATTGAGGTTGAGTCATATCACGAGATTGAACGTGGCCAAGCGGCATCGGATCACAAGGCGATCTACGCAACCCTCAAAGTCCCAGGTACGGCTGGTGAGGGATCGCTCAGGATAGCTACCTTTAACATTCTTCACGTCGGTACTGATAGCTTTGAAAAACAGTGGCGCACCCGTCTTCCGAAATCGATCGACACCTTAAAGGAAAATAAAATCGTCGTAGCAGGCCTTCAGGAAGTCCGCCCCGAGCAGCACGACCTCCTAACGAGCCAGTCGTACGCCACCGATACGTTCGATATATTCCCGAAAAGCTCCCAACGATCCGAATTTACGCCGAACCCCATCATTTGGGATAAATCTATGTTCAGTCTCGTATCAGGAAAAAGACTCCCGATAGAGTACGACAATGGAAACAAGATCGATCATGGGGTACTCGTAAAACTAAAAGACAATGAAGGCAATGAGTTCTATGTCCTCAACACCCACGACCCAGCAAATGTCCGTCCTGGTAGCGATGCTACCAACGAACTGAGTCGTCTCCGCAATGCCCAGTCTTACAAGGAGATACTTAGTGGTCTTCGCTCAGAAGGAAAACCTATGTTCCTCACTGGCGACTTCAACAACGGCTATACAATGAGCGGCAACCAGGGGCCGTACCAAAATAACCCTCAAAACCTCACATACTGTGTCATCTCAAGTAGTGGATTTATGAAAAACGTATGGGATATTGAAGAAAACAAGAACTTCACCTGTCCGCGGAACAAAACACCTGACGGGGCACCGATTGACCACATCTATGCCGGTAATATCGATGGTGTCAGTAAGGTATGGACCGCACCACGGATAAAGAATGGCTCCGACCACCCAACCGTCATGGCAGAGATAAAGATGCCGTGGAGTAAGGATAGTGAAGGTGGAGGAAATGATAGCGGTGGCGGCGTCGTTGGCGGCTGGTCGTGGCCTCTCGGTCTCAAAGCCTGGAAAGATCACCGGTCTTCATTCCTGGGATCACACTATTCAAACGGTGGATTCTTGGGGAATGGTAGTTCATCGGTAGATATCTCATGGGGGTCTTCTGACACCGGTGCGCCGATCTACTCGATGCTCGACGGGATCGTAAAGGTACAGCCACTTGGCCGCTCATCATATCGATGTACAGGTACGCCGAACCCTTCAAATAACGGTGGCATGTTGATCGAATCGAGGATTGATGGGCACGTTATCCAGATCGCCTATGCTCATGGTTCCGATCCGAAATTCCACGAAAACCAACCCGTAAAGTCAGGTCAGCAGATCCTCAAACTAGGTAATGTTGGTAATTCCTGTGGATCCCACCTTCATATGGACGCTACCTATGATGGTAAGAATGTTTGCCTTCAAGATATCTTCCTTTCACTCGATAGAGGCAAGGCACCGAACATGAATGAAATGGTACGCAAGGCAACCCTAACCTGTGCGGGGCGGGGATAATGGCTACATCACTTCGCAATTTCATAAAACTATTCGGCTACAGCCTGCTTTGTCTGTGTCTATGTCTCGCTAATAGCGGATACGCCTACGCGGTTGGTTTTGCTGAACCGCCACCGATAACCAACCGAGAGAAAGCCCATATCGATGTCTCCTTTACTGGCGGGGGTGACGATAGCGCAGCTGGCGAATGCAGTGAGGGAGGCGACTCGTCGATCAGCTTATCTGGTCGGGATAACGCAGAAAAGGTCTATAACTTCATGCGCTCAAAAGGACTGTCTGCTGAACAGGCTGCAGGAGCGTGGGGTAATATTTCCGTCGAGTCAGCGAGCACCTTTGATCCGCGAATGGTACAGTTCGGATTCACACCTGCACGTACCGATGACCCAACCAAGGTTAGCTCTAACAGTGCTGGGGAACAGGGAGGATGGGGGATTATCCAGTGGACACCGGCCAATAAGGTTGTACAACCGGATGGCGGTCTCATGAAGAAGGCCGGTATCACATCAGCACCAAGTCAATTAGGCTCTCAGCTCGCCCTCGTGTGGTGGCACATGAACAACACCACCCCTCCAGGACGCACAGGTTTCCTTGAGAAATACAAAGCTACCACTACCGTAGAGGCAGCAACTGAACTATATATGACCGATATGGAGGCGCCAGGCATACCCCACCTCGATGATCGCATCCAACGCGCCAAGGAAGCACTCCGTAAATATGGTGGCGGTGGAGCAAGTGCACCGGATAGTAGCAGTACATCAGAGTCCAGTTCGTCATGTGATAGTGGCGGAGGGGAGCTTGTGGGTGTTGGCGAGCAACCCCCGAACACCATCAAAAAGGGTGAGGGCTGGGCCCTAAAGGATGGTGCCGACTACACCTCATACGCATGCGCCAAAGGTAGTGTTGATAAAGGCCTCTATACACACCCTATCCGCAAGTTTAAGTTTCGCCTCTGTCAGATAGGTGCAGATACTGTAAACGCTATCGTTTCCGGAACTATCGTTGCCTTAGTGCAGGCTGCAAAAAAGGATGGTTTATCCCTAACATTTGGCGCGTTCCGTTCATACGAAGACCAGCAGGCAACCTACGAGCACAACTGTTCGAACGGTGTTTGCAATCCACCAACCGCAGTACCTGGAAACTCCCAACACGAAGCTGGTCTCGCTCTAGACTTTGTAAACTGTGCCAGTCACGGAACAGCCTGCTTCAGGTGGCTTGATACGCACGCCAAACAATACGGATACTACAATTTCGACCAGGAGCCGTGGCACTGGAGCCCGAGCGGTCATTAAAGCAGGAGGGGTTATGAATCAAGAGGTCATTAAAAAACTTGTCACTAAACGAAATATCATACTACTGCTCACGCTTACTATCCTAAGCTCCTTGCTATATGCCGCAGCCACGCATGGGCGGGTTTCTATAAAAAACTTAGGTAGTAAATCAGTGTATGTAACCCCAATAGTCAACGGGGAGCTGGGGGTTACGAAAGAAGTTAGTAACGAGTCGTTTTTACGAAGTGGAACCTACGTTATTAGGAATAACCTATCTGGTTTTCCACGCTCAATCACGGTGTCAGTACCTCGCTGGTGGCAGACTACGTCCGTAACCTACCAGCCTGCACCAAACTTTAACCTCACACGGACAGCTGCGCTTACGTATGAAAACTACTTCAGGGTCAACGATAAACCGATTAGTTTCGCGAGCGTAGACGACACGACAACCACCTATACAGTACATAGTGACACTGATGCGTTTGGTGGCAAGTACACCGATGTCCGTCTACCTGAACCGTTGACACAAACCATCACAACAAGCTCTGGCGACCTGCTCGGCATAAGGAGTAGAACGGTTAAAAAATACTCATTCGCCACAGGATCATTTACAGATATTCTGCCGATCGACTGGAATAGCGAACACATACTCCTGCAACGCTCCAGCAATACGGACAGTGACGTGATCGCACTTTATCAACCAGCCAGCGGTCGCTTCGACGCTATAACTGCAAAAAACAACCAATCAAAACAACTAGGAGATATTCTGTCTGCAGAAGATAAGTATAGTGTCGTCGCTATTGATGCAAACGAAACTACGTATGCATTCGTAAGCACCAAAAGAGAGTCAGCTAGTCATGACGATAGCGAAGAAGGTCATCATCTCTATACGTACTCTGCCTATGTTTCACCTATAAACGCTGCTGCCAAAAAACAATTTAGCCTTGGTCAAGCAGCAGAGTTGACGGCTATTGCTGTATCTCCATCAGGAAAATTTCTAGCAGCTCTAAAAGATGGTGCTGTGTGGGTATACAACACTAACTCGGGGGCGATAGAGTTCGCTGGACCTTTCCAAGACGCGGAACAGATCTTATGGCGTGGTGACGTGCTATATTCCGTATCTCCACAAAAAGGTATCAGTATCTACGACACCAAGACGAGGGAACTAGTACCTGTGCGCATCGCGAGAGCAGGTGATTTAACCTTAAGTAAAATCACTGCAGTTAACTCAAAACTCTATGTGACTGCTTTCAGTAAGAATTATGAGTCGGATCTTCCTGACGGTTACGAACTAGAGCCTGTGAAAGAAAGTGACGGTATTACTGGTAAATTATCCACAATACTTCCTTATAAGGGAGAGGAGTATGAGATTAGCTACCTGCGCAACACTGTCTATATTCGCGTCAACTACTTCCCCCTACAAAACAGCGTTGCTGAACAACAAAAGCTAGCTTCGATCCGTAAAGAAGCCCAGGATAAGATACCTCAACTTATCGACGCTGAAACCCTCCGAAAACTTACCATAGCATTTGCTAACTAAAGCTGGATACGTTTGCCGTGTTTTACGGTCACTGTCTTCGTATCGGTGATGATAGTCTGATGTTTATCAAGCAACCCAAGGAGGTTTGCTTGGCGATCGACGTCGAGCTCACTAAACACATCGTCAAGCAAGATGACTGGCTGGGTTTTGTATACCTCACTAAGGAGGTCGGCGTATACAAGTTTGAGGCTCAGAATAAGCGATCGTGATTCTCCGCGTGATGCTGAGTTTTTCGCATCTTTACCAGCGAGACGGAAGCCAAAATCATCTCGATGCGGACCTGTACTCGTCGTACCGCGCGCCATATCACCCCGAAGTCCTGCATGGAGTTGGGCGATGATCTGTGAACTTGTAGGATCAACAGGAAGGGAAGAGTTATAGACGAGTTCAACTTCGCTTGGTTTACCGGCGATCCTTTCATACATACCAGGCAGGCGTTTGTTGATGGCTTTGATGAACTTTTGACGTTCAGTGAGTAGAGATTCGCCCATTTCAGCAATCAACACATCCCACACAAAGAGCTGATCCTTGAGCGCCTCAAAACTTACATATTGCTTGAGGAGGTTGTTGCGTTGCTGCAAAGCCCGTTCATACCTCCCAAGGGTTTGCTTATAGTTCTTTGAGAGAAATCCGATCATATGATCAAGTGTGTCACGGCGGCGAGAGGGGGAGCCGGATATTAGTAAAAGATCATGCGGTTCAAAGAGGACAACCGGTAGACGATCTTGGTAGGAAAACCTTTTCCTAGTTGATCGGTGTATGAGTTGTTTAGCTGGTCGTTTTTCTGCTTCATAACGTAGCTCCCGCTCGTGATCGTCAAACGCAACACCGAGTCGCCACCATACACTATCATGACGCATAAGCTCGGCATCGCTCGCCCGAAACGAAGAGCCATGGAGTATCACATACACAGCTTCGAGAAGGTTTGTTTTACCGATCCCGTTTTTGCCCACAATAACCGTGAGTCTCGGATCTAATTTGAGACGATACGATTCGTACGAACGAAAATTCTGAAGTGTAACGTTATCGATAACCATTCGGTATTAGTATACCTAGCTACGGAGCGGCATAACGATGTGCTGGTAATCACCGTCTTTAATATCACTCAGCACACAAGGTGCGAGTTTACCACTGAAACCGAACTTGATTTTGTCTTGGTCAAAACAGCCGAGCGCTTCAATAAGGTAGCGTGAGTTAAGCGTCACGGAACCTTCTTGGTCTACCGTAGCTGAAGCTTCGGATGTATTTTCACCGAGCTGCGAAGCGATCGAATGGATCGAGAGGACTTGTTTCTGTACGTCAGTCGTTACGGTGACACTACCACCACTTTCACGAGCAAACAGGCTCGCGATCTTCGTCACACGGGTAAACTCACTCCTCGATAGCTCGGCATGGATCTCGGTTTCTTTTGGAATAAGCTGTCGGTAGTCAGGGAAGTTGCCTTCGATCAAACGACTCGTCACTTCGATATCATTCATACGGAAACGCACTTGGCTCTCATCGATCAATATTGTCACTTCATCACAGTCTTCTGGAATAACCCGAGACACGTCAGCGAGCGTACTCGCGGGGATGAGGGCACGGATATCATCAGTAGACGGCACGAGACGCCGCTCAGCGAGCCGATAGCCGTCAGTTGCTGCGAAGTATAGATTTCCTTCATGAACATGGCAGAGGACGCCTGTGAGGACAGGGCGGGTATCGTCACTAGATGCTGTGAGGATAGTTTGTGAGATAGCGGTCTTTAGTAAGTTGGTTGCGATAGTAAGCGTATGTGCGCTTTCGATCTCAGGAAGAGCGGGGAACTCATCAGCTGCCATACCGTTAATCGTTGAGACATATTTATCTGAACTGATATGGAGTTTTGTACCATCAACTTTGAGATCAACATTCCCCTTGGGAAGGTTAGAGATGAACTCGCTGAGGAGACGGGCAGGGATAGTGATAGCTCCCTCACTTACAACCTTGGCACCAATGTATTCAGTGATGGCAACTTCGAGGTTTGTTGCTGCGAGTAGGAGACGGTTGTTTTCCGTACGAAGCAAGATGTTATTTAGAACAGGCAGAGATGTCTTGTTACTTGCTACTCGTGACACAACGCCCAAAGCTTTATTCAAGTTTTCCTGTGTGACTGTAACTTTCATTGGGCTGCTCCTCTTCTATTTATATATATCGTAGTAGTAATAGTAGGTGGTGTGGATAGTGAGTATAACCAACTCTTTATATCTGTTATTTTTCGGTTTTTTACTGTGGATAAGTGTGTGTATTTGGCTCGTAAAGTTTTGGGGTAAAAGTCTGTGGACGTGGGTAAAAATCGAGTCGGAAAAAGATTACCCACAAAGCTGTGTGGAAGATGTGGATAGCTGCCCACATAGTTTTGCCAGGTGCTTCGCACAGCTTTTGCACTATCTATCCACAGGCTAGGCATAGAGCTTCTCCTTGATTTCTGATACTTGTTCGCGGATCATAAAGTCCAACTTGATGGCTTTTTCTATCTTTTCGACTGAGTGAATGGCAGTTGTGTGGTCTTTGCGCCCAAGTTCAGTAGCGATACGCGGAAAACTGAGGTGGAGCTCACTTCGGAGCAGGTACATGGCGATTTGTCGTGGTACCACGATGTGTTTGTCGCGTTTCGGGCTCTTGATATCGGTCGACTCGATTTGGAAATGTTTCGCGGTCCGGTCGATGATTTGTTTTGGTGTCAGATGTGAAGGTCGGCTCTGACGGACATTACCAAGGAGGCCGGTTGCTGTCTGGATATCTGGCTCGATGCCGCGCATTTCCGCAAAGGCAAGGAGCTGGTTGAGGGCACCTTCGAGTTCACGGATATTCGTTTTGATGTTGTTGGCAAGATATTCAACGGTCTCACGACTAATACTGACGCCACTCTCGCTGGCTTTTGCTTCGAGGATGGCACAACGCGTCTCGAAGTCTGGCATCTGGATATCGATCGTCATTCCCCATTCGAAACGACTACGGAGACGCTCGGTCAGGGTCGGGATACTTTTCGGTGACTTATCGGAGGTGATGATAATCTGTTTGTTGGCTTGGTGGAGCGCATTAAAGGTGTGGAAGAATTCCTCCTGGGTTTTTTCCTTGCCGGCGATAAACTGCATGTCGTCGACAACAAGGACGTCAACGTTGCGGTACTTCGTTGAAAACCCCTTCTTTTTAAAGCGGATACTATCCAGAAACTCATTCACAAACGTTTCTGAGTTGATGTAAAGCACTTTCGCGGATGGCTTCTGTCGGATAACTTCATTGCCAACTGCCTGGGCGAGGTGGGTTTTACCGAGACCTACGCCACCATAGAGAAAGAGTGGGTTATATTTCGTGCCTGGATTAGCTGCTACCGCTTGGCATGCTGCATAAGCGAGGTCATTACTCGAACCAACGATAAAGTTATTAAACGTATAGCGATGGTTGAGGCCAGACGAAACCTCCGGCTTCACGGCTTTTGCGGCTTGTTCGCGCTTGGTCTCGTGGTCACGAACAGCAGCGGCGAGAGGGGAGTGGGTTTCGCTGGCTTTTTGAGGCTTGGAGCCTTTGATGACGTAGTTGATCGAGGAAACCGTAACACCGTTATTGCGGAGTGAGTCCATAACACTCTGGTTGAACTTGGTTTCAAACTGCTGTTTGGCGAAGATGTTTGGGACGGCGATCGAGATAACATCACCTTCACGGCCGATCAGCTCTGTGTGTTTAAACCAAGTTGCGAACGCTGCACGGGAAACTGATAGCTCGATTTCACCGAGCACCGTTTGCCAGAGTGCATGATCTACTGATGTCATTTATCTACCTTAACCCTCACTAAGTTAGTACTAACTATACCGGCTCTAAAAGTTTTCCACAACCATAACAGGGAAGGTCTAAAAAAGTAGGGAAATAGGGGTAGTAGTTATACACAATCAAAAGTTACCCCTGTAAAGCTGTGGATAATCACAAGATATCTGTGGAAAACTTTATATTGTTTTGTCACAAAATCTTCAAAATGCAAACAACACCTTGAGAAAACAGGGGAGATCTGTTAAAATTTTCCAGATATGCCAAAGCGAACTCACCAACCAAAGACTCGTCGCCGCGCTCGCGTTCACGGATTCCGTGCACGTATGGCTTCAAAGGCCGGACGTCTTGTTCTCAAAGCTCGTCGCCTCAAAGGCCGCAAAAAGTTGAGCGTCTAAGACGTATACGAGTTTTGAAAAAACCGCCCTACTTTTACGGGCGGTTTTTTGTTCCCTACTATCTGTCCGTTATGATTGATGGAAGATGTTAGCTCAAAAATACCGATTTCATGGCCACGGAAGCCTCCGTTACCTCTACCGTAACGGCGAGACAGTCCGAAACCGCTCTATCCTACTGAAATACTGCGAAAACAAGCACCGTGTCCATAGTCGCGTCGCGGTCGTGGTTGGGAAAAAGGTTGCAAAATCCGCTGTCAAACGTAACCGTATCCGCCGCCGCGTCTTCGAGGTGGTCCGTAAACATTGGGCGCACATCAAGCCGCACCATGACATTTCGATCACGATCTTTACGGCTGAGTTTATGACAATGCCGAGCACCGAGGTTGAGGAAAATATCGTACAAGTCCTCACCCAGGCGCATCTTTACTCGAAAACCCCTGTCAACTCTGCTACACTAGACAGTAATATATGAGTTTGTTCGATACCCTCATCGTCCAGCCTATCTTCAACTTGCTGGCGCTCATCTACGGCTTGCTTCCTGGAAGTGATTTCGGGATCAGCCTGATTCTCTTTACGATTATCGTACGTCTGCTCATGTGGCCACTGGTTCGCAAGCAGCTGCATCAGACAAAACTGATGCGCGGCCTCCAGCCGGAGCTCAAAAAGATCAAAGCGAAAGCCAAAGGCAACAAGCAGCTCGAGGCACAGCTTATGATGGAGCTCTACCGTGAACGTGGTGTGAAGCCGTTTAGCTCGATCGGCCTGCTCTTTTTGCAACTCCCGATCTTTATCGCGCTTTACCGGGTGATCCAGATCATCACCATCGATCGCGACAAGATCGCTAACTACACGTACGGATGGGTTGAACAGCTTAAGCCAATTGCTGACATTATCCATAGCCGTACCCATCAGTTTGACGAATCGCTCCTCCATCTCGTAAACCTGACAAAAGCTGGTCTCAGTAACGAAGGCATCTACTGGCCAGTCGTTGCGATTGCTGTCCTTGCTGCCGTCCTCCAGTACACGCAGTCACGTCAGATCACTCCACGTCCAGAGAGCAATAAAAAACTTCGCGATATTTTCAAAGAGTCAGCCGCTGGCAAGGATGTTGATCAGAGTGAGATGAGCGCGATTATGAGTAGTCGCATGATCGTCCTCTTCCCGTTCCTAACCTTTATCGTCGGTATTTACCTGCCGGGTGCCCTCGTTCTCTACTTCGCAACTTCTAGCGCTGTTGCTGTGGTCCAGCAATACTTCCTCCTCAAAGAAGATGTCGAAGAGATGGAGGTGATTGCCGATATGGACACTGGTAATATGAAGAAATCCTCTACAGCTGCAAAAAAACGAGCAGCAAACGCTACTGAAGCGACAATCACCTCTCAGCCAAAAAAGGCTAAGAAAAAGAAGAGGAGACGCTAACCATGGACAAAGAAGCATCGATTGCATTTGCAAAGAAATACATCGAAGACATCCTATCGTTTTTCGGGCTTAACCTCGACGTAAAAGTAAGCTGTGATGATGAGGTGATTGAGCTCACTGTACCTTCAACACATCTGAACGGTTTCTTGATTGGTCAACGGGGCGACACACTCCGTGCTTTCCAGCAACTACTCTCAACGACACTTAAGAACAAGGACGCCGAGATCCACCGGGTTAATCTCGATATCGCCGACTACAAACGTCAGCGCTACGACCGGCTTGTTGAGCAAACTGCCGAATGGGTGAAGCAGGTCCGTGACACCAAAGAACCATACCACCTGCCGCCGATGAACGCCGCAGAGCGCCGTGTCGTCCACCAGGCGGTGAGTGACTATAGTGACATCTCCACCCTTTCAGAGGGTGAGGGGCGTGACCGTCATATCGTTCTCTCGCTCGCGAGCTAAAGCCCGAGCGCTTTGTTGTAGACCGCTTTGGTCTGTTCTGCCATACGCTTCCAGGAGTATTTTGCCGCCTGGACTTTGCCTTTTTTGATCAAGTCTTTTCGAACGTCTTCATTGTCGATGATCTCGGCGATCGTACTTGCCATATCCTGTACGCTCGTCGGGTCAAAGTATTTTGCAGCCTCACCGTAAACCTCGGGTAAACAAGTGGCGCTACTGCTCGCGACCGGTGCGTTGTGTATCATCGCTTCGAGACCAGGGAGACCAAAACCTTCCATGAGCGAAGGGAATACGTAGGTTTGGCAGTTTTGATAGAGCCAGGCAAGTTCGTCGTCACTCACAAAGCCGGTAAAGACTGTTCCCTGCAATCCTTTTTCCTCTGCCCACTGTTTGTTGCGCCTTGCGGCTTCGTTGAGACTACCGACCAGCACTAACTGAAGGTCGGGGCGGGTAGCGCGTAATGTCTGATGAGCCTGCATGAGGCGGCGGATGTTCTTGTAGTCGCTCTGTTGCCCGACATAGAGGAGAAACTTAGCGTCTTTTGAAACTTGGGTTGGCTGTACAGGATTGGTTGAGAGAATATCAGCCGCCTCGTAGGTGAGATCAACCTTTTCGGGACTGATATGACTATGGCCGAGATAGTCGCGCTTCGTAAACTGGCTGATCGCGATAATGCGCTTGGATGTATGGCCGATTGCGTAGAATAGGACACGGCCGACGAGCTGTTTAAGGTGGTAGACGAGCCAGTTCTTGTCCGAGTTATAGGTCTTGAGAAGTGTCAGGTCGTGGATGGTGGTGACGTGCGGCTTCAGATAAAATAGCGGTTGCTGGGGCATGCAGAAATGAACCAGGTCGACGTTGAGATTATAGAGAAACTTACAAAACCCGACCTGCTCACCAAAAGAATAGTTTTTATAGTCCACTGTTTTAACTGAAAAGTTTTTTGCTGTCGGCTTCCAGTAATCTTTGTCTTTTGACGGTACGAGCACGATGTATTCGTTTTGTTCATCAACTTCCTGGAGATAGGTAACGAGCCGCTCTACATAGCGTCCAGTTGAGCTGTTGATGATGCGGGCATCGATTGCGATACGTTTAGTCATTGCACTCAGTGTATCAAAAACAGATGTGGGGTATACTAAGAGGATTGAAAAAAGAGGGAGCTACGAGTACAAATGTCCAACCTACCACAAGTAGTTAAAACGCTAAATTTTGATGATGTTAATCACTATGCCGAGTTTATCTCAGACGTTGAGGAAATGATTGCGGGCGCCGGTTATACGGTCGTCGAAAAAAATGCCGACAAGCCATGGGGTGCTTACCTGCGCTTTGACTCACGTCAAGCTGATGAGTTCGTAAACGATTTCTTCCCAGGACTTTCACCAGAAGAAGCACGGCTTGGTATTGAAGGTGCGGAACTCAGTCCAAAGTTCCTGATCGTAAAGCCTAGTCAGCGCCTCAGCTGGCAGTATCATGATCGACGTGCGGAGCGTTGGTGTTTTCTAACTCCAGGCGGTTATCGCAAGAGTATGACTGATGACGAAAGTGATCGTATCGAAGCAAATGCAGGCGAGGTTATACAGTTCCAAACAGGCGAGCGACACCGTCTTGAAGGTCGTCCGGATGGTTTTGTGTTAGTTGCTGAGATCTGGCAGCATACTCAACCGGAACTACCGTCCGATGAAGAAGATATCGTCCGACTCGCTGACGATTACCAGAGATAATGGTATAATTGCATACATTAATTACGGCTTATAAATTACTTATCATTGGGGAGATATATGGCAAAACGAGCACTTATTACTGGCGTGGCTGGACAAGATGGTGGGCATCTCGCAAAACTACTTCACGAAAAAGGCTATGAAGTCTACGGAACTCTTCGCGGACAACTAGAGGCGAGTCACCCTCGCTATCAGGCGATCAAGGAAGAGATGCCATATGTAAATATAGTGCTCGCAGACATGATGGATATCGCAGCACTGACTCGCGCGATGCAGGAGATTAAGCCGGATGAAGTTTATAACCTCGCAGCGATCAGCCATGTTGGCTATTCGTTCCGCGACCCGCTCCTTACGGCAGATCTCACTGGTAAGGGTGTGCTCAATATGCTCGAAGCTATCCGTCTCGCAGGTCTTGAAAAGACGGCCAAGTTCTACCAAGCATCTACGTCAGAGATGTTTGGAGGGCTAGACTATAACCGACCAAACCAAGGTTATACTGAAGACTCCCACTTCCACCCCCGTAGTCCGTATGGAGTTGCAAAACTCTATGGCTATTGGATTACGAAAAACTACCGTGAAAGCTACGGTATGTTCGCTGTTAGCGGCATCCTCTTTAATCATGAGGGGGAGCGTCGCGGACCGGAGTTTGTGACGCGCAAGATCAGTAAGGCTGTTGCACGTATCAAGCTCGGCAAGCAAGATTGCCTTGAACTAGGTAACCTTGATAGTAAGCGCGACTGGGGTTACGCGGGCGACTATGTAGAGGGTATGTGGCGCATTCTTCAGCAGGACACACCGGAAGATTACGTTCTCGCAACTGGCGAGACTCACACAATTCGCGAGTTTGTTGAGCTAGCATTCAAGCAAGTCGGCATCGAGCTTGAATGGAAAGGCTCTGGCGTTGACGAGGTCGCAGCCGATGTCGCAACAGGCAAGGTTGTCTTAAGAATTAATCCTGAATTCTTCCGTCCTGCAGAAGTAGATATTCTTCTCGGAGACCCAACAAAGGCTGAGACGCAGCTTGGCTGGGAGCGCAGAGTTGACTTCCCTGGTCTCGTGAAGCTTATGGTCGAACATGACCTCAAGGCTGAATCAGAGAACAAGCGCTAATTCCTATTCAATGACGCGTACTGACTGGCAACGCCAAGAGCGACGAACAGTATTCTCTTCTCCGTACATGGAGGTATGGGAGGATACCGTTCAACTGCCGAATGGTACTGTTATCAATGACTATAGTGGCGTAACCTTGCCCGATGGAATACTTATTCTCGCAACCGACGAACAGGATAACCTTTTAGTTTTTGAGGAATACAAATACGCAGTCAATGAGACCATCCTGACGTTTCCAGCAGGCGGACTTAATATGGGTGAGGATCCGCTCGAAGCTGCTGCACGCGAGTTATTAGAGGAGACTGGGTACGAAAGCTCTGATCTTGAGCTCATAACGAAGCTATACCCGTATCCCTCAAAGATAACTCACAGCAACTATGTCGTCAGGGCTAGAAACGCAAAAAAGGCTAGGGGCGTCCATCATGAAGCTACTGAGTCTATTGGTGATGTAGAGCTGATACCTGTAGCTAATATTTACGAAGAGATTCAAAAAGGTAGGTTTAATACCTCATACACGATTGCGGCTGTCACGATGGCGTTTCCGCTAACCTTCAAGAACTAGTAGCTTTAACGAAGTCGTGAAGCGTTTGTTCGATGGAGATTTCCGGTTTCCAATCCAGCTCAGTTTGCAAGCGGGTGGGGTCGCCGGTTATTTCTGGGATGTCGGTTGGGCGTACAAGGGACGGGTCGATACTATAGGTAACGTCTGGACGGTTCATCTCTTTTTTCATGAGCTCGAATATTTCAACTCCAGAGAGACTTTTGCTTGAACAAACGTTATAAAGCGAGTGAGCTAGGGCGTCAGCTAGTGCAAGTTTACCGTAGGCTCGTACGATGTCACGAACATCCGTGTAATCACGCTTTGTTTCAAGGTTCCCAACGCTAATCGCAGAGTCTTTTAGTGCAGTTGATATTTTTTCGTAAAGGTCAGGTACTAGGAACCCTGGGAGTTGCCCAGGGCCGATATGGTTAAAAGGTCGCACGACAACGCAGTCGATTCCGCGACTTCGGTAGTATTCTGCCTGATTTTCCACAAGAATCTTGCTGACCGAGTATGGCGAGTTAAAACCTATTTTACCGTTTTCTGAAATGGGAAGAGGTTGGGCCGGGTCATAAATGCTACCACTACTGATGATGATGATCCGAGGTTTTTTATCTTGATTTACGTATGCTTCGCACAGGTTCGTGACCATAGCGCTGTTTAGATTGATGTACATCTGCGGGTTATCAAATGATGGACCGACCGCAGCAAGCCCTGCGAGGTGAATAATAGCGTTAACATCACCGACTTCACTGGGCCAGCTTTGAGAAAGATCACTCGTGTAGTATTCATCTACGAAATCACACCTATCTTCACGACTAATACCGATAACACGGCACCCGGCGTCTTGTAGTTCTTTAGTAAGGTGTCGGCCTACAAATCCATTCACACCAGTAACTGCAACAGTTTTTTCCATGAAACCATTATACCGTTATCTTAAGGTATTTGCTTTGCGCAATGACCGCCGTAAAGTTATAATTAGTAATCAGATGAAGTTTACAATTCAAAAAATGCGAGCAAAATACCACTACTCGCTAATTCTCCTGCGTGAACTGGTGATTACGGAATTTAAACTTCGTTATCAGGGTTCGGTTCTCGGCTACTTATGGTCACTTATGCGGCCACTGTTTCTATTTCTGATCCTATATATCGTATTTGTCTTTTTCTTAAGGATTGGTGACGATATTCCTCACTGGAGTGTACAGCTATTGCTGGGGATTGTTATGTGGAATTTCTTCGCAGAAGTAACAAATACAGGGGTTGCGTCAATCGTTGAGCGAGGGGATGTGATTCGAAAGATAAATTTCCCGAAGTACGTCATCGTTCTTTCGAGCACGATTTCGGCAACAATCAACTTATTGATCAACCTGATGGTAATAGCGGTGTTCATGGTGGTTGATGGCGTTGAATTGAGGGCTGAAATGCTTCTTACACCTATCTATATACTCGAGTTATTTATATTTGCGCTAGGGCTTGCGTTCCTGCTTAGTGCCCTGTTTGTGAAGATTCGAGACATAAATTATATATGGGAGATTATTATGCAGGGCTTGTTCTATGCTTCCGTAGTCATCTATCCAATTACTATGGTCATAGAGCGAGGGGGCGCGTTTGCGCAGACCCTGCTCCTTAATCCGATAGCTCAAACTATCCAGGGTGCTCGAAATAGTTTAATAAGTAGCGATGCGCAGACGCTCTGGGATCTTTCAGGTAATTCGCTCTTGATTACCTCAATTCCCGTACTGATAGTGATTCTCACTTCATTTATTGGAATGTGGTACTTCCGTACCCGATCTCGTTATTTTGCAGAGGAGGTGTAGGCAGGATGAATAAAGAAGTAGTCTTGGAGGCTCATAAAGTATCTAAGTACTTTGTGGTTCCGCACGAGAAAAATTCATCTATCAAGTCGGCTGTTGTTAACGCCTTTAAGAAAAAGAGCGGAGGCATTGATATCCAGCATGCTCTCGAGGATGTTACTTTCAACGTAAAAAAAGGTGAGTTTTTCGGTATTGTTGGCAGAAATGGTAGTGGAAAAAGCACGCTTCTGAAAATTCTTGCTGAAATATACCAGCCAACCAGTGGAGCCGTTAAACATACCGGGAAGTTAGTACCTTTTATTGAGTTGGGGGTTGGCTTTAATCCCGAGCTTACAGGAAAAGAAAACGTTTTCCTAAACGGAGCCCTTCTCGGATTTACGAGGAAGCAGGTTGAGGAACTTTACGACGACATTGTTGATTTTGCTGAGATGCGTCGATTCATGGACCAGAAGCTTAAAAACTACTCTTCAGGTATGCAGGTTCGTTTGGCGTTCTCATTGGCAATCCAGGCGCAGGCAGATATCCTACTGATCGACGAAGTTCTTGCGGTGGGGGACGCGGCATTTCAGCGAAAATGTCTCGACTACTTCAATAAGTTAAAAAAAGAAGGCCGCACAGTCGTTTTCGTCAGTCATGATATGGATGCGGTTCGCCAATTTTGTGATCGCGCAATTTTAGTAGAGAAGAGTCGTGTCATAGAAGAAGGTACGGCGGACAAGATTGCCGAACATTACTCACGTCTTTTTGTAGAAGATGCTTCACCAGAGAGTTCTGTGGCAGATACTGAAAATCGATGGGGTTCGAGAGAGGCTATATTTACATCTGCGGCACTTGGCCAAGACATGGTTACAGATAAAACCCCTTCTGTAGAGGTTCGCGGTACGATTAAGTTTGCTGACGCCATTGATAATCCAATAATCGGGTTTAAAATTTCCGACGGCGGAGGAAGACTTATTACGGGTACTAATTCCGCACTCATCCATAAGAGTATCGGTGCAAAAAAATCTGGCGAGAAAATAGATTTTTCATGGACCATACCAAATATATTTAGTAACGGTGAATACGAGGTAGGGATTGCTCTTATCGACGGAAGCGGCAAGGACGTGGATATTTGGGAAGGGGCTTTGAAGTTTAAGGTGTATAAACCGATAAAAACACCTTATATCGTTACCCCGGATTTAGAACTAAAGCTAAAGTGACATAGGTGATAATATTTCATGAGATACTACTACGCCCAAAACAAAGAAGACCTGCTAATCAAGACCTTCTTTCCTGATGTAACCAAAGGTTTTTATGTAGACGTTGGGGCGAACGATCCACAGCTTGATTCAGTGACGAAGCTGTTTTATGACGATGGCTGGAATGGGATTAACGTTGAGCCGATTGAACGTCATCATCAAGCGCTGAAGAAGTCTCGGCCGCGCGACCACAATATTCAGGTGGGTGTTGGAAGTGAGGCTGGTAGCCTGGAGTTTACTGAATATCCAGGCGGAGACGGCCTCTCTACGTTCGATAAAACAATGAGTGGATACTATGAGTCTAGTAATCACCATTTCCCTACACAAAAGGCTAAAAAATATTCGGTTGAGGTGAGAACGCTCACTGAAATTATTAGTCAGGTTAGGCCGGAGCACATACATTTCATGAAGATCGATGTAGAAGGCTTTGAGTTCGAAGTCATCAGTGGATGTGACTGGAAAACGGTCAGGCCTGAACTTATATGCATCGAGGCAAATCATATCTCGAAAGACTGGCGACCAATTTTGAAACGCAATGATTACGAAGAAGTTTTTTTCGACGGTATCAATAACTACTACCTCGCTAAAGAGTCGCTCCATAGACTTAAGTACTTTAGCTATCCAGATGCGGTGTTTGCTGGGAACCCAGTCTACTACCCGGCCGTTCGAGAGATTGCCGAACCGTTAGAGCAAAAAAATGAGCAACTAGCTACACAGCTTTCAGATAAAGAGCAAGAGATTTTCATACTCGAAAAGCGTCAACGGGATGTTCGTTTTTTGGCAAAGCGACTTTATGCAGAAATGCTTATACGTGTCTCGGCTCGTTCCCAGGAGTCAGGTAATCGCGAGGGACATATATACCAGGCTGACGAGAGTGTGACTAAGGCCTCAAAGGACACTCAAGCGTCTAAAGACAAGCTTATTACGTTCATACGTAGACGGGATGAGGATAATATAAAACTTAAAAAGTCTGGTATTAAGGACCGACTAATGCCGATGTTTTGGAAGTTGGTGTATCGAGTACTCTCTCTAGGAGTGGCAGTGGCAAAGAGAGTAAAGAGGGCGTAGTTTTGAAAATGAAAATCACTCCACGCTCACAGGTAATAGTTGACTGCCAACTACTGCAGACATCCGATCGCTTTCGCGGTATGGGAATGTTTCTGTATAGCCTCCTTTCGCACTATAAAGCAGACGAAGATACCAAATTCCTATTCGTTACGAACTCTAAGTTAAAAGACTTGTCGGCGTCAGATAGGGAGCTTTTGTCGCAATTCGGAGGAGAGCTAATTTCGGGATCATTTGCGATACGGGACGATGGGCTCGAGTTTGTCGAAGCTGCTCCTAAAAATAAAAAACACCTTGATGAGATTCTTCGTCCCTATATCTCTGAGAGGGATGGAGCGAAGAGTATATACTTTATCCCCGCGGTTTTTAGTAGCGAGATATACCCCGTTTTTCCCTCCAAGGGTACCGCAAACATTATGCTGTTCCACGATCTCATCCCTTTTCTCTATTCTGAACATTACTTTGCGGATCATGAGGGTGCGGCGCGTCGTGATTACGCTCAACGTTTTCGTGAGGTATACAGGACGGATCTATTTGTCACAAATTCGCAAACTACAGCCGACGACCTGACGGTTTATTTTGGAATTGACCCTCAGCGGATCCTGCCGATTATGGGAGGGGGTGCATCGCGCTCACATCTTGCGCCTAAGATGCCAGAGGCGATGAAGGGTGTCGATGACTTTATTTTGATGCCTAGTGGTGATGACTTTAGGAAAAACAACACGCGTGCGGTCACGGCTCTTGCGGGGTTGGATGCCAATATAAAGTTAGTTATACCGTCACGCTTTAGTGAGGAAACCAAGAAGCAGCTTTCCGAAATATATCCGCATGCAATGTTCGTAGGGAGTGTATCGGATGAAGAGTTTTTGTGGCTGATCGATAATTCTCGGTTCGTATTTTTCCCTACCGAGTACGAGGGACTGGGCATGCCTCTTCTTGAAGCAATAGAGCGAGATGCGATGATCGCCTGCTCTAACATCCCTGTATTTGCGGAGATAAGCACAGAAGCTTTCACATATTTCGACCCGAAATCTCCCTCGAGCATGGGCGGTGCGATAGCTGAATTACTTGAGGAGAAGCCGAAAGCTTTGACGGCTGCACATAAAAAAATGTACCGTGCCATTGAGAAAAGATTTTCATGGGAGTTGAGTGCAAAGCTTTTTAAGCAGGCGATATCAAAGGCTGAGGTGAACCCACCTCGTCAGAAACTTGCTGTACTATGTCCTTCGCCTTCATCGTACTCGGCGGTTGGTAAGTATGCCTTTCAAATTCATGGTGAGCTTGCTAGATATTTTGAGGTTGATTATTTTATCGAAAACGGCGTCACTCCACATCCGCCAACTCGCCCTAATATTCTAGAGTTTGCGGCAAATAAATACCTCCCTGCACACCTCTTCCATGGACTAAGGACCCAATACGATAAAGTACTGTATCACATCGGAAATAGTGAATTTCATGTGGAGACTATTCTGGAGGGGCTTCGCAGCCCCGCTGTTGCAGTTGTTCACGATACGATGCTCAATGGAATCTTTGACTTCATGGCAAACCGAGGATTTATGTCGGCCGAGAGGCGAGATTTCGAACGGCTGCTGGATACAGTTGGGAATATAACCCGATCAAGCTGCCTAACGAGTCTCGCCACAAACCAGCAAGCCCTGCTTTGTCATTCCGACTATGCTATGGAGACTCTCGGCGAAGTGACGGCGGGCTATAATACCCGGCTTAAGAAAGTTGCTCTACCGGTTGGCGTACCGTCGGTTGCACTAGAGAAAGGTGAGCAAATAGTCGTGAGTTTTGCGGGAATAATCTCGGAAGATAAAGGCATTAGACTTGTTGCCGAAACGAGCAGCATTGACGACGTAGCTGTTAAGGTATTTGGCTTCGGGGTGCTTGGAAATAGTCCGCTACTTCAAGGGCTAGGCAATAAGGTGGAGATCATGAAGAATCTCACTGATAAAGAGTTTCAAGATGCGCTACGGGGTAGTGATGTTCTCGTTAACTACAGAGTAAACTACCATGGCGAAACCTCTTTAAGTACCCTAGAGGCGATGCGCTATGGTGTTGTGGTGATCGTTAATGATGTCGGCTGGTATGCTGAATTGCCCAATGACACTGTCGTCAAAGTGAAGAATGAGGATCAGGTTATTAAAGCTGTCCAAGACCTTGCGGAGAACCCCGAAAAACGGAAAAAAATTAGTGAGAATGCTCGCAAGTATATACAGGAAAACTATACGTACGCTGCGTATGCCCACGATATATCGAGAGTGCTAGAGGGAGAGAGCTAATGAGTATATGGTATGACGTATCGGGTTTGTATCAATGGGAGGGTAACTTTACTGGTATTCAGCGTGTGGTTTATAGTTTGGCGCGTGAACTTTCGGTATCCGATCACACTGTTCGGTTCTTTGTGTATCAGCCTACCGGTTTCCAGGAGGTTGCCTATACAGAACTTATGAACAGGGTTGAGGAGAGGCGTCGAAAGAGGGTCATCGATGCAAATGATACCGCTCAAGCCGTGTCGATTGCAAAAATAAGACACAAAGGTATGGTGGTGGCAAAAGACTTACTTCGTGATACACGTCTCGGTAAGCCGCTCCGTAAAGTATATCGAAATGCACGCAGTCTATACCGAAGCGTTGGTCGTTCGGCAACTACACTCCAGCAGCCATCCATAAAGTTTTCTTCTGACGATATCGTCGTTGTAGTAGATGGTAACTGGCAGTTCGACGGTTACGCGGAGCTGCTCGCAAAGGCGAAAGCCGAATCATCATTTCAGCTCATTCACTTTATTCACGATATCGTAGCAGTTAAAAATCCCGCTTTAGTAAATAAAGGTGCCGACAAGATAATCGGCGACTATATCTCCAAGATAATTCCCTTGGCAGACATCATCCTCACTATCTCCGAGTCAACAAAGCGAGATGTCGAGGAGTTTATTAAAACGAAAAGTATTTCCACTAACGCAAAAATTAGCACCGTAATACTGGGAGAAGATTTTCGGGATAAGGGTGCCGTCGGTTCCGCTTTGCAGCATGCGCCAGTTACTGTACCTCAGGAAAAGTTTATTCTATCGGTCAGTACGGTTGAGGTGAGAAAAAATTACCTAAGTCTCTACTATGCTTACAAACTTGCCGCGCAAGAGGGATGGAATCTGCCACACTTGGTTATCGTTGGTAAGAAAGGGTGGATGTCTGGAGATGTTTACAATTTACTTACAAACGATCCGGAAGTCAGCGCTAAAACAACTATTCTTCAGGGTATTGAAGATGAGCAGTTGGAATGGCTGTATGAGAACTGTCTCTTCACTGTATTCCCATCTTTCTATGAGGGCTGGGGTCTTCCGGTTGCGGAATCGTTTAGTCACGGGAAAGTTTGTATAAGCAGCAATACCTCGTCAATGCCAGAGGTAGGTGGTGATTTTGCGGTGTATGTATCGCCATACGACACGAGAGATCTCGCTCAAGCAATACGAGATCTTTCCGTAGATAACAAGCTTCGGGCGGCCAAAGAGGCGCATATTCAAAAATCTTACCGCTCACGAACCTGGAAGCAGTTCGCTGACCAGTTCCTTGGTCACCTGACTACGTTGCTTTAACCTGCGAAGTGATTGCCGAGTAAAAAGCCGGTGGACGTATATACGAGTATGGTCGCCGAAACTGCGATGATACCACCGATACTCATAACGCTTTTTTGCCGAGTTAGCAGAATCGCGAATACTGCAAATAAAGGGATGAAGCAGTATATATAGCGGTTCATTGACTGAAGGATCACAGTACTTGCGGGTAGGAGGATTGTGATTAGAACCATAGGTAAGAGCCAATACATGCGGTATTTTTTCGCAAAAATCAACGAAGCGATAATAGCGAAAATCGGTCCATACATGGCAAGTAGAGTGACCAAGTAGTTGAATGTACCCTGGAAATAGCTTGGAATAAAGGTATTACGATAGTATATCTCCCAAAGTTTGACCAGGAAGTCTGGGTGATATTCTCTTAGCCATAGCTTCTGAAGGCTTGAAAATAATAACGGATCACCGAATCCTATGTATAGATAGGTCATATATGCTAACAAGCCACTAAGGCCTATGACGGATACGCTCACGTACAACACAAGACTCTTTTTTATAAGCTGCCAATCCCACAGAGTGTGGGTATGCTGCTGGTAATGTATGAGTAAAATAGCGGGCAAAACTGCTACGCCAATACTCTTTGTGCTCGTGGCGATTGCAGTAAAGACTGCGGCGGTAAGTAGTTTGTTCTGGAGAGCAAAATAGATAGCGCCGCTAATACCGAATATCAAAAGGGCTTCTGCATAAAAAGCAGCAAGAAATAGGCTGCTCGGAAACACAAGGAAGAGAATAACGGCGAGTGGGGGCGCGAACTTTATTACGGACGCATTATTGCCGAGCTGTTTAGCCAAAATTCGTGTTATTTGAAAAAGAAAATAGGCACAAAATGTCGTGAGAATGATGTTGAGTATGAGCCCGGCAAGAACTGGTTGTATGTGAAATACGGTAGACATAACATCGGTTATTAGGGGAAATCCAGGGAAGAAAGGGATGTTTGAGGCTGTATCCCGATTGTAATCAAGGAAGTAACCCTCGTTAACGATAGACATATACCAGCGCCCATCCCAGGCCGTCCAGCGATCGAGTCCAAGCGGAATGCCGTCTACGGCAGGCACGACCGAAGGACCGAACTTAATAAAAGTATGGTTTATGACTTCTAGCGAGATACGCCATAGAATTACCGCTCCTACGCACCAAACGTATACTTTAAATGATTTGTGTCTGACGAAACTCTTGAGGTATGTGACCGCATCCTTACTGTTCATAGCCGGTTATCCTGCAAAATGAAGTGCACTTAGGAAGCCTGTGGTTTGATAAAGTAGAGCAATAAATGATAGGACCACAATGATAGGCAGCACAGTGCGAGTGAGTCTGTACTTGACGATAAGTGTGGCGATTACACAAAAAACCGGCGTAGCTGCAAAGACATAACGGTTCATAGATGTAAGAGTTGAGGTGCTTGCAGGGAGAAGTATAAGTATAGTTGTGAGCAGGATTAGCCAGTACGCTCGATACTTTACTGCGGCGATCAGTGCCAGGATGGTGACGATAATGGGAACAATCATTGCTTGTAACGCAACCAGATAATTGAAGATACCGCCAAAATGACCAGGGGAAAATATATGAGCATAATAGATGTTCCAGATAGTAACGATGAAGTTTCCTGCGAGCTCCCTATCCCACTGAGTTTGGATATGGGTAAATAGGAGCGGATCGCCAAACGAAAGGTAGAGGAAGATCATATAAGCCAGGGCGCCGCTAATGCCAACTATGCCAAAGAGTACGTAGTGAGGTACTTGCCGAAGGGTGTATTTGAGAATAGTTCCTGACTCCGGCATGTTCATTACGTAGTGCATCAAGATAACAGTCGGTGCAACGGCAACACCTAGGATTTTTGATGATGACGCGATCCCAGCAAAGACCAGTGCCGGTAGCAATCTGTTCTTGAGCGCAAAATAAATGGCGCCGCTAAGTGAAAAGATCAGCAAGCTCTCGGCGTAGTAAGCAGCCAAAAAAAGGCTTGAGGGAAACGCAAGGAACAGTAGGACACTAACCTGGCTGACGAGACGGTTTTTCGTCGGTGAAACCTTCCATTTTTTCGCCAAAATAGAGGCAATCCTAAATATAAAATACGCGCTGAACGTTGTTAGGATAAAATTAACAATCAAACCGCTGTGGACCACATTGAGACTGGTAATAGACGAGAATATCTGGGTAATTAGAGGGAAGCCAGGGAAGAAAGCGACGTTACTTTGGGCTTGTACTAAAGGATCGAAAGTGTAGCCTCGCTCAAAGATCGAGTAGTACCACTTGCCATCCCACGCAAGCCACCTTTCTTGCCCAAACAGCACCCCCGGCATCACACCTTGATTCACGGGTATGATCTTAACGATAGTGTGGTTTACGATCTCAAGTACGAGTCGCCAGACAGCCACGACCCCGAAGCACCAGAAATAAATCCTTACATACTCTTGTTCGGAAAAAGTTTTGAGGTTCGCGAGTATTTTTTTCTTGGTTGGCATTGTATGGCTAGATTATAGAGTTTACCGTGGAGTAAAACAACAGGCCAGAACCTCGGTCTTAGCTAAGGAGTAGTAACCCTTAAGGTCCAGTATAGTCCCGGGTTATTGAGCCAAGTCGTGCCGTCAGCGACAAGATTTAGGTACTCATCGAAGGTGCCGGTTTTCGATGACTTCATCCAGAACTCGAAGGTGCCAACGTGGCCCGGCAGAACCTCACTCTCAATAGTAGTAGTGATTCGGTTACAGTCGGCAGTGTTTAGCCACGTACTATCGCAGAAGCTACTCCGTCGATCCATTGGCTTTTGAGTTCCAAGGTTCACCTGCTGACCTACCGCACCCTTCTTCCATGGAGTGTTGCCTGTGTTTTTTGCCTTAAGAATGAAGTAGTGGGCATTTCCGAGAACGAGACGGTTTGTGTCAACAGGAGTTGTTTTGGTTTGGTCGACGTACGCTTCCTGACTTACGGGTTGCCAAGCGTAGTTAGGTGACGCCACTCGAAGCGTCCAGTAGAGACCTGGGTCGTTGAGCCATGTTCTTCCATCGGCCACAAGGTTGAAGTATTCGCTATATGTGTTTGCTTGACCTGGGGTGGTAATCCAGAACTCAAAGGTACCGGTTTGTCCGGGAGCCACCTCGTTCTCAAGCATGGTGGCTGTTCGATCACAATTCGTTGGATTTAGCCATGTGCTATCACAGAATGCTGACCGGCGGTCCATGCCGCGCCATGTCCCAACGTTAACCTGTGATCCAGCCACGCCTTTCTTCCATACTTGATTACCAGTATTTTTTGCTCGTAACACCAGGAAGTAGCGTTGATTTTGGGCGAGGTTGTCGGTGATAGCGGACGTAGTTTTAGTACTGTCAGTGAAGTGCTGCTGGCTAACTGGTTGCCAACTAAAGCGTGGCTCTTCGACACGAAGTGTCCAGTACAGTCCCGGATCGTTGAGCCAAGTGGTGCCGTCAGCGACAAGATTTAGGTACTCATCGAAGGTGCCGGTTTTCGATGACTTCATCCAGAATTCGAAGGTACCGGTTTGCCCAGGTGCTACCTCATTCTCAACGGTCGTGGCAATTCGGTTGCAATCATTTGGATTTAGCCACGTACCATCACAGAAGCTGCTGTGTCGGTCCATTGATCGCTGTGTTCCAAGGTTCACCTGTTGACCCGCTACCCCCTTCTTCCATGGCCGGTTCCCTGTGTTTTTTACCTTAAGAACGAAGTAGTGAGCATTGCCGACCACCATCCGGTTCGTATCGATAGGCGTTGTTTTGGTTTGGTCGACGTAAGCTTCCTGGCTTACAGGCTGCCAAGCGTAGTTGGGGCTGTAGGTGGAGCCAAACCAATCACTGTATAACCGCCAGAAGTTTCGATTACCGTATGCACTACAGCCATCACCTGAGCCGTACAGATTGTTGAGTGCGGCGGTGTTTGGTTGGTAAGGGGTGTAGTTGTAGAGTCCAGCGGTAGCTTTATTCTCAACATACACATCCGTGCCCCCGCAGCCTGCATTTGGATTCCAGTATATGAAGTTGGTTTGGAATGGCTTGTAGCGATACTCGGTAGGGTGTGCAGCATACAATTTAAACTGACGAGCGGCATTGTAGACCTGGTTAAATAAGCCATAGTACTGTGCATCGCATGGCGCAGTGTCAGGGCAGCCGTAGCCCATCGCGCCACGGTATTGGATATTCCAGGGCCAGTCATCACTTACGAGCCCTTGCTCTTTCTCGAGCATTACGATTAACGCTTTTGCACTTATGCCGCAGGCGTTACTTACCTCATATATGATGGTCGCTGCACTTTTAGTGCCGCCAGCGATCGCCTGACAATAACTGTCTGCAGGCCTACTGTCAAACGAGGTGGCGTAATCCTTCAAACAGGTGTAAGGAGGAGGAGAACCTACGGCTCGTCCATAATCCGCTCGCGTATTCCAGCGGGTACCATACCGATCATAGTAGGGGCCTACATTTCCGTTTGTGTCACAGACAGGTACCTTCGAAGCAAGCAGCCCCTGTATATCCCCTATGGATAAGTCGCTCGCTTGATAGAATTGTGGATCATCAATAATGCGACCGGCCTTCCAGTCACTACCGGCGAGAGCCATCGTTGTTGTTGGGTGGGCGATAAACAGGCCCAAAGACCCAAACACGATCGTTAAGGCGTACTTAGCGAATCTCGACATCCCTAACAGCCTCCGCTTTTTGAGCATTTCGGTAATATGTCACCTTTAGGTTCCAGGTGCCAAGTTTTGAAAAACTAACTTCGCCAACAGCTGAACGGCATGTTGAATTTTCGACTGCGACCTGTTGGGTAACCGGTTTGTCTCCTTCGGTAGTGTAGAGGAAGACGCACGTGCCCTCGTTATGGCTTACTGTTGCCGATGCACGTACCTGGCCGTTTTCCTGCGAAAAACTAGTAATATTTATGGTATCTGAGCTACTTGGGACGTCATCGCTCGTTGTGGACGATGAGTTATCTGGGAGGCCTTGCGTGGCCTGGCCGCCAGGTTCACCGGAGGCTTTGCCCTCCGGTACAGGGGCATACTCCTGTTTGATTGCGTCACCGATAGGCGATGAGGGTGCTTGGGCACCAAAAGGCGGGAGTTTAAATATGTAGGCACCTACGACATAGAGGGTAAGGGCGACGGTAGTCGCCAGGATAAACAAGACAATCTTTCTGGTACGCAGTTCTTTTTTTTGCAGGTTCATGGCAGGGGCCTTTAATAAATTTCTATATTTGGAAAACGATTACTGTATACAAGTATAGTATGGGTAAGATAAGCATTACAAGTATATACAGTTGTAAAAACTGCAAATAGATTTGTGGAGTGGTGCATCGTAGGTGAATGGTATAATTTGCAGTATGCAAAACACCGCCAAGAAACAGATCAGCATCTTAATCCCTGCGTACAATGAAGAGGCGGTTCTCGACAAACTCTACGCAAGACTTACCGCGTTAGCCGACAGCAACCCTAAATATCGGTTTGAGTTTTTCTTCGTTAACGACGGAAGTAAGGACGACACACTTGGTATTATCAAGCAGTTCAGCGAGAAAGATTTGCGAGTTTCTTACCTGAATCTTTCGAGGAACTTTGGAAAAGAGATCGCCATGATCGCGGGCCTTGATCACGTGTCAGGCGATGCAATTGTTATTATCGATGCGGACCTGCAGGATCCGCCAGAACTCATTCCGGAGATGCTGAAATACTGGGAAGATGGGTACGACGATGTCTACGCAAAACGCAGAAGTCGTGCGGGCGAGTCATGGGTTAAAAAGAAGACCTCGGAACTTTTCTATAAGATTCTACAGCGCTCAACTCGGATTACGATCCAGCGAGACACTGGCGACTTCCGTCTATTGGATCGTCGGTGTGTCGAGGCGCTGAAACAGTTGCGAGAAAGCCAACGCTACACAAAGGGCATGTTTAGCTGGGTAGGTTATAAGAAAAAAGAGATACTCTACGATCGTGATCCGCGAGCGGCGGGCGAGACGAAATGGAACTACCTTAAACTTTCAGAGTTGGCAATAGAGGGCATCACTTCCTTTACGACTGCTCCGCTCCGGCTCTCTTCGTTGCTAGGTCTTGTGGTTTCGGTGTGTGCATTTATCTACATTATCGTAGTCATCGTAAAGACGCTCGTGTATGGTGATGATGCTGCGGGCTACCCGTCTCTCATGGCTGTCATTCTCTTCCTGGGCGGAGTGCAGCTACTTTCACTGGGAATTATTGGTGAATACATCGCACGTATTTTCAACGAGTCTAAGCACCGACCGCTCTATTTTATTGACGAGCTACATAAAGCAAAGGGCAAGCACTAGCGCCCTCTCCGCCCAGAGGCGGGAAGATTGTAAAACTCTTATGTCGTGGTGTAAAGTAGAAGATACTAATTAGTGCGAGGGGTCTGTACACAATGAATATTGTTGAGTATGAAAAAATGTCAAAGATGGAGGATGAGTACTGGTGGCACGTTGGTCGCCTAGCAATCTTTGACAAGCAGCTAGAGAAGCTTTCTTCAAAGAAAAAACTAAAGATTTTAAATATTGGCTGCGGCACTGGCGGCACTGTCCGTATGCTTGAAAAGCACGGCGATGTGACGAATGTTGACATCTCCGACGAAGCGATCAAGTACATGAAAGAAAAAGGTTTCCCGAATGTTATAAAGGTTGATGGTATCAAGCTACCGTTTGAAGATAATACCTTTGACTTGGTTGCATCATTTGATGTTCTGGAGCACATCGAAGAGGATGTTGAGGCGCTTGAAGAGTGGCGACGCGTCCTGAAGCCTCAAGGCCACATTATCGTATCGGTTCCAGCGTATAAATGGCTATGGTCTCAACATGATGTTTCATTGCACCATCACCGTCGCTATACTAGCCAGTCACTGAAAGCATCGGCTGTAGCGGCGGGTCTAAAAAATAAACGACTGTCGTATGCCATTTCATTTTCATTACCGCTCGTAGCCGGTTTCCGACTCCTTAACAAAGCCTTAGGGCGAAAAATGGATGCGGAGACGTCGTATGTTGCGGTGCCACCTCAAGTAAACAAGGCTTTCATTAAACTCCTCAAGGCTGAGAGTAGGGCGCAGAAAGTCCTACGATTTCCGTTTGGTACTACGGTGTTAGGGCAGTTTACAAAAGACTCATAGACAGATGACGACAGTAATCTCCTTGCAGCAGCTCAAGTTTGTCATTGTCGGTATACTAAACACTCTCATACACTTTCTCATCCTTAATGCACTCGTGTTTGGGATCGGGGTCGATAAGGTCTGGGCTGGTGTATTCGCGGCGTTGTCAGCTATGATCTTTAGCTTCATCGCAAATAGACAATATGTCTTTAAAAGTACGAGCGAGAAGTTGAAGCGGCAAATCGTGGTATTTTCCGTCGGTACACTCATAGGGGCGTTTGTCTTCAACTACGGTACCTATGTCTTGATGCTGCATATCTTAGAGACTATACGTCCTGCAGTATTAGTGCACACACCCTTCCTTACCACAACACTTTTCGATATCCTGCAGGTTAACCTTAGCCTTATCACCGGGTCGGTAGTAGCGCTGGTGTGGAACTATAACTTTTATCGAAAAGTTGTGTTCCGTGATGCTGTACAGTAGCACCGTTGCCTATGATTGACGGTAACAATCAACTATAATTACTAAGTATGATTACAGTAATTTTTTGTGGCGGATCCGGTACACGACTTTGGCCACTTTCAACCCACCACAAACCTAAACAGCTTATTAACCTGGTGGGCGAGCAATCGCCACTACTTACCACTTACGAGCGCGCCTCAAAGATTAGCGAGACCGTATATCTTTTGCCCGAAACGCGACTCATCGATTCTATTCACGAGCAACTACCGCAACTTGGTGAAGAGGGGATTATTGTCGAACCAGGAATGCGTGGCACGGCTAGCTGTCTTGTGGCCGCCCTCGACACTATATCCCGCCGACATGACAAGGATGAGCCGATCGCATTTCTATCGGTCGATCACCACATCCGTGACATCCAAGGCTTCGTAGACTCTTTTGAAGTAGCCGCAGAAACTACGACAGCAGAGGGGCGAATCGTTCTCGTTGGTATCGAGCCGACTTATCCTGCAACAGGATTTGGCTATATCGAAAAGCAGGGTCTACTCCAGGATAATGACCGAGTTTATGAGGTTGCGGGATTCAAAGAGAAGCCGGACTTCGAAACAGCAAAGGACTACACTGCCAGCGGACGCTACCTATGGAACTGCGGTTACTTTGTAGCTTCGGTTAACACTTTCCTTAAAGAGATGCGTGCCAACGCACCGCTACTTGCTGAGTACTATGACAGACTGCAGTCAATCGAAAACCAGGGAAGTCAGGAGTACAAAGATACCTACCTGACGTTTGAGAACGAGTCGATTGACTACGCGCTCATCGAAAAGGTGAACGATCTACTGGTCGTACCTGCTAGCTTTGACTGGATGGATATCGGATCGTTCAAAGATCTCCACGAAGCAAATATCTCTGACTACGCCGGCAATCACGTAGCCGGTGATAACGTATATGCGCCCGGTGTTGAAAACGCGTACATTCGTAACGAAGAAGACAAACCTGTCGCAATCATCGGGCTCGACAATATCGTTGTCGTAAACACGCCTGACGGCATCTTGGTTTCACGAAAAGACTTGAGCCAAAAGGTGGGTGAGATCGCTAAGAAAATTCAAGCGAAATAGGAGGGTGCTATATGTGTGGGATTGTCGGCTATCTGGGAGACAAGCGAGCACAAAAAATCCTGCTAACCGGTCTTCGTCGACTCGAGTACCGTGGCTATGACTCAGCAGGTATCGTCACACTTAGTAAAGGTGCTGAAACGACATTACTACGAGCAAAGGGCAAGGTTGCAGAGCTCGACAAACTTGCGACAAAGAATGCGACGAGCGATACGGTAGGTATCGGTCATACTCGCTGGGCGACTCACGGTGCGCCGAGCGAGCATAACGCACACCCGCACCACGTCGGTGACATCTACCTCGTACACAACGGCATCATCGAGAACTACAAAGACCTCAAAGAGGTTTTGTCGGACCGTGGTTACGAGTTCAGGAGCGAGACTGATACCGAAGTACTCGCCGCACTTGTTGACGAGACATACCAAGAGCAGGAGACAAAAGACCTGCACGCTGCCGTCATCGATTCACTCAAGGCGGTTGTCGGTGCTTACGGTATCGCCGTGATGAGTGTAAAAAACCCTGACGAGATCGTGGTTGCCCGAAAAGGCAGTCCGCTTGTGCTTGGCGTGGGTGAAGATGAGGTTTACATCGCCAGTGACCCATCGGCGCTTGTTGGTCACACCGATCAGGTCATCTATCTCAAAGACGACGAAGTAGCTGTCTGTCGCCGTGATGGTGTTGAGCTTACTGACGCGAACGCGACTCCGCTGAGCCCGAGCATCGAAAAGCTCGAGCTCGACGTCCAGTCGATCCAAAAGAAAGGTTACGACCACTTCCTGCTCAAAGAGATCTATGAGCAGCCTGATACGCTCCGCTCGACGCTCAGCGGCCGTATCGACGTAGCGGGAAACCGCGTACAGCTCGGCGGTATCAACATGACTGAGGATGAGCTGCGCGGTATCAAGAACATCTTTGTCATTGGTTGTGGCACCGCGTACTACGCTGGTCAGCTCGCGAGCTACTTTATCGAGCAGTTCTCGGACGACATCGTCATCCACAACGCGATCGCCTCAGAGCTTCGCTACCGTTCGTTCAACGTTCCGGAAAACAGTATCGCGCTCATCGTCTCCCAGTCCGGTGAAACGGCCGATACGCTCGCATGTCTCATGGAGCTCAAGCGCCGCGGCGTGAAGTGTCTCGGTATCGTAAACGCAGTTGGCTCGACGATCGCCCGTGAAGTTGACGGCGGTGTCTATGTCCACGTTGGTGCCGAGATCTCGGTCGCCAGTACCAAGGCGTTTACCTCACAGGCTGTTGCCATCCTCATGTTTGGTCTCGTTGTGGCGCAGGCGAAGGGTCTTGGATCACAGGAGATTAGTAAATATGTCTCTGAACTCGACCGACTGCCGACTGAGATCGGGGCTGTTCTCAAGGGTTCTGTAGACGACGCAAAGCGACTCGCGAAAAAGTATGCGCACTACGAACACGCACTCTTTATCGGCCGCGATGCACTGTTCCCGGCCGCTCTCGAAGGCGCACTCAAGCTTAAAGAGATCAGCTACATCCAGGCGGAAGCCTACGCAGCAGGTGAACTCAAGCATGGTCCGATCGCACTCATCGACGACCGGTTCTTTGAGATGGCATACGTCAACGACGACTGGCTGTATGAGAAGAGTATGAGCAACATCATCGAGATCAACGCCCGTGGCGGTCACGTTATCGTCGTCACGAACAGTGAAAAGCAGATCGACGCCGAAGAAGTCGTACGGGTAAAGACTGACCTCAAGCTCCTGACGCCGCTCGTCTACAACGTCATCTCACAACTCTTTGCGTACTATGTCGCTGTCGAGCGCGGCAACGATGTCGACCAGCCTCGCAACCTCGCGAAGAGCGTGACGGTCGAGTAGGTTTATCGCTTTTCGATTGTAATCGTCGTCTGTTTTAGTGCTGCAATGTAACGCTCTAGTAGAACATTGGTTTCAGCAGGGAGGCTTTCAGGCTTGAAGCTTTCTTGGAGTTTCGTTTGCTCGTCAGCAGAGCGTACCTTGTCGTCGCTGAGAGAAAGTGATCCAGCGAGCACAAAGTGAAGACTATCGATGATACCGTATCCCTTGATGTACGCGTGCGGCGAGTAGGAGCCAGCGGCTTGCTTGATCTGATATGGCACGACACATACGTTGATGTTTTCAGCGACTACAAAACTATATTTACCGTCTTTGACACACTGTTCTGTCTCAGACTTGAGCTGGGCTAAGAAAGCCTGTTTTTGGGTACTGGTCATATTTGGTGTAGGGATAGGCAGTGAAAAAGGAGCTGCACCGAGAGGGAAGTCCTCCTTGCCTGTCGTGTTCATCTTGAGCCATTGATCTTCGACGTTGATGAGGGATATATCGTTATATTCTTCAGACGCAAGCGTTGGTCGTGCCAGCTTCCATCGTCCCATTTCACCGTTGAACTTGTCGCCAAGGACACCATCTGCAAGTCCTGGATCGTATGTTGATGAGGATTCGCGTATACCCTGCAACTCATCTGGGATTGCGAGTTTTGCGGTAACTTTCTTGTCGGTGCCAAAAGGGTATCCTTCTGAAGTCACGTAGTGGAATAGTGCTGGTTGATTAGAAGAGTTTTTGTCTGGCTCGGTCTGGCTCTTGGTAACTTCCTGAGGCGCTTCGGTTTTCTTGCTCAAAAGATAATAGCCACCGAAAGCACCTGCAGCGATTACTAGTATAAGCAAGAGGACTATGCCGATAACTTTAGACTTACCTTTGCGAGGCTGTGGCGGGGGCGTTATTGTGATGACTTCTTGTGGTTGCATAATGCTTGATTATGCTTACGTTTAAACAGAATGTAAATGAGCTTAATTGTGTCCAATGTCGCCATAGGGTAGCGCTAGATCACGCAATATGGCAAAGAGTGTGACGGTTGAATAAACCCGCCATCAGCAAAGTTTGACCATAAGCATAAATTACAAAACAGCGTATATCTGCATAAATTATGCATAATATATTGATTTTGTTATAAAACTGTGCTAAGCTGAACCTATCAACGCAACGATAGGAATAAATATATATGCGTCTACTTAGCTTCACGGTATCAAACTACCGGTCTTTTCTCGATGAACAGACCATCGTTTTTGACGTTGGCAATAAAAACGTTGATGCGATCCTCGGTCCGAACGGTTCAGGTAAATCTAACCTGTTTTTTGCTATCGGTTTTTTCCGTGACTTCATCAGAACATCGACCAATTTCGAAGGACAAATGATGCGGTATGTCTCCTTTATGCTCAGTGACGCAACTGATCTCGCCCCAACAAGTTTTCAAGCTGAAATGCAGACCGCAAAATATGTGTATCGCTACACCTTTTCTCTCATCCGAGAAAAGGTTGTCGATGAGGCGCTGAGCCGCAAGGGGGTGTCCAAAGATACAAACTACGAAACACTCTTCCGTAGAAAGTCGCTGCACACAGGACGGTACGAGAAATACGGATTCGATAGTAACCTCCTAAAGAGCACGCGTGACGATGCTCTGGTGCTAACGAGAGCTTGGGAGAATAACAACCAGTACGCCGTCGATATCTTTGACTGGCTGGAACATCTCAAGCTGATCAGCGGCGGCCAGCCTATGGGGATGACTGCACAGCGCATTATCGAAGACGAAGGGTTTAAGGCGAAGCTGTTGGATCTGCTGCGCCGAGCCGATCTCTATATTCAAGACGTTGCGGCAACCAAGATCAATATGCCAGATGAACTTTTTAACAGTCTTCCGATAAAAGATGAGTTTAAAAAGCAGATAGACCGGACTGGATATAATGTTACGACGACGCACATCGTACGTAACGATGATGGCGAGGTGGTTGGTATGAAAGCACTGCCGATGGAACTTGAGTCGGAGGGTACGCGACGAATTTTTGAGCTAGCTTTTCCTCTCATCGATACGCTCGAACAGGGAAATGTTCTCTATATCGATGAGTTTGAGACACATCTGCACCCACGTGAGTGTGAATTTATTGCCGGGCTATTTATGGGCAAAGACAACACTTCAAATGCCCAGCTGATAGTTAACACGCACAATACCCAGATCATGAATCAAGTTGGCCGCAATAACGTACACTTGTTCGGTAAAAATAATCGGGAGGCAACCGTCATCGGGAGTATCCCGAAGGACGTTGTGCGCCTCGATGACCCTGCTCTCGAGAAGAAGTACAACAAAGGAGCATTTGGCGCCGTGCCGAACATAGGGAAGTAAACATGGTATTTGTGCTGATATGTACGGAGGGGGAAGTCAGTGAGCCGGCGTATATCCGAGCGCTTTCTTCTGCGCTCGGTGGCCAAGCCCCGAGAAGCGTCAGTACAAATATAGAAGTAATCCCTATACCGCTGGGTGGTAATCAAGGTCATGCAAGGTTGCTTGAAGTGGCTAATCAACGGCTCGAGGAGTGTCTCCAGAATGAAGATAGCCTTCTGTGCTTAGCTGGACCGGATGACGTTCTAGAAAAGTGGATCATCGTTGATTTTGATGACATGGATGGGCGCGGCATAGATGTCGAACAACTTCGTGCGGACGTTCTCGCCGCAGGCTATACGCTTGTAGTGAACAAGCCGAACTTTGAGTTTTTCGTTCTAGCTTCGATGACCGATATCGAGACAGCTATGGTTGCCTCATCGAAAAGTCAGACGATAACTGAGATAAATGATCGTCTCGCGTCTTTGAATGACGAAGATACTAAAAAGGGCTTCAGTAAGGCCATGCTCATGCCGGCAAAGTACTCAAAGAAAACATACGTTGCCGAAAAACTTTTTGGTCTCATGCTTGATCGTCACCCCCGAATGATCAAAAATGCAGCACAACTTGAAGTGGATACGGCCGCTGAAGGCTATACGGAGATGCCGCTAATTATCAAACGCATCATGAAGCTCTACCAACAATAAAGAGGGATGATCAACCTAAAGTATTTGATCGATGAGTATATAGCCTACATAAAGAACAGCAATACCGAGCCCCACGAAAGCATGTTTTTGATTTTTCGGAAACAGAAGGAGCCAGGCAGAGATAAAAGGAGGTAGAAGTAAAAGGGCTGTTCCAAGAAAGAATAGTGTATTAAATGTAACTTGAGAACTGTAGCCGATCGAAAGAGTGACTGTCGCAAACGTGAATCCGAATGCTATAAAGGCCATAATAAGACCTATAATGATTCGTATTGCGTTCAGCATATAGTAAGAATATACTCTAGCTTAACTAAGAGGTCTAGCGAAGTGGTGGGACGTTCTCTGGTTATCTCAGCTATAGTTTTACTTTTGGTCACGGTGGGAGTGGCTGGTGAAGACGTCTCGGCATTAAGCGAATGCACTAGCACCGAAGTTGTAGGCGTACGAGGCTCTGGACAGCTATACGGTGAGTCGAAAGAACTAACCGCTACTAAGAGCTTATTGCCTGGAAAAATAAAATTTATAGAACTAGATAATAAAATAGACTTTCTTGACGAAGAGCCTCCTTACGCGGCTGTATCGGTTGCTGGCAACCCCCTAGCCTTGGTAGAGAACGGAGGGGTCGCTCTGATTAGTCATTCTGAGTTTGGTGAGTATCGAAAATCCGTTAACTCCGGCAAAAACCTCCTCAAAAAATACATAGAGCACTTTCAACCAACCAATACCTGTCTCGTATTGGTTGGCTACTCTCAGGGCGCCCAGGTAATCGGCGAGACGATGCAGGATATGCATAAAGCTGATCCGAACTCATTGAAGAACGTTATCTACGTTGGTCTATTTGGTGATCCACAGTACAGTCCAAACGGGTTTGATAAAACCGTTAAACCAGCCTGGCTTCGAGGTGACGCGCTTTATCCATTCACGGGTACATTGGGTGCTCGTGAGCCTGACTACATACCGCGTAATCCCTCAAACGATCTCTATCCATTTACCAAGATTGGATCATGGTGTAACTATGGCGATGTGGTTTGCGCGGTAGATGTCGATCACTACACAACTATGCGTGACGGTCACGGAAGCTATACCGATGAGAGTGCTCAGGAAATGGTGGATGAAATAAAAGCTGCCATCGCAACGCCGGACCAAAACATCACTGGCGCTATCTATCCAAGTTCTACTTGCGGCGCAGCAAAACAAGACCTTGTCGTGTTGCTCGACACTTCGGCCTACATGCGACGAAACAGAGACCTCTTTACGAAAGAGAGGAATACTTGGGACACGAAGCTAATTCCCGGCACGAACCAGCATATGCTCCGAACGTTCGGTGAGCAGTTACTCGATAGTGGATGCGGAGATAAACGCGTAGCAATAGTAGGCTTCGAGGGACCGAGCGGACAACCTCCACGCGTACTTATCGGCTTTACGAATAAGGCGACTGATATCGATAACCTGATGGATTCACTCTATATCCCAAGTGCAGGCGGAGTAGCAGAAAGACCGCAGCTCCGCGAAGCAGCGATCCTCGGCATGCAGCAAAATTGGCGGCCTGATGCCTCAAGGACTCTATTCGCCATTTCTTCGATGGCTGGATCGGGAGCGGTAACTGCTACGTGGCGCGAAAACTGGATGTCACCGGGAGTCATGGACAGATACATGAGTGACGCAACAGGTCAGCAGCTCCTGGCGCTCAGTCGCCAGACGCGTGCGGCAGTCATAACGGCACCGTACCTTTCAATAGATATGAGTGGATTCTCGTTGCCCGCTGGTTCCCCGGGCAGTGGTGATGCATACAATTACTTCGAAGGCTTGACGAAACTAACAGGCGGCTATAACTGGGAAAAGGTATTTTACCTATACCCATCGAGACACATCGTAAAGAATGTCGACTTTTCCAGCCAAATACTCCAGTTCGAGAAACGACGCGACAGTACGCGAGTTGCAATGAGGAGCATAGGGGCCAAGGTGGGCCAGACAATAACGCTGTCGCTTGATGATACTGCGAACCTGCTTGCGAGCGCCGGTATTCGTGGGCATGGGACGGCAACAGAATGGTACCTCGATTGCGGCGCATTGCAGGTCAAGACAAACTATCCAATACTGCAGCAAAACAACGGAAAAATAACTTTCAAACCTACAAAGGCAGGGTCGTGTATGGCGGCGGTCCGAGTGATGGTTCAGGGTAGCGGCAATGGATGCTACTGGGGTTGTCCTGAACCATTTCCTCCATATATGCTCAAGGTCATACCATTTCAGATCGATATCAGACCGGCGGATTATGTTGAAAAAATACCCGGTAACATTACGGCCATGACGAAGCGAATATACGATGATCGGGTTGAGTTTTCATGGGAGCCGCCTGTCTATAATGGCGCTAACCTGGTCTATTTTGTGAAAGATGTGGACGGCTCTGTGCTTGGTGTGACGACGGAAACACGTGCAACGATCACCGATACAGCAAAGCAGGACATTGAGGTGCTAGTACAAGCGATCGGCTCAGACGGCAGGTCAAACGACCTTAGCTCTTCGGCGGAAAATGTCACAGCTGTAGACGAGCGGACTCGGCCAAAGGAAGTGGAGGAAGCGGTCGTGACGGATACTGATCCCGCCCCGACAGAGCCCTCTTTTGTAAGCGTCGCTTCGCAAGTAGCTGAGGTGGCCCAGCCGATACGGCAGGTGTTCGAGAAATTGGAGGAAGCCGAGACTGAGGAGGGACAGGTTCTTGGGCGATCTACCGATAGCGCGTTAGTGGCGCGGACACCACAAACTGATATCGTGCCAGCTGTAACTCGCGCATCATCGGAGAGTTGGTGGTGGTCAGTGCCGTTTGCGATTGCAATGGCTTACGTCGGCTATCGTATAAGGTTTGTTATTCGCCGAGTCTAGCGTCGGCTACGACTTTCCGGAGCTTCGTAATAAACAGGCTCTTGTGAAAACGTTTGGCGACGCGTTGTAATTTTGCTGGCTCGAAACGTGCTTTCTCGGCCTTCATGAGAGCGTTTTGCAGTGAGACGTGGTCCTGGCTATCGAACGTGATGCCACCCTCACCGTCACGCACGATATCTTCTGAACCACCCGATGCGTAGGCGATGACTGGCGTTCCGGCTGCGAGCGCTTCGACCTGAACGATGCCGAAGTCTTCCTCGGTCGGGAATATGAAGCCACGGGCCGATCCGAGGTATGCGGCGACTGCTTCGTCAGTGGCGTTCGTGACAAACTCAACCGTTGGCCCAGCCATGGCGATTAGGCGATCGTGTTCCGAGCCATTACCTATCACAGTGAGTGGTAGCTTGAGCGATGTACATGCAGCAACCGCAAGGTCGATGCGCTTATACGGCACCTGGCGTCCGAGGGCGATGTAACCACCTCGTTTATCAAGAGGTTTGCTGGTTTTCGTGAAGCGCTCAGCATCAACCGGTGGGTGTACGACGACGGATGGTTTGCCATAGTATTTCTGGATACGTTTTTGGACTTCGGTTGAGTTTGCGATAAACACATCGACGTTTTGTGCGGCTGCGTAGTCGGCGCGTTTGAGCGGTGGGACGAGAAACGGCATCGTGAGGCGAACGAGCCAGTTGAGCTTGCCAAAGCCAGGGTCGCGCTTGTACTGGTCATAGTGGCTCCAGTAGTAGCGGATCGGGGTGTGGCAGTAGCAGATATGTACTTGGTCGTCACGTGTCTTTCGGACCTGTTTGGCTTCGGCGCTACTACTGCTCAGGATGATGTCGTATTCACTAAGGTCTAGTTCTCGAAATGCTCGGACGCGGAGTATTGGGAAGAACTTGTGCAAACGACGTAGCGCACGCGGCCACTTCTGAAGTTTTGTTGTGCGGATATCCAGGCCGTCAAAGAGTGGAACTTTTTCTGGTTCGTATACTGACGTATAGATCGGTGCGTCAGGAAACGCTTCGTGCATCGCGAGCACAACTCGCTCGGCGCCACCCATGGTCGTGAGCCAGTCATGAACGATGGCGACTTTTGGACCTTTCACTACTTTGCTCCGCTGCGGAATAATACGACGCCAATAGTTTTGAACAGGATCTTGATGTCGAGCCAGAACGACCAGTTTTGGGCGTAGTAGAGCTCGAGTTCTACTCGTTTTTCAAACGGCAGGTCGCTACGTCCTGATACCTGCCAGAGGCCGGTGAGACCAGACTTTACGCTGTGAAGGAGTGAGCCACGACCTTTGTAGAGTCCGATCTCTTGCGGAAGAATCGGACGCGGGCCGACGAGGCTGAGGTCACCGCGAAGAACGTTGATGAGCTGGGGCAGCTCGTCAAGAGAGGTGGCGCGGATAAGGCGGCCAAAACGCGTAATACGTGGGTCGTGCTCAACCTTGCGGTATTTTTCGTACTCAGTAGCGAGGTCGTCCCGACCCATCTCCCGGAACTCTTCGGCGGCATCTCGCTTGCCATACTGTGCACCCATGCTGCGGAATTTGTAGAGCTGGAAATGCTTCGAGTAGCGTGTCAGGCGATCGCTCTTGTAGAGAACGGGGCCGGGATTCAGGATCTTTTGCAGGATAGCGACAAGCACAAACAAAGTCCCCCAAACGGGCAGTGTCAGCAAGGTGAGTGCGAGGTCAAAGATTCGTTTGACGACTTCACCCCAACCAACGAGTGGGGTTTGGTGAACGGCAATGATTGGGTAGCCGAGGAAGACGTCGATCTGGTTTTTGCCGGAGTAGAACTCGGCTTCACCTGGGATAAAGCTGTAGTTTATGTGGCGTTGCTGCGCAGCACCCATGATGAGTTGATTTCGTTCGGCTTTGTCGTAGAGGTCAGTCTGGATGATCGTATCAACACGGAGTTTGTCGAGGTCGTCGAGGGCATCGGTGAGCGAGCGGTAGTAAGCGATGGTGTTGCCACCCTTCGCGCCAACAGTTGCGACGACGCGGTAGCCTGACTGCCTCGTGTTGCTCAGGTTGGCGATGATGTCTTTGGTAGCATCGCCTTGGCCGATGACGAGAACGCGCTGCACACCGCGGCCAAAGTAGTACGCAATATCACGGGCGAGCCGGAGGATTTCGCGTCCAAGCACAAGGAAGAGGAATGTCGCGATGCCCGCGTAAACAGGAACAAGTCGCGCTGGGAACAGCGGCTCGTTGATCGCATAGTCATACCCAATGATGAGCAGGACACCGATGAACGATGCCATGAGGAGTTTGCCCATCTCGGTCAGGCGCTTTTGGTAAACAGCTGGGCTATAAAGGCCGAGGCTCCAGAGGGTGACAACCCATATTGGGGTGAGTTGGAGGAAGGTCATAAAGAAGTCCATCGCACCAATCTGGTAGACGAGTGGGCGTGGATCGAGTTGTACTCGGACGATGTAGGCGAGCACGAAGGCAGCGAGCACGGCGAGGATATCGAAGGCGACGAGCGCAAGAGTGTAAAAACGGATGGTTTTAACAGGCATAGGTGGTAGGAATATTGTACCATTAGGGTAGTGCAAACAGCTAAACGACAACAGATGCCCGTGTGGCTCAGCCGAATACTCTTTTGGGGACTAGGAATCATCTTTGTTCTCCTGCCTGTCCATGCCTTTATCTCAACCTGGGGTGGAACCGCCATCGGCCCGCTCTGGTTCTGGAAATCATGGAAAGAGCTGCTACTAGTCGCTTTGTTCATCGTGACGCTTGGATGGCTGCTATCTTCATCCGCCCGCCTACGAGAGCTGTTCGGTAAACGGTATGTCTTGCTGCTGAGCCTCTATGTCTTGCTGACGATCGTACTGGCTGTGGTATTTGTGGGGCAAAACGGAAGCGAGGCGACGGCTGCTGGCCTGGCCATGAACCTGCGCTATCTATTAGCAGCTGTGCTCGTCTATATTCTCTTTCGCTACGGTGGTGCACGCGAAGTGTGGCTCAAGAAGGCATCATGGTTCTTGATCGGAGCGGGAACTTTTGTCGCCGTTCTCGGTATCGTCCAGGTGTTGCTGTTGCCGAGTGATTTTCTCGCGCAGTTTGGTTATGACAAGGAGACGACTATCGCTCCGGCAACACTCATAGATAATAACCCAGAGTTGCTGCGCGCATTTGCGACGCTACGAGGTCCGAATGACTTCGGGGCTTTCCTGATCTTGCCGATCTTACTCGTGATCGCTTATGCGAAGCGACTTCCTGTTTGGCTGAGTGCATCCTCGGCATTCGTGATGGGCTGGGCACTCGTGTTGTCTAGTTCGCGCAGTGCATGGCTGGGTATGATCGCGGCGATTGCAGGCTTTGTCGGACTATATGCCGGTAGGCGCTTGCCGCGGCGTCATGTTCTCGGCGGATTCGGCGTTCTGGTCATAGCTGGCGTCGTCGGTCTCTACGCGGCAATCAATGTTCCGGCGCTTCGCATGGCTGTATTTCACTCGAGTCCAGGCGATTCGAGCCTGACAGAAGGTTCTACTGATAATCATCTGGCCGCGACACTTGGCGGTGTCCAGCGTGTCTTCGCAAATCCTATCGGCTGTGGTCCAGGTTGTGCGGGGCCGGCGTCGTACTACAGTGACAGTGCCCTGATCAGCGAGAACTACTTCGTACAACTTGCAGAAGAAGTCGGCATTATCGGCCTCGGACTCTTTGTTGCAACTCTTGTGATGATCGGACGCGAGCTCCTGCGCAGCGCCAAAACCCAGGTGCTGGCACGGGTACTCTTGGCGGCGCTAGCTGGCTACGTAGTTATCGGCATGTTGCTCCACGTATGGGCAGACGATCCGCTCAGTATGACGTGGTGGATGTGTGTCGCGGCAGTCTTGGGGTACAATGAAAGGCAGCAATGGAAAAAATCAAAAAACAGTTCACGCTCACGAACCTCATCCAGTTCATAAAACTTCAGCTGGCAGGGAACATCCTGTTTTGGGGAACTTATATCGGCTTCTTCCTGCTTCACGAGGTCGCGCACTGGGCGGAGCTACCTTCACTCGCAACAGCCAGTGTTATCGCGCACGCGCTCTTTTTCATCGCTGACAGCGAGTGGGTGTTTGATGAAAAGGGCAAACGACGCAAAACACCTGGTGAACTAACACGCTTCGTGATCTTTATGGGTATTAACTACTTTATCAACCTCGGAATCATCTACGGCTTGTCGTACTACTTCGATATCACGCCATACATCGGCCAGTTTATTGCCGGACTATTCTTTACCTTTTGGACCTTTATCGGTCTCAAGTACTGGGTGTTTGCGGAGGCACATCGCCACGCATCTCTGATTCATCGCAAGGGAAAATCTCATGCAAAGCGAATACAGGCCAAGTAAAAAACAGCGAGAGCTACTCACCTTTATCGATGGCTTTATCGCCGGGCATGGTTACGGTCCTAGTTACCGTGAGATCATGCGAGCCCTCAACTACAAGTCGGTTTCAACCGTGGCGGTTCATGTAAATGGACTAATCAGTAAAGGTCACCTCATCAAACGTGACCGCTCAGCTCGCTCACTCGAGGTCGTAAAGCATACTCTCGACCAACCAGCCAAAGGCGTGAAGGTGACGGCTGCTGATGAGAAGTGGCTCGTCGACATGATCCAGGCGCGGTTTGATGAATATGACAAAAGTCCGTCGGACAAAGCCCGTGATGATCTCTACGTACTTGTCGGGGCGCTCCATGTGCTCGGTCTGGACGCTCCAGCGAGCGCCTTCAAGGCCAAGCTCTCACCCCTTGCAAAACAGGCATAATACCTCTATAATCTTTCGATGTATTCCGGGGTAACCTCTCGGAGCAATATTCCGGCTTAGCTCAGTGGTAGAGCGGATCGCTGTTAACGATTAGGTCGCTGGTTCGAGCCCAGCAGCCGGAGCCATACAAAGTCCGCCTCTTAGGAGGCGGTTTTTGTATGGCTATGACTCCATGGCGCGAGAACCAGATCTTTTGCGGAGCAAAAGTGGTTCGGTGAAGCTCGAAAGGAAACTCGTGCTCGCACGTGTCCCTTTCGGAGCGGAAGAGCGTAGCGATCCAGCAGCCGGAGCCAAGCATAAGCACTTTGCGTAAGCAGAGTGTTTTTGCCTTTGCTAGGATAGGAATATGAAGATAGCAGTCATTGCGGCGAATGGAAGGTCTGGCAGGGCGTTTGTTGAGCGCGCACTAGCTAGGGGGCATATCATAAAAGCGGGCGTTCATAATGCCGCAAGTTTTGCTGAGCGCGCAAATCTCTCCATTGTTACCTGTGATGCGACGAATTTAAGGGATGTGGAAGGCCTGATCAGCGGCTGTAATGCGGTAGTCAGCTTTATAGGTCACGTCAAAGACTCTCCTAGCAATGTTCAGTCAGATGCCATGAGGGTCGTGACGGAGGCGATGAGAAAGAAAAAAATAAAACGCATAGTTAGCCTTACTGGTACCGGTGTTCGGTTTCCGCATGATGCCATCACTTTTATGGACAGGTTACTTAATTTTGTCATCCTGCACATCGATCCCGAAAGAGTTAACGACGGCAAGGCCCATGTTGCCGTACTGCAAAAGAGTGATCTTGATTGGACCGTGCTGCGCGTTCTAAAGCTGCAAGATGGTAGTACTATGCCATTTGTGCTTACCGAAAGTGGCCCCACAAAACTTTTCGTTAGTCGACGAGACGTTGCAGATGCAGCACTCCAAGTTCTGGAGCAAGGGATCTTTATCCATAAGGCGCCAATTTTAAGCAAGGTAGCTCGCTAGACTTTTCTATAAGGGTTCACGCTATGCGTTATCAACGGGTCTTTATGTACTTTAATACGAGGTATTTAAAGGTCGCCCTCACTGATTTTCTCTATTTCAGGAAAATTCAATACCTCGATTAAACGAGGTGACGTCGAAATATATTTCTTCCGCTTCAATTTGTTAAGTTCTCTGCTTATCGTTTCGCGTGACAGGCCCGTCCGCGCTGCGAATCCAACTTCGTTTGTAGATAATATATAGTGCTTTTCTGTAATTTTTGTAGCAAACCGTTTACAGTCGATAACCATTTCGCATGCCAGCCGGCTCCTAGCTGAACCCGCCATGAGCATCACCATTCGATCGAGCAGCCCGTCTACTCCGATATAAAGACGACGCAATAAATCAAATACTACATCTGGGTTCTCTTTCAAAAAAGTATATGCATCATCAACAGGAACTACATAGAGTTCACAAGGCTGCTCCGTGACATAGTAAAATTTATTTTTTGTTCTGTTAAGTACCCATGACATAGGGAAAAACGCCGGGTTTTTATAAAGATTTACTATAACTTCTTCGCCACGGTATGAGATGTCAAACACCTTAACTACACCGCTTTTGATATAGAAGGCGTGATCAGGAGGCTCGTCCATAAAGATCAGGATCTGACCCTTTGGGTAGATCCGCTGCGGATAACCGGTAAAAAATTGCTCGACTTTTTCCTGTACCTGGGTATCCATATCCCTCCTCGATGGTAACGTATCACTAACTCGAAGAAGGTGCAATCGAAATTATCACTTTGGAGTGAGAGATTTTGATTCAGCATAATTTACGAAATGCCTAGCAGCTTTAAGCGTAGCAAAATTGAGCTGGTAATCCCCGCTATGTGTGTGCAGTGTTACGGCAGCAAACCATTTGTTCTCGCTCATGGTGACCGCTCCAACCTCGCCGTAAGCGACATCCTCGCATAAAGAGTAAAAAGGTCGGACTTTTAGCCACATGATCCGTTTCGTTGTTGCTACGAGCATCGCAAAACCACCGTCTGGCACCCAGCCATTTATTGCCGCCTTAACCGTTTCTCCTGGATGCAAAAAGCGGTACAATTTTCGGGACTCCATCATCGTAAGATCGAATGGTGACGCTCCCAGTTTTCGCAGCTGCTTCTTTAGTTCTTGTTTGCGGTTTTTAATATGCTGCGGCTGTTGAATTTTTTGATCAAGAAACTCGGGTACGGCGGGCTCATCTAAGTATTTTTTGAGTGCCTCATAACGATAATCTGTTGCTGGAGGGAGACTGGGGTGTGGGGGCACGGCTCCCTTTGCGCTGCCTGAAGATGTTGGAAAGAGGGTTATCATGATGCGCCTCCGTATCGGACTCCAGGTTGCTTGATTGGAGTAAAAAGATAATACATAAAACTGAAAATTGCAGCTTTCGGAGTGGAGTTCGTTTCTTCGAGTATCTGGGTTCTTGTTCCGCGATTAAGCGGTAGCCCATGAGGTAGCAAATAAGATACAGGAGCAGCATGGTTACTGTTAAGTATTAGGTGTAAGGTTTCTGATCGAACGGCATCCTCGAACAGTGAATAAATACCGGCGTCCAATCTGTCACCCCTGCCTCGATCTGATTCATTGACTCTTGTAAGGGTTCCGGTCTGACGAAAGCTTCTCCAAAGATAAGCCGTAGCATCGAGATAAAGTAACTTCATGTCAGGAGAAGTTTGTATGATTTCATATGATCCGTTAATTACTCCCTGTGACATAACGTTTTCCTCCGCTTACTATTAAATGCCATATCAAGATTAGGGGCTGTGACACATGAAGGTATTAGGTAGTGATCAGAATCATGACGTGGCATTGCCTGGTGTCGTATCGATCACTACATCTAAAGAGTAGAGTTAAGGTTAGAAAGGGGGATAAAGGGTATATCAACCACTAGTTACATAAGAAAGGAGAATGTGATGCAACAGCAAACACAGGAAAGGATAGCCAGCGGCATTATTGCTCTCGCAGGGCTGGTAACACTTTCGCTACCACTATTCATCACTATCGAAGGTGGAGCGCTCATTAGCCTGCTGTTTACCGGCATATCTCTGACGATACTCGGTCTAGTCCAGTTGTTTGTCCGCAATAGCCTCCCGAGTATTCTCAGCGTGTTGGTAGCCATTTGGGGCATGGCGAGCGCCTTCCTGTTCGACATGTCTAATTCAGCAATGATTAGCTTGCTCGTAACAGCCGGGGTAACCTTCTTTGCTTCACTTTGGAGTGGATTTGAAGCTTCAGAGCTAGAAGATCAATCCCGCACTTTCGCTCATTGATATGAGTTAGGTGAGCGAAGCCGCCAGTCAATGCGAGGTGATTGGCGGTTTTCGCGACTCAGCTATCACCGATCTAGCAACACCGAGTTTGAAGCGGTTGGTCACAATATTTTTATCCGATAAAGGATATGTATAAATCAAAGCGCGACATTGCTATAAGGGGGTTATATGAAAAACGAATCGATTTTAATCGGAGTAATAGGCTTGTTTATTGGCGGGCTCATTACCCTTGCTAGCGCTTCTTATGCGGTCAACTCCAATAACAACAGAATGATGAGTATGATGGGCATGCGCACATCAGGGGATAGTTACGGGATGATGAATGAGGGCGATATGTCTATGAGCGATATGACTGGGAGTCTTAATGGAAAAAATGGTGAGGAGTTTGATGAGGCGTTCATAAATATGATGATCATCCATCATCAAGGCGCAATAAATATGGCAAGGCTTGCGCAAAATAATGCTAAACATGATGAAATAAAAGGCCTAGCTAACGATATTATCTCCTCGCAGACCAAAGAGATTGAACAAATGAAAACATGGCAGGATCAATGGAACTACGAGGACGTGACTAGTAATTCTGGTAGTAACTAATATGTGATTAATGAGTGATTCAGTAGAGTCATAGGCCATCTGCGGGTAATCGTTTTGCATGAGGCATATTCTGAAGTGCGTCTACTAGCGGGAGCCAAGAAAAATACCAGACCATCGTGTCTGGTATTTTTCTTATTCTCGTCTTCGGGCTTCGAACTAGCAACCGCCCCGTGAAGCGGGGCATGGTCGCGGTTCGGTGAAGTGAGAAAGGAAACTCGTGCTCGCACGTGTCTCTTTCGTGCGGAAGAGCGTAGTGACCCAGCAGCCGGAGCCGCAAGTATTTTGCGAAAGCAGACGACTTTTGTTTGTTAAAATGAAGATTATGAACAACATCCTCAAAATTGCTGGGTTTATTATTTCGCTGCTAATACTCCTCTTTGCATGGAAAACCAACCAATTCTATATGGTTTGGATTGCTTTTGCGATTTCGGTTCTGGCAGGGTTTATCCCTGGGGCTAAGAAATAGTTGCCAAGCATAACCGCATTGCGAAAGCAGTCTACCTTTGCTATAAACTGATCATGAAGAAAAAATCCGATCAAACAAGGCTCAATAAAGTGCTAGTAGGTAGCGTGGTGGTTCTTGCTGTGTATAGCGCGACTCTGACATGGTGGACGGCAGCTACGTATTTTGATACGAAACGTAGTCTGGAGTTTCTGTATACGAACGTTGAGTGGCACAATCCAACCGATCAGTAAAATTCTTAGGTGTCTTGAGCCTCTACCGTCCACTCGATACCGTACCTGTCCCTGAACATCGCAAAGTACGTACCCCATGGGCTTTCACCCATCGGCATTTCGACTGTTCCGCCTTCTGAAAGACCGGTGAATATCCTCTCGGCTTCCTCGCGACTCTCGGTGCTAACAGCTATCTTTGACCTGTTTTCATTTTCGTTCACTCGGCCTAGAGCTTCGGGGACGTCGTTGGCTATCAAGCTGCTTGCGCCGACAGGCAGGACGATCCGCATGATCTTATCGGCTTCATGTTCTGCTACCTGGAACTCGTCACTTTCCAGATCCTTGAAGCGTACGACGCTCGTGAATTCACCGCCAAATACCGACCGGTAAAAGGTGAAGGCTTCTTCGGCATTGCCGTTGAAGTTGATGTAAGGACTGATGGACGTCATAGATTATTCCCTCACGGATGAATATTAGTTTCATCTTCATCTTAGCAAATATATGCACCGGTGTATGGGTAAGGGATAGCTTTTGTCTAGGAGAAGAGGTTTGTTAGACTAAATATATGACTACGAAAAACAAATACTACCAGATTGCGGGGATAGTAATAGCATTAGCAGGTGTCGCAGGTGCGCTGACATTGAATGATGCAAAGTACAGTATCATTACTCTTCTAGGGGTTATGTTCTTGCTGCTTGGCTCACGTCAGAAATAACTCTGGCCGAGTTACAAATTAGGATAATATCTCTCGTAGGCTCATACTATGTGTATGTAGGAGCAGCCACCGTGCTTTTGCTATAACCGTAAAACACGGAAAGGCGCACGAGATGAATAACCTAAAAAACCTAAAAGGCTACCTGTATGGGTAGTGTCAGTCAGGAAAACTTCCTGAAGTCAGTTGACGCGGTGTATATACGAGACGAACTAGTTCGTATGGAGGCTGACTCGGGATATATAACGCCCGTTACGTTTACGACCCTCACTGACGACAACAAGCTGCAGTTTGTCGACAAGCATATGGGCTACCTCAGCCGCCACACAAAGATTGATCCGTTCCAGTACTTAGCTAACCTCAAGCTCATGACGCGACGCGACCAATAAACTGGTGGTTCGAGGCAAAATATCGACGTTTTTCTCTCTGTTAAGCTTTGTTTAGTAATCTTTTTCACATCTCTCTATATCGATCCGCATTATCGTAGAAATGTAACTAAGCAAAGGAGAACAGCATGGTAGATATCGTATTGTGGATCCTGCTCGGCGCACTTGCGGGGTGGATCGCGTCAAAGGTGATGAACACCGATGCGCAGATGGGGGCAATGGCTAACATAATAGTCGGTATTATCGGCGCGTTCATCGGTGGTTTCGTAGTCAGGATGCTGACCGGAAACAACGTTGAGGGCCTGAGCATACCAGGATTGCTCACGGCAATACTTGGAGCCGTCATCCTCCTTGCAATCGTTAAAGCCTTCACAGGGCGTACCGTACACAGGGTATAAGTTGATGAGCGCAGCTCGTCATTAGGATAGAGAAGGGACTTCGGTCTCTTTTCTATCGTGAGCTATGCTGTGCTTTTCTAAAGTATGTTAAAACAATCAATGATAAATAACCCCGAAAAGGTGGCAACCGACGTGCCTAAACCCCTCCAGTTGATCGACCCAACTACTATTTTCCAGTCTTTGAACACACCCTACCTTGTGGTTTCAGCAGATGATCCTGATTTTACGATAGTGGCACGCAACGAGGCGCACGCTCGCCTTGGCACTAACTATACTGTCGACGTAGTTGGCAGGTCGCTTCGAGAAGTGATGCCTAGGACTTCTGATGAGTTTCGGGAGAGTGCGACGGAGCTTCTCGTCGATTCTATCAGGCGTGTCATACAGACGAAAAAGACCCATAGTCTGTCACGGTTTCGATACGATATTCAGAGGGAGGGCGAGCCCGCAACCCCTAAGTACTGGCATCTAGTCCACTATCCTATTTTTGGTGACGATGGAGAGGTGGTTGGGGTATGCCAGGAAACTCGTGACATCACAGTACAGGATCGGGTCGACCAGGCTCGTATCGAAAATGAAAAGCGTATGCGATTTATCGCTGATGCGATACCGCAGCTTAGCTGGATCGCCCGACCGGACGGCTACAGGGAGTATTACAACAGGCAGTGGTTTGACTTTACAGGTACGTCACCAGAAGAATCGGTGGGGGACGGCTGGCAGAAGCTCGTACATCCTGCAGATAAAGAACGGGTGATGGCTGCGTGGGAGCAATCATATAAGACGGGTGAAAAGTACGAAGTTGAGTATCGTCTGTATCACGCGCCAAGCAATTCATACCGCTGGTTTATCGGCCGGGCGCTACCGTATCGTGACGAAAGCGGTAAGATCGTGAACTGGTACGGAACATCAACAGATATTCACGAACAGAAGCACGCTGCACAGATGCAAAAGTTCTTGGCTGACGTATCCAAGGAGCTCGCCTTTTCGCTCGACTACACAAAGATGCTCAAGAAAATCACCAAGCTGTGCGTACCAACCTTAGCCGATTGGTGCTCGATCGATCTTTATGACGAGAAGGACGGTTTCAAACAAGTAAGTCTCGCACACGCTGACCCGAAGAAGCTGGCTCTGGCTCGTGAGTATCGCATACATAATCCTGTTGCGGTCGACCAACCAACTGGCGTTGCTAAAGTGGTTCGTACAGGGGAAACAGAGTTTTATCCATATCTCTCTGACGAGATACTCGAACAGAGCATCAAAGACGCTGAGATACTCACCTTCATGAAGAGTCTCAAGTTGCGCTCTATTATTATTGCACCGCTCAGGATTGGAAATAAGGTTGCTGGGGGTATTAGTTTTGTATTGTCTGACTCGAACCGTTATTACGACGAGCGGGATCTGCAGGTTGCAGAAGAGTTGGCAGGGCGGATATCGATTGCCATCAGCAACTCAAAACTATACGAAGATTCGGTCCGTGAGATCGAAAAACGTGAACAGGCTGAACGTGAGCTGGTACGGGAAAAACAGACGCTCGAAGCACGTGTTCAAGCTCGTACTGAACAGCGCGTCCAGCACCTCGTTGAGCTCAACCGAAGCAAGGACGAGTTCATCTCGATCGCATCGCATCAGCTCCGTACACCGGCAACTGGCGTCAAGCAGTATGTCGGTATGTTACTTGAGGGTTTTGCGGGGGACCTGACGCCGAAGCAAGAGCGTTTGCTGGAGAAGGCATACGAGAACAATGAGCGTCAACTCAAAATCGTTACTGATCTGCTCCGCGTTGCGCAGGTTGATGCAGGCAAAGTCGTGCTTAAAAAGAGCAAAGTGAAGCTCAATGCTTTTATCGATGATGTCATACGTGATCACCATGGAGTCTTCTCGAACCGTCATCAAACGATTCGCTACATGCCGCTTGACCCTGACGTCACTATCATGGTCGATGAAGCGTCGGTACGTATGGTGCTCGAAAACCTCATCGATAACGCAAGTAAATATTCAGAAGAACACACTCACGTGGAGGTCTCTGCTCGCAATGAAAAAGACACCGTCACGATCAGCGTCCGGGATGAAGGTGTGGGGATTGATCCAGAGGGCAGGGGGCGTTTGTTTGAAAAATTCTCCCGCATCAATAACACTCTCTCGACGAAAGTGGGCGGTACTGGCCTCGGCCTTTACTGGGCTAAGAAGATCGTTGACCTTCATGGTGGCAAGATCACCTATCGATCGCACCCTTCGGGCGGAACGACATTTTCGATCAAGCTTCCTAAAAAATGATAAAGTGTAAAAAATATCACTCTTTTGCCTACGAGGCCTCAGTACTATAAGAGGGATAAAGAGAGGAAGTCATATGAAAACACCTGCAAAAATACTAATCGTCGAAGACGACGTTGACCTGAACAATGCCTATAACATGATACTTTCTTCGGTAGGATACGATGTCTCATCGGCGCACAATGGGCAAGAGGCGATAGATCTGATCGAGAAAAATGGCGATCCTCGTATCATGTTCCTAGATCTACGTATGCCAGTCATGGACGGTATTGAGTTTCTCGAAAACTACGATGCCCCCAAGCACAAAGACACGACGATTATCGTCTTTAGTAACTACGATGCCCAAAAAGAGGTCGATCGTGCGTATGAACTCGGTGCGCACCGATATGTCCTGAAAGCACGCGCCGCTCCTAAGGAGCTGATCCGGATCGTCGAAGATACGCTTGCTGAAGACTAGAGCGAGATGTCGCGGAAGCTATCCTCCCCGAGGAAGTTTTCGAGCTTTTGTTTGTTGACCGTATACATCGAACTGCTGTAGCTGATAATACCTTTGTCTTTGAGAATCTTGAGGTTCTTAGTGCTGCTTTCCCGGGTCAGGCCAACGAGGTTGGCGATCATGAGTTGACTGAGCTTCATGTTTATCGTGTAGAGCCCTGGCTTTTTCTCGATACCGTAGCGAAACAGGAGGTAGTAGAGTGTGAAACCGATCTTTTCAACGGCACGTGACTGTTCGAGGCCAGTAATACGGAGTAGCAGTGCAGTGTATTGGTTGCCGACAAAGCTGAGCAGCGCAGCCATTGCGGAAGGATTTTTTAAGATAGCATCCATAAAGTCTTCACGGCTCACAGACATGAGTCGTGCCTCACTCACTGCGTCGTAGTAAAAGAGCGTATTGGTCGTTTCACCGAGTACCCACGTGAGGGGAAAGACATCCCCGCGGCCAAAGAGCGCGACAACACGTTCTTCGCCACCAGACGTGATTGTGTAGGCTCGGATCACACCATCACGGACGATCATAGCCTTGCGCGGAACCTCACCCTGAAAGAGAATGTTTGCGCCTTTTTTAACGACTCGCATAGTCCCACGGGGTCGGAGCTGCTGTATGAGTGCATCCATATCTACCAATCTAGTATAGCTCCACAGAAGCAGAGGTGAAAATTATCACATTCTTTCGGTATGCTGTCTCACAGTAAACTTTTTGAGGAACCCGTATAGTACGTGGTAACACCACGAATTTTAACAACCCATTTCAAGCAAAAAGTTATTTCAATAAATCAAATCGGAGGGTAGTATGAGTGAGTTTTCACCGCAGGAACTCGATGTTAAGATCCATACTTTCATGAAGAGAAAGATGGAGAAATTTCCTGAGCTTAACAACGAGCAATATTATATCGAACGAGTAGACAACGAGACGCGCGAAGGACTTAGCCGGCAACTGTTCCCGACGACGCTGCGTTTCGGTGCGCAGTACTAAGAGTTGGAGGGTAGTATGTCGCGAACTAAACGTAATAACAGAAATGTAAGCGAGGTGTTACGTACCGTGACTCCCTATAGACGACAGGAACGGCGTAAGATGCTCAGGGAATTTGAGCAGGAATACCGTGGCCGCAACGAGAATCCGTTGATAGAACTTTAGGCACCAATAAAAAGCACCCGCCTCTCGGGTGTTTTTTATATTAGATACTCGGTTTGCGCTAATGCCAAAAATATAAGAAATGTAAAATATCTCACATACCATCAGAAGAGGGGTTGTTACGCTATAGAAAAGCTGCTGAAAGGAGGCTGTCATGAGTTCAGGAAAATCCCTTGTTGCTGCAACGCTGTGCTTCATCATCTTTCTCTTTGTAGGCAGTATTTACTTTCCGAACACGCTCGTCATGAGCCTAGCTGACACGACATCGGTATACCAGTTCCTGCGCGGAGCTATCGTCGTGCTGCTCGTGAGTATCCTTGTCACGACACCGCCGCGTTCACTGACGCTACGCGGTATCATCGGTGGCTGGTCTTTTCTGCTAGCTGTTCAGGCGATCGAGGCATTGTTTAGCTACCAACTCCGACTACTCGACGGATTGGTATTTTTGGAGGTTGCGATCATCCTAGCTATAGAGGCGCTCGAAACGAGGCAGATTCCTATTACTAAAAAACCCTCACCGGCTCGAAGGATACCGGTCGTTTCGGCTTAGCTTCAGTTTCGGCGTAGAAGTAAAACCATCGTTTGGTGCTAAAATAGACACATTATGGTACGACAAGGCAGATACACCAAGCGGCCGAATACAGCCCAACGTAGCCGGTACTTTCTCAGGCGTCAGTGGCAAAACTTTCAGTCACTGAGCAGGCGAAAAAAGATTCTCGTGATAGCGATGCCGATCGCTGCGTTTTTGATACTAACACCACTTATCACCTATCTTGTGCTAGCCCGTGACATCAGTGACCCTGAGCGTCTCATGAACCGAAACAACACTGGCGTGCAACTTGTCGATAAAAATGGCGAAGTCTTTTTCAGCACCGGCTCAAACAGGGCACTGAAACGACTTAAACTCAGTGAGATATCCGATTATGCTGAACAGGCTGTGATCTCGTCGGAGGACAAAAACTTTTATAAGCACGGCGGTTTCTCGGTGCGGGCGCTACTCGGTGCAGTCGTCAGCAACGTGACCTCTGGTGGTGAAGGCGGGGGTGGCTCAACGCTCACGCAACAGCTCGTAAAGAACACTCTCCTGTCGAGCGAACGATCCTTCCTCAGGAAGTATCAAGAGCTGTTTATGGCGATGGCTGTTGACAAGCAGTACACCAAAGACGAAATCCTCGACATGTACCTAAACTCTGTCCACTACGGCGAGGGGGCTTTCGGTATCGATGAAGCGTCGCGTACCTATTTCAACAAGCCTGCAGCCGATCTCGATCTCGCCGAGAGCGCGATGCTCATCGGTGTGTTGCCAGCGCCGAGTATCTACTCGCCGATCAACGGTGATCCAGTGAAGGCCAAGCAGCGTCAAACCTATGTACTCAAGCGCATGGTGGAGGACGGCAAGATCACCGAGGCTGAAAAAGACGCCGCTCTTGCCGAAAAGCTGACCTATGCTGAGATCAAACCTATTGAGTATGAAAATGCACCCCACTTTACGGAAATGGTGCTGAACGAGCTCTATGAGAAGTATGGCGAAGAGAAGGTGAAGCGTTCTGGCTACAAGATCAAGACGACACTCAACCTCGCATGGCAGAAGCAGGCAGAGGATATCGTCAAGAAACAGATTGCCATCAGCACGCCGGGAGGCGGTCGTAACGCAGCGCTCGTGGCGATCGATCCGAAGACGGGTGGTGTGCGTGCGCTTGTGGGTAGTGCTGACTATAACAACGAAGTCTTCGGCAAGGTGAACATGGCTGTCACTGCTCGCCAACCTGGATCAAGCTTTAAGCCGATATATGTCGCTGAAGCGATCGATGAAAAGATTGTGACCGCGGCGACAATCCTGCGCGACGAGGCAACTGACTTTGGTGGCTACAAGCCAAACAACTACGACTTTAAATTCCGCGGTGATCTGACGCTCCGTAGCGGTCTCGCCCAGTCGCTCAATATCCCAGCCGTAAAAGTAATGGAAAAACTCGGTGTTGATGCTGCTGTTGCGAAGGCTCGAGAAATGGGTATCAGTACCGTTGATCCAAAACACGATTACGGACTCAGTCTCGCGCTCGGTGCTGCCGAGGCTAAGCCGCTTGAAATGACGAACGCCTACGCGGCGTTTGCGGACGGCGGTCGACAGCACGAAGCGACGCTTATTGACTCAATTGAGAACAAGTACGGCGAGACCATCTTCCGTCATGAAAACGAATCAAAGCGAGTACAATCGACAGCTGCTTCCTTTATCATCTCTGATATCCTTTCGGATAATAACGCACGTGCCCCGAGTTTTGGCGCTCGACTCAATATTCCGGGACGCAAGGTAGCGGTAAAGACCGGTAGCACCGACGATAACCGTGATGCCTGGACGATTGGCTACACGCCGAGCATCGCAGTTGGAGTATGGGTAGGTAACAACGAAAATGAAGTCATGACATCCGGTGGATCGGCGATGGCTGGTCCGATATGGACGAAGTCTATTCAGGCGTTCCTCGCAGATACACCAGCGGAGACATTTGTACAGCCAAGCAGTGTGACCAAGGCGCCAGCATGTACTGCGAGCGGTGGAAGCTACGATGAATACTTCATCAACGGTACGGTGCCTACTAAGAACTGTAAAGCGGCACCACAGCCACAGCAAAACGATGCCCAAGACGAGGAAGAAGCGGTGGTGGATACCGATAAAGACGGCGTGCCAGATGACAAAGACAAGTGTCCGACCGTAGGTGGTACCAATGTCGATAGCGACGGCTGTCCGAAAGAAACACCGTCGACAACCGACAGTGATAATGATGGTGTCGTCGACTCAAAAGACAAGTGTCCAAATACACCGAGCGGTACGCAGGTTGATAGCAGTGGCTGTCCTGTGACAAGCACCCAGCTCGATAGTGACCACGACGGGGTTGCCGATACGCTCGATACTTGCCCGAACACCCCAGCCGGTCAGGCGGTAGACGCGAACGGCTGTTCGGCACAGCAGCGACAAACCGGAGGGCAGGGCGCGTTACTAGTACCCGTACGTCGCTATGTCTAAGCGGCCCGAAGTAACCCAGCTACTCAAAACATATCCGATCATTTCCGATCAGGTTGATGAACGTGAGCTCACGATCATCCTCTCAGAGTTAGCGCGCCAACTAGAGGTATGCAGTTCAACTGAATCAGTGGTTGAGCTAGGGTGTTATATAGGCACAACCTCGCTGTTTGTGCGTCGGCTCCTCAATCATCACAAGCTCGACATACCATTTCACGTGTATGACTCGTTTGCGGGGTTGCCACCCAAGACTGATGAGGACAGTAGTCCAGCGGGTGAGCAGTTTAAGACAGGTGAACTCGCCGTCAGCCGAAAAGTATTTGAGCTGCAGTTTAAAAAAGCCGGCCTCAAGCTGCCCGTCATCCACAAGGAGTGGTTTAGCGACCTGAGTGAAAACGATATTCCTCGTAACATCACTTTCGCCTATCTCGACGGCGACTACTATGATTCAATCCGCGACAGTTTACGGCTGGTTTGGCCTCGACTTGCACCAGGTAGTTGCATAGTAGTGGATGATTACGCCAATGAAGCATTGCCAGGGGCGGCCATGGCTGTAAATGAATGGCTACGAGACCATCCGGCATCGCTTCGAGTTGAGTCTTCACTCGCAATTATTCGTCCGTAAGTAATTGACATACATTTCATACTTGTCATACAATAGTCTCATGCACGACAAAAAACTCTATGGAACGGCAACGGTTGGCACGAAAGGTCAGGTAGTAATACCGGCCGATGCTCGCGATGAGCTAGGTATTCAGGCTGGCGACCGCCTCTACGTAGTTGGTTCCTGTGAGCGAAAGTGGATCGGGTTTATCAAGGAAGAACAATTCCGCGAAATCCTTGAACACATCACTGACAACGTCGAAAACTACAAACAACTCTTAGATTCACACAAGGACTAGCTACATGCACCATCATCTGCCGCTTCGAAACAAATTGATCATCATGGGTTCGGTTATGGCCTCACTCTTTTTAGTGGCGCTCGACCAGACGATCATCTCAACCGCACTTGGTAAGATCGTTGAAGAGTTCAATGCCTTTAGTAGCCTTAGCTGGATCGTCACAGCATACCTGCTCACGACGACAATCACGGTGCCGATCGCTGGTAAGCTTTCTGACCTGTTTGGTCGCAAGAATCTGCTGCTTGCTGGTGTGACGATCTTTGCAGCTGGTTCCCTTATGAGCGGTCTTGCCGGTGATATAAACCAGCTTATCTGGTGGCGCGCGCTGCAGGGTATCGGCGGTGGTATTATCACAGCAAATGCCTTTACGATCGTTGGCGACCTGTTTGCTGCCCGTGAACGAGGTAAGTGGCAGGGCTTTATCGGTGCTGTTTTCGGTATCTCTTCGGTTATCGGTCCGCTACTCGGTGGATGGCTCACTGATCACCAGAATCTTTTTGGACTCATCACGGATTGGCGCTGGACATTCTTTATCAACGTGCCGGTTGCGATCGTGGCCCTCGCGCTCATTGCAATCTTTTGTCCACCGCTTCGTCATATCAAAAAACCACAGATTGACTACCTTGGTGCGGCATTCCTGACGGTTGCGCTCGCGACGATCGTCCTCGCAGTCGATAACACCGAAGTTATTTTTAAAGACATCATGACAAGTCTCGACCTCTCGCTCTGGGGCCTCCGTGCTATCATGGCTGCGATTATCGTCCTTAGTACGGCTGCCTTTGTGTGGGTTGAGCGCCGCAGCAAAGAGCCTATCCTGCCGCCGCGCTTTTTCCGCAACCGCAACTTCTCCCTCGTCGTTGCCGTCTCGATGCTGTTCGGTGCCGGCTTTATGGGTGCGATCCTCTACCTTACGCAATTTAACCAGCAAGTTTTCGGAGCTTCACCGACCGATTCCGGCCTGATGTTACTCCCGATGGTTGCAGGACTGATGGTGGCAAGTATCGGCTCGGGACAGATCATCTCGCGTACCGGTAAATACAAGATATTCATGCAAATCGGTATCGTGCTTGCAACAGTCATGGTGGCGCTCCTTACAACCCTTACGCCTGAGAGCAGCTATCTGAGCGAGGCAGTACTCATGACACTGCTTGGTCTCGGACTTGGTCTGGTCATGCCGGTACTTAACATCGCTGTACAAAATGAGTTCAAGCAGCTTGAGCTCGGTGCGGCTACGAGTTCCATCCAACTGTTTAGAGGTCTTGGCTCAACAGTCGGTATCGCACTGTTCGGCGCGATGCTCACCAGCGGCCTCACTTCACATCTGACCAGCATTGGCAACGACCCATACCTCCATACTCTGTCGAGTAGTCCGCTGGTGAGCAAGATCGGTAGCCTAGATGACTCGGATACATTGCTCACGCTCAATACCCCAGATATCAAGCAGCGCATTACCGATGGATTTACCTCTGCAACTGCTACCTTGCCAGCAAGCGCGCAAACCGCTGCGAGACAACAGTTTACCGAGAATCAACAGGCTTACAGCAGCAAGATCACTCATGCCTTTAGCTCATCCCTCACGAAGGTCTTCGCAACCGCTGCAGCACTCATGGGTATCGGAGCTGTACTCGTCATGTTTATCCGTGAACGCGAGCTCAAGCACGCGTCACCCGAAACTACTCCCGGCGAAGTTTAGCCGTCAGATATAGTGTATTTTTTACGCTTGCTCACGCTACCTACTGGGAGTACACTAAGGAGTATTAACAAACAAACCCGAGAGTAGTGCGCGGAATCACGTGAAAATCGTGAACTGTGCCGCAACGGTGAGATCAAGCAATCTATGAGGGTAGTTGCTGGATAAGTCCGATACGCGCACGACTCAAAAAGGGCTTCCCGAGCAGGAGATACTTCAACTAGGTTTCTAGCGGTGTTTTCATATTTTGGAAGCACCGTTTTTATTTATGACGACTATCGACACCATACGCATGAGGGACTATGAGCGGTTTGAAGCAAACCGTCGCTTTGAGGAGATGACCGATATCGCCGAACGACTCGGCTATCCTATCGATACGACGATCCAGTATGAGATGCGTGATGGCGCGGCGTATTGCCTCAGTGATACGACTGACCGACCGTTTCACAACCAAACCTTACAGGCGATGCTCAGCGGTGCCGAGCGCTTTACAGGCGATCAAGCTTTTGAGGCCGATCGTCTTCGTCTGGAGCACGAGGAGGCGCTTCTGGTCGATGCATTTGGCCGCGATGAGTTGTCGGGCAATGTGCTCATCAAGTTTTCAAAAGTACCGGATGCAGTTGTTGACGGCGTGACGAGCATCAACGGCTATCGACGTGACCTGCTACGCTCGTTTGTCCGTATCTATACTAGAACGGATGCAGGTGTTGACTGCCGGCTCTTTACGCTCGATGGTAATAGCCGGACTGGAATGTACCGGGCAGGCGAAGTGCTAGCAATAGATACGCTACAGCCTTCCGAGAAAGTATTAGGCGATCATACGCTCCTCATGGTTGAGGATGATGTGCAGCAGTTCGTCGATGACCTGGCGCAGCGAACAAAGTCAGTATACGACGAGGGGCGATTTGCGGAGACTAATGAACACTCCTACGCTGGCTCAAGGTATGGAGACAAGCAGAACGCGATGACGGTTGTTGCTGAACAGACATGGCTGATCGCCGGGCATATGGATGCGATTACGGATATTATGCAGCGTGGGCTTTCGATCTCTAGCCGCGATGACCTGCTAGAGGCTGAGCGGCAGCGAACGGCCGCTGCGATAAAGCTAGCTTCAAACGGCATAGACATTGCGTCAAGCTCGGATGCGAGCGTGGTCGCAGAAGTTGAGAGTGGTAACTATGATCGCGAGTGTGCAACTAGTACGGGCATGAATCAGGCACAGCAAAACATGGAAAATATCTGGGCTCCAGGGGAGTGTCAGGTCTGTTTTGCGAAAACGATGGTTGGATCATGCCGCGTGTGTGCCACCTGTGCAGCAGCTGACGACCGGGGCGTCGACCTTCTGCAGCTACGCGAGAAGAATCTTCGGAGACTCCAGACAAAACGAGCGCTTGGGCGAAGCGCTTCAATCCAGCCTAACCAGCAGCCCGCTAGGCGTCCCTCGAAACAGGATCAGATACGCCAGGCTTACGGTGATAAAGCGGAGTTATATCGTGAAATGGTGGTCGGTGGCGAGAGACACTACGTGAGGAACAAAGTCACCAAAGAAATCATTACCCGTCTCCGTTAGCTCTTGAGGGCGCTCTTGCCGAGTGAAATGACGTGTTGCTTGCGATATGCATCGAAAGCCTTGTGATTGAAGCCGTGTTTTTTGATGAAGCTTCCGATGCGTTCTGATCCGAGGAAGTGCGGCAGCATTACGTAAGTCGCGCCGTGCCGGTAGAGGTCGGCAGCTTGGTCGTACCCGTCAGCATGGCAGATAAAGACCGCAGTTGGGTTGTGGTAGCGCAGGTAGCCGAGCATCGAGCGATTGACGCTCATGTCGGTGATGGTGCTGACAATGAGCTGTGCTTTATGGGCACCGATCTCATGGAGAAGCTCCTCGTCGGTCGCGTCGCCGTAAGTGTTTCGGATGCCCTGCCGGTCGAGGTGCTCGATGACCTCGGGATCATAGTCGACGACGAGGTAGCGCTGCTTCATATCGCGAAATGCCTGGAGGAACTCGTGGCCGCCTCGATGATAGCCAAAGAGAATAATCGGATAGAACTGTTGCTTGTGCTGGTGCTCTTTGATGTTTTTTCGTTCGAACAAGTGGAGCTTTGACTCGAGAAGGTGATAAATCGAGTCGTCGTACTTCATGAGGTAGGTGCTTGTACTGATCGTGATAAGCGCGACGAGCGTGATAATAGCGGTGAGCTGGTCGCCGATAAGTCCCACGCCTGCTGCGTAGACAACGAGGATGATCGAGAACTCACTGATTTGTGATAGGTTGATAGCTGCTTTAAAGCTCGTGAGCTTTGTGTAGCCGAGTGCACCGAGGCTGCTCATGACGAAGATCGGTTTGCCGATGATGACAATGGCCGACAGGATAAGAGCTGGCACGATGCTTTGCTGCAGTGCGCTAAAGCCGAGGCTTTCGCCGAGTACGACGAAGAACAGTACGATAAAGAAGTCACGTAACGGTTTGAGACGTGCAGCCATCTCAGTGGCATAGGGGAGAGAGGCGAGGCTTACCCCGGCAAACAGTGCCCCAACTTCGTGGCTAAAGCCAGCAAGATCAAAGAGCGTCGCTACTCCAAAGCCCCAAGCGATCGTGAACATAAAGAGTAGCTCTTGTGATCCGGCAAGAAACTTGATGAAAAACGGCATAAGCCGATAGAACACATAGAGGCCGACGCCCAGGCCGACGCCTTTTGCCACAAGCAAGGCAATATCGGAGGCGCCGAGTGTGCCAGCCGTTCCAGCTGCTGCGACAAACAATAGGGCAAAGGTTGCGACAACATCGTCGACGAGGATGACACCAAGCGCAATCTGACCATGAAGTCGTGTTAGTTCACGTTTGTCGGAGAGTACCTTTAGGATAATGATTGTACTACTGAAGAAGAGCGAGAGGCCGATGATCAGTGCTTCGGTCGAGGTGAAGCCGAGCAGATAACCGGCTCCAGCACCCATCCCGCCGACGAGAACGAGTATTGCACCGGCGGTTGTGAGCGATACCTTCCCGAGGCTCTTGATAACACCGATGTTGAGACCGAGGCCGATGATGAAGAGGAGGAGCGTGATGCCGATTTCGCTATACGCCTCAAAAACCGCCTTGTCGTGGATGAGCCCAAGAACACTCGGTCCGACAAGGATACCGGTAAGAATGTAGCCGATAATGAGCGGTTGCTTTAGGAGCCGAATGAGCACAGAAATCACACCGCCAATGACGATGATGATACTGAGCTGCGTAAATATCGAGCTATGTTCCATTTATATTTTTATTCCCACCATATTGTCCCTCTACTGTATCAGGTATGAAAGAGCCCAACCAGCCGCCGAACCAACGAGGATGATCGCGATGCCGATACCAGCAAGCTCAATCCCGTCGCGCAGCGCGTGGCGTCCGAGCAATTGGCCGCGGTAGTAGCCGGCAATAAACTGGATCAAGATTGTGACGCCGATCGAGAAGGTGATGGCGGTAAATGAGTCCTGCATAAGGAGTAGGGGGATCACAGCGAGAAGTGAAACGAGCGCGTAGGTGAGGAACTCGATAAATGCCGGCATAAAATAGGCTCGAAATGCGTTGCGCTTTTCATGGCCATCGAGTTCGTCGAGGAAGTGCTCGCTCGCATAGCGTACAGCGCTTGAGTTAAAAGCGTTGACGATGAGTCCGATGATACCGGCGATAATCAGCAGGTCATGATCGACTTTCTGAAAGTAGAGTCCGGCGACAATACCGACAAAGATGGCGAAACCGCCTTCGATACCTTCAAGGATTGATAAGAAGTTGCTAGCTCCAAGTGGAATGTGGCGGTGCATGTGTGGCCTCGTTTGTTTTTCGTATATACTGCTTATAGTTATGATCACTTACTATTATAAAAACATTCGCTCGAAAAACCTATCGACCCTCGATGAGTACAAGCCGGGTGCTTGGGTATGTGTCGAAAATCCAACCGAGGATGAGATCGAGGGGCTCGTGAAGCGCTTTAACCTCGACGCTGGTCACATGGAGGACGCGCTCGACGCCGATGAGATGCCACGTCTGGAGCGGGAGGGTGATCTCACCTATATCTTTGTGCGTTATGCCTACACTAATGATGACCTCGAGCTCACGACCTCACCACTGCTTTTTGTCGTAGGACCGGATATCCTCATCACGGTAGCACTCAACAGCCTGCCTCGTCTCCAACGCTTTACTTCGGGCAAGATCGAGTTTTCAACTACCCAGCGCACTAAACTCGTGCTACAGATCCTCGATCAGATCGTTGACCAATACGAGGTATTCATCAACAATATCTCGCGCCAAATCAAACTGATCCGTACGCGTCTGCGCTCACATGACGTCGCCAACCAAGATTTCATTGACTTTGTGCTCATTGAGGACGAGCTCAACGAGTTCTTGAGTGCCATGCTCCCGACAACTGCGATCCTGCGTCGCCTTATGCTCGGCCGGCACATTCCACTCTTTGAGGAAGACCAAGACCTGATCGAGGACTTGCTGCTCAACAACGAACAATCTATCGAAGGTTGTCGCAGTAACGTCAAGTCGATTATCAACATTCGGGAAGCTTACTCGACGATTGCGAGTAACAACCTAAACCGTTCGATGAAGATTCTCACTGCGGCTACGGTCATCATTGCACTGCCAAACGTTCTTTACGGAATGTTCGGTATGAATGTCGATTTACCGTTCCAACACGCGCCATGGGCGTATGGGGTGATTGTGGCTCTCACGATCATTCTCACGATCACTATTTTCGTGATTGGTCGAGCGAAACGCGTGTTTTAAACAACGCCTCATCTAACAAACTGTTGACATAAGCACTATGATTTGATAGACTTTTTCTTGTGTCTCGCGCCGGTGAACTGGTGCCTCGGTCGAGCCGACGCGCGTTACTGACACAGAACATAAGCAAGGAGCAACCATGCCGATCGCAATCCGCAAAGCGCCATCACGTGCTACGCGAGTTGAGGTAGACGTGCTACCGGCTGAGTGGCAAGAATACATTGCCCACTAGTTTAGAACAAGAAAAGTCCCCGGAACCTACCCTCCCGGGGACTTTTGTTTTGCATCGCAATATTCTTATTCCGAACGCTTCGGTACTTCGACTCCCGCAGCTTTCAGCTTTGCGTCAATCTTATCCATGATTTTCTTGCCAGTTCCCTGAATGAGATCGGTGACGGTTTCATTGTCTAGCTGTTCACTTCCGAGGTAGAGGGTTGGGGTGCTATTGACGCCAAGCTTGTTGCCGAGTGCTCGGTCACGGCTAATTTTGGCAGCAACCTTCTGGTCAGAGAGGTCTGACTGGAATTTTTTGGTGTCGAGTCCGATATCCTTCGCGTAGCCGGTAAAGATATCAGTACGCTTGCCTGGGTCGATACCGCTCCAAGCTGTCTGGTTTTCGTACAGCTTATCGTGCATTTCCCAGTATTTGCCTTGCAAGCCAGCTGCTTCAGCGGCGGTAGCGGCAGAGAGCGCATTTGGGTGGATCGCAGTAAGGGGGTAGTTACGGAAGATGAAGGCGATCTTGTCTTTGTAAGTCTCTTTGAGGGTTTTGAGCTGTGGGAAGGCGCCGCCACAACCTGGGCACTGAAAATCACCGTATTCGATCAAAACGACCTTAGCGGCTTTGTTGCCGTAGATGTGATCGCCGATACTCGTTTCCGATTCACTGACCGCTTTTGACGGATCCATATCGGTTACGTTTACAGAGTCTTTTTTCGAGAGTAATATCAGGCCACCGACAGTGACAATACAGATTAGGGCAAATATGATCCATCGCGAACGCGTCATAGCAGTTAGGTTCCTTTTCGCTTTAGCTAACTACTCCAGTATAGCCTATCGACCCCTTCTCGAGGTACACTAGAGGGGATGAAAATACCACTCTGGCTCATGTTCGGCGACACTGTTCTCTGGATTACTATTTTTGTGGTGCACGCGATACGGTTGAATGGCACTAGCCTCAGTCCATTTGAGCTACGGCGACGGGCAGAAAGTGGAGACGGTGACGCGCAAAAGTTAGATGAGCGAGAACGGCTCCTGCCTCGTATTCAGACGCTGCGCCGTATCGTCGAGGCAGTGTTACTCGTGCTCGCGACTGCCCTTACGATAGTCATTTTCGGCTGGGTCATGGGAACGATTATTGCGAGCGTACTCAGTCTGCTCGTCGGGACGGTGGCTCGTCTCAGGCCTTTTGTGACACTAGCGAGGCGCTCATATGAATCACGTGAACAAGCGCTCCTCGATCTTGTTGTTAGCTGGCAGTGGCTCGATTGGTTCCGTGAAGCTATACAGGAGAACCGAGACGCGGTCGCGACTTCCAAGGCTGAGCTCGGTTACATCATCGAACGTTCAGCTGGTGTACTAACCCGTGATGAGTTGTTGCGCGTACAGGCAGGACTCGCACTTGATAGCCACAGCGTCGAAGATGTGATGACGCCAGTCTCGGTCGTTGATGTGATCGATATGCATGATTCTCTCGGTCCACTGGTGCTCGATAGTTTGCATAAAACCGGCCACAGTCGTTTTCCAGTCATCGACAAAGACGTCCATCACGTCGTCGGAATCCTTTACTTGCATGATATTATCAATCTAAAGAGTGCCAAGTCGACCGTAAAGGAAGCAATGGATCCGCGTGTCCACTATATCCATGAGAAACAGTCGCTTGAACGTGCCTTGCACGGCTTCCTCAAAACCCATCGACATCTCTTTGTTGTCGTCAATGACTACCGGGAGACCGTCGGCGTGCTGACCCTCGAGGACGTACTCGAAACATTACTCGGTAAAAAGATCGTCGACGAGTTCGACCAATATGACGACCTCCGGGCCGTCGCCGAGAGTAATCCTAGAAAGAACAACCTACCGAAAGGAAAGACTGATATATGAGAACTTTGATACGAGACCTATCGTCTCACGTTGGCGAGCAAGTAACGATCGCTGGGTGGCTCCATAAAAAACGCCTTTTAGGGGGCCTGAACTTTTTGACAGTTCGTGATCGCAGCGGCATTGCCCAATCGCTCATCAGCGACAAGGATGAGCTCGAAAAGCTCCGCGGCTTGCAGATCGGTACGGTTTTGCGCTTTACCGGCACAGTTATTTCTGACGAGCGTGCGCCTGGTGGTGTTGAGCTCCATGACGTGAGTGTCGAGGTAGAGGTTCCAGTGACTGATGAGCCCCCGATCGAGATCGATAAACCTATCCCTCACAAAGCAGAAAATCTCGACACATTGTTTGAGTACCGTGTCCTCAATGTTCGCAACCTGAACGAACAAAAGATCTTTAAGATTCGCGCCAGCCTGACTCGTTACCTCCGAGAGTTCCTGAACTCGCAGGAATTCATCGAGATTGATACTCCGAAGTTGCTCGCTGAGGCCACAGAGGGCGGGGCGGAAGTTTTCAAACTCGAATATTTTGGCAAGACAGCAACGCTCGCGCAGAGCCCACAGTTTTACAAACAGATCATGGTAGGTGCCTTTGAGCGCGTCTTTGAGATCAACCACAGCTACCGTGCGGAACCGAGCGCAACGACTCGTCATCTGACTGAGCTCACGATGCTTGATATCGAGATGGGATTTGTCGAGAGCCACGACGAAGTGCTCGACATGGTTGGTGGTATGACTGCTGATGTACTGCGCCGAGTCTACGATGAGCATGCCGATGATCTCCGCACTCTGAACGCTCCCGAACTCAAGCTTCCAGAAGATGGCAAGGTACCGCGCTTTACGATCGCTGAGATCCACGAAATGTATACAAAAGCGACAAAGACCGATACGACAAACGAAAAAGACCTCACGCCAGACGAAGAGCGCTGGATTTCCGAGCACGCACGCAAGCAACTCGGCAGCGACCTTGTCTTCGCGGTCGATTTCCCGGCAGTTGCCGGCAAGTTTTATCACAAGTTCAAGGACGATGGCACAGTCGCATGGGGGGATCTACTATTCCGTGGTCTTGAGATCGCAACCTGCCCGCTGCGTGAGAACAATTATGACAAGATGATCGAGCAAATGACCGCCGCTGGGCTCGATGTGACGCACGAAGGTTTCAAGTACTATCTCCAGGCATTCAAGTACGGTCTGCCGCAACACGGTGGCTGTGGCTTTGGTGTCGATCGCCTTGTCCAGAAAACAATTGGTCTTGGTAATGTCAAAGAGGCTACGCTCTTCCCGCGCGATATCAACCGTTTGACGCCGTAATTTACTTAGAGCTCGATGCTATCGCCGCTTGCGATTCGTTCGTAAGTGGCGTTTGCGTTTTCGGCGACCTTTTTCAGCATGGTATCGACAAGGTTTTTGCCGGCTTCGGATAGGATCGCGTCGTGCGTTGGGAAGAATCGTGCAGCTTGAGAATCGACGAGGAAATCCATTGCTTCACTGATCTTCATCCAGGGTGCGCTTGCTGGGATCATGATGTTAGGGATGGCTTTGCCCGGCAGCGCAAAGGAGTCGCCAGGGTAGTAGAGCAGCTCATCGACAATAACGCCGAGGTTTGCGATCCGTGGGATTGACTCGTGTATGAGTGCATGCTCCCCTCCGACGAACTCTAGTACAAAATCCCGCACGTGTACGATTTCACCTACTGATACGGATTGAGTTGGCAGACCCGGCAGGTGGGCGAGAACATCAGCGTGCGCGTAAATGGTTACTTGGGGATTATTGGCGACAATATCGGTGAGTTGTTTTATGTCGCAGTGATCTGCATGTTCATGGGTGACGACAACTCCGATGACATTTTCCGGAACCTCGACGTCAGTTGACCAGGCGCCAGGATCGACTATTATCGCTCGTCCGGCCTTTTCGACGATAAAACAAGCGTGAGAGTATTTCGTCAATTTCATACTCTTATTATACCTTTGCTGTCTGTGATATTTCGCACAGCTGCTCAACAGTTTCGTCACTATACTCAGTCCTGTACAGACACGGCGAAAAAAGGAGGTACACATGAAACACAACCAGTACCATATGCAAAACCCCCTGACGCAGTATCCGAAACTTGAGATTCCAGGGCAGCGTCAAACTGAACCGGGCCTCGATGCGGAACTGAAGCCGCAGGCTGATCACGGCCAAAATACCTATGAAGGATCTGGGCGTTTGGCAGGGCGCAAGGCGCTGGTTACAGGTGGTGACTCAGGTATTGGTCGAGCAGTGGCGATCGCCTATGCACGCGAAGGTGCCGATGTTGCGATCGTATACCTACCGAGTGAGCAAGTCGATGCCGAGGAGACGATGAAGTACATCGAGGCGACAGGCGTTAAGACGTTGATGCTAGCCGGTGACCTGGCTGACGAAGCTTTTTGCAACAGTGTGATCAGTAGGACGGTAAAAGCCTTCGGTGGTCTCGACATTCTCGTCAATAACGCCGCTAAGCAGATTTACTGCGAAGATATCGAGGAGCTTGCATCTGAGCAGTTCACACAGACCTTTACAGTAAACGTATTTGCGATGTTTTGGCTTACGAAGGCGGCGCTTCGACATATGCCGGCAGGCAGTACCGTCATTAACACGACCTCAATCCAGGGCTACCAGCCATCACCCGGCTTACTCGACTATGCAGCCACAAAAGCGGCGATCGCTAACTTTACGAAAGGGCTGGCACAGCAGCTTGCCGCGCGCGGCATACGGGTTAATGGTGTGGCTCCGGGTCCGATCTGGACACCACTCCAGCCGAGCTATGGACAACCCCTTGAAAAGTTGGTGAAGTTTGGCGAGAACACACCGTACGGTCGTGCTGGCCAGCCGGCCGAGCTCGCACCCACTTACGTCTTTTTGGCGACGCAGGAATCGAGCTATATCAGTGGGGAAATTATCGGCGTAACAGGCGGGAAGCCGCTCTAAAGGAGGATAGAAAGATGCCATACGAAAACAAATCGGAATTACCGGAAGGTGTAAGAAATGTCTTGCCTGAGCATGCCCAGGATATCTATAAAGAGGCGTTCAATAGCGCTTACGAACAGTACGAGGACCCTGATGAACGTCGTGATGATGCGGATCGTGAGGAGGTCGCGCACCGTGTTGCCTGGTCCGCAGTGAAAAAGGCTGGCTATGAAAAAGGCGATGACGGAAAATGGCACACGGTGCAGTAACCGGCGTATTTCCGGTCTTTCTGGATGAAGATGCGACGAACGTTGCACAAAAATTGCTTGGGTGCTATCTGATTCGTGAGTTAGGCAACCATACGATTCGCGCAAAGATTGTCGAGACAGAGAGTTACGATCAGGCCGACGCTGCAAGCCATAGTTTTAACGGACGAACCGCACGAACAGACGTCATGTTCGGAGAGGCTGGGCACCTCTATGTCTATTTCACTTATGGTTTGCATTATTGCTGCAATGTTGTAACGGGAAAGATTGGCGAGGGAGCAGCGGTGCTTATTCGTGCCGTCGAGCCGGTAGAGGGGCGTGACTACGTAGAGTGCCGGCGTGGTCGGGTAGGTATCGAGGCGACTAATGGCCCTGCCAAACTTTGCCAAGCACTTGATATCGACAAACGGCTTAACGGTCATAATCTTCGCTACTATCCACTGCGACTTGAGATTGGGCGTCCGTTGCCGCCCAAGTCAATCCTTGCGGCACCACGCATCGGTATTAGTAAAGAGAAAGAAGCATTGCGACGCTTTTATATTCGCGGTAACCCCTATGTGTCGGGCGTATAATAAGGACATAAACGGAGGCTCATATCGTGACAGCACAACCAGATTTTACCGGTCTCAAGGCAATCTTTTTCAACGGAACACTCAAACGCTCGCCTGAAGTAAGCAACACCGAGGGCCTGTTGGCTCTCAGCCAAAAGCTTATGAATGACCACGGCGTAACAACCGAGCTGATCCGAACCATCGATCATGATATTGCGACGGGTGTGTATCCAGATATGCGTGAGCAGGGCTGGGAAACGGACGAATGGCCAGAGCTCTACAAGAAAGTTCAGGAGGCGGATATTGTCGTGGTGTGCGGTCCGATCTGGCTTGGTGATAACAGCTCCATGACCAAGAAGCTCATCGAAAGGCTCTACGGAAACTCAGCCGAAACCAACGATAAAGGCCAATGGGCGTATTACGGCAAGGTTGGTGGCTGTATTATCACGGGTAACGAAGATGGTATCAAGCACTGCGCGATGAACGTTCTCTATAGTCTGCAGCATATTGGCTTCACGATCCCGCCCCAGGCTGATGCGGGCTGGATTGGTCCGGTTGGCCCCGGTCCAAGCTACCTCGATGAAGGTTCGGGTGGGCCCGAGAGTGACTTTACGAACCGCAATGTCACCTTTATGACCTACAACCTGATGCACACAGCTAAGATGCTGCGTGACAACGGCGGTGTGCCCGCATATGGAAACCAGCCGGACCATTGGAAACGTGGCGAGCACTTTGGACTCGACCCGAACCCTGAGTATCGGTAAAGGCTAGCAAAGGAGGCAGAGATGCAGAAAAAGCAGGACATCTTTACCAGATTTACGACGAAGACTTCTGAGATGTTGGGGCGGCCGTGGATTTTCGCAACGGCGCTCTTGATTATCGTGCTCTGGGCGGCTTCTGGACCACTGCTCAAGTTTTCTGAAACGTGGCAGCTCGTTATCAATACAAGCACGACAATCATCACATTTCTCATGGTCTTCATCATCCAAAACACTCAAAATCGTAACGACCTTGCTGTCAATATCAAGCTCGATAAGCTCCTCGAGGAGCGAGGGTTTGATAGTGAAAAGGTCCTGGCAGCAGAAATGTTGAGCGATAAAAAGCTTGAACGCGAACAAAGCAAAGAGCAAAAGAAGGCCAAGCAAAAGGGAAGCAAGCGCCGCAAGAAGCGGTAATTCTCTCAGGGCGCAGGCACGGCACAGTGTTTTGCGAAAAAGCTGTGTTTTTGCTTAAATGACGACATACATTCACACAGGAAAAACACATGAATCAAAATCAAAAAGGCTTTAGTGTCGTTGAAATAGTAATCGTTCTTGCCATACTTGTGCTTGTCGGTGGAGTAACGACCTTGTTTCTCAGAAGCTCCGGCGAAAAACCTATCACAGCGGATGATCATAACAAAGACAATAACTCATCGCTCGTAACCTTCGAAGGGCAAGTAACCCAGATCATCGACCAAGGCGGGGAAACGTGTCTAACCTACCAGATCGATAAGAGTAAATACGTTGCCGTCACGTGTCCGGATATGGCTGGCTATAAAGGCTTCGCTGGTGAGTACGACAAAGCCGTTGTCGTCGGCGACAGGGTAGCAGTCAAAGCAAGCCTAAAATCCATAGGCAATAGTAGTCACCAGACTTACCATCTCGATAGCAGTGGGATGTACCTTCGGAAAAAGTAGAAATCCGCACTTTTAGGCAACATAAGTGCATAAATCCCCACGTGTACGAAAATGCATCATACACATCCACCAGACGTGCTCATCGAATCTAGTTCTGATTGGGTGCGTTATCGAGAGATTTCCAGAGATACCAGCTGGCGATCGATTCGTACGGTTTCCAGCCATTTCTTGCGGCGATCTTTCGGATGTCGTCAGGTGTTGGGGGCCTATCGAGTGAGTACAGGCGCTCGATAGCATTTTTGATGCCCAGGTCACCAACCGGCAAGACATCGAACCGCCCCATGCAGAACATGAGAAACATGTGGACCGTCCACTCCCCTACTCCCTTTACTGCGGTAAGTTCTGCAACAATCTCATCATTTGAGAGCTGATCCAGATGTTCAAACCGGACTTCGCCCGCAGACACTTTGGCTGCAAGATCTTTGATATAACGCGTTTTTTGACCACTCAGACCAACGGCGCGGAGCTGTTCATCATCTCGGGCAAGGATTTCTTCTGGTTCGGGAAAATGTTCGAAGCTGTCAACGAACCGTCGATAGATAGTGGCTGCTGCTTTAATGCTGAGCTGTTGCGAGATAATACTCTCGACCAGTTCACGGTAGTAATCGGTGTGTGGACGGAACGTGGGCTGTGGATAGGTGTAGATGAGCTCGGCTAGCCGCATATCGTTCTTTGCGATATGCTCGATCCCAATCTCCAACTCTTCATGCCACGTCATATGACCATCGTAGCACCTGGCACGCAAGGTATACTAGAAACATGAATACACATGATGATCTCGAACTTGAGTGGGCTGATATCGAAGGCCAGGGCTTGGTGCGCGTATTTCCTATACAAGACTTTAGGAGCGGTTTTGTGCTCGTCGCGCACATCGGGCTCGCTGCCGAACAGGTCGAATACTACCCAGAAGTGCTCCTGACAGAGCGCAAGCTGACCGTGACAATCTCGCCAAACGATGAGGGACTCGACCATAGGCTTGCTCATGCTATCGATGCCACGCTCCATGAATCCACTAACGCTCAGTCCTAAGCAAGTCGCCGACTTTCAGGATGTAGTGTGGGGGTATTACCGCGAAAACGGGCGGGCGATGCCATGGCGGTCTGATCCGAGCCCGTATAAGGTGCTCGTGAGTGAGCTGATGCTTCAGCAGACACAAGCAGCACGGGTTATACCAAAGTTTGATGCGTTTATGTATACGTGCCCGGACTTTGCATCATTGGCAAGCATGACGCTCGGTGGGGTGCTCGAGCTCTGGTCAGGACTGGGATATAACCGACGAGCCAAGTTCCTGCACCAGACCGCTCAGACTGTTATCGCTGACTATGGCGGCGTTTTGCCGAACACGCTCACCGAACTCGTGAAACTGCCAGGTATCGGAAAGAACACGGCGGGGGCAATCTTGGCATATGCCTACAACCAGCCGGTCGTGTTCGTGGAGACAAACATTCGCACTGTCTATTTCCATCATTTTTACCCAGATAGCCATGACCTCGTAAGCGATAAAGCGCTTGAGATACTTGTGGAGCAAACGCTTGACCGAGAGAATCCGCGAGAGTGGTACTGGGCGCTCATGGATTATGGAACATACCTAAAGAAAACAGCAGGAGGGCGGCTAACGAGCTCGAAACACTACACTAAACAGTCGCCGCTAAAGGGTTCGCTCCGTGAGATGCGTGGGCGAATACTCAAGGTGCTTGTAAAGGGGGTCTATAGCGAAAGTGAATTACGGAAAACAGTGCAGGCAGACGAGCGATTCGAGCCAGCGCTCGATTCCCTGCTTCGCGAAGGATTTATCGAACGAAATGGTCGAAATATCTGTTTGACAGGAGCAGACCAGACTTCATAATAGAGGTGGTATGAAACGTGCATTACTCCTGCTTTCGGCTTTTCTCGTGATGGCTGCCTCGCCTATGGTGCGAGCAGAGACGTCTGAACCGCTCACGGACCAGCACATAGCAGCTATTCGTGTCGGCTGCGTCGATGCGCTCCAAGGTTTGCTGCAGGTGCAGCGCACCGAAGCCGCAACGCGTGTCAACCGTGGGCGCGAGTATGAATCGTTGCTGAGGATCGTTGCCGCGTTCAACAGTCGTATAGTCCTTAACAAGCTTGATGCTCCTGCTCTGACGGGAACCGCCAGTCGTATGCAGAGCCGGTTCTCACAGTTCCAGCGACATTACCTCGACTATGCCGACAAAATGGACGCAACGCTTGATATTAACTGCAAAGAGGCACCGGTGACATTTTATGACAGCCTCAATGAAGCCAGAGATGCTCGTGCCCAAGTGGCTGCAGATGTCGTCGAGATGGACAAGCTACTTGGTGAATACCAGGCTGGGCTCGATAAGCTGAAGGGCGAGCTCAAGAAAGCAGAGGTGCAGCCATGATCGATTCGTGGGAGCGTATCCAGCACATTATCGAACGTCACCGTATGGTGTACGGAATTATCGCAGCTCTTATCATTGCGATGCTACTCACGGCTATCAGTATGGCGTTGTACGTTTCAAGCGGTGCCTCGCGGCTTGATCTGAGCCGACCGGGCTATGAGCGAGTTCGCACCGACGTCCAGCATGACGACGAAGAACCGGCCTTTAGCGCGACGGGCCCTATGAACAGTGCGGTTGCTGACGATTTCCAAACACGCTTCACCAAGCATCGTGAAGCACTATCGAAGCTCGATACCTTTGGCACGAACGCACTCGATGACACCGAGCTGCAGATCGCACCAAGTAACTAAGCTATTTCTTATCAATACTCGGAAGGCCTGGGATGTGGGCTAGTTCAATCTTGTGCTTTGCGAACGCCTTGAGGAGACGGCGACGCATTTCGCCGGTAACGCTCCACTGCTGTGACGGGTTGGTTTTGCCGGTGATCGTTACTTCAAGGGCGAGGTCGTTAAAGGTACCGATATTGAGGAAGTGTGGTGCCTCCAAAATCTTTGTCTTCCACTTTTCGTCCTCACTGAGCTTGAGGCCGACCTCGTCGATAATGTTTGAGAGCTTATCAATATCTGTGTCGGGATCAACCGTGAGGGTAAAGTTTACCTTTGAGAAGCCCATCGTCTTGTTGATAACATGAATCACTTCACCGTTCGGAAGGAAGTGAACGTTACCGCTCGCATCACGGATAACAGTCGATCGGATGGTGACACGCTCCACGGTACCAGCGGCACCCTGGATATCGACAATGTCACCGACACGGTATTGATTTTCGATGATGATGAAGACTCCAGAGAGAAAGTCTTTGATGAGTGACTGGGCTCCAAACCCAACCGCAACTCCGAGAAGGCCGGCGCTTGCAAAGAATGGCGTCAGGTCAACTTTCGGAAAGAGCTGCTGAAATATCATGCAGCTTGCTACGACGACCAGGATAACTTTCCAGATCACCGTGAAGAGGCTGCTGAGTGTGTCGCGGCGCTTTGTGACGTCGTCTGGCGAGAGAGGATTGTATTGGGTGCTTCGGACGAGATGCCGGACGATCTGGGTGATGACGAGGCCGCCAAAGTGCCGTCCAAGCCAGGCGAAACCAATGATTGCAGCGATAGGGAGGCCAGGGTCAAGGAGCCAGTGAGCGACAGTGCTCGATAAGGTGTCTTGCATAGTGGTAGTATAGCAGGTGATGTCTATGAAATTGAGTAAAAACCATGAGCTTATCGACCACCTGCGCTCAGGTGGTGTGGCGGTGATCCGCACCGACACTCTCTACGGTTTGGTGGCTAGCGCCGATATCGAAGCAGCAGTGGAACGTGTCTACGAGATCAAGGGCCGGGATGCGAACAAATCCTGCATCGTGCTGCTCGATGATATGCGCTCTGCTTACGGACGAGGTGATGAGCTGGATACCGATGCGCATCGCTATCATAGCGATGTTCCGACTAGCTTTTTGATTGATGGCAGCGGTGCACCGAGCTGGTTGCTGCGTGAAAATCACCAGCTTGCCTACCGAGTACCAAATGATCTCGACCTGTGCCAATTTTTGGCGGCGACCGGTCCGCTTATCGCACCGAGTGCCAACCCACAGGGCCAGCTACCGGCTCGTACGATTGCGGAGGCAAGGAGCTATTTTGGCGACCAGGTTGATGTCATGTATGTCGATGGCGGTGAAGTACCCGAAGACACCCCGCCCTCACGGCTGATACGAGTCAATGACGATGGAACAGTGGAGCGACTGCGATGACATTTCTCGATCCGAAAGAATTCATCATCACTCGCAAGCGTAAAAAATATAAGTTCGCCAAGTTCGCGAACTCACCGCTTTGCTTTGAGCTTGATGAGTGGAAGAAGGTGGCAGCCGACGTGGTCGAGGTTGGTGCGGGTACGGGCCTGTTTAGCGTTGAGCTAGCTGCACGTCACCCAAAAAAGCAATTCGTTGCGATCGACGTCAAGGGCGACCGTTTGCAAAAAGGAGCGTACGAAGCAGAGGCGAGAGGAATTAAAAATGTACGGTTCGTGCGTGCCCGAGCTGATCAGCTTGGAGAGGTGGTAAAGGCTGGCAGTGCTAGCGAGGTGTGGGTAACGTTTCCGGATCCATTCCCAAAGAAACGCTCAGCTGGACGACGCCTTACGCATCCAACATTTTTGTACACGTATACAAAAATGCTCAAAAAGCACGGCTCACTCTACCTCAAACACGACAACCGGGACTTTTTCTGTTGGTCGCTCGAGCAGCTCGTTGCCTGCAAGTGGCGTCTGCTTGAGTTAAGTTTTGATCTTCATGAGTCAGACTTGTCGGATGACTATAAGATCAAAACAACCTATGAAATCCGTTGGCTGAGTGAAGGTAGCGCGACGAACTTTGTGCGTGCCGAAAAGCCCTAAGACTGCGTCGCAAATCGTTCGCGTAGCCAGCTATCGATGCTGCCGGCGCCCATTGCGAGGACGAGTTTGCCATCGGAGCGGTGCTTTACGATCTCGTTCCAGAGTTCGTCGTTGAGCTCTGCGTAGTGAACCTTGTCCTGATTCACGAGCTGCTCGGTGAGCTGCTGTGGGGTTAGGACTTCAAGCTTTGGATCTTCGCGACTGAGGTAGGTTGGGAGCCAGTAAATCTGCTCAGCGAGCCGCACGCAGGTGGTGTATTGGTCGCGGACTTCATGTTGGCGGATGTTTTGGTGCGGTTGATAGACGAGGACGATATGCTTTGAGATCTCGCGGGCAAGCTGAAGGGTAGCTGCGATCTCAACCGGATGGTGGCCGTAGTCGCTATAGAGATTATCGGCTAGTTTTTCAAACCGACGTGCAGTTCCCGGGAATGAGTTGATCGCCTCGATGATGCGGTCGTGGTGTGTTTCGGGAAAGAGGCGGCCGAGGGCGCGCTCAACGAGATAGGCGTTATGGCGTACGTGGTCGCCGGCGAGCTTGAGGTGTGAGAGATTCATGAGCTCATCGTAGGCTTCAAGGTCAGCGACTGGGTCTGCCTGCAGATAGCGAAAATCCTTTTCCCAGAGCAAGCTATAACTTGATTGCTCCAGAAATTTTACGAATGCGTGTCGATACTCGTCGGCGGTTGGGTAGGTGTCGAAGTGGTCGTGATCGAGGCTCGTGATGAGACTAAGGTGCGGCTCAAAGTGCAGCATATTGCGGTCAAACTCGTCGCACTCATAGACAAAATATTCGCTCTTCGCATCAAATTTGCCGCTTGGACCAAAGCTGAGTGTCGTACCGACAGAATAACTGACGTGCAACCCCAGTTGCTTAAAAGCCCACACGAGCAGGCCGGTTGTCGTTGTTTTGCCATGCGTACCCGATACGGCGATGAGCTTGAGGTCTTTCTCGCGGATGATCTCAGCCAATAGCTCGTCGCGCTTGCTGGTGCGAATGCCGTGTTCTCGCGCAAAGACGAGCTCTGGGTGATCAGCTGGCAACGCAGCGGTGTAGACGAACCAGTCGATTGGCTGTTTGTCGTGCTGCGTAGCGATTTGTGAGCCATCCTGGCCGATGACAACATTGAGACCCCGCTCACGGAGCTGTTTGGTCATGAGGCTCTCGGACATATCTGAGCCGGAGACAGCGTAGCCGGCATCGTGCGATATCTCGGCCAGAGGGCCGATCGCAACACCACCGATACCGGAAAAATATATATGCATATCTGTAAGAAGAGTATAGCGCACCAACTGACAGATAAGCATAAGTATGGTTAAATAATGATAAGAAAGAAGTGGGCAAGACAAACAAATGATCAAAAAAATACTCCACCGGTTGCTGGAACGGCGCTACTACTGGCGTACGGTGGGTTTTTCTGAACTTGCTGAGCTCTATGCGAACCGACTGCTCCGCATCATGGCGGTCAATATGTTCTCGGGTATTGTTGGTATCTTTATGTATCAGCTTGGCTACCCGCTCTGGCAGATTGCTGGCGTGTTTGCCATCTACTTCCTCGTCAAGGCACTCTCTTCGATCCCGTCGGCGTACTTTATCGCCCGGGTTGGGCCAAAACATGCGACGCTTGTTAGTAACTTCCTTTACATTCCCTCGCTTCTCGCGCTTACACAGCTCGAAAACCTGAATGGCTACGCACTACTCGTGTTCTGTTTAGTGCAGCCGCTCGCGGTGACGCTCTACACAGTCTCGTACCATGTCGGCTTTTCGAAGGTAAAGCACTCCGATCATGCCGGCAAGGAGATCGGCTTCATGTATATCGTCGAGAAGCTGGGAGCAGGGGTTGCGCCAGTCGTTGGTGGCTTCATCGCCTACCTGTTCGGGCCTGAGATGGCTATGTGGGCCGCAAGTATCTTGTTCCTGGTATCGGCTGCTCCGTTATTCTTCTCTCCGGAGCCTGTCATGACGCACCAGCACATCATCTTTCGCGGTTTTAACTGGCGCGCTACCTGGCGAAACCTTGCGTCGATGCTTTCGGTCGGTGCTGATCAGGCAATGTCGGGGGCGATGTGGTCGCTGTATGTTGCGATCGCGGTGTTTGGTACGACGAGCGATGTTGTCTATGCCCAGGTTGGTGCGCTCCTCGGCATCGCCTTTATCGCCTCGCTCGCTTTCTCGCGTCTCTATGGGGTTGTCATCGACCGACGACGGGGTGGGGAGCTGCTGCGCGCCTCTGTGGTTGGTGATAGCGTTTTACATCTGCTTAGGGTGGCTGTCTCGACACCGGCAGGCGTGGTCATGGTAAACGTCGCAAACGAAGCAGTGACGAGTGGTTACACGATGCCGTATCTCAAAGGGCAGTATGATATGGCCGATAACCTGCCTGGTTATCGGATTGTCTATATGTCATTGATGGAGATGGCGCTCGGTATTGGTGCGTGCTTGATGATGCTTATCCTGACTGTACTCACCTTCTGTCTCAATGATGTGCACGGCCTGCAGGTCGGCTACGTGCTCGCGATGGTCATCGTCCTGCCGATCATGGCGCACGGCTTTCCGGCGCTCCGATCGGGACGTTTCATAGCACGCTAGGGTATACTAATGGCATATGAGGTGGGATAGATTGAAGGACAAAGCGACCTACCGTCGAATACTTCGAAAAGTTCGGCGCCTAAAGACGTGGCAACTCATCATCATCCTCTTTCTCGGCGTTATCCTCTCGGCAACCCTCCTTCGGCTTAACAACCTCCAGATGGTTGAACGGCGCACGGCTGTGATTGCAGCCGATGAAAAGGGAGATCCCGAGGCAATTCGCAGTGCAGTTATCGAGCTGCAGCGGTATGTAACCGGTCACATGAATACAAGTCTCGGCAATGGTTTCTTTTTGAGCAGGACTTACGAACGTGACCGTGACGCGGCGCTCGCGGCAGCAAACCAGTCAACAAATCCAAACAGCGCCGTCTATCAACAGGCCAGTATAGACTGCCGTAGCCGTTTTCATGGCGGAAGGGAATCCTTTCGCAATGACTATGTCCAGTGTGTGATCGAACGAGTCAGTGCGATGAGCCCGCAGACCGACGTCGAGCAGACGCTTGCGCTCCCCAAGGCGGACGCTTACAAGATAAACTTTTCTTCGCCTTTTTGGTCTCCTGATCTGGCGGGTCTTGCGGTGGCATTTTGCGTGCTTGTAACACTGGTCATCTTGGGGCGAGCGCTGCTTACCTTGGGGCTTAGGATGTTGCTGAGGAGGCACTACCGAAGTATCTAAACTGTTGACAGGGGTGAATAGAGGCGGTACGCTTAACCTCGTAAGCCAAAGTTAAAAGGAGGAGTTTCTACTATGGCAGCTTACCAACACACGAATTCAAAGGGCGTCACGTACTACCTACACAAAAAAGATGTTACGCTTCGCGGCGGCAAAGAGCAGACTATCTACTTCTTCGCAAAAGCTGAAGGCGGCAAGGGTACCCCAACCGACCTTCCAGCAGGCTACGAAGTTACTGAAAACCCACGCAACGGTTTCCTGACTATCCGCAAGATCCGCAAAGACTAGTTTCGAAAATATCGTTATGTTAACAACACCTCCTCTAGAAGGGGGTGTTGTTATTTATGCAAATATATTGCGGGCATAAGCAGTATAGTGCTACGATAAGAATCAAACAAACAGGTGCCAAAACACTGCCCGGAGCGTGCCGCCCGCCGTTTCGGGCTTTTTTGGTGCTTTAAATACAGAGGTGTATGCTGGAGGGAGTATGGCTAAGAAATCTACGAAAACAATGCTGGTTGTCGAGAATCTCGTCAAAACGTATGGTAAGCGAAATGTGGTGGACGGTGTTAGTTTTGAAGTTAAACAAGGTGAGATTTTTGGTATCTTAGGACCAAACGGCGCCGGCAAGACGACAACGCTCGAGATGATCGAGACGCTCCGTCCGATCGATGGCGGCACGGCAACGATCGACGGCATAGACGTTGCAACAAACCCACATGCCATAAAGTACCTGATCGGCGTGCAGCCGCAGAGTCCTGCCTTCCAGGACAAAACCAAGCTCACTGAAGTGATCGAGTTGTTTGCCGCAGCATACGGTGAACGTATCGATCCGATTGAGTTTCTTCGCGATGTTGATCTGGAGGATAAGGCGGATGCTTACGTCGAGCAGCTCTCTGGCGGGCAAAAGCAGCGCCTCAGTATCACGACAGCGCTGGTTCATGGGCCGAAGGTTTTCTTCCTCGACGAGCCAACGACTGGGCTTGACCCACAAGCTAGGCGACACCTCTGGGATCTCATCCGGAAAGTACGGGACAAAGGGATAAGTGTCGTTATCACGACGCACTATATGGATGAGGCTGAAATGCTTTGTGACAGGATTGCCGTCATGGATCAGGGTAAGATTATCGCACTCGATACTCCAAAAGGCCTCGTGAAGGCACTGCTGGCACGTGGTTTCAAAAAAGAACAGCATGTCGAGCAGGCTAACCTCGAGGATGTATTTATCGACTTAACCGGAAAGGCGCTGAGGGACTAATATGCCACGCTCACTCTACACAGTTTTGACACTTGTCCGTATCAATACGAAGCGGTTCTTCCGCGATCGTCTGGCTATCTTTTTTACGATCATCTTTCCGCTCATCTTCCTCTTTGTTTTTGGCGGCATCAACAGTGGTAACAAGGACGTATCGTTCCGTGTAGCGCTCGTCAACCACTCTGACACTACGTTTGCTAAAAACTTTGTAGAGCAGTCCAAAGACAGCAAAATCCTCAAGGTCGACCAAGAGGCTACGACGCTCGAGGCTGCTAAGGATAAGATGACGAAATCTCAGCTTGACGCAACGATCGTACTGCCTAAAGATTTTGGTGCCATCAAGCCAGGCGAAAAGCACCCAAGCGGGGAAGCGAAAATCGTCTATACCTCAAACAACGAGCAGTCAGCAACGGCCCTGAGCTCGCTGCTCGATGCGCAGTTCAAGGCGATTAACAGCAAATTCGTAAATACATCTGTACCGTTTAGCGTCAAGTCTGAGCGACTCAATGAGCGCAGCCTTTCGGCATTCGATTACACCTTTGCTGGACTGCTCGGGTTCGCCATCATCGGTATGGGTATCTTTGGGCCGGTCAACGTCTTCCCAGAGCTCAAGAAGCAAGGCGTGCTCCGCCGTCTCAGTACAACACCGCTTCGAGTCTGGCAGTATTTTCTCGCTACTATGATCGGCCAAGCGATTATCGGCCTGCTGAGTCTTGCGGTAATGTTTGTAGTAGCAGTAGTAGTGTTTGACCTCAATGTCGTAGGTAATTATTTTGAGCTGACACTGTTCTTGATCTTTGGTATCATCGCGATTCTGGGTATCGGTCTGGCGCTTGGTGGATGGGCGAAGAACGAACGCCAAGCTGCTCCGCTCAGTAACATCGTTGTGTTTCCGATGATGTTCTTGTCAGGCACCTTCTTTCCGCGCTTTTTGATGCCAGACTGGTTGCAGACTATTTCTAATTTCTTGCCTCTAACTCCGGTGATCGATGGTATACGTCTGATCGCAACCGAAGGAGCGCACTTTGCCGACATCTTGCCGCAACTCGGCATGATAGGTGTCTGGACAGTAGTGATTTATCTCATCGCATTTCGCGTCTTCCGCTGGGAGTAATTGACAAAACCACAAGCAGTATGGTATAATAACCATATGAGTATCGAAGATAACCATTTCGATCCTGATGAACGTCGTATTGAAGCGATGATGGATGGTTCTGGTTTTTCGAGAGAACAAGCTGAAGTAAAGCTCGGTCAGAAAATTGTTTCAGGTACTACTGAGCTTCCGCGAATGCCAAAATCTCCCCGCAAGCCGCACTATTCTCATCGTGGTGGTCGTGCCTACCCAGAAAAATCCGGTCGTGACATAAGCCGGGAACTGGCTAACCAGGCTACTGCTGAAGAAGCGCCGGTGCCGCTCGAGGAGCGACGTGCGATCAGCGCGCGCGGTCGAGCAGCAGTTGAGGCTGCGCTCGATGAAGCCTTTGGAAAAGACCGCAAGATCAACGCGATCGTCGAGGAAGTTCATCGTATGATTCCGATCGATCCTGACAATGTCACAAAGAGCGAAGAGGATCGTGACCGTATGATCAATGTTCGGCTCCGCGCGCTTTTTGACAAGCAAAAATAAAACCATTTCCTAGTGAAATACTTCACATACCTGATGTTGCGCAGGAGGCTACACTGGAGCTACCCTAGCAAAGCAAAAGGAGAACAAGGATATGGCAGCAAGAGAAGTAGTTCAAACGACCGATGAGCCGGTGCGTGCAGATGTCGATAGGGACGTGGTAGTACGGCGTGACGCAACTCCTGGTGGCGTTCTCGCTGCTCGAGTGGTCTGGTATATCACTGGTGTTATCATTGCGTTGCTCGCACTTCGACTGGTCCTCCAGTTACTGGGGGCAAACGAAGGTAACCCGTTTGTCGATCTTGTGTATGGACTGAGTGGTATTTTCGCAGCACCGTTCTTTGGCATGTTTAGCTACGAACCAAGTTACGGTATCAGCTACTTTGAGGTAGGTACGTTTGTGGCGATTTTGATCTACGCACTCGTAGGATGGGGAATCGCACGGCTCTTCACGCTCAACCGTCGCAGTGCGGAAGTATAGTCAAGAGGTTGGCACCTGGAATAACCGCTCCGAAAACTAGGGAGCGGTTATTTTTTGGGCGAGCTTATGATCGAGGTCATGACGCAGAGCGATAAAAACGCCGTTTGTCCAGCCGAAGCCGTCCTGGAGTACATATTCGCCACCCCCGCCGCGCGCGGTTGGGTCGACGACATTGTACTTCTCAACGAACTTGCCGTCGTTCGCAAACAGGGCTTCGTTGGTAGCGAGCCAGCGGTACTTGATGCTATCTGCGAGCGTATCGAAACCATAGCGTCTCAGGCCGATGATCGTGATCCACTGCAGCGGTGCCCAGCCGTTCGGCGAGTCCCACTGCTGTCCGGTTTCGTTGAGGGTCGTGACAACGCCACCCGGCTTGAGGAACTTTTCCTCGATAACCTGCGCGACACGGGCGGCCTGGGCGGGCGAGGCGAGACCGCAGTAGAGCGGAAATACGCCGGCAAGTGACCACACATCGGTGCGCTGCTCTGATTTCTCGTGCCAGTCAAAGTAGTAACTGTTGGTCTCGTCCCATAGGTAGGCGTTGATTGTCTCGCGACGCTTTTTGGCGCGACGTTCGTAGAACTTTGCGAGCGGGAGCTGGAGGATTTTGCGGTATGCTTCGGCGAGGCCGAGCTCAAGTTCGTAGAGGAGGCAGTTGAGATCGATCGGAACGATTTCAGTGGTGCGGATAGTTGCCAATGAGTTCGGATCAGTAAACCAGCGTGAGCTAAAGTCCCAGCCTGATTCAGCTGCCGCGCGTAGGTGACGGTAAATGATCTCAGGTTTCTCGGCACCTTTAGCGGTTTCGACGTCTTCACGGTATGACTCGGGCCGAGCGGTATTTTTGCCGTCGTAATAGCGGCTGAGCGCTTGGCCGTTCGGCATGCGAACCAGGCGGCGGTAGTGGCCTTTGCCCATCTTGAGAAACTCCGGTGTATTACGGGTCCAGTAGGTGTACTCCATGAGGAGGTAGTGGAGACGAGGCACGAGATAACGGTAGTGTCCCTTACGATGAGCGATGAGACGCACCATATGGAGGAAGAATGGCGGCTGGGAGCGGGTGAGGTAATAGGTACGGTTGCCAGTTGGGATGAAGCCAAACTTGGCAAACATATGTTGGGCGTTGTTCATCATGCCATCAGCAAGATCATGTCGGCCGCTTGCCTCAAGCCCGAGCATAGTGAAATACGAATCCCAGTAGTACTGCTCGCTGAACCGACCTCCCGGCACGATGTAAGGCTTTGGCAGGGCGAGCAAGGAGCCGGTGGATTTGGGCGCTTCACGAGTGAGTGCACCCCACATTTCTTGGATGTGGGCTTCGGGGTCAGTAACCTTGCTCGCAACAGCCTGCGCTTGGGCGGTCGCAAACGCCTGGAAGTGCTCGTTGATAAAGGTTGTGAGGTTAAAGTCGGGACTTGCTGATTCTTTTTCGTAGAGCTTGATGATACGTCGGGTAGTGTCGCTCGGCACCTGGTCAACGAAGGTTTTTCCATCCGGATGGACGCGACTGAGCTGTACGAGCGCAAAGAGCTCCCCGAGCGCTTCGTCCGGGGCGGGCTTAACTGGCTCGGCAACTCGCAGCGTTGCGGAAGCGGCGGAGCGGAGGAGTTTGAGGGATAGCTTCAGGGGATTTTTATTCATGCCTACTTCCATATAAAAGGACACACGCAGGTGTGTCAAAATGATTATGATTTCGTGGTGGGGGTGGCTGGACTTGAACCAGCGACCAACAGGTTATGAGCCCGCTGCTCTAACCACTGAGCTACACCCCCGTGACTAGATACGTCGCGTACCAGTATAACAGATGGGGAGCTGGCCGAGACGTCCAAAAAAAGTTATAGTATGGATAAGCATTTTAGATATAACATGAACCACTTACTCCATCGCTACCGACACTATCTGACGATTCAGAACGGGACAATCATCGTCGCGTTTTTGATATCGATGGGTTGGGTGTGGGGGACGGTACAAACATTGCAGAAGAACTTCACGTATCAGCAGCAAGTCGATGCGCTGACACAGAACGTCGAACTCGAACGACTCCGCAACCAAAACCTCGAGTTCCAGCAACAGTACTATAAAAGTGATGAGTTTCTGGAACTAAGTGCTCGTCAGCGACTTGGCAAAGCAGCGCCCGGCGAAAAGCTCATCATCTTGCCCGACTCACGTAATATTGTTGATGCGGTAAAGCCAACCTCAGAGGTGCAACCAGCTGCGGTCCAGACAAGCAACCTGTCTCAATGGGTGCGGTTCTTTTTCGGTGACAAAGCCGAGTCTTGACCGATTACCTCTGATACGGTATCATCAAGGCTGGTAAATGCGCCTGAGGCGATATCGCGGGGTGGAGCAGTCTGGTCAGCTCGCGTGGCTCATAACCACGAGGTCAGAGGTTCAAATCCTCTCCCCGCTACCATGAAAATACGATCATCATCCGATGGTCGTATTTTCTTGGAAACTTGCCAAGTGCTCTGCTGTAGGATACCCTAGGGGGGTATATAGGAGGGCGTATGGAAAAAGTATCTAACAATCTAAATGCGATGGCGGCGAGCGCGACATTACACTGCCTCACGGGGTGTGCGATCGGTGAGATTCTCGGTCTGCTGATCGGTACGGCATTCGGCTTCAGTACGGCTGTATCGCTTGTGCTGGCGATATCATTGGCATTTTTGTTTGGTTATACGCTCTCAACTTTGCCGTTACTAAAGTCGGGCCTGGGGCTTTTTGCGGCACTATCGGTTGTTTTTGCGGCCGATACACTGTCGATCGCAACGATGGAGCTTGTCGATAACGCTGTGATGGCGGTGATTCCCGGTGCGATGAACGCCGGCCTCGTGAACCCTATCTTTTGGCTATCGATGACGGCGGCACTCGGCGCAGCCTTCGTGGCAGCGTTTCCGGTGAACCGCTATTTGCTGACCAAAGACAAAGGACATGCACTTGTGCATCAGTATCACCACGGCGACTACACCGCACATCAGTCAACTGAAGGGGATTGCTGCAGTGATGGTAGCCGCCCGATAGAGCACGGCAGTCACGACCACAAACATCACGATCACGCGGGGCATGCGCACCATGGATAGTCACGGACATACCTCGTACGGCTACGCGACGAACAAGCCTGCTGTTCTCAAGCGCCTCAGCCGTGCAGAGGGACAGGTGCGCGGTATTGCACAAATGGTCGAGCAGGATAAGTACTGTATCGATATTCTGACTCAGATCAGTGCCACGCAGGCGGCGTTAGACAAAGTGGCGCTCGAACTGCTACGTGATCATGCCACCCACTGCCTCACGAACGATGCGGTTGGTCATGGTTCGACCGAAGAAAAAGTAAACGAACTCGTCACGGCCATCAGCCGGATGGTGAAGTAATTTAGGAGGAAAACTATGGAAACGAAACCTTTGCTATATGGTATCATCGGCTTTTTGCTCGGTGGACTGGTCGTGTCGATCGCCGCAAGCCAAACAGACACAAAAGCTCCTCATACAGCTGGTTCTGATATGACGATGACCCAAATGGTTGATGGACTCAAGGACAAGCGAGGTGATGCCTACGACCGGGCATTTATTTCCGGGATGATCGAACATCACCGTGGTGCTGTCGAGATGGCGGAGTTGTCTGCGGAGCGCTCGAAGCATCCAGAGATCAAGCAACTGTCCGAAGCTATCCTTTCGGCACAACGAACAGAGATCGCTCAGATGCAGCAATGGCAGGCTGATTGGGGTTACGGAAACGCTCCGGCGGGCCATGCCCCGATGGATCACTAGGTCACCATACACGATTGTAAAAATGACCGCTGTGAACATGGTTACTGCGTCATTTTTGCCTCCTTGCCATACTAGTACGTGCAAATATAACTAACGGAAGGAGGCTACATGGCTACATCCGATCGAGGATTTGCAAGTATGGACAAGAAGAAGCAGGAAAAGATTGCTTCGATGGGAGGTAAATCCCAAGGTGCCCAAAACAACCCAGGGAACTTTGCCAACGACCGTAAGAAAGCTAGTGAAGCTGGTCAGAAGGGTGGTAGTAATAGCCGGGGTGGTGGCAGTTAGACCTTAGTAACAGATAATTCCTCCACCAATTTTCCCCTACCTACCAAAAGAGCCGCATCTCGCGGCTCTTTCTTTTTAGGGTACTAGACTTTGATCTTCGCGCACGCGACACGAACCGCTTCTGACCAGGTCGGGAAGGCGTGGATAGTGTTTGCGACCTGTTGAGCGGTGAGACCGTACTGGATAGCTAGCCCAAGCTCATGGATAACTTCACCGGCATGGGCGGAGACGATGCTCGCGCCGAGCAGAACGCCATGCTTATCGGTGATGACTTTGACGAAACCGTCCATGGCATTGCTAACGTTAGCGCGTCCGATGACGTTGACGGGCACGATCGCCGTCTTGGTTGGGAGGTCTCGTTTGAGGCAATCCTCTTCGCTCATACCGACGCTGGCTACTTCTGGAGTGAGGAAGGTGACCCGAGGTATCGCTTTGTAGTCAGGACTTACCTTGTGTTTGTTGAGGATGTTGTTGGCTGCGATACGGCTTTCAACGACTCCAACATGGGTGTACATGTGCTGACCGAGGACATCGCCGGCGGCGTAAATATGCCGAACGTTGGTTTGGAGGTACTCGTTCGTATCGATACCACGGGCGTTATATTCAACACCTGCGTTCTCGAGGCCGATGTCGACGTTCGGGTCCTTGCCAATAGCGACAAGCACCTGGTCGGCTTTGACGGCGTGCTGCTCGCCGCCGCGGAGAAATTCGACACGTGGCGTGATGCCTTCGATCGAAACGCCAGTAATCTTGGCCTTTGTGAGGACGTGAACACTACGACGCTTGGCGAGCACCGCTTCAACGAGCTGGCTGACTTCTTGATCTTCACGAGGTAGTAGGCGTGGGGCTTCTTCGGCGATATAGACCTTGGTGCCAAAGCTTGCAAACAGTTCAGCAAACTCAACACCGGTCGGACCGCCGCCGATGATAAAGAGTGTCTTTGGTGGCTTTGGCAGGTCCAGGATGGTCCGGGCGTTTTGTAGCGTGACGCGTTCAGAGACTGGAACACTGAGTGAGGTCCATGATGAGCCGCTTGCGATCAGGAAGTGTTCGGCGCTGAGATGACGACGGTTGACGGTAATCTCGTGCGGCGAGATAAAGTGCGCATGACCGTGATAGAGACCGATACCCTTGCTCTGGTAATATTTGGCGCTCGCAGGTGCACCGGTTCGTTTGACGGCGAGATCTTTCCAGGCCTTGACGGAAGGGTAGTTAAAACCAGCAGTTGAAGTGCGTACTCCAAACGTTTCAGCGGACTTCGCGGAGTTTAAGACGCGAGCCGCTTCGAGCAGCGCCTTTGTCGGGACGCAGCCCCAGTTTGGTGCTTGGCCGCCGATGAGGTCAGACTCGATAATAGCCACGCGTTTGCCGGCCGAGGCAACGATATCGGCGGCAACACTACCGCCAGCGCCGCTGCCGATGACGATGAGGTCGTAGTCGTATTTTTGTTTTGCCATGGATCGCTTCCTTTCGTTCACGCCACTAACTGATGATGTTCATAGAGATACGCAGCCTCGGGGTGGTATAGGTGCAGGTATTTGCTCGCGACACGTCGCACGTCGGCACTCGTTACCTCGGTCTTTGTCATGAGCCAACTGATGACATGACGGCAGACTCGTTCAGCGGTGACATGAGCTTCGCCTTCAAGCGCTCGGACGGATAAACATGCAGCAACGATGCTCTGGTGGAGTTTGAGCGGGTCAAAAGCTTCCGAACTGTGGGTGCCGCGTTTGATGACGTAGGCTTCGGTCATGAGACGCCTCCCATCTGCAGTACAGCTAGGTAGACAGTGAGGAGAACGAGAGCCGCAGCGCTCGTCCACTTGAGGAAATCTTTGGAGTTTTCGCGCCACCGCTGGATAGAGCTGATCTTGTGGCCGCTGCTGAGGTAGAAGGCGACAAAGATGAGTGGTAGGCAAACGGCGAGTGCATAAAGGAGCGAGAGGGTAAACCACTTCGCAGACGAGAATCCTTCGAGGGTTAATGCGGTGATAGCCAGCGGTGCGATGACGAACGGGAGCTCGGTAAAGGCGGTTGCGGTACCGAGAGTGAACGCTTCGACGCTCGACTTGGTCTTTTTGGCTCGGGCAGTGATGTATTCGGCGGCTGGTCGAGGGAGCCAGAGCTGCGTGCCGCGGCCACGACGGTAGTAAAAGAGCACCATGAGCAGCGCAACGAGCGGTGCGATGGTGAGTGTAATGGTCGAGGTCAAGGTTGTGTTGTGGGTGATCCCGGCTCGAACAAGCGCGATCGCACCGAGCTGAAGTAGGCTGATGGTGATAATGTTGCCGAGGATGTACCAAAAGTTGAGGTTGAGGAGGCGACTGTTCGGGAGGCGTCGACCGATCGTATGCGAGCTCAGTAGCGTGAGAACGCTAACGCTCAGCTGAAAACAGGCATGCACAAACACGGCACCCAATAGGATGAGGAGCATCGGCAGCGTTGCGTACAGTGTTTCAAAGGTTAGCATGTTGGTTTTTTATAGTTTCTCACACCACTATATACCACATATATACCAGGGGTCAAAAAGAATATGCTTGGAGGGTATTGACAAAACTAAGCATTTGCGTTATTATGAGCTTATAAGTTCATAAAAAACAAATAAAGGCAACAACGATGACAAAGCACGAAAACGAACTCAATGACCACCTTCTCGAAATGGGTTGGAAGCAGGGCGCCGCTACTCCCGAGCGTGTCGCGAGCCTGATCGAGCGCCTCTCAACCCGCAACAAGCTCCAGATGGCCGCGGTTGCGATCGCTGATACCGACCTATACGCCTTTGACGAGGCAGAACTCTTCGAAGAAGCAGCCTAGAAATATCATCTGACATCTGTTACAATCGACTGTGCTTTACGGCAAACAGACACGGCACCGTAGCTCAGCTGGTTAGAGCGTAGGACTCATAAGCCTAAGGTCACTGGTTCAAGCCCAGTCGGTGCTACCAAATTTGAATTTATAGCTTCTCCGGAGGCTATTTTTCGTATTAACAGATAAGAATTTATATTTTCAATGGTTCCAAACCCGGTTTCAAAATCGTAAGGTAAGCCTTTTGGAAAAAGCAGCTTTTGGATAGCTTGTTTCGTTGCAGTATCTGCTTCGCTCCAAAATTTTTCTGGATCTGAAAGAAACGTCATTGCTTGATCGATAATTTCCTCGCGATTTTCTAGAGTCATTTCTAGCCTCTGTTTGCCTGCAATAAGCCCAGATATTTTTGTATCGAGAGTCTTCAACTGGGTATCCTTCTCTGAATCTGTAAGCTTATCCTCAATGTACTTTTCTATGGTCTTGGCACGAAGTGCTTGGTATGATTCAAGTTCCCGGTTAATTTTCTTACCCATCAATATTTCGTTTTCGTATTCTTCGTTCCATTTTCTCAAAACGATATTTTTGAAAACTTTGGCATATTCATCGAGTGGTTTTAAATCTTCGAGAATCTTTCTAAAGTCGGCATGAACTTCATTAACATTCTTTCCGTTAGGTTTACCTGTTATTTTCGTTCTACATCCCTTTGAGTTGCAGAAATAACGTGAATAAAAGCCCCCATTTCCTTTCGATGTGCTGCCCGTCATATTTTTCGAGCAGTTTGTGCAAATTAAAAAGCGCCTGAGTGGGTATAAATCATCACCTGAAAATGTTATCGATTTCGTACTGTCATTAATTATCTCTATATTCTTTTGAATAATGGATTCCGCAACTAAAGGTTCATGCAGCCCTTGATTTAGACCGGAGGTTAATTTATTTCTCGTCAAACCTGCATAAAAAGGATTCTGCAGTATGATGCGCATCGCGTCAGTTGTTTTTTGTTTTCCATTCTTTGTAGTAATTCCCTTAGTTTCTGCAAATTTCGCTATGTTAGTAAGATTATATTTCTGTTTACTGAACTCTAGCAGTACTTCGCGAATAGCTGGGCCCGTCACTTCATCGATTACTACACGCCCGTCTATTTTTTTATAGCCAACAGGAGCACTGTGGGGCCAGCCACCCTGTTCTACGCGAGCCCTCATGCCCGTAACTGTTCGTATTGCCCTAATCTCATTATCAAACTGTGCTGCTGCAGCGAGTATGGCTTCAAGAAATCTGCCCACGGGGTCATCATCCATAGGTTCTGTTACTGAAATGATCTTTACGCCATATTTGTTTAGTGCAACCTTTATCCCGTAGTAGTCACCAAGATTTCGGGCAAGGCGATCTATTTTCCATATAAATAGGGTATCGATTGAACCTCTGCTTTCCCGGACATATTTCAGAAGACGTTGGAGTTCTGTTCTATCTATTACTTTCGCAGATTCACCTTTTTCCCGATAAATATTTTCTTCAGGTACCTGAAATCCCAGCTTGAGCGCATGCTGTAAGCATTCTCGCTCTTGAGTATCGAGACTTGTTCGGTTATCGGCTTGTTCCTTTGTAGAAACACGAGTATAGATAACACCAATCATGGAACCATAATAGGTGATTGCTTACAGGGTTTTCAAGCTTTCAAGTTTGTTCTTGGAACCATTTTTAATTGTATTTATTGCTATCGCTTCCATAAGCGAAAGCATTAACGTAAGTTCTTCGTCACTTAGGTCACGAGCATTTATACCAAGCATTTTTCTTGCTTGAGATGGGGTAGTTATAGAAGAGTAAATCTTTGATCGTGACACGGCATAAATCAGTTTACTGATACTTTTCGCCGGTCTACGTTCAATTCAACGTAACCTTATTATAACATTTCATTCTTCATTTTAATATTTTGATGCTACTAGACTTGCGCATTTGGTTCAGTGAATTTACAAAAAATTGATCTTAATTTCCACCATTTTCCGCCAAAATCATAAATCTTTACTCAACGACTGTTTAAAGGGCCAATTAACATATTGTTATTGATTCTTGCGGTATTAACTTTTGTACTTACTTCGTATAAATCTAGCCCATTATTATCATACGGACTCAACAGAACTTTTATATCTTCTGGTGAATCCGAGTATAGCCACTGAGCCTCATTCTCCTTATGCAATATAACCGGCATGCGATTATGTATTCTTTCCATCTCTTCATTTGGCGTGGTTGTAAGGATTGTGTAGGTGTTCTTTTCTTTGCCTTCATGCGACCATGTCTCCCACAATCCGGCAAATGCGAATAGTTCTTCATTGTGCGGGTGAATATAAAAAGGCTGTTTTCCGGTTTCACGCTTCTGCCATTCATAAAACCCATTTGCAGGTATCAAACACTTCTTTCTTGTGATTAATCTCTTCCATGTCGCCTTTTCAAAAACAGACTCACTTCGAGCGTTAATCATTTTATAACCAATCTTTTCGTCTTTGGCCCATGTAGGTATAAGGCCCCAATGCATTAGCTCAATCCCGTCCTGTGTTATGACTGGATGCTGCATGCCAGGGGCAGCATTGTAATTAGCAGTCAGGTCGAGGTCTCCGGTGCTGACGTCAAATCGGTCCTCTATGTCGTTGATAGTGAATATGGCATATCTTCCACACATACATCAATTTTATACCTGTCTAGTTGAGGTGTATAATTTAGAGCACTAGGCAATCATCCTCCGGGCCCTGTGCGCCTCCATATTTACACATCAGTTTCCCGTCACGATACGTCTCATAACGGTGAGAACGATCTATCGGTAAGCTCCACAACCCAATCCCGTTACAAGAGATAGAAGTACAAATCTTTTCTTTAATGGAGCGTAAATATGGATCCTACTGTTCAGATAAATGAACGCGTCGAAGTCATCGCCACCTTTCATACGGTGTCCGGTGAGCGGCTTATTTGCTTTCCTCGCAAGATGAGATTTCGTGAACAGGAAGTGACCTTCACAGTCTTTGGTATGCGGCATCCGACCGAGAAAGGGCGCCGTATGATCCACGTCTTCGAGATGAGTGACGGCGTGAACGATTACCGCTTAGAGCTCGATGCTGAGAGGCTGACCTGGACACTCGTGAGCATGCTGGAGGGGCGACATGTACGACAAGATTAATCCCGAAAAACCGATGATCATGCATATCGACCTCAATAGCGCGTTCGCGACAACCGAGCAGCAGGCGCATCCACACCTTCGTGGCGTGCCGATGGGAGTTACGAACCGACTGTCTAAAGAGTGCTGTGTCATAGCCGCGTCATACGAGGCAAAGAAGCTAGGTATAAAAGTAGGCATGAGGCGTACCGAGGCTATGGCTATATGTCCGAACTTCATCATCCTTGAGACCGATGCGCCGAAGTACCACAAGGTGTATGAGAAGCTGGTGAAGATCATGCGTGATTATTCACCGAACGTTAAGATGAAAAGCATCGACGAAGGACTTATCGACTTTCACGGTATGGAGCCGACGCTGAAAGGGCGGTCACTTGAAGACATAGGCTATGAGATAAAACAGCGCGTTAGGGATGAGATCGGTGACTGGATGCGTATTAATATTGGCATTGGACCTAATCGATTTCTTGCTAAGCAAGCGGCAGGCTGGCACAAACCCGATGGGCTAGATGTAATAGATGATAAAAATTTAATGGACTATTACGCTGAGATGGATTTAATCGATCTTTCCGGTATAGCAGAGCGTAATCAAGCACGGTTGAATGCATGTCAGATATATACACCACTACAATTCATAGGAGCAAAAGAGCAAACGTTAAAGAGGCAGGTATTTAGAAGTATTAATGGGACCTATTGGTACAGAAGGTTAAGAGGATACGAAATTGATGATATGGACACTAAGCTCGGCATGGTGGGCAGGCAATGGGTAGTTAGAGAGGCTACCACTGATATGGAGAAGCTGAACTCGTATTTGAGCTATTTATGCGAAACGACAGGAATGAAACTTCGTTATAAACAAGTCGAAGCGAGAGGTATATGCGTATGGGCTAGGCTGGAGAATGGTGAGGGCTGGCATGGTAAGCGTATGTATAAATCAACTTTTTTCACAAACCAGGAGATCTTCCGACGAGCATTAGAGCAATTTAATAACCGACCCAAAAGCATTAAGATCCAGACGCTCGGTATCTATTGCTATATGCTCACGCCGTCATCCAGGAGCCAGCCTAGTATTTTTGAAGATGTTGAAAAAGAACGATGGATTACACACGCAATGGACGAAATTAACGACTTTTACGGAGCATTTGCTATCCATTTGGGATCCACAATTGAAGGAAAAAAACACATAAAACAAAAAATTCCTTTTGGAGGTACTGAGTATTTCGATTTACTTCTAAAGCGGTCTTAAAAATAAGGCGAAAAAGAAAAAGGACTCCTGTTTTGGAGCCCTTCCCACCTTGATTAAAGGCTTTTGGTCATTGTATCGGGCATTGTCATAGTGTTACCCTCCAATCTTTAGCACTATTAATAGTATAACGCTTGTGACGAACATATACAACGAGCGGTTGAGTACTGATGCTTTGGAATCCAATCTTGATGAACGATTCTGATAAACCAGAAGGTAATCGTCGTGAATTATATCTAAAGCTTCCTCGTAGCTTGTGGAGTTGTTCAGCTTAACTTCCTCAACGGGACCAATAGGAACATACCAGTTCTTCCTAGCGCGATAGTCATAAGCAATTAGGGCAGAAGAACCACCGAGAAGTAATAGCGCAGGTACGAATATAATATATTCCAAGATGTTATCAGGAATATTGATTTTGAATGCGTCGTAGGTGAGTAAGCCTCCCAGGGTCAACAAAAGGCCGACGATGGCAAACATTTTATTTTGCATCTTGTCGAAGGTGGCTGCCTGCTCGGCTAGCTTATCAGACAGTATTCGGATTCTTGCTTCAAGGGTAAGGATTTTATCGCGGCTTCTCATAAACACTCCATCCACCCGTTTGAATTAATCATAAATGATTGCACTGCTACAGCAAAGCATAGACGGAATGATTTCACTTAATTCATAGGCATAATGTTAATAACAGTAAGTTGAAGCCGTTGGATCAAGATAACCTCCGTAACTATGGAAGGTAGTATTGCAATAGGTAGGGGAAACCCTAGGAGCAGTATATGAGGGAGCGGGAACATATCTTACCGCTGGCGCCACCGGCTTTTCCTGTTTATTAGCAAGCATTATCACAACATATTTGCTAGTCAGCTGGACCTCTGATTCGAGTTTGTTATCACAAACCGATATACCTACCGAGTTATATTCGGGATTTAAGAGATTTGTCGCTTGGTATTTAGCAGCATCGTTGATTGTATCGGATGCAGTTTGTGAAGTGGGATTACCTTCAAATATTGCCGCTACATAAGACTTGTAGAAAAGCTCACCTTGACTGTCAGTTATATAAGAATTTGCAGTTTTACCAGTTGCTGGATTTGTGTAATCAAAATATTTGTCAGTAACCATGCTGGCGCACATTTGACTAGCAGAGTCCTCGAGGTTTTTCAGATTCGCCAGGGCAGGCGCGCCAGATTGTGACCTTTCTGTATTCAAAGCTGAATAAACATAACTCACATCTATAGGGTCGCTACTCAGCCGTGCTTGCTCAGCAAGCTTTATCTGACGCTCTGCTTCAGATAATCGATAATCATTATAGGAAGCTAGAGCAAAAACTAACATCAATAGTGTAATTACAGTACTTAATATCCAAAAAGATGGCTTTTTATGGAGCGGAGTGCTCTTATGAGGTGACGTCTTGGTCATATACCCAAATATTACAACGAAAATGGAATAAAAAGTAGAAACAAGAGGGTTTAACACTCATCACTTACTCTTTACTAGGAGTAATATCTTACTTTCTACTACTAGAGTAGATGAATTTATCAGTTCAACCTTAATTTGGTTCCATTTCGAACCTATCAAGCCTACCAAAGAAAATACCCCACCAAACGGTGGGGTATTTTCTTTGGTGAATATCGTCGGGACTGACCTGTGACTAGCCGATGAAGTCGGCGATAAGTCACTGGGTCGCGTAGCGCAGTGCCGAAAAGAAAGTGCGTAGCATTTTCTTTTCAAGCAAGCGGAGGAGCGAAACGAAGTGAAGCGATAGCCCAGTCGGTGCTCTGCTGTATACTTAAGCCTAATGAAATTCTTTATATCGGGACAAATTGAAGACATTCCTGCTGTTCGTGAAATTATGAAAAGAGTTACCGATACTGGACATGTCATCACTCATGACTGGACGACATCCGACATCATGTTGAGTGGTGATAATAAGTTTAACGACCTGACTGAAACCGGTCGCAGGGCTCAAGCGGATATTCAGGGTGTGCTCGACTGTGATGTGTATGTGCTGTGCAGCGATAACCAAAAAGCTGGAAAAGGGATGTATGTTGAGCTCGGTGCTGCGCTAGGTCGTGTACAGGCTGGTGAAGATATTCGTCTCTATGTAATAGGTGGGCTTAATCATTCGTCAATCTTTTATCTTCATCCGGTGGTCAGGCGAGTAGATACGATAGAGGAGGTACTCGAAGATATTCGTTAGCCCTGTCGGCGCTACCAAACAAGTACCTCACTGATAAGTGGGGTTTTTGTTTGGTAAAAAACATGATTGACACGCCTACATTTGAGCGTATAACTGGACTTGAGGCGATAAGCATATGCTTGACTCAATACAAAAACACAGCGAACATCTCTTGAAACATCCGGGCAGTGTAGTTGCTGTGGCCCTGGGTACGACTGCACTTACCCTTGATCATTTTTTCGGAATACACGAATCTCACTCGCGGCGTCATAGTCCTGAGTTTTACACTGATAGCCCTCGTACACGAGCACTCGGTGCGCTCGCGATTCTACCGGGCTGCCAAACTGATGGTGAAAACTATTTTCAAATGGTCCGTTCGCGCATGTCGGGCAGTACTGTCATAGGGGTAGATTACCCAAAACACGGTTTTGATATCGAGCAGGTATGCGAGGGGTTGGCTGATAGCTTCCTTCAGGCGCGAGTCGAGCATCCATCGCTACTGTGTCAGTCGATGGGCGGCATGGTGATGCGTCAGTTTATGCAATACGCTGACCAGACAGGACTAGCTGATCGTGTCGGTGGTTTCGGAACGGTCGTGCTCGACTCGTCACCGTTTGATAGCAGTGACATCCGTACTTCGTATCAGGTTCTTCTTACGGCTGCGTCAGCTGGCCACTACAGTTGGGCGGCCGATCATCTCAAGCGGAGAGTCTATAGTTCACTGCGTGGTTCTGGTGCAAACGCGCACCTCGATACGATCTATAGCGAAGGAAGATACATGAAACGCATGCACGATGACCAGCCGCTTCCGGCTATCATGGAGCGCGTTGTCTACGTGCACGGTCCCTATGATCCGGTGATCAACAGTGACCAGGCGGCGGCAAAATACGAAGCTGTCGCACCGACAAGTACCTTTATGCGCATCATTGATGAACGACCCATGTCGAGCCATACGGCATCAGGTCCACACCTCGATACATTGCTCGAGCTGGCGGGACAGGGCAACTTCGGTCACGAGTCACTAGAAATGCTGACGGCGTAGGTACCAGGCGTCGCTACACGGGGGTGTATAGTAGCGATATATGACCAACGCTAAACCAACCATCGTTATTATCATCGGCGTTACGGGCGATCTCAGTCGACGCTACCTCTTGCCATCGCTTGAGAAGATTGCTCGTGCCGGGGTGTTGCCGGAGCAGTTCCGGATCCTTGGCGTGACTCGACGGGAAGTAGGCGTTGATGAGGTACTGGAAGGAGTGAAGGGGTCGACGGATTTTTTACGCAAAACGCTTGATATGTGTCAGGTGGATCTGGCAAATCTTGACGACTACGAAGCGCTAAAGGCGCACATATTGCAAATCGAAAAGGAGCTTGGTGGCTCTGCGCAGCGGCTTTACTACCTCTCAATCCCGCCCCAGGCATCACAACCGGTCGTCCGGTTGTTGGGTGAGTCAGGACTCAGCAAGGTCCAGAACACAAAACTGCTGCTTGAAAAGCCATTCGGCGTCGATCTCGGATCAGCGGAAGAGTTGCTCGCTTACACCGAGCAGTACTTTAGTGAGCAACAGATTTACCGTATTGATCACTACTTAGCCAAGGAAATGGCGCAGAATCTGCTTGTTTTCCGTGACGCCAACCCGCTCCTCAAGCACACCTGGAGTAAGGAGTTTATCGAACGTATCGAAATAGTGGCGCATGAGTCGATCGATATCGAAGGCAGGGCCGGTTTTTATGAGCAAACCGGTGCGCTGCGTGATGTCATGCAAAGCCATGTTCTTCAGCTCGCTGCCCTCACTCTCATGGAGCCGTCTGTGGTGGGAGCATCTGATATACCCGCCAAGCGCCTCGCTGCTCTCAGAAGCTTACGAATACCAGCCGACAAGCCGATCACTGATTCGGTGCTTCGTGGCCAGTATGAAGACTACCGTACTGAAGTAGAGAACGACACCAGTAGTGTTGAGACATACGTCCAGCTCGACCTTAGCTCTTCCGACCCACGCTGGCAGGGTGTGCCAATCCGGCTCTCAACCGGCAAAGCACTTGCTGAACGCAAAACAGCCATTACGATCACCTATCGCAGCGACAGCGGTCTCGAGTCGAACAGTCTCGTGTTGCGCGTCCAGCCTGACGCTGGTATAGAATTTCGCCTCTGGGCAAAAGCGCCAGGCTACGAGCAAAAGCTTGTGCAGCACCCTTTGAAGTTTTCCTACGGTGATCACTACGAAGAACTTCCCGAGGCATACGAACAGGTACTTCTGGATGCCATCAACTCAAACCACACACTTTTTACGAGTAGCGATGAAGTTAGGGAGAGTTGGCGGATTATCCGGTCAGCGCAGGAATATTGGGATATGCACGATGACGACCTGCGCTTTTACACTAAAGGCAGCGCCGGCCCCTCACGCGACTGACGCATTCGGCGTAAAATAGATATATGACGCAAGTAGCGCTCGTTATCGTTGACATGCAAAAGGCGTATTTTCGTAATGCTGACCTAGAGGCAAGGCGAGAAGAGCTGACACGTGCATGCAACGAGCTTATTTTGCAAGCGGTGCAGACCGATGTGCCGGTGTTTGGCATCGTGACAAAACATAGGAAAGATCGCTCAACATGGACTCTCAATATGCTCGATGACGGTGAGGGTTATCTCTTTGAGGGCGAAGGAGACGTTGAGCTGGTCGAAGGGCTGCGTTTGCGGGATGCGCTTGAGATCGTAAAGACCCGTGACAGTGCGTTTTTTGATACGAGGCTTGCCGAGGAGTTGAAACGTCGAAACATAGAAACGGTTGTTCTCGCGGGAGTTTCAACGCATACGTGCATCTTTCAAACGGCGGCGGATGCATATGCACATAATGTACGTGTTGTGCTGGCGGAAGATGCGATTGCGACCCACGACCCACAATTACATACGGTCACGCTGGATCTTTTGAACCAGGAGTATCGTCAACCTACACGTTCGAACAAAGACATCCTCATGACCTTGCTAGCGGAGGCTAAGTAGGCATGGCTATGAACCGATCATCACAGGTATTTATGGGTTTTTCTCGGCAAACTCTCACCCGGCTAGGCGTGGCATTTTCCGTCTTGCTGCTACCTGTATTTGTATTCGTAAAACTAGCAGATGAAGTGAGAGAAGGCGAGACGCTACCGTTTGACGAAAAAGTGCTCCGTGCCATTAATATGCACGCTAGCCCCACCCTAGATGTGCTAGCGGTAACCGTGACGCAGCTCGGAGGATTGGTCGGAACTTCAGTACTCACGGCTGGAATTGCTGTGCTGCTGTGGGGGAGGAAGATGAGGCGTATGGCAACGCTTCTTGTTACGGGTGTAGCCGGTGCAGCTGCGCTCAATCTACTACTCAAGGCTGTGTTCCAGCGCGACCGTCCGCATTTGTGGGAAAGGCTCGTCACGGAAAATAGCCACTCTTTTCCGAGCGGTCATGCTATGGCATCGAGTGCGCTCGCGTTCAGTCTGATCGTTATCTACTGGCCGACTCGTTGGCGCTGGCCTGTCGTGTTTGCGGCCGGGCTTTACGTCTTGGTGATTGGGCTAACTCGCCTGTATCTTGGTGTGCATTACCCAACGGATATCTTGGCAGGCTGGGCGGTAAGCGCTGCGTGGATCGCAACGATGGTATACGCTCTCACCTATCACACGACGCTTCGAAAGCTGCTCACTAAGAAGCGGCTCTAGCGTTGCGCGCCGTGCAACTGGGCAGTATCATGCAAGGCATGACTCATGAGCGAGACGTGTTAATCGTGGCGGTATCCGGCGGTGTTGATTCTGTCGTCATGCTTGATATGTTGGTTGCCTCGAATAGGCAACATCTTGTCGTAGCTCATGTCGATCACGGCATACGGGAAGACAGCGGCGAGGATAAGGCCTTTGTTGAGCAGCTCGCTGCAGGATACGGACTTGAGTTTATCTCAACTGAGCTACATCTCGGGTCGCAAACAAGTGAAGATGCGGCACGCCAGGCGAGATATGTGTGGTTAGACGAGGTGCGTGACCGCTATCATGCGAGTGCAGTTGCAACCGCTCACCACCAAGATGATGTACTCGAAACGATCATCATTAATCTGAGCCGAGGAACAGGCTGGCGAGGGTTGTGCTCGCTTCGAGAAACGACGCATCGACATCGACCTTTGTTGTGCCGAAGTAAAGCTGACATTATTGAGTATGCGTTGTCCCATGACCTAAAGTGGCACGAGGACAGTACCAATGATTCGGTACGTTATCTACGAAATCGCATCCGTCATCTCATAATCCCGCGCCTTGAGGCGAATGAGCGAACTCGACTACTCGATCTCTATAATGCCCAGGTTAAGCTCAGGAGCGAGATAGAAGCCGAGCTACAGCTGACCCGAGGTTATTTCGTTCGAGCAGGCGAGATTGAGCGATATCCGCTCGCCATGATTTCAGATGATGTGGCAATTGAGCTGCTGCGCAGCTGGCTCGGCGAGCCGCTTGAACTAAGTCGCTTTCGTGACCTGCTGCTTTTCGCAAAAACTGCACGCATCGGGGCAAAATGGAGCCTCGATGGGCAGCGGTTTGTGCTCGCAAAACCTCGGACGCTCATTGTCTCGTCGTCTCGAGACTGATAAGATAGAAAGGTTAGAGGTTTGATCGTAAGAAAGGTAAAGTTTAGTGGCAAATATCCCGAAAGTTCCGAAGCGCCCAAAGAAAAATAACAGCTCATGGCTGCGAAAGACTCTCTTTTTCGCGCTGATTGCCTTTTTTGTACTCAGTTTTATTGCCGTTTTGTTTCCGCAGCAAGACCTGAAGAGTGTTGCGTTTTCTGACGTGATTCGTCGTGCTAACGGTGGCGAGATCAGCAAGCTTGAGATTCAGGGCAATGATATCTATGTGACACCAAAGGGCCAAGACAAGGCAACGGAAAAATCCTATAAAGAAGCTGGTAGTTCGATCTACGAACAGGGTCTCGAAAAAGATGCCAAGGTTGAAGTTGCCGTGAAGGCACCATCTGGCACTGAGGGTGCAATTTGGAATGTACTCAGTCTTATCCTACCGGCACTACTTATTGGTGGACTGATCTTCTTCATGTTCCGTCAGGCCCAAGGTCAGAGCAACCAGGCAATGGGCTTCGGTAAGAGCAAGGCACGTCTCTATGGTAACGAGAAGTCAAAAGTTGTTTTTGCGGACATTGCCGGTAATGACGAGGCAAAGCAAGATCTTACTGAAGTGGTTGATTTCCTCAAACACCCAAAGAAGTTCCAGGACGTCGGTGCCAAGATTCCTAAGGGTGTCCTGCTCGTAGGCCCTCCAGGAACCGGTAAGACGATGCTCGCACGCGCTGTCGCCGGTGAAGCGGAAGTGCCATTCTTTAGCATCAGTGGTTCTGAGTTCGTCGAAATGTTCGTCGGTGTCGGTGCATCACGTGTGCGCGACCTCTTTGAAAAGGCCAAAAAGAATGCCCCATGCATCATCTTTATTGATGAGATTGACGCAGTTGGTCGCCGCCGCGGCTCTGGTATGGGCGGTGGTCACGACGAGCGTGAGCAGACTCTGAACCAGATCCTTGTGGAAATGGATGGGTTTGAAACGGGTACGAACGTGATTGTCCTTGCAGCAACCAACCGTGCTGACGTACTCGACCCAGCGCTGCTTCGACCGGGACGTTTTGACCGTCGAACCAACATTATCCTGCCTGAGCGCAAAGACCGCGAGGCCATCCTCAAGGTTCACTTCCAGAACAAACCGACTGATGAAAGTGTAAACCTCGACAAGCTTGCCGCTAAGACTGCGGGTAGCTCAGGTGCTGATCTCGCTAACATCGCAAACGAAGCTGCAATCATTGCAGCTCGCCACAACCGTAAAAAGATTACCAATGACGACGTCACGGCAGCCTTTGAAAAGGTAGCTATCGGACCTGAGCGTAAAGCTAAGGTTATGAACGAGAAAGAAAAAGAGCTAACAGCTTACCACGAAGCTGGTCACGCGCTCGTCGGTCATGTTCTACCTGACAGCGACCCAGTTCACAAGGTAACCATCATCCCACGCGGCGGTACCGGTGGTGTGACATGGTTCTTGCCTCCAGAAGACCGCAACTACACGAGTGTCGTTGAGTTCAAAGATATCCTCGCTCGTGCACTTGGTGGCCGTATCGCCGAAAAAGTCGTCTATGGCGATGACCGCATCACGACTGGCGCTGGCTCAGACCTCCGAAAAGCAACTGAGATCGCCCGCGACATGGTGATTGAGCAAGGAATGGGTGACGAACTCCGCGACCAAGTCTTCCACGAAGACAACGGCGGTATGATGTTTGACCGCATGACACACGAACGTCCATACAGCGATGACACTGCCCGCCTCATCGACCAGGAAGTCGAAAAGCTCATCAAGGAAGCGGCACACCGCGCTGAAGTTGTTATCGTCAACAACATGAAGCCACTTGAAGCGCTTGCGAAACGTCTCCTCAAAGACGAAACGGTTGACGAATCGGTCGTAGAAGAAGTCTTCAAAAACGCAGTACTGCCTAAAGAAGCAAAACTGTACTAACAGATTACGCTCTCGAGGGCTATAATAGTCACATATGGGTCGCGTCCGAAACGTTGTTGCACGCGCTAACCAGCGCCTCAGTGTCCAGCTAGCAGCCGTCCTGCTAGCTGGTTCCACATTCCTGTCCATGATCCTTGGACTGTTTCGTGATCGCCTCCTCAACAGTACCTACGCCGAAAATGCGGTCACAGGATACGCAGGGTATCCTGTCGGACTAGATGCCTACACGGTTGCATCGATCATCCCGGAGTTCATGTTCATTCTGCTCGTTTCGGGTGCGCTCAGTGTGACCTTTATTCCTGTTTTTAACGACCGTATCCAAAAAGGTAACAAGAAATCAGCATGGGAGCTCAGTACGAGCCTTGTTAACCTGCTCGCGCTCGTAACGCTCGCATCGAGCTTGCTCATCATCATATTTGCCGATCCACTGGTTCGCTATGTGGTTGGTCCAGGGCTCGACGAGTCGTCACGGGCGCTTGCTGTCAGTATGCTCCGCGTCATCGCGATCAACCCGTTCTTGTTTGCGATCAGCTCGGTGATTGCAAGTATCCAGCAAGCGGTCGGACGCTTTGTCTTCTTTGCCCTGGCACCGACTATCTATAACGTCGGTATTATTATCGGTTTGCTCGTATTCACGAACGGTATTACGCTCTTTGGCGTCGAAGTGTTCGAGGGCGGTATCATGGGCGTCGCGCTAGGTGTGGTGCTTGGTTCGATGATGCAGCTTGTGATTAGTGCTATCGGACTCGTGGGCCTGGGCGTTGACTATCGTTTTAAAATCTTCTGGAAGAACAAAGGTTTTCGCAGGGTGCTGCGACTACTTCCGCCGCGCTCACTCGACCAAGGGATTGACTATGTCAATGGTATTGTCGAGACGAACCTTGCCTCCCGTATGGCTTCAGGTTCTATCCGTTTCTACCAACAGGCGACGACCCTCCACTACGTGCCAATCAACCTCATCGGGGTCGCGATCTCAACCGCTGCGTTCCCGCAGATGACGGAGCGCCTCAGTCAGGGTCGTCCGGATCTGTTTAAGAAGGAGCTGCAAACGGTGCTGCGAGTCATCATCTGGTTGGCATTGCCGACGGCGACGATCGCGTTCTTTACGCGTGGATACCTCGTCAACTTCCTCTTTAATGGTGGCCAGCCGGTTGTAGCAGGACTGCTCGGAATCCTCACGGTTGCTATTCTGTTCCGATCGATCTATCACATCGCAGCGCGAAGCTTCTACGCCCAGCAAGACACAAAGACTCCGCTCTATATCTCTATCTTTACGATTGGACTTAACATCATACTCGCGATCTACTTTACGATGACAATCGATATGGGTATTTACGGTCTCGCATGGGCGCAGTCGATCGTGGCGGCAATCGAAGTCATGGTCTTGTTTGCGATCATGACGGCAAGAATCCCGCAGCTATTTAACGCCGTCTTCTTGCACGCTGTCGCGCGGATGCTTTCAGCAACCGGGTTCATGGCAATCGTGACTTATATCATGGTGAAGATTTTTGCGCTTAGCAAGGAAGACCAGAGTTTCATGACGACCTTTCCAAAGTTTGCGATCATCGTCGCTGTCAGCCTCATCTTTTACGTAGCTGTCTGTCGGCTGATGCAGCTTGGCGAAGCGTCTCTCGTAACGAAACGTCTAAAGAAACTAGCGTTTGACACCTATCGCCTGCAAGGAGCAGAGAAGTAGTGGTGTCTATCCGAAACTTTTGTATCATCGCACATATCGATCACGGCAAATCAACACTAGCCGATCGCATGCTCGAGATCACCGGTACGGTTCAGAAGCGCGATATGAAGAGCCAGCTGCTCGATAGCATGGAACTGGAGCGCGAAAAGGGCATTACGATCAAGCTCGCGCCTGTGCGCATGACCTACAAAAACACGCAGCTGAACCTGATCGACACGCCAGGCCACGTTGACTTTAGTTATGAGGTGAGTCGCAGTCTTGAAGCATGCGAAGGTGCGGTGCTCGTTGTTGATGCGAGTCAGGGAATTCAGGCACAGACACTGGCAAACGTCTATCTCGCGATGGCGGCTGATCTCCATATCATTCCGGTACTTAACAAGATCGATCTGCCAGCTGCCGATGTACCGCGTGTTTCAAAGGAGCTTATCAACTTGCTTGGTTGCAATGAAGATGACATCCTCAAGATCAGTGCCAAAACCGGTGAAGGTGTTGCAGAAGTCCTCGACGCCGTTGTGGCGCAGATACCTGAGCCAAAAGGTGACGAGACGAAGCCAACCCGGGCACTCATCTTTGACAGCTACTACGACGACTACCGTGGGGTTATCCTCTATGTCCGTACGTTTGACGGCAGCATCAAAAAAGGAGACACGATTGAGATGCTCGCAACTGGTGCACATGGCCTTGCGCTTGAGGTTGGGGCGCTTAGTCCAACAATGACACCTGGTTCAGCGATTGAGACGGGCGAGATCGGCTATATCGTAACTAACCTCAAGACAACGCGAGACGCGCGTGTCGGTGATACGGTAACAACTAAGCGCTCGCGCGCCACTGAACAACTCCCCGGCTACCAGCACGTCAAACCATTTGTGTATGCCGGTTTCTTTCCGGTCAGCAACGAAGACTATCAAGAGCTTAAGGACGCTGTTGAGAAGCTCAGCCTCAGCGACTCGGCACTTCAGTTCGAGCCGGAAAATTCACCGGTGCTTGGGTTTGGCGTGCGCATCGGCTTTCTCGGTATGCTCCATATGGATATCATCCGCGAACGACTTGAGCGTGAGTACGACCTCGACCTTGTTGTTACAAATCCGAGTACCGATTACCAGGTGACGTTAACCGATGGTACGGAGCTCGATATCAAAAGCGCAAGTGACCTACCTGACGTTGCCAAGGTAAAGGAAATACGCGAACCGTGGATCAAAGGTGAGATCGTCGTACCAACCGATTATGTTGGTGCTGTTATCCAGCTGATTGTCAGTAAACGTGGCCGCCAAAAGAATCTCAGCTACATCGACGAACGAGCCCTCGTTAGCTTTGAGGCACCGCTCGCAAACCTACTGACGGATTTCTACGACCAGCTTAAAAGCGTCACTTCGGGCTACGGCAGCTTTAACTACGAACTCGATGAATACCGAGTTGAAGATCTCGTTCGCGTTGATTTTTATGTAGCGGGTAATATCGTTGACGCTCTGAGCGTTATGGCACACCGCTCCGAGGCCGACAGTCTCGGACGCACCACTGTTAAGAAGCTCAAAGAAGTCATCCCCCGTCAGAACTTCCAAGTCGCTCTCCAGGCGGCGATAGGAGGGCGTTTTATCGCACGTGAAGATCTCAGCGCCTATCGCAAGGACGTGACGACCGGCCTCTATGGCGGTGACGTTTCACGAAAGAAAAAAGTTCTCGCCAAGCAGGCAAAGGGTAAAAAGCGTATGAAGCGGTTTGGTAAAGTCGATATCCCATCCGAGGCTTTCACGGTGATGCTAAAGCGCGACTAGGCGCGCTTGCTACAATAAGATGATGAGTTTAGAGGGAAAAATAAACAACTACCAAATGTCACCCGAGGCGGCAGGCCTGGTTCGAGAGACTAGGCTATTGCTTATTGCTGGTGTCGTCGGTGGCGGAAAAAATACCGTTATCAACGAACTCCTAAAAGGCAGCGAATACCACCAGATTGTGTCGCACACCACGCGCCCACCGCGCAACAACCACGGCATCATGGAAAGAGATGGGGTTGATTACCATTTTGTCACCTTGCATGAAGCGGAGCAGCTTATCGATGAAAAGGCCTTCGTCGAAGTGAAGTATGTTCACGGAAATGTCTACGGAACGAGTGTTGCCGAGCTAGGGATTGCTCATGACAATGACAAAATCGCCGTTACTGATATCGATATCATGGGGGTCGCGGAATATCTCGACATCAAGCCGGATACGCATGCAGTATTTCTACTACCACCTAGTGTCGAAACATGGCTCTCACGCCTTGAGCGCAGATACGGCAACCTGGATGAACATAGTGATGAAATTGAGAGGCGCCTCGCTACGGCACAAGATGAAATCGCCTTTATACAGAAGGATAAGCGCTTTATTCTCGTCGTGAACGATGATCTCGAGACAACTGTCGAGCGAATTGAGCAGATCATGACAGGCCAGCGCGATCATACGAGTGATTTTGCGTTGACGATTGCTGAGCATCTCCTCGAATACATTTCGCACCGTCTCGATAAATAGATCGAGTGTCCCTCTGGCACTCATTGACGACGAGTGCTAAAAAGAGGTAAAATAACCTCATGACAGAGCGTCAAGCAAAGCTACTCCAAGCTATCATCGAGCAGTATGCGGAAGTTGCTGCACCAGTCGGCAGCATTACACTCGCAAAGCTGTTCGGCGTCTCGAGCGCAACAGTTCGAGCAGAGATGGCACGCCTCGAAGAGCTCGGCTTTATTGCGCAGCCTCACACCAGTGCCGGACGTATCCCAACTGACAAAGGCTACCGTTTTTATGTCAATTCACTGACAAATGCGTCGGGTGGTGAGTCGGCAGAGATGCCTCGACTAACCGACCGCAGCGCCCAGGCGATTGATGCTCGTGTAGCGACGCATGCAAATCGAACCGACCGTGCCATACGCAGTGCAGTTGATAGCCTCGTTGAACTCACGCACAACCTTGGCCTCGCGACGATTGGCGACCAGCTCTACATGAGCGGTATGGGAAACCTCTTTTCGCAACCAGAATTTGCAGCCAACCCACACAACGTCCAGCAGGTAGCACGTCTACTCGACAATCTAGAGCCATGGCTTCGTGAAGCTGCACCAAACGAACCGCTCAATGTCTTTATCGGTGCCGAGAACCCGATCGGTAAGAGCTCGCAGGCGAGCCTCATCATTAGTCGATTTCGCTCGCCGTACAGCGACAACAGTTACATCGGTGTCCTTGGTCCAACCCGCCAAGACTACGCCCGTGTGATGCGGCTTGTTCGCCACACTGGTGCGATGCTTGAGGAGGTACTGTAGTGGGTCTTATCCAAGCACTAACCGATGGTATCGTCGCGATCATTCATGCAGTCTTTGAGGGGATTGTGGCAATCATTAACGCAATTGTTGGCGCAGTAGTCACCCTTTTGCAATCGATAACAAATTTATTCTAGAGAGATAGTGATGGCAAAGAGCAAGAAACCCGAAGAACTTGAAGCACAGGTAAACGAACTAACACAGGATCTCCAGCGAGTTCGTGCTGATTTTGAGAACTATCGTAAACGTGTCGAGCAAGAAAAAGAAATGGCACGCGCTAGCGGCAAGGTCGGTGCCATCATGAAACTTCTGCCGGTTATCGACAATATCGAGCGGGCTATCTCGCATACACCAGAAGAACTCAAGGATAACAAATGGGCGCAAGGTGTCGTTGGTCTCGTGAAGAACCTCGAGAAATCGCTCGGATCACTCAACCTGACCCGCATCGAGGCCTCGGTTGGTACCAAGTTTGATCCGGAACTCCATGAGGCGATCCAATTCGACGAAGAGGCTGAAGGTGAGCAAGAAGTGATCGCAGAAGAGCTTCAACCTGGCTACAAGCTTGGTGATGACGTTATCCGCCACAGCATGGTCAAAGTCACTCGTCAGTAACTAGGAGCTGATCGAGTTGCGCATCTCAAGTACTTGCTCGAAGCCGATAACCCAGCCCGTTTGACGGATGCTGCGGTAGAGCGGCGTTTCGAGCAAGTTGCCTTGGTTGTCGTATACCTCAGGAAAGCCTTTGTCGCGCAGCATGGCGGCTTTGTATTTCTTTAGATGATAATCGGCTGTTTTCAAATACTCGGCGTTGGCGGTCGTGCGATAGAGTAGGAGTAGGGTCTTGATATATTCCATGCCCCAGAAACTCCAGATACTGTCGCCGCCGTAGCTTGCAACCGCAAGTCGCACGGCAAGGAATTGGCGGTGAGCACGAGTTTCGTGCTGATATTTGATTGCAAAGGGCTTATCGATCTTCATGCGCTGGATGTAGCCGATGCTGCGCTCAAAGTAGTGTCGCTCAGCTTCGTTTTCCGGTGACAGGAAGCCAGTTGCCAGCACGATGAGCCAGTCCGAAGAGTAAAACTTTTCAGCTTTACCTTCTCTTGATAAATCTTCCAGAAAGTAACCCTCATCTTCGAGCCAAAACGTATCGATGATACGGTCTTTTAGTGTAGTCAGGAATGTTTTGTCACGTGGAATGAGGCCAAGCATCATGGCAAGCTCGGTTGTTTTCCAGTAGATGACATTGTCATAAAACGCTGAACTTCGTTTCGTTATGTCTTTGGCCCCAGACATAACAACACCAGCGCTAACCAGTCCTGTATTTTTGTCGAACACGTGTTTTTGATAGCGCTCGTAATGTCCTGCGAGACTTTCCTGATACGCTTTGAGAAGTAGCTTTGCTGCAGGGATGGTGTCGAGTGTATGTACGCTTTTGCCGTAAGCGGCTGGTTGTGCCGTTTGTTTACCTAAGAGTGAAGCAAGGGCAAATAGCATGCCATAGAGTGTGTCAGACGGGTATGCGTAGAAGTTAACGCAGGTTGCGCGGTGTCGGCCCGTGGGTACGATAGTTGTCGTGAGAGTGTCATGCTTTGCGAATACGCCCAGAGCATAGGCAAGCGTTTGGAGGTAGACGATTTGCCTATCGTGCCAGCGACGTTCGTTCCCCGGGAGTGCCGGATCGAGTGTCGGGTAATAAAAGACGCCCAGGTTGCGAACGAACAGGGCGCTAAAGTGATCTCCTGAAGTTAGTAAGAGTTTTGTGGGATCGAACCTGAGATCGTAGATATCATCAATAATGCCACGCACTGTAGATGCCGTACTCGCAGGGCTTTTGTGCCAACGGCTACTGAGAATATGAACACCGTTTTTAAGAATCGCAAAGACACGCAGAGGTAGGTTTTGGCTAATGATAAGTTTGTTGTTTTCGTCGATCGCTTTAACGATGCCGTCTACCATTTCGGCACGGTAGGTGCGTCTGATGAGGGTGTAACGACTAAATGGGTTGGTGAGGTAGGCGCCACCGATAATAAGTGCCAGTACTGTGCCGGTAAGGGTGATGAAAAGCATACGATATACATAGTAACGAAACAGAGGTAGAATACCAAATTAGCACTCTTGACATGCGAGTGCTAATCCATGTACTATAGAGTCATAGCTTGGCACTATCCTGCGAGGAGTGCCAACGAAATTACCAGACATTTCATACCTATCAGTAGTCAAAAAGGAGAGTAAATATGGGTAAAATTATCGGTATCGACCTCGGTACAACCAACAGCGCCGTTGCCTACATGGTTGCTGGAAAACCAGAAGTTATTGCAAACGCCGAAGGCAACCGTACGACACCTTCAGTTGTTGCGATCAACAAAAAAGGCGAGCGCCTCGTTGGCCAAGTTGCTCAGCGTCAGCGCGTGACGAACGCTAAGAACACGATCTACGGGGTCAAGCGTCTCATCGGACGCAAGTTCACAGACAAAGAAGTCCAAAAAGACCTCGACATCATGCCCTATGAGATCGTCAAAAAAGGTGATGGCGTTGCAGTTAAGATGGGTGACAAAGAGTACACTCCTGAAGAAGTTTCAGCGATGATTCTCTCAAAGCTCAAGGCTGACGCCGAAGCTTTCCTGGGAGAAAAGGTGACTGAAGCAGTCATCACTGTTCCAGCTTATTTCGACGACTCTCAGCGCCAAGCAACCAAAGATGCCGGTAAGATCGCTGGTCTCGAAGTCAAGCGCATCATCAACGAGCCGACCGCTGCCGCCCTTGCCTATGGTCTTGACAAGGGTAAGGAAGAAAAGATCGCTGTCTTTGACCTCGGTGGTGGTACCTTTGACGTTTCTATCCTCGAGCTCGGTGACGGTGTCTTTGAGGTAAAGAGTACCAACGGTGATACACACCTCGGTGGTGAAGACTTCGACAACCGCATCGTTGACCACTTCCTGGAAGTATTTAAGAACGAAGAAGGCATCGATCTCAAGGGTGATAATGCTGCCCTCCAACGCCTCAAGGACGAAGCAGAAAAAGCTAAGAAAGAGCTTTCAACAACCACTGAATACGAAGTAAACCTACCGTTCCTGACCGCTGATGCAGATGGTCCAAAGCACTTCGAGTACAAACTCACCCGTGCCAAGCTCGAAGAAATGGTCAGTGAGCTCATCGACCGTCTCGCTACGCCAGTTGAAAAAGCCCTGAAAGACGCGAAGCTTTCAGCCAGCGATATCAACGAAGTCGTTCTCGTTGGTGGTATGACCCGTATGCCTGCGGTTATTGAGAAGGTCAAGAAGATCTTTGGCAAAGACCCGATGCAGGGCGTTAACCCTGACGAAGTGGTTGCCGTTGGTGCTGCTATCCAGGGTGGTGTGCTTGCCGGTGACGTAAAGGACGTTCTCCTTCTCGACGTCACCCCGCTCTCGCTTGGTATCGAAACCATGGGCGGCGTTACGACCAAGCTGATCGAACGCAACACGACTGTGCCAACCAGCAAGTCTGAAGTTTTTTCAACCGCTGCCGATAACCAGCCACAGGTTGAGATCCACGTCCTCCAAGGTGAGCGTGAGTTCGCCGCTGACAACAAGTCACTCGGTAAGTTCGTGCTCGATGGCATCGCGCCGGCACCTCGCGGTGTTCCACAGATCGAAGTTACTTTTAATATCGACGCTAACGGTATCCTTCATGTAACCGCCAAGGACAAGGGTACGAACAAAGAGCAGTCGATCACTATCCAAGACTCAGGCAACATGAGCAAGGAAGACATCGAAAAAGCACAGAAAGACGCCGAAGCCCACGCCGAGGAAGACAAGAAGAAGCGCGAGACAATCGATGCTCGTAACCAGCTCGAAAACGCTATCTACCAAGCCAAGAAAATGCCGGACGAGTTCAAGGACAAGATTTCCGACGAAGATAAGAAGGTTATCGAAGAGGCCGTCGCGGCTGCTGAAAAAGAAGTCGAGTCTGATGACAAAGAAAAGCTTGAGGCTGCAACCAAGGCGCTGAACGACGCGATCATGCCGATCGGTGCCAAGATGTACGAAGCTGCCAGCAAAGAAGCCGAGTCTACTGAAGGTGAACAGAAAGCCGATGAGCCAGTTGAAGGTGAAGTTGTCGACAAGGACAAAGACGAAAAATAGGCACTAGGTCAAAATGCCAAAAACCCGCACTGAAATGTGCGGGTTTTTCTATGAAAAAAGATACAGTGCCGCTTTGGCATAGTCGCGTATAATGAGCCGCAGTATGAATGCCAAACGTGCACACGAAGTCGGGCGGTTTATGGGTGTTGGAGCAGTCTCAACCGCGGTCGACTATACGTTGCTGAACCTTCTCGCCGTTTTACTAGGGCTACCGGTACTCGTCGCCAATAGTCTGTCGGCTCCAGTCTCAAGTTTTGTGAGCTACAAACTCAACAAACAGGTTGTCTTTCATGATCGTATGCACGGTCGACGAAAAACTTTAGTACTGTATGCGGTGATTCTGGGCGTCGGTATCTTAGTGATCCAAAACAGCCTGATCCATGTATTTTCCGGATCGTTCAGTGACACCATAGCACGAGCGGTAGAGCCAGTTTTGCAGCTCGTCGGGCTAGGAAGTCTGAGCGAGCGAACGATCTCGATTAATGCCGCAAAAGTATTCGCATCGCTGTTTTCGGCGGCTTGGAACTACGTCATGCTCAGGCGCTATGTCTTCGTCACGCACGAAGAGGCCGAAAGCTAGCCGTTTCGGGGGATTGCGGTCAGCTCGATATCAAACACCAGATCGCTGTTTGGCGGGATATTTGCCGCCGCTCGCACGGAGCCGTAGGCCATTTCTGAAGGGATGATGAGGCGGCGCATACCACCGACCTTCATGCCGGGAACGCCTTCGGTCCAGCCTTTGATTACTTGGTCGAGGCCAAAGGTGATAGCATCACCAAAGTCGTGGCTGCTCTGAAAGATAATACCGTTTTTGCATAGTGCGCCGGTGTAGTGGGCGGTGATGGTGGCTCCCGGGTTTACGGTTTCGCCGGTTCCAGTTTCGATGTCGATGATCTCAAGTTTTTCAACTTTAGCGATCGGTTCAAAGTTTGCGAGTTTAGTGCCTTCGTATTTCGTCATGCTTCCAGTATACGGCACTTAGCACTCTAGATTTTTGAGTGCTAATTTTATATAGTAGTAACAGATGACAAAACGTGATTATTACGAAATTCTCGGTATCTCAAAAGACGCCTCAGCAGATGAGATCAAAAAGGCGTTTCGCAAGGCTGCGCTCAAGTATCACCCTGATAAAGACGGCGGTGATGAGGCGAAATTCAAAGAAGCCAACGAAGCCTATGAGGTTCTGAAGGACCAGCAAAAACGCCAACGTTACGATCAGTTTGGTCACGCAGGGGTTGGCGGCGCAGCTGGCGGTTCAGGGGGTAATCCGTTTGAAGGGTTCCAGGGATTTGGTAATGGCCAAGGCTTTGAATTTAACTTTGGCGACGGTGGACTGGGCGATATCTTCGGTTCGTTCTTTGGCGGCCAGGGTCAACAACAACGGCCTCGCCGTGGACGTGATGTTGAGACGTCTGTCGAACTGACGTTTGAAGAGGCGGTCTTTGGTGTCGAGAAGACGATTCATCTCACGCTCGATGATGAGTGCTCGCACTGTAAGGGTACGACCGTCGAGCCTGGCTACGACATGAAGACATGTGAAACCTGTAAGGGTGCCGGCCAACAGATGCGCATCATGAACACGATGTTCGGCGCCATCCAGCAGCAGGTGATGTGTGAGACCTGTCATGGACGAGGCAAAGTTCCGGAAAAGGCCTGTACGGTTTGTCACGGTAAGGGTACCGAGCGCAAGAAACAAGACATCACTATCAAAGTGCCAGCCGGTGTCGATGACGGTGCGACGATTCGTCTTCGTGATCGTGGCGAAGCGATTGCAGACGGTGCCAAGGGTGATCTCTACGTTAACCTTCGCGTGAAGCCACACAAGAAGTTCACCCGTGAAGGCGACCTCATCCTGTCTGATGAGCACGTCAGTATGGTTGACGCGGCACTTGGGGTCGAGATCGATGTTGAGACGGTTGACGGTACGGTAACCATGAAGGTACCAGCCGGTACTCAGAGCGGTACCGACTTCAAACTTTCAGGCCATGGCGTACCTCATATTCGCGGTAGTGGACGCGGTGCGCACATCGTGAGTATTATCGTTGACACACCGACCAAGCTGACGAAAAAGCAGCGCGAACTCCTCGAGCAGTTCGAAAATGCTAAAAAGTCAAAAATCTTCTAGTATTCGATGATCCTTAGCGGTACAATCTGGGCACAATGAGTTTGGTCATCCGCACCGCGACCCATGAAGACATCGACCTGATGTTTACTATCACTTGTGCTGTTCACCAAACATCGCTCTACAAGAAACTGATCCCACGAGATTCTTACCCCAGGTTCATCGACCGGTATCAGCCAAGCACTCAGCGACATGAGGCGTTTGCGCAAAAGATAAGCAGTCGCCTCGCAGATAAGCGCTGGTACCTCTGGGTTGCTGAGGTGGACGGAGAGGTGTGTGGCTTTACGCTGGCGTACGACACCGGGGAGGTGCTTGAACTTCGAGGCCTATTCGTTGACGAAGCGCACCAAGGGCAGGGTATTGGCCGACGCCTCTTTGAGGCATCTTGTGAAGCTGCACGTCCCGCTCAAACTATTAGCCTTGATGTACTAGAGGCGAATGAGCGGGCGATCGATATCTATGAACGAGCTGGATTCCACACGGTTGCCGACGTGCCGCCAACCTACTACGGAGCAAAGATGATCCGTATGCAAAAGCATTGACATTTTAAGCATAAAATGCTATTATAAACAGACTGCAAGGTGCCTTTTGGTGCCTTAAAGACTAACAACATAAGCAGGACGAACGACATGAGTATCACCAGTGACGCGCACGCATCGTACAAGTTACTCGCCAGGGAGTTGAGCACTCTCGGCTACGCTGTGTCCGAAGAATTCGATGACAAGCGTCTGTTCGTTAGCTACATCAGTCCAAAGGGGCGTATTTGGCGTGCGCGTGCAGCTATGATCGATTACCCGTTCACCTCGGCAACGGTTCGCGCCCTGTCAAAGAACAAGGCCGAGGCTACCAAGTTCGTGACGCTTCACGGGATGCATGCACCGGCAACGATCAAAGTTGCAGGCGATACGACCGATACAAGGGGCCTCGAAAAGTTCCTGAGCCGCTACGGCCGCGTCGTCGTAAAGCCGCTCAACCGTTCGCTCTCGATCGGTCTGACTACTGATGTCTCTACGCTCCTGCAGCTACAGAAGGCCATAAAAAAAGCCGCAAAGTACTCAGGCGAAGTTTTGGTTCAAGAGCAGGTGTTTGGCGAAGAGGTTAGGTTCGCGGTGATCAACGGCAAGGTTGTCTCGGCTTTGCTCCGTCGAACCCCTCAGGTTGTCGGTGATGGTACCTCGACAGTTGCTGAGCTCATCGAAAAAGAAAACGAAGAGCGCCGGAAGATTGACTACACCCTCGTTCCATATCCACTCCTCACTGACGAGCTTATCCGTAAGTCGGTTGACCTCGATAAGGTCCCCGCTGAGGGTGAAGTGGTGGAGCTAAGCCGCGCGACGATGATCTCGAAGGGCTGCTCGGTATACGACATCTTGGGTGAGGTGGACGAGAGCTATGTTCAGCTCGTTGAATCGCTCGTCAGTGATCTCGACACTGGCTTTATCGTCGTGGATATCTTTATCAAGAACTTCCGCGAGCCTGCTAGTCAGGATAACTACTGGTTCATCGAGTTCAATACTTCTCCGGTGCTCAAGCTGTTTTACTCATGTCGTGATGGCGGTATGCATGACATCCTACCAGCCCTCGTCGAGGCGATCGACAAAAAGATGCACACTACCTCAAAACATACACTGGGAAGTTTCGAGAAAGTTTCCATCCCAAGCCTCGGTATTAAAAACACCGTGGCAAAGATCGATACTGGTGCTTACTCTGGTGCACTCAGCTGCACAGAGGCAAAGGTCATCAAACGAGACGGCAAAAAGATCCTCCAGTTCTCACCCGGCCAGCGTTCCAAGAAAGTGTTCGAGACAGATAGATTCTCACAAAAGCACGTTCGAAGCTCGAACGGTCAGCGTGAGGAACGGTATCTGATCGAAACGGAGCTGGTGATAGGGGACAGAACCTACCCGGCCTCGATCACCCTCGCGGATCGCTCAGAGATGAAACACGAGATACTGATCGGACGCCGTTTTTTGAGAGAGCATAATTTGTTAGTTGATGTTACATTAAACCAGGAATATGATACCGATAGCGAGGCAAAATGAAGATAGCGATTTTATCCAACGGCCCAGGCAACTACTCGACCAAGCGACTAAAGCAGGTCGCGCTTGAACGTGGTCACGAAGTAGATATCATCAAGTACCGTGACTGCTACGCGAGTATCGAAAAATCCCAGCCTATGGTCTGGTACAAGGGTGAGCCCCTCGTCGGTTATGACGCGGTGATCCCACGTATCGCGAGCAGCATGACACGCTACGGTTCAGCGATCGTTCGACAGTTCGAGATGCAGGGTGTTTACACCATGACCAGCTCGATCGCGATCGTTCGTTCACGCGACAAACTCCGCAGCATGCAGCTGCTGGCCCGCGCTGGCGTCGGTATCCCAAAGACCATCGTGTCTCGTGGTGAAGCTGACGTCGACAACCTGATCGATACACTCGGCGGTGCGCCGGTTATCATCAAGCTGGCTCGTGGCACCCACGGCAACGGCGTCGTACTCGCTGAGACGAAAAAGGCCGCCAAGTCAGTACTCCAGGCGTTCTACGTCATGGACCAGGATGGCACGAACATCTTGCTCCAGGAGTTCGTCAAAGAGTCTGCCGGTATGGACATCCGTGCCTTTGTCGTCGGCGGTAAGGTGATCGCCAGCATGAAGCGCCAGAGCCTCGATGATGACTTCCGCTCAAACCTGCACCAAGGTGGAGCAGGTGAGGTCGTAAAGCTCACCGAAGAAGAGCGCAAAACTGCCATCAAGGCGGCTCGCTCTATGGGTCTCAACCTGGCTGGTGTCGACCTGATGCGCTCAGAGCGCGGTCCGCTGGTGCTCGAGGTGAACTCAAGCCCAGGTTTTGGTATCGAACAGGTAACCAAGCGTGATGTCGCAACTTCGATCATCGAATACATCGAGCGCAACGCAAAGCGCCGCAACAAAAAAGACAAAGTCGGCGCGTAGTTCTCTCCCTGTAACGCTAGTGCTATTATGGGGCTATGACGCTCATGGTCCTCATCGCGCTGATGGCTGCACTGTTTGGTCTCGCTTTTCTCACAAAGCGACGCTATGGGGTGCTTGGTCTCGGTCTCGCCGGTGGGCTGGTGCTTTCACAGCAGATATCCAAAGACTTCGGCAACTTCTTGCAGGCGCTTGATGTGCCAGTAGAGCCGCTGCCGTTCGTGACTGCTGCGAGTCTTTTCCTGATCCTTGCCCCGTCACTTATCCTGATGTTCTCGGGTCCCAAGTACACCGATCAGCGCTACGTCATCGCTGGAAGCCTACTGTTTGCAGTCTTTGGCACCGTGCTGATGCTCGCACCGCTCGTCACGAGTTTGCCGTTCGCTGATCGCGCAGCGATCCAGCCCCTCATCAGTCAGATCGCACTCAACAGCCCGGTCATCATCTCGGCAGGGGTTATCATAGCCGTCTTTGACATGATGCACGCGCATGGCAAAAGTCCTCTCGGTAAGAAATCAAAACATTGACATCTACAGAGGTAAAGTGGTACCATTGCACCTGTTCTGTAAACCATGGAGCCATAGCTCAGCTGGTTAGAGCACCTGCCTTTTAAGCAGGGTGTCCTGGGTTCAAGCCCCAGTGGCTCCTCCAAGAAAAACGTCCTATCCGAAAGGTTAGGGCTTTTTTCTTGGACTGGTATACTTTTTGCATGGAACGACCGCAGACAGATGGATTTGAGATCATGAAACGCCTTTTTGGCATGAGTTTTCGCGGTGAGGTCACACATACTGAGACGGGTGAGCAGTTCAATATCCTAGATCCTCGCTACAAAGAGCTTGATGTGGCCGACGTAACAGGGATATACGAGCACTACAAGAGCACTCCTGAGAGCAAGAAACACTATTACGTCGATAGCGTACGCTATGACACGGAAAGCGAAGAATGCTTTGTGGTCTATATGTCGGTGTATGAGCTAAACAACCCCACGGTATACGCACGACCGCTTGATATGTTTATGAGTCTCGTTGACGTAGAGGGCGGGCAAACGACTCGTTTCCGTCGTCTCGATATCAAGGCGTAGACAACTCAAGTTCCATAAGCTTCATGCATAGGTGCATATTCGTACACGTGCACAAATATGCATACTAACCTGAAAGAGGTGGTACAGCCCTGTAGGTAGAAAGTTCTATACTGTGACTATGAACCTGACGATATGGCGCTATAAAAGATTCCATGTTTCCTACTTGATTGCTTGGCTTGGTGTCGGTCTACTGTTGGGATTGTTGTTGGGACATGAGTGGATCTTGGGTGCTGGAACTATGGTGCTTTTCGTTGGATTAGTATTGATGCTGGGTGCGATACGCTCGCAGCGTTGGTGGGCGATTCCAGCTATTGTGCTTGCAGGTATAAGTTTTGGCATGTTACGTGGGAGTGAAGTTGCAAATGCGTATGATGCGTATCGGCCCCACTTCGAACAATCGGTGACTGCCAGTGGTATGATGAGTAGCGATGCGCAAACTGCCACGAGCGGCAGACAAAAACTAACACTCACAAGGGTTCGTATAAATGGAAGCGAGCATCCCGGCGAGATATTTGTAACGGTGTTTGGCAAAAACACACTAAAGCGTGGTGACATCGTGACAGTGAGCGGGACATTGCGTGAAGGGTTTGCTTCTTATGGTGCATCGATGACTGCCGGTAAGGTCACGCATCTGATGAGAGGGGGTGATGTGATACGCGACATCCGCGAGAAGTTTGCCGAGACGGTCAGGTCGCTAGTCATGGAGCCGATGGCAAGTCTTGGGCTTGGGTTTGTCGTTGGCCAACGGTCAACACTCCCCGACACCCTTGATGAACAGTTGAAGGTAGTAGGACTGACACATATCGTCGTTGCCAGCGGCTATAACCTGACGATACTGGTGCGCTTTGTGATGCGACTGCTAGCGAGGCATTCTCGATACCTTGCATTTACGGCCTCGCTACTTGTCATTGCCGGCTTTGTGCTGTTCTCGGGTTTCAGCCCGAGTATGAATCGGGCGGTGATCGTGACGGTGCTCACTCTTCTTGCCTGGTATGTGGGGCGACGGTTTCATCCTGTGCTTCTGATTGTGTATGTCGCCTCCCTTACGGCATTCTTTAACCCGATGTACATATGGGCTGACCTGGGCTGGTACCTGTCTTTCTTTGCCTTTGCGGGCATCTTGATAGTAGCGCCTTTGGTTTTGGCGCTACTGTATCGTCGTCGCGGTGCAAGCTCGTTCGAACAATTAGTGTGCGAGACGATGTGTGCCGAGATTACCGCCCTGCCACTCATTGCGTTTGCATTTTCTACTATCCCAACGTTTGCGCTTGTCGCAAATATACTTGTCGCACCATTTATTCCTGCGGCGATGGCGCTAACTGCACTGACCGGTATCGCTGGGATGGCAAGTGCGACGTTTGCGACTATTTTTGCCCTGCCGGCCACTATCCTTATTGGGTACATGATAGCGATTGTGGAATGGCTGGCCAGTCTGCCTATGGCACAGTATGAGCTTGACCTTGGTATATGGACGGTTCTTGTATGGTATGCCATCCTGGCAATTTTCTGCGTATTTGCCTGGTATCGTACTCAATATAATTTCCGTGTACGTGACAATCGTCTCGAGCCGTAGCTTTACTAACAGGGGTGAAAAGAGTATACTGCTGGTATATGTCAGGACACAGTAAATGGGCAACTATCAAGCGCCAAAAAGGCGCGAACGACGCCAAACGTGGCGCTGTTTTTACGAAGCTCGGAAATCAGATCGCCATTGCAGCCCGCGGCGGTACTGACCCGGCCATGAACCCTAGTCTCGCGATGGCAGTGGAAAAGGCCAAGTCGGCCAATATGCCGCTTGCTAACATCCAGCGTGCGATCGATCGCGTCAAAGACAAGAACGCGGCGCAACTCGACGAAGTTATGTACGAAGGCTACGGACCTGGCGGCATCGCCATCCTCGTTGAAGCAGCCACTGATAATAAGAACCGTACCTATCCGGAAGTCCGTCATGCCTTCTCAAAGAACGGCGGCAACATCGCAGAACCAGGCAGTGTCGCTTTTCAGTTTGCTCGCAAGGGTCAGATCACGGTTGCTTTTGAGGGTGATGCTGATGAGGCTCTTTTAGCTGCTCTGGACGCCGGTGCTGAAGATGCCCAGGAAGCTGATGGAAAACTGTATGTTTACACTGATCCAAAGGCACTACACGCTGTGCGTGAGCAGCTAGCAGCAAGCGGTCTTACCGTCGAGGCAGCCGAGCTTATTTACGAGGCTCAAAACACCATCAATATTGCCGACGCCGATACGGCTCGCAAAGTCATGAAGTTGATGGATGCACTCGATGACCTCGATGACGTTGTTGCGACTCACGGCAACTTCGATATCGATGAATCTATCGACCTAGAATAAAGTTTTTGACAACGTTGTATAAAGCGCCTATCATCTGAATATGAAGATAGGCATTAGCGCCATGCTGCTGTTTCTGCTGAGCTTTTCCGCCACACCGGTCTCTGCGGTAGTTACTATGCCAACACAACCAATTCCCGAGAGCTCAGGTTTGCTTATCACGGCATACGGTGTGAGCGGGTCGCAGTCCTCTCTCGATATTTTACAAATCTATAACACGAACGAAACGGTCTTTTCGTTAGATGGTTGGTCGGTCGGGGCAGCTACAACCGTGCAGCCTATTCCGAGGCCGCTTTTTCCGTTAACAGGCTACATGAAAGCTGAGAGTCATGGTCTGTATGCGAGGAACGGAAATGTCATGGGAGCAGGTGTAAATTCGTTTTCGTGGTCGCCTCTTTCTGTCGGCGAAAAATTGACCAAGCTGGTTCTTATTGCGCCGTCACCCGGCCTTGTGAATGCTGAACAGCCAATCGTATCGACCGACGGCGTTTATCGACGCGGAACGACCAGCACTGGTTATAGTAGTTCGACGACATTTACGAAACTGAGTGAGCCAATCTCCCTCTATGCTGATGAGTTCTATGTCATTCCAGCTGTGCCGCTACTGCGGATCGTTGAAGTCGTAGCACGTCATGCTGACTGTGCGCCAAATGACACAAGTTTAGTATGTGGCGATTATATAAAGCTACAAAATATAAGCGAACAACCAATCGATGCATCGCTCTATCGACTTCGTACTGATAGCGGTACGAGTGAGTCGGGCAACGCTTTTTCACTTGATGGGTCTTTCGGGCCGGGCGCGTTCTTAACGGTTTCTCTGCGTGACGATGGTGATCGACTTAGTTTGACTGACAGCGGCGGTTATGTCTGGCTCGAGGATACTGCCGGCCTTGCGAAGTACTACGATGAGACGATGATCCAGTACCCAAGCGCAAGCTCTATCTCAAAGGTTGGCTGGGCGTGGGCGCTTGACCCCAGTGATAGTATCTGGAAATGGACGAGCACCCCAAGCCCCGATATGGAAAATGTGATTACTATTCCAACGGAAGTTTTGGCGGCGTCCGATAGTTTAGGTGAATGTCCTGCCGGTAAGTATCGAAGTCCTGAAACAAATCGGTGTCGGTCGCTGGAAGAGGCGGTAAATGTTCTTGCGCAGTGTGAAGAAGGAAAAGAACGCAATCCGATAACGAATCGTTGCCGCGCAGTAGCGACACTTGCGAGTTCAGTGCTTGCGCCTTGTGACGAAGGCCAGGAGCGTAACCCTGCAACAAACCGGTGTCGATCAGTAGTACAGGCCTCTACTTCAACGCTCACACCATGCCTGTCGGGTTATGAGCGCAATCCAGCTACCAATCGTTGCCGAAAGGCAGGTAGTCCAGCTGCGGTCACTGCGGCCGTGCCTATGGATGCTACTCCCGAGAACACCTCGCTCAAAACTGCCCTCTTGGTTGTTGTGGGCGCAGGCGCAACAGGTTATGGCCTCTATGAATGGCGGGGTGAGCTGCTTCGTGGAGTCCGGCGTCTCGTGCCAACTGGTCGAAAATAGGCTGTCGTATACTAAGGCTATGAGAATCATCGGCATCGACCCGGGCACGGGTATCCTCGGTTTTGGTGTCATCGATATCGATGACAAGGGCGTCCACCTCGTTGATGGCGGCGTGATCAAGACGCCAGCACATACGCCACTCGACGAACGGCTCGAAGAGATCTATGACGGCTTGACCGAAATCATCGCTGCAACGAAACCAACGGTGATGTCGATCGAAAAACTGTTTTTTGCTCGTAACGTGACAACTGCGATGAGCGTGTCGCACGCTCGTGGTGTCGCGATGTTGACTGGTCGTAAGGCAAAGCTTGAGATCGCTGAGTATACGCCGATGCAAATCAAGCAGACGCTGACTGGGTATGGCAAAGCTGATAAAAAACAGATGCAAGAGATGGTGCGCCTCCAGTTGGGGCTCGCTGAAGTACCAAAGCCAGACGATGCTGCCGACGCGCTCGCAGCTGCGATCACGCACTACCTGATGCAGCGTGTAAAATAGATCCTCCACCGAAACACAACCTTTTCGCGTATAATGAAAATATATGATCGCACATGTCGAGGGTAAGGTAGTTGAGAAGTTTGCAGGATCAATCATCGTTGATGTGCACGGAGTGGGCTATGAGGTCCAGGTAAGCCTGGGGGATTTTGAGGCGACACATCTCGATACTGAGACCAAGTTCCATACGTATCACCACGTTCGTGAACAGTCGCAAGAGCTGTTCGGCTTTTCGAGTCTTGCGGCCAAGAAACTCTTCGAACTGCTTATCACGGTGCAGGGGATCGGTCCGAAAGCTGCACTTGCTATCCTCAGTCTCGGGTCGGCCGAGCAGGTCCGAAACGCCATCGCTAACGGTGACGCGGCGTATATCACGAAAGCTTCCGGTGTTGGTAAAAAGTCAGCCGAACGCGTCGTTGTTGATCTCAGCGACAAGGTAGGGCTGCCGACACATTACGGCTCTACGGAACCTATTCAGACCGCCCTTGATACGAACGACGAAGCACTCGAAGCGCTCATGGCACTTGGCTACACACTCGCCGATGCAACAACTGCGCTCGATGGTATCGATCCAAAACTTCCAACCAACCAACGAATTACAGAGGCACTCAAAAGCCGTGGGAAGTAACGAACAGACACTTGGTGTTTATGAGCGTCACTTTGATCGCTATGTTGAGGGTACGGTACAGAAAACAGGTCTCGACCACTTTCAGGGACGATGGATAGCAGACATACTAGAGCGGATCCCAAAGGACGGAAGTATCCTTGAGATCGGCTCAGCATTTGGTCGTGACGCCGCGTTCATGGAATCGCTTGGCTACCAGCCTGAGCTCAGTGATGCTTTCGATGCGGCAGTCGACTATCTCAATGAAAATGGTTTTAAAGCTCGCAAGCTAAATGTGCTCGAGGATGATATAGAGTCTGACTATGATCTAATCATCGCCTCGGCGGTCTTTTTGCATTTTACCGAGGAAGAGCTTCGCACCGTGCTGCAAAAGGTAAAAAACAGTCTGAAGCCTGGTGGACTACTCGCCTTTAGTGTCAAAAATGGTGACGGGGAAGAGTGGTCGGATCATAAGATGGGCGAAGCCCGGTATTTCCACTACTGGCGCGCACCTGAGATCGAAGCACTGCTACGAGAAAACAAGTATAATCTTGAAGACGTACGCGAAAGCGACGATCATAAATGGTTGCATTTTATGTGCAGTCCACGGAAATCTGAATAATGTCCATTGAACGAATCGTAGACACGAAACCACACGAAGACGACACCGAAGAGCAGCAGATCGAGGTGACGCTGCGTCCGCAGACGTTTGATGAGTATGTCGGTCAGGAGCGTCTCAAACGAAACCTGCAGCTTGCGATCGATGCCGCCAAGAAACGTAGTGACCCGCTCGATCATATCTTGCTCTATGGTCCTCCGGGGCTCGGCAAAACGACCATGGCGACCGTGATCGCAAACGAGATGGGTACGAGCATCCGTGTGACCTCTGGTCCGGCGATCGAACGGCCTGGTGATCTCGCAAGTATTCTCACGAACCTGACCGATGGTGACATCCTCTTTATCGATGAAATCCACCGTCTCAGTAGGGCGGTCGAAGAGGTGCTCTATAGTGCCATGGAGGATTACAAGCTCGATATCGTAATCGGCAAAGGCCCAGCGGCACGTTCGATCCGGCTCGATCTGCCACGATTTACGGTCATCGGTGCTACAACCCGTACGGGTAGTCTGGCGGCGCCACTGCGTGATCGTTTCGGTCATCTCTACCGACTTGAGTTCTATACTCCTGAGGAAATTTCCCAGATCATCACGCGTGCTGCAAAGATTCTCGGCACCAAGATTCATGATGAGTCGTCACAGATGCTCTCGACACGCGCCCGACTCACGCCTCGTATCGCGAACCGCCTCCTCAAACGTGTCCGTGACTATGCCGATGTAAACGGAGATGGCATCATCGATACCGTTATCACCCATCAGGCACTGGAGCTGCTCGAGATCGACGAACTTGGTCTCGATCCAGCCGATCGAAACCTGCTGACGAGCATCATCGAGAGCTATCAGGATCGTCCGATCGGACTCAATACCATCGCGGCGCTGACCGGAGACGAAACAACGACGATCGAAGACTTTTACGAGCCGTACTTGCTACAGATCGGCTTTCTTGAGCGAACTCCACGAGGACGCCGTGTAACCGCCAAAGCCTACAGGCACCTCGATAAGCCATATAATCCGGAAAATTAACGGTATACTGTAGGTATGGATCCGAAAGCGCCAAACCTACCACCTACGCAGCCTCCGGAAAATGCCCCAAAGCCGGTCGCCTATGACCAGTATGGACAACCACTCTACGCGCACCCTCCAGCTCCTCAGCAACAAGCCCAAGTGCAACCGCTCGGTCCTGAGGACGCTCGAAAGCAATCCGCTGAAACTGGCCAGCAACCCCAAGTCGTTTATATGACCCGTGCCGTTGATCCGCACGAACCAGAGATTACTCCTGAAATCAAAGCCAAACATACCGAATCACTCAAGCGCTACCCCCAACTGAACTTAAGTGATGGTGAGTACGTGATTAGCGCTATCAAGCGACATCCGATCGGCCTACTCTCTATCTGGGCTGTCGTGGGAGCTGCAATCTTACTGATCTTTATCGGTTTCCCGATACTACTCAGTAGCGGTTCATTCCTTGGTCGTAGTTTGTCGGCTGGGGCGATCATGAGCGGTGGACTGGTTCTCTTGTTTGCGGCAGTGCTTTTTGTGCTCGGAGGTATCATGGCAACTGTGGTCTACCAGGCGAATCGCTTTTACCTCACGAACGAGAGTGTCATCCAGCACATCCAGACCAGCCTGTTTTCTAAGAAAGACCAGACGATCAGCCTCGCTAACATCGAGGATGCAAGCTATCGACAACAGGGAATCCTGCAGACGCTCCTCAACTATGGAGCGATCCGGCTCTCTACCGAAGGTGAAGAGACCACCTACCGGTTTAACTTTGTAGCAAATCCGAAAAAAGAAGTCGATAAACTAAATAATGCAGTTGAGGCGTTCAAGAACTTCCGCCCGGTCAGCGACGAAAACTAGGCTTTAACGGTTCGTCTTAATAAAATCAGCCTCGCGCTCAAGATCGGCGCGAAGTGTGTATCCTGCACAGATATCACCACCGTTGCAGCCAGTCGGCTCGTAGCGGTACTGGGAGGTCGGTTCACCTATAGAAACTCCTGCTGGATCTTTGAGAAGAGCCTTGTCCATTGCTTTTAGCTGTACGGCACTGAGCGTCCGCGGGTAGCCTCCCAATGTAGGTTTAACGACTTCTTCTAGGTTGTAGTAGATGGCGTTGATAGCGGTCTTGCGATCTTGATCACGATGAATGATGCGAAGGTCTTGCTGCTGTTGAAAGAGCAGGGTGCCAACAACACCAAGAAAGGCAATCGCCACGAGCAGTTCAACAACAGTAAACCCAGAAGATGCCTTCATTGGTAACTATTGTAGCAAACGCGTATACTAGATATATACCGAAACGGAGGGAATAGTATGGCTAAAAAGACTGAAAAAACAGCAGTTTCGACTGAAAAACCTGATACAGAAGGCAAACTAAAAGCTCTTGGGCTTGCTATGGACCAGATCACCAAGCAGTTTGGCGATGGTTCAATCATGAAGCTTGGTGAAGCGCACAAGGTTGACGTGGAACTGATCCCGTCTGGGGCGCTGTCTCTCGACCTGGCGCTTGGTGGTGGCTATCCAAAGGGTCGTATCATCGAAATCTATGGACCAGAAAGCTCTGGTAAGACAACGTTGACGCTACACGCGATCGCTGAAATCCAAAAGCAGGGCGGCACAGCTGCATTTATCGACGCAGAACACGCGCTTGATCCAGCCTATGCCAAGAAGCTTGGCGTTGATACTGACAACCTGCTCGTGTCCCAGCCAGACAACGGTGAGCAGGCGCTTGAGATCGCAGAAACACTCGTTCGTTCAAACGCCGTCGACCTGATTGTCGTCGACTCTGTCGCAGCGCTCGTGCCGCAGGCTGAGATCGAAGGCGAGATGGGCGACAGCCACATGGGTCTTCAGGCTCGCCTCATGAGCCAGGCACTCCGTAAGCTCACTGGTATCATCAACAAGTCAAAGGCGACCGTTATCTTTATCAACCAGATTCGTATGAAGATCGGTGTGATGTTTGGTAACCCTGAGACCACGACCGGTGGTAACGCCCTCAAATTCTATGCGTCTGTTCGTCTCGATATCCGTCGTATCGGTCAGATCAAATCAGGCGAAGATATCATAGGTAACCGCACCAAGGTCAAGGTGGTTAAGAACAAGATCGCCCCGCCGTTTAGGACTGCTGAGTTCGATATCATGTACAACGAAGGTATTTCACGTACCGGTGACGTGCTCGACCTCGCGGTTATCCACGGAATCGTCGGCAAGGCTGGCGCTTGGTTTGACTACAAAGACAGCAAGATTGGCCAGGGCCGTGAAGCGACAAAGGTATACCTAAAAGAGAACGCAAAGGTTCTCGATGAAATCGAAAAGGCCGTGCGCCAAAAGGTCGCTGAAGCCGAGGTATAGGCGATGAGCGCACCGCTTCAGGACAATCCAACACTCGCTGATTTCCAGGCGTATGCTGCACGCAAAATCAAAGAGCGTGGTTTCGATCAGGAAACAGTACAGGACAAATTTATGCTGCTGGTCGAAGAAGTTGGTGAGCTTGCAAAGGCTCTGCGACCGATGCATGGAGTAAAGGTGGCAGACGACTCAGCCGTTGGTGAGATCGAGCACGAACTTGCCGACGTGTTCTGGTTGGTACTCGCTATCAGTAACGGGCTCGGGGTTGATCTAGAACAAGCGGTTCGAGCCAAAGAGGCCAAGAACGAAGCACGTAACTGGTCGTGAAAATCACTGATATTTCAGTTCAGGCCCGTAACCCCGATCGTGTAAACATTTCGGTCGACGGTAAGTACCGTTTTTCATTAGATATTCTCCAAGTTACCGAGCTTGGCATAAAGCTAGGTAAAGAGTATAGCGAAGAAGAGCTCATCCAGCTGGAGGATGAAAGTCAGTTTGGGAAACTCTACGCCCGGGCGCTCGAGTACACGATGATGCGTCCGCATAGTGCCCGAGAAGTCCGTGACTATCTTTGGCGAAAAACTCGTACGACTAAAGTCAAAGTACGCGGCACAAATGAGGTGCGCGAAAGGCCTGGGGTGAGTCAGGCGATTGCTGACCGTGTGTATGAGCGCCTCGTTGAGCGCGGATACGTAAATGATGAGAGCTTCGCTAGGTATTGGGTGGAGAACCGTCAGGCAACCAAAGGTATAAGTTCGCGAAAACTTATAGCAGAGCTACGCGCAAAGGGCGTCGAGCCGTCGATCATCGACGCAGCGCTGCAAAATTCCCCACGTGAGGAAAAAAGCGAGATACGGAAAATACTTGCAAAGCGACGACATAAGTACGATGACGAGCAGAAACTTATCGCCTATTTGGCGCGGCAGGGTTTTGCCTACGATACGATCCGTGATGCCCTCGACGACGATTCGGATGATGAATGATTATTCGGCGGGCGGTACGGTGCCGCCGCGGAATGGATTTACAAAAGCTTGACGGGCATCGTTAGCAGCCTGTTTGACTTCTTCGCGAACGGTCGGTGCCTGTACGATCATCAGCTTGTTATTCACTGAGATGATTTGTGATCGATGGATCGTATTACTCATCGTACTGAGGCTGCGAAGGAGTGACTGCTCGGTATAGATTTGCATGATTGTATAGTCGCCCGTTTCGATACTGTAGCCCGATACCTTACCTAGCTTTCGCTTGTGCTCGTCAACAACCTTGAGGCCGATCAACTCAAAATCGAAATCGATGATTTCCTGGAGACGTACCAGTCCTTCGAGCGACATGAGCTTATCAGCGTCATCTACGATGATACCGATGTCGCTTAGTTCGCGGATGTCGCTCGGGTGCAGGATGCTTGGTGATTCTTCGAGGCCTGCTCCCTCGACATAAAAAGCAGCGATAGTTAGCTGACGTGGGTCGACGATCACGGAAGTCGTTTCAGCAAGCTGTGTGCCAGTTTGCAGGCTCATGATCGGAACATCTAGCAAGCTTTCGATAGAAATAAGCATACTTCTACTATAGCGAACTATTCGCCAAAAGGATTCACCCGTCGGTCGGTCGGGATAGGGCTTGTGATCAGTTGCTGCTGGGTGTTGAGGTTGTTGATCTTTTCGATCGTTTCCGTATCGAAGCGGGCAGATTGGGTTTTGTTGAGTTTGTCAGTACGATACGCTTCGTCCGTGGGTTGGTAAAGGGCGAGGTTAAGACCGAGAATGGCACCGATCAGAACACAGAGGAATAGTACGAAATAGATAGTGCGGCTGTGTACGGCCAAGAATTTACCAATCTTTGCGAAATGCTCCTTGACGCTATTTAGAGAAGAGTTTTTCATCGGACGTATACCTCAAGTGTCAGGGTTGGGCTGCTGATGGCATCAGCGGACTTCAGATCATTAGATATATTGATTTCAGTCACTTGCATCTTGGTTAAGTTACGTTCTATCAGCTTTAGAAAACGAAGGTAATTACTGTATTGGACTGGGCTTTGAAGAGCGATGTTTGCAACCATCGTCTTAACTCCATTAACGGAACCAGCAGTTTTTTTTGTAGGCGTGACGGCTGTGCTGGCTGAAAAATCAAAACCAAGCACAGTTAGGCCTGATGCCGACGCGTACGAGGTAACGTCTTTAACGATCTGATCCTGATATTCGTAGTACTTTGTATCTGCAACTATCGCTGCTGCACGCGCAACACTGTCTTTGTTCTTGTCTAGGGCGATGCGGATTTTCTGTGCGTTCTCGATACCTTGTTGATTAATGTCGCTGTCGATTTTTAGGTGATCGACTTGGATGACGTAACTAACAAGATGTTGGTGTACATAATAAGTGCCGTAGCCAATTCCACCGATGAGCAGTATGATCAATGCGTAAAAGGACCAGTGAACAACCATAACGGAAGAAACAGATGATTTGTTCATCGTGTACCTCCCGATGTTGTCTGTTTGGATAATTTCACATTGTAAGAGACCTCGTAAGGATAGCGAGCAGTGAGACCACTTAGACCGGATATATTATCCGGTCGTGTAGCGCTTGTGATACTAACATCTTCAAACAAGACCGATTCCTCAAGTTTCGTCTTTAGCTCAAGCGCTTTTGCGTAGCTGTTGGTGCGTGCATCGAGTGTCATACCCCCCTTGGTTACAGCAGCAGCTCCACCAAGAGACAGGTTGGTGATGACGGTACCGTTCGGGAGGTCGCTGGCCAGAGTGATCAAGAAATCACTGTAGCTAATTTCCTTACTGAGAATCGCTTTAGCAACCTTAAGATTGTCGCGGAATACATCAGCTTCTTTCTCGACTTTTTCGTAGGTTTTTGACTGTTCAGATTGGGACTGTAACTTTGCGCTCACAGCATGCTTCTCTTGGCTTACTAGCCAAAAACCTAGTCCGTAAATAAGTCCTATCAGGAGGCCAAGCGAGATAAGTGCAACCGCATAGTGTACGAGCATGACGTTAATGCGTGCGGCACGGATCGTACGTTTTTGTTCGGGGCTGATAAGGTTGATCATCGCCAGATCTCCTTCGGGTCAACGAGCGCTAGACCGGCTACGGAGATGTATCGTGGTTTGAACTGTCGGGCTGGCTGCGGAAGTTTGGCGAAGTTGAGGAGCTGCCATGGACTCGCGATACGTGAAGCTAACATGAGGTTCTCGGTAAAGAAGTCACCGATACCAGGCATATTCGATCCACCACCTATGATGAGAACCTGCTCTAACTTTCGAGCACCCGGCACACGCTCTTCGTAGTAGCGCATAATCTTTTTGATCTCAGTGGCAATTTTTTGCAGGCTAGGAGTGACTGCCTTTGTGATCTTGCGCTGTTGAGTTGAAGTGTTGAGACCGTTAAGAACCTTGAGCTGGTGGGCTTGCTCGAGAGATACCTTGAGCGCGTTTGAGATATCGAGCGTCAGAGTATTACCGCCAACAGGCACACCACCAGTAACCTTGATCGTCGAGTCGAGTACGGCTACGTCGGTATTTGCAGCGCCGATATCCACGATGATCGTTGGCAGGTCGCCTTGCTCACCGGCTTTCAGGAGACGAGCAACGGCGTTCATACTAGGCTCGACGACAACGGTGCGAAGACCAGCCGCCTCAACTGCGCCAATACAGGTGTCGACAATCTTGCGTGGAGCCGCACAGGTATAAGCAGCAATCTCTTCATCGGTGCGCGAAGTGATCTCGTAGTCGATGTAGAGTTGATCGACCGGTACCGGTATCGACTGCTCTGCCTCGAGACGCACCGCATCGAGGAGGTCACCCTTTACGTCAGCTGGTAGCATAATGCTTCGGCTGTAGGTGCGCGACGCTGGAATACTCATCACGACATGGTCGCTCGGCAGTTGTCCGACGAGCTTTGTCTCGAGAAGTTTCGTGAGTTGAGACGCGAGGTACGCACCGTCAGTATCAAGGCTTTGCTGGAGCTTGGAGGGATCCATGTCGATAGATCCATACCCGGTAACGGTCCATTTGTGGGCATTAACAGCCATCAGCTTGAGGCTAGTCTGACTGATGTCCAGACCAATAACCGGCTTATCTTTGTAGAAATATTTGCTCATAAGTGCCCACGATTGTACTTATGGTTAAGTATAGCTTATCACCAGAGGTTAGTACACTCGTTTGACGTTCGAAGCACGCCACGAAAGGTCGAGAGGAATGCTGCTGAGTGGGAACTGGGGGTTAAAGGTGAGTTCGAAGGTTGCACCACTGTTTGATGACAGGTAGATATCTTTACCTGACACTCCGCCGATTGACTGGACGCCTGTATCAAACTTTGTTTGATCGACACAGAGCATACCATTCGTGGCGATGAAGTATGCTTTTGGTGCGAGCATGCTGTTTGAGCCATCTTTGCCGAGGCGGATCGCAGCTGAGTTGCTTGGGCACTGCTTTGAAGCCTGGATAGTTTGACTGGTACTGTAAGAGATAAAGACGATGTCGCCCGGCGATGAGCTGTCTACGGTAACCCGCTCAAAGTTGATCACTCCCTCGACGAAGATGAACTTCGGTTTACTGGCGTCAGGGTTGATGAACTTCGGCGTACAGGTGTAGGCTTTACATAGATTAGCGCGGATATGGGCATGGTCATTGATGGTGTAGGTTTTATTGCCAAGGTTGATGTCGGCAGGGGCGGTGCCGCTGCCGCCACACTGCGAGGCAGGTACTGTTCCAGCGCCGCTGTCAGGATAGTGCGTTTTGCGTGCGTTACCGCTGCTCGGGATGGTTGGTGATGCAGCCGTCCAGTCGCTGCAGTTACCGTTCGCATAGTTACCGCCGCCATCGTTGTTGTTCATCTTGTAGCCCCATGGAATATAAAGCGATGCGATCTTTTGGATTGAGGTGTTGTTCGCGGTGACGTCAAAGTTTGAGTCACTAGTGTTACCGGGAGTTGGATCCATGCAGTTACTGTAAGCCATGTGTAATTTGGCTTTTGTGCCGGCTGGTAACGAGGAGTTTCGGACGAGATTACCTGTACCTGATAGTGAGCAGTTGCTCCCATCCGGATATTTACCAGCAACCGTGAGATCGTCGATAGTTATGTCTGTGGTGTTTTTGTTTGCGCGAACATATTCGTTTACGAACAGGCTCTTTGCAACGACTGCTTTAACTGATGATGCGACTTCAACACTGTTACGGCTGACAATAGACGAGGTGAAGGCCATTGAGCTGCGTTCGAGTTTGACGTTAATCTTGTACGTAAAGCGCGGAGTCGTGGCTGTTGAGGGTTGGTATACGCGACCAATGCTCTGCACGTCCTTTTTGTTCGCATCAACTGGGTCATCGGTAACAGTTGCCTGATACGTAGCGCGATAGCCGGTTGTGGTCGTGGGGGTGAGTCGTTTTTCTACCCCAGACGAAGCATAGGAGCCGCTACTGGAGTTGAGATAGGCAACAACTGCATCAGCGCCTGACTCAGCTGCGTACTGGGCCTGGAGGAGGTAGATGCGCTGAGTGGCTCTGGTTATATTTGTTTGAGATACCACAGCCAAACTCATGACGGTGATCGTGAGAAATATCATGATCACAAGGATACTAACAAGGATAGACCCCGAGTCGTTACGAGATACGTTACGCATTTCGAAGCGCGATCCTGATGATAGTTGAGTTGTATATCGAACGATTGGCATCTGACTCGACTTTCTTTTTCACCTTTAGTTTAAACTGAGCGACTTCTACTTGTGAGAAATCTAGCCCGTTGCAGCCCGTATATGGTTCTGTTTGTTCGCATGCGGGCGGGTTTGTGCTGGCACAGTAGTATGCATCAGGGTCACAAGAGCTACGGAAGTCGATGTCTTCACCCGACCTGGAAAAGTAACGCATCTCAATAGTCTGAACGCCCGTGAGCAGAACTTTATCCTTAGGGCAGGTTGGCGTGGCTGTCGTACAGGTAGTTTTCGTCGTGTTACCAATAGCGTCAGGATTTGCGAGTGACCGTATGCGAAGCTCAGAAGACGGACCATCATGGTACATGATGAATTCGTTTTGGTAGGCAGTGGAGCCGTTCATGATCGGCGTTCTGTCGCTGCGAAGAGCATCTTGGGAGTAGTAGACGATAGGGGTAATGGTGGTTGTCGTTCCGAAAGATCCTGGTATCGCATGGATGGCTTTCCAGCGGGTGTTTGTCGCATCCGAAGGGTCAGCAACGAGTCGGTTACTGTCGGCGATACTGTTTTGATTCAGTAGACCAGTAGAGAGTCCTATGTTTTGCCGCAGGTAGTCAGCAACGTTGAGACGATCGTGATAGAAGTTTGTCCGAGCATTTAGCGATGCGGCTTGCTTGAGGTATTGATAGCCAATCGCAAAGATGATCATACTGAGTACCGTTGTCATCGTGATGACGATGATCATCTCAACAAGCGTGAATCCTTGGTATCTACGCATCATTGTTGCCCGATCCCGTTACGTGAGATGAGGAGGCGAATCTTCCAGGATGAACCACTTTTAGGCGTAACGGTAACATCGACAACTTTTGAGTCAGGGATATTGTATGCAGGGTCGGTTGTGGCTAGTGCTGTCGTGAGAACCGGCGCTGAGCTAGTGACGTACGTGATATCGTTGTTGCCGTTCACGGTTTCAGCGTCAAAGGTGTCGTTAGGACTGCAGTTGGTTGAGATGATTGATTCATATTGCATGGCTCGGTCGATCTCTGGGCAACCGCTGAGGGCAGCATAGATTTCGTTCAGCTCGCGACTCCGGGCATAATCTTTGAAAAGCCAATCGAAGGCAACCGCCACACCACCGATAATAAAGCCAAGTACTACAATACCTATGATGATCTCGACAATACTAAATCCAGCTTCGGATGTTTTTTTCATAACGCTTATGTTTAGTATAACAAAAGAGACTCACCGGGAGTCTCTTTTGTGCCGACTAAACAATCAAGCTAGTTGTTCGACTGTCGGACGTAAACCTTGGTTGGGTCAGAGGTTGCTTCCATGTAACCCCAGACCTCGTAGCCTGTACATGCACCACTCGCACAGCCAGATGGCTTCGGGAAGTAGTAGTAATTGAAGGCGTCAGTTCCTTGTGCTGCTGGAGCTGAAGCTGTCTTCTCTTGGAGACCCGTGCCAGTTGCTTTTGGATCTGAAAATGCCTTAGCGTCAATACGGAACTCATTGGTAGAGCGCCATGTTCCATCTGTTATCTCGGCGTATGTTGGGTAGTAACCCTTGTTCGCATAAACAGCTTCGAGCTGACCAGCGATTGCGTTAATGTCTGTCTTGCGCTCTGAGTCGCGAGCCTTCTGCTGCACACCAGAGAACGTTACGATTACCAGCGTCGCAAGGATACCGATAATCACGATGACGATCAAGAGTTCAACGATAGTGAATCCTGATTGTCTTTGCTTAAGTGAGACCATTGCCCACCCTCCTTAAGTAAAAGTTATGTTTTTAACTGACACTCGAGGAGAGCTCGAGATATCTATCAGTCATTATAACCGTAAGCGTTTTCCAGTCAACGTTTTTTAAGAACCAACGTTCTGGGAGAGACTAGCGATCGGGCCCATGACGCTCGCCGCCACGAGACCGACCATACCACCCATGATGACAATCATGACCGGCTCAAGGATAGAGCTGAGGCTGTCGATAATAGCGTCTACCTCTTCATCATAGAAATCCGCGACTTTCACAAGAACGATATCGGTTTGACCAGTCTCTTCACCAACTGCCAGCATCTGTGGGACGATGCCCGGGAATAGCTTGTTGCCCTCGATGGCTTGCGAGAGCTGCTCACCGTTGATGACTTTGTTGGCAGCTTCCTCGATGGCTTTTCGGTATACATCGTTACCGATCGCACGTGACGTAACACGTAGAGCCTCAACGACGCTCACGCCGGCACCGATCAACGCAGCAAAGGTTCGGGTGAAGCGGGCGACTGAGATCTTTGTGACGAGGTTCTTGAGGATCGGAACCTTGAGCACGAGGCTATGGAACTGATACCGACCAGCCGGGGTTTTGATATAGCGACGTATGAGGAAGATAGCCAGGGCTGTGCCACCGATCATAATGTACCAGTAGTGTGTCATAAAACTACTGATGCTGATCATAACCTGAGTAATAACAGGTAGTTTTGCATCTTCACCTCCGATGTCTTTGAGGATCGCAGCGATACGCGGAATGATAAAGATCATCAGACCCATGAAGGCACCGATAGTGAGAGTCAGCAGTACTATCGGATAAGTTGAGGCGCTTTTGATCTTTTTGCGCATACTGGCGTTTTTCTCGACCTGAGTGGCGAGACGCTTGAGGATGTCGTCTACGATACCCGCGGCTTCACCGGCACGGATCATGTTCACGAAGATGTCGCTAAAGACATCAGGGTGTTTTGCCATAGCATCTGCGAGAGATACACCGCCCTGGACGTCTTTGATCATGTCGCTGATGATCTCGCGAAGCGTCGGGTTTTCGACCTGGTCGCGCATCGTGGTAAGTGAGCGGAGCAGGGGTACGCCGGCGCTCACCATTGTACTGAGCTGGCGAGTGAAGAGGACAAGGTCGGTAATCTTTACCTTTGGCTTGAAGAAGCCTTTCCCACCTTTTTTAACATCCGACTTGATCTCGACAGAGATAGGCTTGAGGCCTTGTTTAGCCATGAGGTTCAGGGCGGTAGTTTTATCTGTCGCGGTGAGTGTACCTTGAACAGTTTTACCGCCGCTATTTGTGGCCTGATACGAAAAGAGAGGCATCGACTATTATTCCCTCGTGACCCTTAGGATCTCCTCGACAGAGGTCTGGCCGCGAAGCGCTTTGATAAAACCATCAACTTGCATCGTCATCATACCTTCTTTGATGGCCTGGGTCTGGATGTCATTGCTCGTGGCGTTTGCAACGATAAGCTTTTGGACCTCGTTGGAGTTTGCAAGCGTCTCGTAGATGCCCATGCGTCCGCGATAACCAACGTGCGAGCACTCGTCGCAACCGCCGGGTTTCGCTCGGTAGAGACGGGTAATCTTGTCATCGGTGCTCGATAGTTCTTCCCCGACATCCTTGCCAATACCCTCGCTCGCCGCCTGTTTCTCGAGCTCATGAAGGTGCTTCATATAGCCGTCCTTGTTGAGGCCAAACAGCTCCGAGATGCTTTCGATCTCGGTTTCGTCCGGTGTGTATGACTCTTTACAGACTGGACAGAGGCGACGCACGAGACGCTGACCGATGACGACACGTACGGTGCTTGCGATCAAGAATGGCTCGATACCCATGTCGAGTAGACGCGGCAGACAAGTTGCTGCGTTGTTGGTGTGCAGGGTAGAGAAGACAAGGTGACCGGTCAGGGCTGCTTGAACACCGAGATTCGCTGTCTCGCCGTCACGGATCTCACCCACCATGATGATGTTCGGGTCTTGACGCAGGAGCGCACGGAGCCCAGCGATAAAGGTCATGCCTGCCTGGGGGTTTACCTGTGTCTGGTTGGCGCCGACGATCTTGTATTCGACAGGGTCTTCGACGGTAGAGATGTTGACGTCTGGCTTGTTGAGGATCGTGAGGGCACTAAACAGACTGGTTGATTTACCTGATCCGGTCGGACCGGTGACGAGGATCATACCATGTGGCTGCACGAGCGCTTCGTTGATGGACTTGAGTGAGAAGCCCCAATAACCGAGCTCTTCGAGAGTAAGAGCTTTATTGGTCTCGTCGAGGATACGCATAACGACTTTTTCGCCCTCGCTAATCGGTAGGGTGGAGACACGCAGTGCGTACTTTTTGCCAGCAACAGTTACTTTGAAGCGACCATCTTGTGGGACGCGACGTTCGTCAATCTTGAGGTTGCTGAGAATCTTAATACGGCTGACGAGCGCGTTCATGACAGTCTTTGGCAGGCGGTTGGCTTCTTTGAGGACACCGTCGATACGGCAACGTACTTGCAGGTAATCATCGCGCGGCTCGATGTGGATGTCGCTAGCATTGGCGCGGATGGCGTACTCGAGGATGAGGTTGACGGTTTGGGCGACAGGCGAGTCTTCGGCGATCTCATCTTCGGAAACTGCCTCTTGCTTCTCGAGGTCTTCTTCCTGTTCGGCGATGACTTCGCTTAACTCCTCAGCAACGCCGTCACGGTAGTTCTCGAGGACTTGGAGAATATTCTCCTTGGTAGCGATGTAGAGCTTATAGTCGGAGCCGATCTGTTTTTGGATAAAGTCGAGCGCCTGGACATCGTCCGGGTCTTCCATGGCGAGGTGCTTCGTCGTGCCGTCGATCTTGAAAACGGCAGCATTGTACTGACGAGCCATGCGTTCAGGGATGAGGTCGAGCGTAGCCTTGTCGATCTCTTTTGGGTTGAGCTCGATGAACGGAATATCCGCATACTCGGCGTAGAGTTGGGTTAGTTCTTTGTCGCTGATCAGCTCTTTACTAATAACAAGAGACTGCAGTGGCCGGTGAGTTTTTTCCTGTTCTTTGCGCAGCTCCAAAAACTGCTCATCACTAAGCTTGTCATGCTCTGACATGAGCCGGACGATCGTGTCATCGGAAATCCTCATAACTGTTTCTAAGTATACAGTACCTCTTATGCTTTTTTGATACCGAAAAAAAGCATATAGTAGGTGCGTATGACATCTGTAAATGATGAAACTGAGATGATGGCGATCGGCCGCCGCTTGGGCGAGCAGTTTCAGGGTGGCGAAGTTCTGGAGCTGATCGGTGATGTCGGCGCTGGCAAAACGACGCTAACAAAAGGTATAGGTCAAGGGATGCAAGTTGATGACGACGTGCAGAGCCCGAGCTTTACGATTAGTCGCGTCTATCAAGCGCGTGATGGGCTTGAGTTACACCACTATGACTTTTATCGCCTCCAAGACGCTGGTGTGATGCAATATGAGCTCGCGGAATCTATAGGTGACCCGAAGGCTGTCACGGTTATTGAGTGGGCCGATACGGTTCAGGATGTCCTACCTCCTGAGCGAGTTGTAGCGAGACTTACTTACCCACCGGATAGCAAGGGGCGTCAGTTTGAGTTGCTAGTGCCTGAAAACCTCAGCTATCTACGAGGAGCTATCTGATGTATCTTGGTATTCGAACCGACTCGCCGGTCGCGCAATTTTGCCTTTACGATGGCGCAGAGCTAAAAGCCGAGAAAACATGGCAAGCTGACCGTCAGCTCGCACATAGCCTGCTCGGACAGCTTGAAGCGTTTCTCGCCGAGCACGACATGACTTTCCATGACGTTGCAGGACTTTTTGTCTATCGTGGCCCAGGTAGTTTTACTGGCCTCCGTATCGGAATTACGGTCATGAATACCATTGCCTACTCAGAGTCGGTTCCTGTTGTTGGCAGTGAGGGTGATGATTGGCAAAACGATGCCGTAGCAAGACTTAAAAACGGTCAAGATGACCAGGTTATTATCCCGTTCTATGGTGCTGATCCACGTATCACGAAACCTATAAAGTAGAACATTTCACAACAAAAATATTGTTGTATTTATGCCGGTTATGCATATAAATAGGTGAGTAAACTCACAAAAAATAAAAAGGATAACAAAATGAGAGTAAGACGATTAGGCAATTTTGTGGCGGCTGCTGTGGTGGCGTCGTCCGCACTTTTTAACGTCGCGTATGTGTCTGTGGCAAATGCTGCTGCAGCTTCATGGGACGGTGGTGCAGGTAACTTTGACCTTAGTGCTCCAGCCAACTGGGCCGGTGACACGCTGCCGACTGCGGCTGACGATGCAACCATCGATGTTAGTAGCCTCAGCGCAAACACGACCTTCACAAACTCAAGTCCACTAGCGGTTAACTCGCTGGTATTTACTGGCACCCCAAGCGGCAGCTGGGTTGACCTGAAGGTGACTGGTTCAACTATCACCATCAGTTCAGCTATCACCGAGAGTGCGGCAAACACCAGCGTATACTTCGGCGCAAACATTACATTGGCTGGCAACGCAAGCTTTACTGGCTTCACGGCAGACTACAGCACAGCCGACCAGACGGTTGACCTCAATGGAAACAACCTAACTGTCTCTCAAGTCAGTGGTGCGGTCAGTACTGCTTTCAACAAGGTGACCGGTTCGGGTAGCATCACGGCGTCAAACGGCACGTACGTATCCTTTAACAAGGCGAATACCGGATGGTCTGGTGCGCTTAATGTTAATGCCGGTTCTAACGCATACCTCTACCCAGGTAGTGTCGCAGCCGCTAACCCAATAACAGTAGCGGACACCGGTGAATTGATCCTCTGTGGCTTCAATGGCGCGACAGTCGATAGCCCACTCACCGTAGGTGGTAATGGCTCTGGTTACGGTGCTATTGCGACGGCCCCCGGTTGTAACATGGGTGCACCAAGCAGCGGGCTCAACCCACAGGCAAGTGTCGTATGGGCCGGAGCGATCACACTTACGGCTAACACAGTTGTTACTGGAGAAGGTGAGTTCAAGGTCACTGGTCCTCTGAGCGGAAACTTCACACTTACCCAAGCGGGCGGTACTGACGGTAAAGTCACGATTGCTTCATCTAGCAACACTTCTGCAAGTCCAAATGGTACATATACTTCACCAACCGTCACGACTGAGTACAAAGACAATCAACCAACCCAAAACATCTACGTCGGCAGCAATAACGTCGCGGTCGTTGATGGAACGTATGGCGATACGGACGTATACCCTGGCGGTACCCTTAAGGGCACCGGTACTGTCGGCTCCCTCCAAGTATTCGCGGGCGGTATAGTTGCTCCTGGCCACAGCCCTGGATGTATCAATACTGGCAACCTCAACCTAGCTGGTAAGTACGAGTTCGAGCTCGTCGGTGCAACCGCATGTACTGAACATGACCAGATCAAGGTCACTGGTACGGTGACGTTTGATCCCGCAACCGCAGAACTTAGCACGGTGATCTTGCCTGGCTACAAGGCGACAGCCGGCCAGAAGTACGTCATCATCAGTAACGACGGCACGGATGCAGTAACTGGCACGTTCAAGGGTCTTGCTGAAGGCGCAACCTTTACGGTTGGTACGGGCCAATTCCGCATCAGCTACGTCGGTGGCGACGGTAACGACGTTGAACTTACGGTTCTTACAGTGCCTACCGCTCCTGACACAGGATTCACCCTCCTCGGTGCTGCCAACCCAGCGCTCATGGCGACGGTTGCAGTCCTTGGTGCAGGCGCACTCCTCTACATGGCTCGCCGTGTACGTGCCTAAAGCCTCAGCTTTAGATTAAGCACTCATAAGAGGTCTCAGAAATGAGGCCTTTTATGATGGTTATGGTTTGACAGGTGCCAGTAGTCGAGATACTATAGAGGTAGCTTTAGAGAGCAAACAAAAAAAGGTTTAAAAAATGGAGAGAAAACTTCACCCAGGAGTGCGTCCTACGCACGCCGTTGCGCGCTATGCGCGTCCTGCTGTCGTTGCCACGCGTAGTCACGTAGTGGACGTCGTTAAGCCTGCTCAGTCTATTACTCCAAAGCCGGCCGAGACTGCAGTATCTCGCCAGAGTCCTGCACCTACCATTGTTCCAAAACATGTAACGACACGTATCAGTGATGTCGTGCAGGTTGCAAAGCCTCACCGCTCCGTCACAAAACCACTCACACCTGTTGAAGAGGAGAATCCGGTGCGTACTGGTACCTATTTGGATATGAAGCCGGCACAATCGCCAAAACAAGCAAGCCCAGACACGCTCGAAGCTTTGTTTGCTGCGCCTGATCCTGAGCCGATTACATCTGCACCTGTTTCTCCCGTAGCCACGCAAGCCCCAGTTGCTGCGGCCTCAAAGCGATCCAGTAGGCGTTGGCCTAATTTTAAAAAGCAGCACGCACTCTACGGTATGGCTTCGATGCTGTTTATTGTTGGTATGTACGTAGCGATTGATGGGTGGCTTGTTAATCGGGCAGCCAGTACTCAGACGGAAGTACTTGCAGCTCAAGCAGCAGATCCTTCAAATGACCGGGATCATCTCACCGAAGACAAACCAAGTGGGACCGGTAGCTACAAGGTTGCGCCTGATCTGCCTCGGATTTTGCAGATACCTTCGATCGGCGTCGATGCGCGCGTATTGCAGCTGGGTGTAAAAGCGAACAATGAACTAGCGACCCCTTCAAACATTCATGACGCTGGATGGTATACAGGCAGCTCAAAGCCTATCGACAAAGCTGGGGCTATCCTGATCGACGGTCACGTCAGTGGCCCAACGCAGCATGGCGTATTCTATAATCTCAAAAAGTTAAAGGCTGGAGACGAAATCGTGCTCGAGCGCGGAGATGGCGTCAAACTGGTCTTCGGGGTAACACGGGTCAAGACCGTTAAAGTTGAAGACGTAGATATGAATGAGCTCATGCGCTCAGATGAACCCGCAAAACTAGCGCTTAACCTCATCACCTGTGGCGGCACCTTTGATGCGAAAAACAATGAGTTTGAATCACGCGTTTTGGTCTTTGCTGTCCAGAAATAATGCTACTATTTATGTAGGCAGTTCATACCGCCATATTCAGAGTAATTAGATAGATTTTCTTGATTTCAGATACCGGCTAGAGAAGTGATAGCGATTGCCGTACCTCTGAGATCGACCGAATCACAGAAAGGACAGACCATGATAGAAGCACTCATTGCAGTTGTTGCTGCTCTTTTTGGCGTCGGCGCCACGAGCTTTTATAACCAGCGAAAAGGTACGACCGCGGCCCAAGAAGCTGACAAGTTGATCGCGAGCGCTAAAAACAAGGCAGGTGATATTGTTCTCAAAGCCAAAGACGAAGCGCTCAAGGTCGTCGAAGACGCAAAACGCAACGAAGAAGAGCGTCGTCGCGAGATCAAAAAGGCTGAAAACCGTGTTGCAGATCGCGAGCTGAACCTCGACCGTAAGCTCGAGGAACTCGATAAGCGTAGCGAGAAACTTCGCGCACAAGAGGATGAGGTTGAAGAGCTCAAAGACGAAATCCGTGCAATCCGCACCAAGCAGCAGGACAAGCTCGAAAAGATTGCTAAGCTTTCCAAGAAGGATGCCGCGGAAAAACTCATGCAGATGACTGAGCGTGATATCAAGAATGACCTCATGGGGCTCGTGAACAAACTGCAAAAAGACGCGATGGACGATGCTGAAGAACGCGCCCAGCTCATTCTGGTGAGTGCCATGGAGCGTATGAGCTCTGAGGTTACGGCTGAGCGTACCGTTACAGCCGTCAAACTGACTGACGATGAGATGAAGGGTCGCATTATCGGTAAAGAAGGCCGCAATATCCAGGCGCTGCAGCGGGCCACTGGCGTTGATATTCTCGTCGACGATACCCCTGGCATGATTATCCTGAGCTCCTTTGACCCAGTCCGTCGTCAGGTAGCCCGTCTCGCACTCGAGATGTTGATGAAAGATGGCCGCGTCCACCCGGCACGGATCGAGGAAGTCGTCGCAAAGGCGCAAAAGCAGATCGATAAAGACATCGAACGCGCCGGTGAAGATGCCGCACGAGAAGTCGGTGTGGTTGGTATTCCAAAAGAAATGCTCCGTCTCCTCGGTGAGCTCAAGTTTCGTACGAGCTACGGCCAGAACGTCCTCAAGCACTCAACTGAGATGGCCCACATGGCTGGCCTTATCGCTGAGGAGATCGGTGCCGACGTCCGTATCGCAAAGACTGCAACACTTCTGCATGATGTCGGTAAGGCAGTGACACACCGCATGGAAGGTAAGCACCACCACATCGGTGCTGAGCTGGCTCGTAAGTACGGTATGAGCGATGAGATCGTCCACGCTATTGAGGCACACCATGATGATATCGAGGCAACGACACCAGAAGCCCTGGTTGTCCGTGTTTGTGACGCGCTCTCTGCAGCACGTCCAGGTGCGCGCAATATCTCCGCCGAGAACTTCGTAGAACGTATGCGTGATCTTGAGAACATCGCAAATAGCTTTGATGGTATCGATAAAGCATACGCCATCAGTGCTGGTCGTGAAGTGCGCGTCATCGTGCGCCCAGAACACGTCGATGATCTCAGCGCTATCAAGTTGGCGCGTGATGTCGCTAACAAGATTGAGTCGACCATGCAGTACCCTGGTACGATCAAGGTGAACGTGATCCGCGAAACCCGTGCCATCGAATTCGCTAAGTAACTGTTAAAATTGTCACAATTTTCCGCCATGCTCCCGTATATGATGAGGACATGGCGGAGCTTAATCGATCAGATATCCAGCATGCGGTCCAGAGCGCACTCCACGATGTGCGCAATGATATGTCGCGGGTATCCAGGATGGTTGACGGTATGTCTCGTGTCTCACAGGATGTACAGGACCTATCCCGGAGGCTCATGAGCCTCGAGCAAGAGGTAAAACAGATACAGAACACCGTGGCCAACACGCTCGGCCGCCCCACAACCCGCAGATATCCCGACCCGTACGTGGTCGGGATTGCTAATGAGATAAATGACCTCAAGATCCGCTTTTCATCGATCGAGAAGTTTGCTGCGCAGATGAGCGAGTATATTCGACGCCGTGATGCCCAGGATCTAGAAGAGCGCCAGTATCGAACGGCCTAAAATACCCTGGCAAATAGCTCTGACATCTGTTACAATCTAGTCTGTTCAACACACTCCGGGGTGTGGCGCAGTTGGCTAGCGCGCGCGGTTTGGGACCGTGAGGTCGAAGGTTCGAGTCCTTTCACCCCGACCATAAGAAAAACTCTGAAACCCTAGTAGGCTTCAGAGTTTTTCTTATGGGGAACTAATTTTTGATAGTTATCATTGCCTTCGCACTATCTCTATTGTGGTCATGGATGGCGTAGGTGCCTGTCGTTAGTGCCCTGAAGCTATACGTGCCCCCAGGAAGTAGCCGTTGTTCGTCAAATCCTGGGTACTCTGCGTGGTGATCGTGTGATCCGAGGGCAGGGATAATCTTTTCAGTTGAAAGGTTTTTTATCCGTATAACTGCACATCGCTCTACCGTCATAGCTACTGGCGATACGCTGCTATCGGTAAACGCTATCTCGTGAGTTTTGCCTGTTTCTTGGCAATTGTCCGATACGGCTGGGTGCGAGTGGTTCGCAGCATGCTCGTGCTCTGTCGTTGCATGGAGGATGGTGTGTCCGAAAAGCGTAACGAAACCAACTGCATATATCAGGATCAGTAATCCATAATGAGCGAACGGGTTATGTATACGACCACTTAGTTGCATAGTTTGGGCTCCTAGGCTGCCTTCATGCTGTGTGCGTGGTCGCTCTCCTTGAGCACAAAACCTGCGTAGAGGGAGACAACTGCGATAGCGATATGCAACAGCTCAGTTGCGAGGTTTACGTGGATCAAGCCAAACAGGACGCCGTTAAACGTCTCCATGAGGCCTGGGATGCCCCAGACGGCAACGAGTGCATACACGACACCGAATACCTTAAAGTAGGTAGACGAGTAGTAGCTGCCGCCTAAAAATGCTGCGAAAGCTGCTGCGGCAGTTAGTAGGTGGATAACTGATTGCATCGTGTTGATTTGAAATATTCCAAGCAGTAGCTGGCCATCAGCGTTCTGTGGGGCAAGTGCCGGAACAAATCCTGCAACACCGATCACAAGAAAGACGATGGTAAATATGAGTGCTAGTGTTTTTTGCATAACCTTCTCCTTTGGTTGCTTATATAGTTTACTTTACTAAGTAAACATAATTTGATAATATATCTATTGTAAAATTGAGTCAAGGAAAAGTTCCACATACATGAATCAACGCGGATTAACTACCTATCAGGCAGGAGCCGTTCAGGCTTATCTCAATCGCAAGCTGCAAAAGTTTTGCGACGATATTTTACGTCCGTACGGAATCACCAAGACACACTGGTTAGTTATCGGAACTATTCTCGATAACCAAGACAAAGGTATCCGACTGAGCGAACTTGCGGAAAAGTTGGGTACGACTATGGCGTATCTCACTACTACGATCAATTTGTTAGAGTCCCGCGGGATGCTAGAGCGTAAAAGTGACAATGATGACACACGTTCAAAGCAGATCACGGTTGCAGAAGGCTTTATTGCGACTTGTGATGAGATAGAAAAGACACTTCGTGAAGGGCTCAAAAAGACGATCTACGCAAAAGTAGATCCAGCCGAGTTCAGAACGTATCTCAAGGTTATGAATGAATTAGCAGACATAGAATAAAGGAAAAATGACCATGCCACAGAAACAACCTCCATACCCAGCTCCTGACTTTTCGCTCGTCGACTCGACTGGCGAACGGCGCAATCTCGCCGACTACAAAGGATCATGGCTGGTTTTGTATTTTTACCCTGCAGACGACACACCCGGCTGTACGATCGAAGCCTGTAGCCTCCGTGATGCACGAGATGATATAACGGAACTTGGTGCGCAGATCGTCGGTATCTCACGTGATAACCCAAGCTCTCACGAAACATTTAAGCAGAAGTACTCGCTCAACTTTACGCTCCTCTGCGATCCTGATGTCACTACCCATAAAGCCTACGGTGCTTGGGGCAAAAAGATGTTCGGTAACGAGGGCGTTCTCAGGAAGACATTTTTGATCGACCCGGAGGGCATCGTGCAAAAGGTCTACGGCCGTGTGATTCCGCAAGGTCATGGCGACAAGATCATCGCTGACCTAAAAACTCTTCAGCAAGCCTAGCGCGGCAATACGCGCTGTACGATAGGCAGGCGCATAAGACCGGCAAGCAACAAGATAACGAGGATGCCGATCAAGCCATTGAGCCAGTAGTTTGCGGTGAGTGGGATAAAGCTGACGATCGGTACGAGTATCACCGCTTGCAGGCAGTAGGCGGTCAATGAACCTTGACCGAATGGCAAAAGCAGCCATCCAGCAAACCGGAGTAACCACGGACGGATGGTGTGAAACAGGGCCAGCAAACCAGCAAACCAAACGAACGCGAGTGCAATACGGGACGGCACCATGGGGTTGTTCGAGAACCATGGGTCAACTTGAGCGCGGACAGAAACGTAGGCTTCGCGTGTAATCAGGGCGTGTGGCGTTTCGACGAGTTTCCAGCCGTGCACCATAAAGTAACTGAGTACCATAGTCGAAAGCGTGACGGTGATGAGGCTAATGATGACAGCGCTCCGTACTTTGGGCCGTTTCCGTAGCCAGGTCAGGATAGCCTCGAGTTTCCAGCCGATAAGACCCGCACCAAAGAACAGTACCTGCCACTGCAAAGCGGCTTCGTCATGGCCGGAAACGAGGCTAAAGATGTACAGTCCCGCTGATATGGCAGCTGCCAGCCACCACTTGCCGATACGGATAAGCCAGATAAAGAGCGGTGTGATGGCGAGCATGATCGCGTAAAGTCTCAGGAAGTAGATCCAGTCCGATGAAAAGGTCGTGGTGACAACATTCCATATATACATGCCAAGTGATGACACTTGCTCGGCGTTAGGATATTTCGGCAGTAGTGCTCCGTTTCCAGGCATGAGGGAGGCTAACGCAACGACGATAAAGGTGATGAGTACGCCCCAAACATAGAGCATAAAAGCACGTCGCAGGAGCAGCTTCGTGAGGTCACGTAGCGGTAACTTCATGCCTTTGTAGACCCGCAGGTATCCGATCAGGAGGCCAGATATCATAAAGAAACCCTCAGCTGCCGATACCCAGAGGCGGCCTTGGCCGGTGAGATATTGGAGTGGGCTCGGCCAAAACTGTAAATGATCAAGAACGATGACACAGATAAAGAAACCTCTCAATAGGTCAAGCTCAAAGATACGACGTTTTGGAGTCGCGGACATTCCTCTATTATAACCGCCAGGTAGGGTTTAGCGAGGTCGCTTTTTGGCGTATTCTCGTGCCTTTAGGGCGAAGGTGTCGTCGATGATGGCTGGTTCAAAGTGGCCGTACTTGCGGAAGATCGCGGCTTCGATGAGTGCATCGGCAAAAGCGGGGTTCTTCGGCAAAAGTGAACCGTGAAGGTAGCTACCAAAGACGCACTTGTATATAGCTCCTTCTGTCTTGTCGGTGACGTTGTTGCCTTCGCCTTTTTGAACGACACCAAGTGCGGGCTGGTCATCATCGAGGGTTGTGAGCCCAGAGTGATTTTCATAGCCGATCAGATCGCCAAAAGGCGTTTTTGTCACGATGTTACCGATAAGCCGCGTCGGTCCAGCATGCGTTTCCATCTTGAAGATGCCGATACCTGGAATGACTTCGCCATCTGCCGTTTTAAAGAAGCGGCCAAAGAGCTGGTAAAGGCCGCAAATCATGAGCATCGGTACATTGTCGTCTGCAAGCGCACGGAGATCATCGGCGATTCGGAGCAAATCTTCTTTGACGACTGATTGTCCAGAGTCTTGCCCACCGCCGCCGATGACGATATCGACGTCTTTCGGAAACGGCTTGCCGGGGTGGTGTTGAACGAGCTCGGTTTTGTAGCCGTGCCACTCGGCTCGGCGGATGATCGTGAGAACGTTACCCCAGTCACCGTAGATATTCATCTCACGGGGATACAGATGGAGGATACGTAATGTTTTAGATTGACTCATTCGATAGCCTCCACGGGGTAGCTTTTTGCGAGTTCGCGGCGGATGGAAAGCATGGCTGTGTAGGTGCAGTAGATCCGTCGCCGGCCAGAAGTGTGGTTGATAAATTTGCTAAGCGCTTCGGGAAGCTCCGGGATAACATGTGATACATCAACGAGGTCATATTGCAGGCGCAGTGCCATATCGTAGGCACGGATACCGCTCACCATGGCAACACCAGGATTCAGGCTCTCAAAGGGCACATCCCAGAGCCATGACATGTCGCGGCCGTCTGCATAATTATCGTTGATAGCAATCATGGTAGCAGCAGGGGTTTCAGCGTACGAGCGTAGAGCGAGGCGAAAGCCGCTCGGATTTTTGACAAGTACAATTTCAAGCGGGTCGTCGCCGATCGTGATTGCTTCCCCCCGGCCAAAGGCCGGCCTGACTTCGGTGAGTTCTTTGAGTAGAGCGGAAGAATCGCCGCAAATCATACGAGCTAAGGTGAGCGCACCTGCGGCGTTCAATACGTTATAGACACCATCTATCTTTAGCTCGATCGGTTCTTGCGCCTTAGTACCAAACAAAAAGGTTGCCGAGCGACCATTCATTTCGGCGAGAATAACATCACCGCTATGTTGGCTTGGAAGCTTTTCCTTGGTGACTTTGCCGCCGTGCATCTCGGCATCACTCGGAAACAGTGAGCGTAGGTTTGGACTGAGGCCAAAGTACTGCACTTTCTTTTTGCTGGCTGCATCAGGTGCGAGTGCTCGCACGAGACTGTCTTCACGGTTGAGTACGACACCTTCGGTCGTGGCATCGACAACCTTTTGGAGAAGCTTGGCGGTGTGATCGATCTCACCAAAGCGGTCGAGTTGGTCTCGAAGAACGTTGAGGATGAGGCTGTATCGAGGCTGAACCGTTTTTATGAAATGGACAGCGTGAGCCTCGTCGAGTTCGAGAACTGCGATGTCAGCGTCGAGCTTGCCATCACGGTTTACTTTGTCGATGAGGCTCGCAACGATACCGCGGGTAAAGTTGCTGCCACTCGGGTTCGTGAAGACGTTCATGCCATGTGCACGGAGCAGTTGGGTCACCATCTTTGTCGTAGTGGTCTTGCCGTTTGTGCCCGAGATGACGACGACGCCATGGGGTAGGTCGCTGAGGGCGCGTGAGAGGAAATCGGGATCAAGCCGTTCAACGACAAGACCTGGGAGGGCGGAGCCACCTCCGCGTAATCGCATGAGCCGTTTGATGCCTTTGCCGACGAGCTGCGTATGTGTAGGACGAATCATTGCTACCCAGTATAACGCGTTTTTCGGACGCTATAAACAGAGGAAAAACAGTGCTACAATAACCGTATGCTTTTTGTCTCGCTGTTACGGTGGTGGTACGGTTTGGGGTGGCTTGATCAACTAAAGTTGGTCCGCAACCGCTTTGATCACACAGCAGACTTTTTCTCCATCGAACTATCGCTTCGCACCCTCTTTAAGCCGTTTCGTCAGATCGATGCAGAGGGTGTCAGTAAGGCACCGCTTCCAGTTATTCTTCGGGCTTGGTTTGACCAGATGTTCTCGCGGGTCTTCGGCGCGGTTATCCGATCGATCATGATCGTGATAGGGAGCGTGGCGATCTTGCTCGAGGCGATGATTGGTGGCGTACGGCTTGTGCTGTGGCCGGCCATTCCACTGCTGCCGATACTCGCATTGCCGCTTGTAGTTACAGGATGGCTGCCATGGCGTTAACTGGCTTTGCCTTTGATAGTGAGCGTGCACAGCTTGCGAGGTTTTCTGTCAGTCTCAAAAAAGCAGGTGTATTAATTCTGACCATTGTAGCTAGCCTGCTTGCCGCGGTCGGTACGCTGTTACTTATGATTGATGCGAGTTACGGGTGGCTCCTTGCCGCACTCACGGTGTGGCCGTTGATGATTGTTGTCTGGTACAAGCGTTACTTGACTCGATTGCCTGCAAACAGCTCCGACTCGCTCGATGGCAGATTGGAGGCTGATCTTTTGGGGCGCTTGCCTCGCGACCTGACGCCACAAGTACTAGCGACAAGGATTTCCGAAGTGACCAGCGCGCAGTTCTTGATGGTGCGCTCAGGCCTTTCGACACAAATGCTTACGCAAGTCCTTGGTAACGACCCCGAAGCGATTCCGCTCGTTTGGGCTGCAGTACGTGACATGCAACCAAGTGGCATCGTCAAGGCGTCGACAGTTGTTGCGGCGCTCACGAAGACCAGCCCGGAACTCGTACAACTTTTGCCCCACTTACAGCTCGATGAAGATGATCTCCCGAAGCTGGCTGGCTGGTTTACGCATCTGGATAGTTTGATCGAAAAGTACAAACAGCCAAAGCGAACTGGTGGTATAGCGCGTGACTGGAGTTTCGGCTATATGCAGCTTCTTAACAGGTTTGGCATCAACGTCAGTGAGCAGGCTATACGAAGCGGTCTGTCGGGTGTCGAGCTGGAGTCGCACAAAGACGCGCTCGACTATATGCTCAAAACATTTACATCTGGTGGCAAGCAGAACGTAGCACTTGTTGGTCCGCTCGGTGTTGGTAAAACCACTATCGTCAGGGCATTTGCCGAGCAGTTGATGCAAGCTGATTCTCATCTCGATAGCTCCCTCAAGTTTCGACAGGTGATTAGCCTCGATGCAAGCTCGCTGATATCGGCAGCGAGTGGGCGCGGTGAACTCGAAGACCTGCTCAATCGACTACTGCTCGAAGCCTACCGTGCTAAAAACGTCATTATTTGTCTCGATGACGCAGAGCTCTTTTTTGAAGAGGGCGTTGGGTCTGTCGACCTGAGCCGGCTGCTTTTGCCGATACTCGAGGGAGGGGCACTACGCATGATCCTGACGATGGATGAACAGCGCTGGCTGCAGATTTCATCACGCAACCCCGCACTCGCAAGTGCGCTCAATCGTCTGACGATTGCCCCAAGCTCACCGGAGGAGACGATGGCAGTTTTACAGGATCGACTCATCACGATCGAGTTTCAGCACAAAGTTACCTATATGTATCAGGCGCTCAAAGAAGCGCTGCGACTCAGTGAACGCTATCTGCACGATCAGGCACAGCCGGGCAAGGCTATCCAGGTACTAACTTCCGCTGCAAGTTATGCAGAAAACGGACTCGTCACGGGCGGATCGGTCAAACGCGCGATCGAACAGACCCAAGGGGTGAGAGTCGGTGGCTCGAGTGATGAGTCAGAAAAGCAAACGCTCCTCAATCTCGAAGATCTTATCCATGCGCGCATGATCAACCAAACCAGGGCAGTGCAGGTTGTGAGCGATGCGCTACGCCGCGCACGTGCTGGTGTTCGGAACGAGCAACGACCAGTCGGAACATTCCTGTTTCTTGGTCCAACCGGTACGGGAAAGACGGAGCTTGCAAAGAGCCTGGCAGCAGTTTACTTCGGTGGGGAGGACCGGCTCATTCGACTTGATCTGAACGAGTTTGTGCGCGCCGAAGACGTACAGCGATTGATCGCCGACGGAGCTGAGGACGCGATGAGTCTCAGCGCGCAGGTAATGAAACAGCCTTTTTCGGTTATCCTGCTCGATGAGATTGAAAAGGCCCACACCTCCGTACTGACGGCACTCCTGCAGGTACTCGATGAGGGTGTGATGCGTGACGCCAAAGGGCGCGAAGTGAGTTTCCGTGACACGATCGTGATCGCGACGAGCAACGCAGGTGCCGACCAGATACGCCATCACATCGAAGCGGGCGAAAAGCTCGAACAGTTCGAGGATGCACTCACCAAAGAACTCATCAGTACTGGACAGTTTCGTCCTGAGTTTTTGAATCGCTTTGATGAGATCGTCCTGTTCAAGCCACTTGGCAAAGAAGAGCTAACCCAGATCATCGACCTCATGATCGCTGGCATAAACAAGACACTGGAGCCGCAAAAAGTCTCGCTCACTGTCGAGGGTGAGGCTAAAACGAAACTCATCGAGCTTGGCTACGATCCACAGCTCGGTGCCCGCCCACTTCGTCGCGTCGTACAGCGGACTGTTGAGAGCCTCGTTGCAAAGCGTCTCCTGAGCGGAGAGCTGCAGCCCGGCCAGACATTGACCATAACTGCTGCTGACATAACCGAATAACTGGGGTATAATAACTCAGTTCGCGGGCGTCGTATAATGGCTAATATACGTGCCTTCCAAGCATGTGATGCGAGTTCGATTCTCGCCGCCCGCACCAAGAATTGTTATTAAAACCAGGGGAACAGCATGGGACTCGACTTTACACACATTGCCGATAAACAAGGAGCCGCCCTGTATGTTCTCTACGCTGGCGGTCAACAAGACCTCCAGACGTTTACCCGCCTCAAAGAAGAGATCAACAAACAAACCACACACCAGGTAGCCTTGTTGGATGTCACCACGCCTGACGGTGAGAATGTACGCGATTTCTACGACATCATGCCGGAGCAGCTTCCGGCGGTATTTATCGTGAAGGATGACGACTCGATCGCGCAGATGTGGTCGAGCACGGACATTCCGTCAAACTCGAGCGATATCGTGTTTCATCTCAGGCAAATCAGCGAAGCGTAGTATACAATAGCAGGTACGCCCTGGTAGCTCAGCTGCCTGAGAGTTCGAGCGAATGCTCGAGCCGAAGAGAGATATATTCGGCAGACTGCTCTATCTAGCTGAATGTTTTTCACTGCTAGAGTGTATATGTAAAATGGTGTCATGCCCTGGTAGCTCAGCTGGATAGAGCAGAGGACTTCTAAGCCTAAGGCCGGTGGTTCGAATCCACCCCGGGGCACCATATGAAAATGAAAAGTACCCACAGGGTGCTTTTTTATTTTCATCCTGCATCCGTGTTGGTTTGCGTTGGCGGCTGATTTGCGTCAGCAAATCATAGCCGGCGGTTCCGGCGTAGCGCAGTGCAGAAAAGAAAGCGCGCAGCATTTTCTTTTCAAGCAAGCTATATCCACCCCGGACTCAACATTGACAAGGCATAGTTAATAGTTTAAAATAATGCTGTTCGTATTTCCGATCCAAGTAGAGGAGTACATCGATGGGCTCACTGTCCGATCAGCCGGCCAGTCCGGAAGAGATATCACCTGAGATCGATGATCCCGCGCACTCGTCACCGAGCTACTACCACTTCGGCGGCAACGTCTACTACGCCGAAGGGCTCTAGTCCTTCGGAGCACTACAACTAAATACGAACATAGCCCCGTTAGGAAACTGCGGGGCATTGTTCTGTCTTGAAAGTTTAAGCACGCCCACTATGAGGTATCAAGCGTAAGCACTTTCCGAGAGAATGCATTTTTTGCTTCTTTGCTATACTCAATTCATGACCGAACGAGATGGACTGTACCACGCTGCAAGCGAAAGGCTACGCAGGACGCTTGCATCGAATGCATTTTTGGGACTAGACGCAGATTCTCATTGCCATGATTCGACCATCCAGGAAGCTCACCCAGCTGAATCGGAAATTGGTGATGATTCATACGTCGTAACTCTTGATATGGAAACAGGAAGAATTATCGTAGGACAGCTCGATAAATAGTTCCTAAGTGTGTCCACTAACGGGCACCATATGAATTTTAAAAGTCACCCGAAGAGGTGACTTTTTTGTCTGATGATCACCTCAAAATTTCTTTTTATCAACATAAATTTATTGTAAAACGATAAATAATGTGCTAAAACAGAGGGTAATAGTACGTAATCAAGATATGTATGAAGCGAGAAACATTTTTCCTAAAACTATCAGTCCTGGCGTTTGGCCTGTTGATTCTTGGGCTGTGTGTCTTCGCGTTACCTGCAGGCATCGCCTCTGATCGAGTAGGCTACTATCGACCGATCTTGCTGGGCCTATATGTTCCGGCTATTCCGTTTTTCTTTGCGATTTATCAGGCGATGAAACTGCTTGGTTATATTGATCACGGTACGGCATTTTCTGAGCCTTCCGTTAAGGCTCTAAAGTATATCAAGTATTGCGGACTCAGCATCAGCGGTTTATTCCTAGTGGGCATGCCGTATGTATACTACGCAGCTGATAGGGATGACGCTCCGGGGGTTATCGTAGTGGGGCTTGCGATCATCTTCGTCTCCTTCGCGGTTGCAATGGCTGCAGGAGTATTTCAGAAACTTGTCCAAAATGCCGTTGATATCAAATCTGAAAATGATCTGACGGTATAGGTATGGCAATAATCATTAACATCGATGTCATGTTGGCCCGGCGTAAGATGAGCGTCACCGAGCTTTCCGAGCGCGTCGGCATCACACTCGCAAACTTATCGATCCTCAAAAATGGCAAAGCAAAAGCTATCCGGTTATCGACTCTCGAAGCGATCTGTGAGGCTCTGGATTGCCAGCCTGGGGATATTTTGGAATACAAGAAAAGTAGGAAATAAGGAGACGAAGCTATGGTACAAAAGATTGCAACACGAGTATTTATGGGCGCATCCCTTGCGTTTGGTGTTATCGGTATCTCGTTCATATTGTCGCTGCCAGCGGAAAACGATAACGAGATGTCTGATCTTTCGAAGATCCTCCAGCGACTACTGTTCGTTTGTGTCTTTATCATCTTGCCGTCGTTCGCACTCAGCGTCGCGACGAAGTATCTGAACGGCAAATCCTGATACATTTCGTGCGTGTATAATAAGCTCACTATGAGTGAGCGGCTAAATGTAGTGTCGTGGAACATCCTGTACGATAAAGGACGAGAAGAGTCTGGTGTTATTGAGCGGCAACATGACCGTGTCGCTTCCCAGGCTAAGGCGCTCATGGAACTTGGCATGGATCTGGATGCAGTAGTGCTTCAGGAAGTGTGGGGCCAGAATGGTGATCAGATCGCTATGCTTACCGGCAATGAACCAGGTAAGTGGGGACAACACAACCGTAAGAACGAGCACATCGGGATGTTTGGCCAAAAGATCGAAGCGGTAGAATTCCACGATCTAGGATATAAGAAAAAAGTAGCAGTGACGCATATAGGGGAGCTTGCCTTGTTTGGTCTTCATCTGAGTGCGAGACCAAAAAATTACTTCAAACGTGTCAATCAGTCGAAGTCGCTGTGCGAACTTGTCGATTTGGAAGAGGAGGCCGTTATTGCAGGGGATTTTAACGGACCGTGGTTTGAAGCTGCGCAACGTAAGCTAGCTCGGCGAGGGTTTCGACCGGTATTTGCCGAGGCGGGCGTCCGTGAGCGCATGCTGTATCCTACGGAAAAGTATCGAGACATCATGTTGACTCCACGGCAGCAACGATTACTCGGTAACCGGTTAGTGATAGATAATATCCTCGTCCGCGGCGTAACTGTCGCTGATGCGGGCGTTTTTGTGGGCGATAGCGACCATATGGGCGGTTGGGCAACTATCGAATCATAAAATGCGCACCACTGGTGACAAAACCGCCCCTGTTTGGTACAATTGCTTGGCTAGTTATGGCGAACGTAGCTCAGTTGGTTAGAGCGCTGGTCTGTGGATCCGGAGGCCGTGGGTTCGAGCCCCATCGTTCGCCCCATATAAAAAATACCAACCTTTGCGGTCGGTATTTTTTATATGGGATGTACCTAAAAACAAATACACCTCCCTTAACCATCCTGTTTTTCTACGCTATACTTAAGCGGAAATGAAGTACAACTATCGGGAGGGTGTCGAAAAGCCTAAGAGCCGCAAACGGTTTATTTTTCCTGTACTGATTCTTGTAGTTGGGATCTATGCACTTGTTAACTATCTAGCGCCAGAGATTCTCTATGTCGTGGAGCCGCCCGATGCTACGGCGAAAAAACTGGTATCGGAGAAACCTGTTCAGGGGAAGGATCGGCTCTATATTCCAAAACTGAACGCAGATATTGCGGTTGGTGACGGCGAGTCATCTGTCCAAGAACGATCAACTCCAAGCGGCAGCCCTCAGGAGGGTGGTAACTATGTGCTTGCGGCTAATCGTTTCAGCCTCGGCCTAACGCCAATGGATACCAAGGCACAATCACCGTTTTACCACCTTGGAAAGTTAAGCGCCGGCGACGACATCTATGTTGATCACGGCGGAATGCGCTACGCGTATAAAGTAGAAGAAGTCAAAACAGCGGACGATATCACGAAGTATGAGGATCGCACCGATGAACCTCGGCTCACCCTGTATATGACTGAAGCAGCACAGCGCCAGGTTGTGACGGCGAAACAGACCGGCAAGATCGTATGGACGAGCGGTCAGCCAAAACTACAGCCACTGCCTGATTCTTAAATCTCGCGGAACGTTTCGATGTCTGCACCGATAGTATTGAGACGAGCTGCAAGCTGTTCGTAGCCCCGGTCCATCTGGTAGACTTTGCGCAGGATAGACTTACCTGGAGTAGCAAGCATCGCAAGCAGGACAACGACCGTTGGGCGTAGTGCAGGGGGTGCAACGATATCCGCTGGCTTCCATTTGGTAGGACCACTTATGTAGACGCGGTGCGGATCAAGCATTTCGATACTGGCGTTAAGCTTCGAAAGCTCGAGGAAGTAGATTGCGCGGTTTTCATAGCTCCAGTCGTGAACGAGCGTACGACCTTTTGCGACAGTCGCGATCAAGCCAAGGAAAGGCAGGTTATCCATGTTGATACCAGGGAATGGCAGGGCATGTAACTTATCTTTCGGCGCAGTGAGCTTTGAGCGTTTGATGGTGAGATCGACGAGGCGAGTTTGCTTGTTGTTTGCTGGGTATTCATCACTCATATCGTACTGAAGGCCCATTTCAGAGAGTGTTGCGAGTTCAAGTTCTAGGAATTCGATCGGTGCTCGGGTGATCGTAAGCTCGGAGTCGGTGACGATTGCTGCTGCGATAAAACTCATCGCCTCAATAGGGTCTTCGGATGGATAGTACTCGACGTTTTTCTTGATCGATTTGAGACCGGTGATGCGAAGTGTCGTCGTGCCGATACCTTCGATCTTGACACCAAGCTTCTGGAGGAAGAAACAGACGTCTTGCACCATGTAGTTAGGGCTGGCGTTACGAATGATCGTTGTGCCTGGGTTGAGTGCCGCTGCCATGACGACGTTTTCAGTGACGGTGTCGCCGCGCTCAGTGAGTACGATCGCTTTTTCGGGCGCCTTGGCTTTCACTTTTGCCTGATAGTAGTCGGTGCTCGGTTTTGTCTCAACATCGAGACCAAAGGCACGGAGGCCTGCAAGGTGTGGTTCAACAGTTCGGGTACCAAGGCTGCAGCCGCCAGCATAGGGGAGGCGGAATGAGTTGTACTGGTAGAGGAGCGGGCCAAGGAACATGATAACGGTCCGAGTCTTTTTGGCGGCTTCGATGTCCATCGATTCGAGCTTGAGTTTGGCAGGAGGGGTTATGACGAGGTCGTTGGTACCGTCGATCCACTTGGTTTTGACGCCGATGCTGTTGAGCACTTCGATGATGCGGTTAACCTCTTCGATGCGAGCGACGCGGCGAAGTGTAGTCGTACCCTTGTTTAGAAGGGCAGCACAGAGAAGACCGACGGCAGCGTTTTTACTGGTTTTAACCTCGATAGAGCCAGATAGTTTTTTGCCGCCATTGACGCGCAGGTTGGCGCCAGGAGTATTAAGGGAAACGATTTCACTAGAAAGAACTTCGCCGATACGAGCAAGCATCTCCAAAGAGACATTTTGGCCGCCTTTTTCGATACGGTTAACGGCGCTCTGGCTGGTGCCGAGGGCGTCTGCGAGCTGTGATTGGGTCATGCCGCGACTGATGCGAGTCTCCTGGACGAGGGTGCCGATGCGGCGTTTATAGTTCTGCATAGCCATTATTATACCAAATGTGATATAAAAATATAGCTAAATTGGCTAAAATTTACCCAAAAACCGAACTTCAGGGGTTAGTGTGATATCGAGCTGCTCATGAACTGTATCGATAATCTCGCGTACAACTGTGTATACCTCACTGGCGGTGGCACCGGGAAGTGTCTCTATCTTGAGTACGTGCTTCGGGTGGAGGCGGACATTACCCCAGGTTTGCCCGCGCTGAAAACCGGCCGCGAGCAATACGTGGGCGGCCGATGCACGGTGTGAACTGCCGCCGTGGATCTGGTTCTGGGCGAGGATGCGCTCGAGTGTTTTGCCCGATTCATCAAACCGAGCAAGCTCAGTAGCCTGTTCTCTGGTAACCATCGGGTTCTTGAAAAATGATCCGGCGGTGCGCTCAGCTTCGGGATCATCAGGATGATAGATCGAGCCAGCTCGTTGACGCGTTTCAACGATTGTTTCGCGCCGGCCGGTGAGCGTTTTGATATCAGCGCCTAGCTTATGCGCGATATTGAGAGCTGATTCGTACTTGAGCTCATGAAGTGGTTCGTGGGAAAGTTTGAAGGCAACTTGCAGGATAATGAGGTGGGGCTGTGTTTGCAGTGAACTTTCACGGTATGCGAACTCGATGGCGTTTTTCTCGAGGATCCGAGTGCTGCCGGTATTACGGTCAAAGACCTCGACCCATAGTAGGGTGTCAGAGACTTGCTGGCCATATGCGGCAATATTGCCAAAAACAGCTCCACCGACGCTGCTCGGAATCTCACTCATGAGCTCAAGACCCCAAAGGCCGTTAGTGATGGCGTATTTGACTAGACTATCCCACCAGACGCCGGCATCAACGATAATCGTCTCGCCATCCTGGGTGATCTCACCGCCGCGCCACAGGATGGTCGTGTCTGGTAGCCCTTCATCGCTGATAAGACAGTTTGAGCCGAAGCCAAGTAGCCATACGTGGTCGCTTGGGTTTGTCTGTGCGAGTAACTCGATGACTTCTTCGCGGTGGAGAGGCAGGTGAAGCGTCTCAGCTGGACCGCCGCACTTGAGTGACGTATATGGGGCGAGTGGTTCTTGGGCTAATGTCTGCATGTTGCTACTATTGTATGTATTTTCCTCCAAATACACCAATATATGCAAAATCATACACGTGCGCGAATTTGCACAAAGGTATAGGCAGCAATAGGAGTGGGAGAGTGGGATTCAATCTGTTATAATAGCCTAGCTTACATGCACCCGTAGCTCAGCGGATTAGAGCACTGGTCTTCGGAACCAGGTGTCGCAAGTTCGAATCTTGCCGGGTGTACCAAGAAAATAGACCTACGTTCATGTAGGTCTATTTTCTTGGAGCTCCGCAGGATCCAAACTTGCGACCACGAGTTTTTCCTTCGGAAAATCTCTGCCGTAAGTAGCGCTCGCGTTGTTCGCTGCACCGAATCTTGTCTGCCAGCATCTAAGAGAGACGATCTCTTGCCGGGTGTACCAAAAAGAGCCTCGAAATATCTCGAGGCTCTTCACAATGGAGGTGCGGCCGATTGCCTACATACAGGATGAGGGTAGGGTTTACTCTATGTAGGCGTGGCATGAGCAGAATGTTCGGAAACGTTCTTGCTTACCACTATAGTAGCCAAAGCTACTCATAGAATCAGTGAGATATCTCACAGTTTTTCGTGCGGGCTCGTGCAAAAGTGGCTGTAGTGGTAGCGTTACACGCGGCCGCAAAACAACGAGAAAGGAGCTTCTATGGCTGAACAAGATGACAGGACGGTAATTGTTGAAAAAGATCACAATTCTAGCGGACCGATCGTTGCAATAATCGCCCTCATAGTGCTGGTATTGCTTGCACTGTTTGGGCTACCGTACTTCACGGGCGGTGGCTCGACGCCGGCCCCTACTGAAACAGTAGTGCCTACTACTGGACAATAGAGGAAGTAAACAGACTCGAGAGTAAATATCCCGAGTCTGTTTTATGCTTCCAGGCTACTATGGGCTGGATTTACTGGGTGAGGTACTGGTTTTCAGCGATATTCCAGTGGGTGGAGACGTATGAGTTTTCTGCGCCTCGGTCGTAGTAATCGTTGAATCCACAGTCATACATCCAGTTTTTGATAGCTGCGGTACATGGGTTAGTCATAGTGCTGCGAGCTGTGCCGTCGTCGTAGCACATCACGTCATTGTCATCGTTACAGTGGTAGCCGGCAGTTGAGCGAGGAGCGGTGTTTTGGACTGCACCCAGCATGTGGCCGAGCTCGTGCGGTTCAGCATAGTTCCAGCAAGGACGCCAGATAGCTGCAAACATGTTTCCACTGTTGTTGCGGTTAGTTGGTGAGTTCGAGTCGGTCGCGTATAGGTCGCCGAGTCCACAGCCGCCAGCCGAGTCAACCATAACGATATACTTGCGGTCATCGCGATCATAGCCCTTAGCCCTTAGCTGTGACTTGATGTTGCCGAAGTTATTTATGTCGCCTGTGATGGCCACGGATGCATTGCGGAGCGAACACTCTGGAGTTGTCGCGAAGCGGACTTTTTGCGGCTTGCTTCCGCTTGCCATACTGCTGTTGTAGACGACGGCGGTTACGCGTCGCGCAATCGCTGCAAAGTTGTCACGGAGTGAAGGAAGTCGGTCGGTGTTTCCGGCTTTGTACACATAGAGCCAGCGGACACGTGGACCTTCGGTGCCTTCACCGATGCAAGGCCATGCACGACCAGCTATCTCGCTCAGGCTGTAGCCGCCGTTAACGTTAGCTGCTTCGAACGGAGGTGTTCCCTCGGGGATGGTGCCGTCCTCGCCGGCTGTCATGTATTTCGCGTCATATGCTGCGAGATCGGTGAGTTCTTTGTCGATGTTCTTGTCACGTTCACGGATATCGACGCCCTGGGGTCCTGGGTCTGGGTGCGTACAGGCGTGGTCGGCATTTTCGTTCGCCTGCTCAACCTTGAAGCCGTTTGGACCACATGGACCATTTGCATCACGTTTTAGGCCGTTATAGTTAAGTCCGCGTGCGGCATCATTGGCCGGGACGTCTTTCCAGGCTGGTAGTGCGTAGGTGTTTACTAGGAAGTAAACACCTAATGCACCGAAAAGAACCACAAAAAGGGCTAAGATAGGTGCCTTGTTTATAGAATCCCTGAGTCTGCTCAGAGCGGAACCTTTACTGCTGACTGTTCGCGATGAACGGGAGCGCGATTTCGTTGCTGTCTTTTTCTTTTGAGCCATACGAGATCCTCGTTAAAGATGTGATGATTACAATGTATAAGCAAAAGCGTAAAAAGTAAACGATAATCATTTAGACGGTATTAGTCGGAATGGGTGAAATAAGCTATAACTATACCCATGAGCGTTGAACGGTCATCATCTCTCGAGATATTAGCCCCTTCTTTTTTAAGTGGCACCGTTTCTGTCATCTTTTCCGTAACAGTTATCAGTGTCATATTGATGCCGTTTTTATATCTCGGTGAGTATATCGAGCAATATCGTGAGGCTATTCGTTTATATACCGGTAGCCTGTGGCAGACGTATGAGCGTATCGCGCACCAACTAAACTCGAGTGAACTTGTGGCAAATATCGTCATCTTTTGTACGTGGGCGGTCATCGGTTTCGCCGCATACTACCTGATTTTGTTGCTCTTATCTCTTTTCATCGATGTTATGACCTTCGCACATCTCTTGGGATTCAAAAATACCGACAAGAAAACCTTTATTGCCCAGTCATTCGAGCAGCTTGCCATACGTACGTTTGGGCTCATTTGTCTCGCGTTATTTGTGTGGTTTGCGTTCGAGATTCTGGCTCCAGTTATTCCGACTCTGGTCGCGGCTGCGCTGTCTTCGTCACCGATACTGGCCGCGCTGTATTTCCTGGCGGCCGCAGTTTTTCTAAGTGCGGCGGTGCATGTGGTAGCGGTGTTGCTTCGTGTTATTTTCCTACGCGTGCGACTGATTTCTTAGTCGCGGGCAATTTGAGCCATATATAAAGCTAGGCCTTGTAATTACAGAGGTATTTTGGTATAGTTTTTCGAGTTACGGGCCAGTAGCTCAGCTGGTTAGAGCACCTGCCTCTTAAGCAGGGTGTCGAGAGTTCAAGTCTCTCCTGGCCCTCCAAATAAAGAACGTCGATCTTTTCGCTACCGGTCGGCGTTTTTTATTTGAGAAAATCTCTCAGATAGAGACAGGCTTGCCGGGCAATACGACCGTAAAGACTGAACCAGCCCCTGGTTTTGACCGAACGTCGATCATGCCCCCATGGAGGGTGACAATCCGCTTTGCCCAGTAGAGGCCGAGTCCAGTGCCCCCTACGGCGACCGAGAGGGAGTTGTTGAGGCGTGAGAATTTACGGAATAATTTCGGCATATCTTCCTCGTCGATCCCTACGCCCTCGTCCTTGATAGCGATCGCTACAGCGTCAGTGCGTTTCGTGACCGTAATCGTAATCTTTTTACCCTCAGGCGAATATTTGCTGGCGTTATCCAGAAGATTTTCAAGCACCATCTTCATGCGCGAACGATCGATCATCGCACTAATGCCGCTTTCGTTGTAGTTGATAGCGGTCGTCTGTTTGCGTTCTTCTATGATCGTGAGGTGTTCGGTGACTACCTCTTGGACGAGGGGAATAATGCCTGTAACACTTTTGACGAGTTTTATCTTGCCGGCGTCGAGACGTGCGACACGCAGCAGATCATCGACGATTTCTATTTGACGGTCATTGCTTTCGTTTGCTTTTTGGATCATCTCTCTCAGTTCTGGTGAAATAGCTCCAGCATAGCCGTCTAGGATCATGTTGAGGTACTGCTTGACGATCGTTGCAGGCGTACGAAGCTGGTGGGACGCGAGAGATATGAACTCATCTTTTGACGCGTTGAGCGCAAGTAGTTTTTCGCGCTCTCGAGTTAGAGAAAGAGCTTGTAGGGTGAGTTTATGCTCACGTTCTTGAGAGGTTTTCGTGTCGTTGATGTCTGTGCTGGAGCCAAACCATTTAACGATGGTGCCGTTTTTGTCGTGCATCGCACGGGCCTGGGTGATATGCCAGCGATGCTCACCGTCATGGCGCCGTAGGCGATGTTCGACAAAGAAGGGCTCGCCAGTCTTCATTGCGTGACGCCATAGTTTGGCTATGTGCCTAAATTCTTCGTCCGTAAAGAGCTGATCCCATCCCTTATCAATAAACTGCACAGCTGGTATGCCGACATACTGTTCCCACTGGGGGCTCAGATAATCGATTTTGCCTTCAGGAGTGGCAGTAAAGATCTTTTGTGGCATGCTTTCGGCCATGAACTGTAGCTGTGCCTCACTTTTCGTGGGTGTACGCTTTTTCAGTTTGGGTGCTTTACGGTTTTCCATCATCCCTCCTGGCGTAGGATGAATCCAGGTTATACGACCCTCTGGTCAGAAGATGCAGCGAGCCGTAGTTTATAAAATGAATGAGCACGGCCACAAACAGATAGTAGTCTCAGTATACACCTTCTGCTATTGAAGGGTAAAAAGCTCGCGACGAACGTCGTTTTCTGCGACACCGTTTTCAAGTACGTAGTGCATGATGGCATCAACGAATTGCTTTGATCCACAAATGTAGACAAGCGGGTGGTTTTCGAGCAGTGGTGCAAGAAGGGTTTTATCGATACGAGGAGTATGGGAAGTGATGATGATCTGGGAACGATAGGCGCTCAGTAGCTCTGGGAAGCAGACCTGCTCTTCGGTGCGAACACTATATAGTAGCGAAAGCTTATGGGAGTTATCCTCTCGCAGCATACTGAGGTAAGGGGCGATGCCGACACGTCCAGCGATGAGGAGTGCTGGTCGGTGGCTGCCTGGCTCCAGAGTAAAGTTACCAAACGGCTGGGAAAGCTCAACGACATCTCCAGACTGGGCTTCGGTGTAGAACCAGTTTGAAACCGCGCCATTTGGCTCACGTTGAATCAGGAGCTCAAGCATATCATCGTCAGGCGCTGAGCTAAACGAATACTGTCTGATCAGCGACCGGCCTTCATCGACGGCTGCTCGTACGATGGCGTATTGGCCCGCGCGAAACCGGTACCCAGCCGGCCGCTTAAATCGGATAGCAACGGTGTCGGCTGAAGCTGCTACTTTTTCCTCGATAGTTAACTGATGCCAGGTGTACGGGTCGATGATCATTTCCTCTAGTATATCTGTTAGACTGGGTGTAATGAAACTACTGAATGGATCGGAGCTTGCGAGCTATATCAAAGAGCGCCAGGCAAAGCAGGTGCGTGGCCTTCGTCAGGCCTGGAAGGTATTTCCAAAGCTCGTTATCGTACAAACGAGTGATAATCCTGTGATCGATACCTATGTTCGCCTCAAGAAAACGTACGGCGAAGATATCCTCATCGAAGTAGAGGGCCACCGCGTTACCGAAGATGAGGCCCCTGAGTTGATCGAACGCCTCAACGCCGATGAGACGGTTCACGGCATCATCGTGCAGCTGCCGTTGGCAGATCCGACCCGGACAGACGAGTTGGTGGAAGCAGTTGCGCCAGAAAAGGACGTTGATGCGCTCGGGTCCAGGGCGGTGCTCGACCCGGCGACCCCGATGGCGATCAACTGGTTGCTCGCTGGGTATAATGTCGATCTAAATAACAAAGAAGTGGTGATTGTCGGCGAGGGTAGGCTCGTTGGCGCGCCACTCGCTCGTATGTGGCGGAATTCTGGCTACAAAGTGACAGTAGTCAGTGAGCCAACTGATGACTTGGCGAGTATCGTGCAGTCAGCCGATGTCGTCGTGAGCGCTACTGGTACGGCAGGCTTGATCACGAGTGATATGTTGCGACCGGAAACGGTGGTTGTGGATGCGGGCACGAGTAGCGAGGGCGGTAAGATCGTCGGCGATGTGGCGTCGGATGTTCGTGAACGCCATGACCTCACGATCACCCCTGAAAAAGGAGGCGTTGGCCCCCTTACGATCTGTGCATTGTTTGATAACGTTATCCGTGCCGCTCGGTCAACTATCCCGCCAGACCAAGTGTCGTCTTGACGCGTTCAACGACCTGACGAGGTGTGAGATCAGCCTTGACGATATAGCTTTCGATACCCAGTGAACGGATATCACTCGGCGCTTCTTCCTCGCCGAGGTTTGTCAGGATCATAACTGGTACAGTTTTGCCCCAGTCTTCTTTTCGAATATTTTTGAGCGCTTCGTCGCCGTTCATGATCGGCATCTGCATATCGAGGAGAACCATATCCGGAGCGAACTCTTGAACGAGCGCAACGCCATCCCGGCCGTTGTTGGCGATCTGGACTTCAAAGCCGTCAGCCTCAAATTTCATCCGATACATTTGTGAGATAACGCTGTCGTCTTCGATAATGGCGATCTTTGTCATGGTTCTATTGTAGACCCTTTGGTGAGGTTTTCCAGAATATCAAGCCCTTTTTTGAGTTGATCGTAGGACGTCCCGTATGAGAGCCTCACAAATCCGTGATGCGAGGAGAAGGCTCGACCAGGTACCAAAAGGACATTGTGCTTGGCGGCCAGCTCGACGAATTCAAGATCAGTCATGCCATGCGGCGTCTGGAAAAAAGCATAGTAGGCCCCTTCGGCACCGTGCAGCTCATAGCCCATTTGAGCCATGCGTTTTAAGACAAGGGCGCGTTTTTTCTCGTAGCTTTTGTGATCAGCTGCCGGTCTACGGGTGATCGCCTCGATAGCGGCGTATTGAGCGATAGTGCTGCTTGAGAATACGACATATTGCTGCAGTTCGTTGAGAGCCTCGATGATGTGGCGAGGTCCACTGATATATCCGAGGCGCCAGCCAGTCATCGCGTAGCTTTTCGAAAAGCCGTTCATCGTGATGACGTCCGGATGGGCACTGGCGACACTGAAATGCTCTCCCTCGTACACAAAGTGCTCATAGATCTCGTCTGAAATAAGCCAGATGTCGTGTTTTTTCGCGAGCTTCGCTATCTCGATCAGATCTTCCTTTCGGTATACGGCCCCTGTCGGGTTGTTGGGGGTATTGAGGATAATGGCGCGGGTTTGGTCGGTGATGCTTGCTTCGATTGCAGGGATGTCTGGATGAAACGTAGGGAGGGTTGGTACTTTTACCGCTTTCGCGCCAACGACGGTAGCGAGGTGCTCGTACGGTGGATAGGAGGGGTCCATGATGAGCACCTCGTCGCCCGGATCGAGGACTGCCATATAGAGGAGGAGTAGTCCGGTGGTGAGCCCTGGGACGACCGTTACTTGGTCTGCGTCAACCGTGATACGATTCTCGGCCTGGAGTTTACGCGCGATAGACTCACGAAGCTCCAGGAGTCCATTCGCAGGAGCGTAAGTAGTCTTATCGGCGGTGATCGCGTGAATGCCAGCGGCTTTGACATGTGGTGCGGTGAGCTCCTCGGGGGTGCCTATACTGAGGTCGATAGGATCGGCGAGTTCACGTTTTCGCAACATAACATTGCGAAAGTCGCTACTGTCAAAAGAATCAAGTCGATGGGATATGGATGGCATTTTTGTTTTGCTTTCTTCGGTGTTTAGTATAGCAGCTTCGGCGCCAGGGGTCGGCAAGGCAGGGTGGGCATGGTACAATTCGGGCAAAGCACTAAAAGAAAAAAGACATCACATGACAAAGTTGCTCTTGCCGCGCGGATACCGCCATGCCGAAAGCCTCCACTTTCGGTTGCAGCGTGAGCCTGAGGAGAAGTGGTTGCGCCGTGGTCAGGTCCGGGCGCTCCATCTCTTTCATGCGATGGCCGCTCGGGTCCCCGCATACCAGGATTTCCTGAAAGCGCATCATTTTTCGCCAAGTGATGTCCGTACGATCGATGATTTTGCCCGTATTCCCGCCATCGACAAGGACAATTACTTACGTAAATACCCAAAGCACATGCTCTGTTGGGATGGGGAGTTCTCTCGGGGACAGTGGGTTATCTCAACGACCTCAGGTTCGACGGGCGAGCCGTATTATTTTCCACGAGAACATTCCCAGGACTGGCAATATGCTATCTCGGCCGAGCTCTATCTCCGTAATAATTTTTACGCTCAAAAGCAAAGTACGCTCTATATCGTTGCGTTTCCGATGGGAGCGTGGATCGGTGGGCTCTTTACCTACGGTGCCCTCAAGATCGCCGCGGAAAATGGTGACTATGATCTGAGTATCATTACCCCAGGTATTCACAAGCAGGAAGTGATTAATGCCGTGAAGCAGCTCGGTAAAGATTTCGACCAGATCATCATCGGCGCGTATGCTCCGTTCCTAAAAGACATACTCGATGATGGATCCCGGCAGGGTGTCGTATGGGAAGACTACAAGCTTGGTTTTGTTTTTTCGGCAGAAGCGTTCACGGAAAAGTTTCGCGACTATGTGGCGGGGGTTACAAAGCCGGCCGATCCGCTCCGGTTCTCACTCAATCACTATGGTGCAGTCGATCTCGGCACGATGGCGCACGAGACACCGGAGACGGTGATGGTCCGTCGTCATCTTGTGGCGGCTGATAAACTGGCCGCGCTTTTTCCCGAAGCCAAGCGCCAGCCAACGCTCGCCCAGTACAATCCCGAACTATTTTATTTTGATGAGCAAGATCATAATCTTTTTTGCACGGCATATAGTGGCATTCCGCTCGTCCGCTATGACCTGAAGGATTACGGCGGTGTCATGACTCAAGCCGATGCATGCAGCAGACTGGCGGCAACCGGTTATGATGTCGGACAGGCTGCCGAGGAAGCGGGTATCACAGACTCTCTATGGAACCTGCCGTATGTCTATGTATATGAACGAAATGATTTCAGCGTGAGCTACTTTGCTTTTACGATTTATCCAGATTTCATCCGCCGCCCTCTACAAGATGATCGCTTGAGTCATGAGGTGACAGGGAAATTCGCCATGCACGTGGACTACAGCCGCGAAGGACGTCAGCATTTCAACGTAAACGTCGAGCTTATGGCCGGCGTGCCAGCAACCGAAGCTCTCCGGACGCGCGTCCAGCAGTGCCTCCACGACAGCTTGCTACGGGAGAGCTCCGAGTATCGGGAGACACATCGTATGGTGGGTGATGTTGTGAAGCCGACTGTCCATCTGCATTCCTATGAGCATCCTGACTACTTCCGGCCAGGTATTAAGCAGCAATGGGTTGTTAAAGACAAGAAATGAGGCATATGACACGCTACACCCCGACGATATTACGTGAAGGCCAGTATGATCTGGCGGAAGTTACGACACTAAAAGAGAAGGCGTGGCAATATAAGGATATCTACCCGTCACAACTTCGCGAGTTGTTTGAGATCCAGCACGCTGATCTTATCGATACGCCAGCCTTTGAGGAAGCGCTCGAACAGTTTATTGCTCAGCGTGCGGCACCTGACACACAACTTGTGGGTTCGTATGTCTACTATCCGTGGTCCGGGCTTTTGCTACATATACTAGACGAGAAAGAGCTCTTTATCTTGCGTACAAACCGAACGAATCTCCTTGTTAACCCTGAGGAGCAACAGGTTCTCTCGCGATTTACTGCGGGTGTTGCCGGCCTCTCGTTTGGCAATGGCATTGCGCTCGCTATGGCGTATAGTGGCATCTCGAATCACATCAAAGTGGCCGACCGGGATATCTTCGAAACGACGAACCTGAACCGGGTCAGGGTGGGGTTGCCAAGCGTCGGCGAGCAAAAAACAGCGATTACTGCTCGTGATGTCTATGAGATCAATCCCTACGCCGAGGTAGAAACCTATGCTGACGGTCTCACTAGGGAAAATCTCGACAGTTTCATCACCGGTGACCACGGGCTCAATATCGTGTTTGATGTCGTCGATGATCTTGCGATGAAAGTGCGCATCAGGTTGGCTGCACGTCAGGCAAAGATCCCAGTCGTGATGCTCACAAGTCTCGAAGACAGTGTGTTGGTTGATGTGGAGAGGTTTGATCTTGACCCTGAGAGGGAAATCTTTCATGGTCTGCTCGGGGAGATTACTGAAGACCTTCTCACAAAGGAGATGACAGAGCAGGACAAGGCGAGGTACGCTATGGCGATCGTGGGTCCCGAACATGTTTCGTACCGTAATCTCTTATCGCTCTCAGAAGTAGGTCACAGCCTCGTCTCTCGTCCGCACCTCTATGGAACCGTCAGTATCGTCTGCGGCTTCGCATCGTACATCGCTAAGCGCATTGCTCTTGGTGAAGACATGCCGAGTATGCGTCGGCATGTCAGGTTCCACGATATCCTCGATATCGCACCAGCCAAGGATGATACGCCAGAACAGCGCGACGAGATAATGAAGGCGCTGATGGAGCGGGCAAAACAAGAGTAGCCGTTGGTCTCGCAAAGCGGTAGAATAGAGCTAACATGCTTGAGCTTATCGCACTAGTGCTCGGTACGGTCACGACCTCACTCATCGCTCTGGCGGTTTTGCTAAAGAATCCAAAAAGCATTACGAACCAACTCCTGCTCAGTGTTTCGATAGGACTGGTAGGCTGGTCAATCACGACGTATTTCTCACTGCACGCGGAAAATGACCTCGTAACACTGTTTTGGATTCGGGCGATCATGTTTTTTGTTGTGGTTCAGAACGCCTCGTTTTTCTTGCTCGCGATCGCGTTCCCTGCCAAGCGTTTGGAGGGCAGGCACCGCCGATTATTTTTGGCCGTGGCTACCCTCTCTGTTCTTGCTGCTGCAACAGCGGTGTCGCCTTTTCTCTTTACGGACTTTCATCAATCGCCTGTACCGGGTCCAGGCATGGCGCTCTTTTTGCCCCATGCGCTGATATGCGCCGGTGGTGGAGTGCTCGTACTTATCTACCGTACGATAAAGGCTCATGGCATCGTAAAAGTCCAACTCAGATACCTCCTGGCTGGCACCTCGGCGCTGTTCACACTCGTGCCGGTCGGTAACTTTGTGTTGCCGGTGGTGTTTCAGTGGAACCACCTGGTTGTTCTGAGTCCTCTCTACTCGGTTGTGTTTGCGGGTCTGGTAGCGTATGCGATCGTACGGCATCGTCTCTTTGATATCCGGCGTGCAATTATCCGTACTTTATCCTATGTACTCGCGCTCGTGGCCGTGCTCTGTCTCTACGGGTTCGGTGTGCTCTTTGGTGTGACACAGTTCTTCGGGTTTGGCTCACTGCCACTAGATCGGCAATACCTCTTGTTCGGTCTTGCCGCGGTTGTGGGGCTGGGCGTTTCGCCGCTCATGCGCTTCTTTGACGAGATAACCCAGCGTATCTTCTTCCGACGAACATATAATACGCAGCAAGCGATCGACGACATGACGGGTATCTTTGTACGGTCAGATACGTTACAAGAGCTGCTCGAGGATTCCTCTCGTAACTTGATGCGTATTCTCGGGGCCTCTTCGGTAACGGTCAGCCTGACGCATAAACAGGCTGCCGGTCAGCGGGTCGCCTACACGACACTGCCAGCCCAAGCTGAGCATCCGCTCCCGATCGTGACACAGAGCCACATGCTCGCTACCAATATCCAGCTGGTTGCCTTTGATATGCTCGATGATGACGCCGAGATTGGCAGCGAGCTTGATGGTATGAATATTAGTGTCGTGAGCCAGCTCCGCTCACCGGCTGGTGTCGTAGGTTATCTCATGCTCGGCTATAAACAGAACGGTACGCATTATCGACGTCAGGATCTCGATTTTATTGATATCGTGAGTGACGAGTTCGCCATCGCGATTCAGAGTATGCTCCGGTTCCAGGAAATTTCAGAGTTTAACGTCCAGCTGAAGCGACGAGTTGAGGACGCGACTGCGGAACTGCGCGTAACCAACCAAAAGCTGCAAGAACTCGATAAAGCAAAGGACGAGTTCATCAGCATGGCTTCGCACCAGCTTCGCACGCCGCTCACATCGGTAAAGGGATTTGTGAGCATGGTCCTCGATGGTGATGTCGGTACGATTACGAAGGAGCAGCGCCAGGTACTGCAGCAGGCGTATGAGAGCTCTCAGCGCATGGTGTTCTTGATCGGTGACTTTCTGAACGTTTCGCGTCTGCAGACTGGCAAGTTCGTGCTCGAAATGAGCGATATAGACCTTGCCGAGCTTGCGCAGGAGGAGATCGAGCAGCTCAGCGACACGGCAAAGAGTCGGCAGGTATCTATCGAGTACAAAAAACCGACAACACGCATTGTCGTGAGCGGTGACGAGAATAAACTGCGTCAGGTGATGATGAACTTTATGGACAACGCGATCTTTTACTCGGTTGGGGGCAAGGTAACCGTTCAGTTACACAAAGACAGTAGCGGGGTTGTCTTTAAGGTTATTGACACGGGTATCGGTGTGCCGAAGGATGAGCAGCCAAAGCTCTTTACGAAATTCTTCCGTGCCACGAACGCTCGTCAACAGCGACCGGACGGTACAGGTATCGGGCTTTATATGGCAAAAAAGGTTATCGTCGCGCATGGCGGAACGATCCTGTTCGACAGCAAAGAAGGCAAGGGAAGTACGTTTGGCTTCAAGCTGCCGCTAAAAGATCAGCTGAAACAGCTCGATGAGCAACCAGATACTACCGGTAGCAACCGCGGCGGCGATAGCGCCAAAACGAAATAGTTTCCTGCGTGGCTGCCACCATTCACTGAATCGTGAACGTTCTACGGCTTCGTAACGATGAACTACTGGCTCGTTCGAAGCTGGAGCGGTTCGCCGTGCGTCCTCGCCCTGGTAGCGTTTCGTGCGTTTCTTTGCTCGTTTACTCATATATCTAGTATAGATCAAAAAACCTCCCGGGTGAGCGGGAGGTTCTTATGTATTTAGCGTCGACCGAGTAGCTTGTCGATGAGGTGTCTGCGTGACTGGAAGTAGCTGAAGGCACCGTAACCGAGTGCGCTTGAGCCAAACAGGCCACCGATGATAGCCTCAGGACCAGTTGAGGCGAGCACCTGAGGAACTTCCTTGCAGTTGTTCAGATCCTTGCTGTGTTTGCTTGCGTCAAACTCATTGTCTTTGATCGTGATGATGTTCTTTGTTGCGAGTTCGCAGACCTGGATGTCAGCTGGAGTCGGTGGGACAACCTTGCAGTCGTTCAGGTTCATTGAGTGCTTAGTTGCGTCAAACTCAGACTTGTTGATGGTGATGAGCTGCTTGGTTGCGAGTTCACAGACCTTGATCTTTTCATCGTTGATCGTGACCGGCTTTTTACAAGCTGGGCTCGTTACCTTTTTGATTTCGCCGTTTACTTTGACGTGTACGACGACACTTGCAGTAAAGGTGCCGGTCTTCTTGTAGTCGTAGGTGTACGACTTGTCCGTAACCGTGATGCCCATGCCGTCACCGAAACCAAACTCATACTTTTCGATGGTTGCGCCACCGCTTGCGGTTGCTTCTGCGGTAAAGCGACGCTTGGTGCGGGTGATTTCGGTCACCGTGAGGTTGACACACTCAAACTCAGGTTTTGGTGGTTCAGGGGTTGGGGTTGCAACGACTGGATTACCGCAGGACTTCATGACAGCTCGGTAGAACTTGCCGTTCTTCATGATCACGAAAGCTTCGATAGAAGGTGATTGGAAGTTACGGGTGTCGGTACGCTCGTAGTAGGTTTTGCCGTTGATGGTGATGGCGCGGCTGCCTGGCATATTGTGCCGGCCAACGCTGTGTGCGCCGGTTGCGACAACTTTACCGTCGACTTTGATCTCGCCGTTCTTGTAGATGACACCTTGCTTGATAGTGCCACCAGCAAGGTCTGCCTTGCTAATGCCATAGTGGGAGAAGATAGCGGGCAGGTCGCCAGGGCTGTTTTGGTTGTATTTGTTCAGGAGTTCTTGCTGCGAGAGGGCACCACAGTAGATGATGGCGTTGCTATCACAGTCGCGAACCTGGGCCGCCGATACGCTAGGAGTAAAGGCGTTTAGAGCCAGAGCACCACTGAGCAGAAGGCCGAGGCTGACGATATAGAGACGAATTTTATTCATGTGGCGTTTTCTCCCTTTCAACACACACTTACTAATATACCCAATATATCACATACGGTGATGTTTGTCAATGTGGTTACGCTTTGACAACTGATTAGGCGCGGTTTTGGCCGAGCTGGCGTCGTCCCTGGAGGAAGTATGCAACTCCGTAAGCCATGATGCTGGCAAGCAGGATGAGCATAGGGTTTGCTTCACCACCAGTTGCAGGCAGGGCTGCTGGAAGTTCAGCGGTAGTGGCGGTGCCGAGAGTCTGCCCACCGCCACGACCTGGGGTAGGGCACATGAGGGTTATCTCTGCGCTTGCACTGCCGGTAGCTAGTAGTGACATTTCGTCATCCACAAGAACGCGGAGTACTTCTTCTTGTGCACGAGTGCCAATGAAGGTAGTGGTATTCACAGCTTTACAGCTTTGTAGGTCACTAGCGGTCAAAGTTGTAGTAGCGGTAAGAGTCTTGCTTTCGCCAGCGCCAAGTGTGCCAACCAGGCCGTTGTTTTCAACGACGGCATTTTCGTCCTCCACTGTGACGTAGAATGCTTCGTTGAACTCGACGTTACTGTTGTTAGTTACGGTGATTTCCCACGTGACTTTGTCGCCAACACCGATCACGCCATCATGGTTGATGTCTTCCACAACCTTGCCAGTTTTAGTGATAGACAGACATTGCTCGTTGCTAAAGTCCGTCTCATCGAATGTCCATGGACCGGTGTAGTCGGTGAGCAGGTGGCCCTTGTCTGCTGCTTCTGCGGTGACGACAAGAGGAGTACCAGTAAACGTTACCGTATCGCCGCCCATAACGATCTCGCCATTTACTCGGTAGATGACGCCGTCTGTTGATGGAATCACGATAGAGTCGAGGTCGCTGTAACAGAGATCAAAGACGGTCGGAACCCCAGGGGTTGCTTTAGTGACGAAGTTACAGTCGTTGTTGTACATGGCTTGCCCTACAGTGGTCCAGTTCAGGCCATCATGCACGCCTTCGATTGGAGGGATGATGTCACCCCATTCGATATGTGCGTCCTTAAGGGTTTGCGCGGCCTCTTCGCTGGTTGCGATTGGGCCTTTATGTTCGCCGAAGTGGTCGGATTCACCCTTGCCGTTGTTGCCATTCAGGCCATCGACGGCGCTCTTGGCAACTTCGATCTTTACGTAAGGGTTTTTTACTGCGTCGGTGCGGTGACAGATAGTTGCTTTTTCACAAGATGCGTTGTCGAACTCATATTCAAATGTGTATGGGCTCGTGAGTTGGTAGTCACTACTATCGGTTGAAGTGGTGATAGTAACGGTACCGTTACCTGCGTACGTGCCAGCTGGTACGACTTCATCGCCGATCTTGTACACGACATGTGCGGCACTTGGGACGGTGTAGGTGTCGTTTGCGGTGCCGCAGAGATCACTAACGGTTACAGGTGCAGCGGTGGCGTTACAAAGCACGCCGCTGTCTGGAGCGGTGCCGAAGTCGATTGACGTGGTGTGGTCAGTGAACTCGTAGCCTGCTTTGGTCTGCACGCTCAAAACGCCGTTTACTAGTGACCAATCAAGCTCCGTGGTGTCGCTCGGCAGTGCCCATGCGGCATTTGTGAGGCCACAAGGGTCAGTAATGGCTGGTGCGGCTGGTTTCGTGACCGGACATGGGGTGTTGCTGTCGATAGCTTTGCCAAAGTTATGGCTAGTTTCGCCGTTAGGGAAAGTGTAGTTTCCAACGACAGTTGCGATAAGGTCACCATCAGCCTCTACGGACCACGTTACGTGATCAACTACAGGTTGGGTTCCCCAAGAAGCGTTGTTGAGGCCACATGGATCCGTGAGAACAGGTGTCGGCAAGTTGATTTCTGTTGGAGGACAGAGCGTACTTACATCAGTAAATGTCTGAGTGTTAGTTGTCATATTACCGCTAAATACAAAGCCAGCGTTGGTTGTCCAGGTAATTGTACGGCTACCATTAACCCAGCCGCTGTCAGAGGTTAGGGAGTAGTTGGGTGAAGTAGGCAAAGCGAGCACATCGTTGTTCGGCCCGCAGATGTCTGACGGCGTGACTACAGGGACATCAATTGTTTGCACACAAGATACATCCGTAAACGTGAGTGTCCATGTGGTGGTTCCGGAAAGAACAAAGCCAGTGTCAGCGACGGCAGTGATGCTTACGCTCAGTGCGCCGCCGGTTGCGTAGTCACCAGCTGCTTTTGTGACACCGTCTACCTTGTAGATGACCCCTGTTTGTGAGGGGATGGTGTACGTGTCGCTAGCGGTCCCGCAAGGATCGGCTTTAACCGTTGGTGTGGTTGGGGTAGCTGTCTGCTGGGTGACACAAGCTGCGTCGAGTGCTGCCTTCATCGCATCAAACGAACTGTTTGTTGTCCAAACCTGGCCTGTTGTTGGGTCGATGAACATACTGCCGTCAGTTGGCGCGCCTGTAGGGAGCGTCCTAAGGGCAACACGGTTTGGATTAGTGTTAGAGCTGCCCTGCTGTGCCGTCCAGACATTTGTAAACTGACACCAGACAGGCTGTGGCGTGCCGTTGTTTGGGCCGCCAGCGGCATAGGCTGCGACACTTGGAAGCAAGCTGTTGCTAAATACAGCAACCAAGAGCGCCAAGGTCACTCTCAAGCTTTGTGATAATTTACGTAGCACCATAGAGGCACCTCCTCGCATTTTTGTAAGAGTTGTATAGGGTTTTGTGTGGTGGTTTTAGAGAGATTTGGTGTGACGTTTAACGTGTTGGGGTTTGAGGGTATTTGGATTGGACGTTAACGTTTGAATATTTGTTACCTATAAGTATGCGCCCCTTATTGAGGCGTTGTCAAATATGCCATATAGCATAACCTCAATCACCCCTGTATTTCTTGAGGCGGTACAATAGGAGTATGAAGAAAGGGAGTGTTGCAGACGGGTTAGTGTTCCATGCCGGATTTCCAAATGCCGGCGAAGATCAGGCGGAACAACGCCTCAGTCTCGATGCTGTCGTGTTCCGTCATCGGCTCAGTACATACCTATGGCGGTTGGAGGAGGATATGCCCGAGCTTGGCTGGCATGCTGGCAGTACGGTTGTGGTGGATCGGGCGCTCTCACCTCGCCAGAATGACCTCGTTGTCGCGATCGTCGAAGAGTCGTTCGTCGTGCGAAAGCTTCACCGTGATCACCTCTATGATGCGGCCGGTAGGGTAGACGAAAGTGAAGACATCGCAGTTTGGGGTGTCGTTACTCATGTCCTGCAGGAGTATCGAAGCGCATGAGTTGCTATGCACTGATCGACTGCAACAACTTTTTTGTGAGTTGCGAGCGGCTGTTCCGGCCAGATCTCGCCGAGAAGCCTGTAGCGGTACTGAGTAACAATGACGGCTGTATCGTAGCCCGAAGCAACGAGGTGAAGGCGCTTGGTATACCGATGGGCGTACCACTATTCAAGGTCCGGGATATCGTGAAGCTGAACAACGTGACGTTATTTTCGGCCAACTTTGAGCTCTATGGTGATATCTCGCAGCGGATCGTGCAGTTGCTGCGCAGCGAGACGCCGCTCATCGAGGTGTACTCTATCGATGAGAATTTTATCGACCTGTCTGAGATGCCGCTCAAAGACCTCGACGTGTGGGCAAAGCGAGTACGCGAGCGGATACTGCGTGAGATAGGCATACCAACTTCTGTCGGCGTGGCGCCGACAAAGACGCTCGCGAAGGTCGCGAGCACATTCGCAAAAACCCATGGTGACGGCACATGGGTTATTGAGTCGGATGCGCAGCGCGAAACCATGCTCGAGCAGCTGCCGATAGAAGATATCTGGGGGATAGGCAGGCGATTGGCACCAAAGCTACATGATATAGGGGTGTCGAAAGCATCACAGCTGACAAGTGCGAGTGACGCCTGGTTGCGTACCCAGTTCAATATGAGCGGTATCAAGATGGTGGATGAGCTTCGCGGCATTGCCCGTTTGCCGTTCGGCGACAAGGGTGAACAGCGCAAAACCATCATGCGTTCACGAAGTTTTGGCCATCGAGTACGGGACTACTTCCAGCTTGAGAGCGCGGTGGCTACTTTTGCCGCACAAGCAGCTGCCCGGCTTCGCTCACAAGACTCGGTATGTAGTGGTGTCGTCGTGTCACTGCAGCTTGCGGAACGCGAGGGTGGGTACAAACGCTATGTCTCCCGATTTGTCCGCCTCGCTGAGCCGTCAGCCCATACCGGAGCGCTGATCGCTACAGCCCTCCAAGGCCTTGCTGAACTCTATGACGTTGAGGGTGCGTACAAAAAAGCCGGCGTTACGCTCACGGGTATCGTGGATGAGCAAGCCTGGCAGTTGTCGTTCCTTGAGCAGAACCCTGAATCACGAGAAAAAGGGGTCATTCTCATGGAGAGTGTCGATCGACTCAACAGACGGTTTGGGAAAGGGACAATATGGCACGCGTCAGAGGCAAAGCGGAGTGCTTCATGGCAGAGTCGGCGCGAAAACCGCAGTCCGCGGTATACGACTCGGCTTTCTGAGCTGCCTAAGCTCTATAGGTAGTGTTTTACCAGGTAATGAGAGTGGAAACTGCCATATATAGTGTAGTGTGCATAACACAACATAAAATGCCGCGCAATCGTTGACACGATTTGTCAAGGGGCGTATACCAGTAGATAACATAGTAAGGTCACACGGGGTGACCTCGCTGCCTTTTTGGCGGATGCTATGCCATTTTACAGTCGGGAAAGGGAGTATTACGCATGACCGTGAGCACCCGCACGTCAGTACTGTCCGGTCCGAACCTCATCCAGGTTTTCCTGGCCGAGCTCTCGGACTTCGTTCGTCGCCACCCGGACCGGGAGGTCGACGACGTACCTCGGCAGATCGTCGAGCAGGTGGTCTCCTGCTCGAGCCGGTTCGCCGACTGCACGGAGAAGACGATCGAGAACCTGTCGCACCAGCTCACCATGGCGGTCAAGTACAAGGGTGAGCGCTACCGTCTGGTCTACCGCAGGCTGGCCGACGGAAGAGTCAAGGTGAGGTACGCGGCGTGAGCCGGCGTGGCCGCAAGTTCTCCCCCTTCAGGGACCAGATCGACTGCGCTAAGCGTCGGATCCTGGGTTACCTTGAGCGGGAAGACGGCGCAGTCATGATGGGGTCGATGACGGATGTCAGGACACTCCATCGGAACATCAGGCAACCGAGAGATCTCGGAAGCAGCTACGACAAGCAGTGCGTCACGCTCAAGAAGGCGCTCGATGAGCTGCGTGCCGAGGGTAAGATCGCCTGGGACGCGACTCACAACATGCTGGGCGTCACTTACGCGTTCAGCCGTCGTCGCTCCAACTCGTCGCACCGCTACGCCCATCGGCGCAGTATGCGGCAGATGGTCGCCTGAGGTAATGCGTGTCGGGCGGAGAGGTATCATCCCCTCCGCCCGACACGAAACCCCTTTCCCGAAAAACTCTTTTCACATCTGTTAAATCATGTTACAATCAGTCGGTTATCGGCTGATTTTTAAATTAGCGCGGTATACCGAACCAAGGCCCATATCTTCGATATGAGCCCCAAATTTTTCAGAAATGAACAAAAATGCGAGCATTTTTGGTTACATTTCACTCAAAATTTGGCCTCATCGTCTAACGGTTAGGACACCAGGTTTTCATCCTGGCAATCGGAGTTCGATTCTCCGTGAGGTCACCAAGAAAAATACCCATCCATCGCGATGGGTATTTTTCTTGGTAGTTTCGCTTGGCGAAACTGAACTCCGAAGGAGTTCGTGAAGCGTAGCACAGCAAAATTAGCTTGCTCATTTTGCAAGCAAGCGGAAATAGGGAGTATAGCGACCGCCTTCTCCGTGAGGTCCTTTATCCTACCCCTGTTAAAACGCCGCTATATCTGTTAAAATGAGAACAATATGTCAATGATTTTTAAACGCGCAAAGATTCTGGCTACCCTCGGGCCGGCAACAAACTCATACGAGGCAATAGAAAACTTGATCAGTGCGGGCGTCAACGGCTTCCGCCTGAACTTCTCTCACGGAAGCTACGAGGAGCGTGACCAGCAAATCGTTTGGATTCGCACCGCCTCGCAAAAACTCAATAAACCTGTGGCGATCCTCCAGGATATCCAGGGCCCAAAGATCCGACTCGGTGAGGTCAAGGACAACAACTACGGGGTTAAAAAAGGCGATGAACTCATACTCGCCTTTGGCGTTGAACACGACGGTAATACTATCCCAGTGCAGTACGACCTCTCGGAAAAGGTAAAAGAAGGCGAACGCCTCTATATCTTTGACGGCAAAATCCGCACGACTGTCATCGGAACAGGCGACAAATCAGTGACGGTGCGCGTCGAAAACGATGGCACGCTCATGAGCCGCAAGGGTATCAACCTGCCGGACACCGACTTTGGCGGCGACATACTCACCGAGAAGGATTACCGCGACCTCGAGTACGGTGCGAATACTGATATTGACTATGTTGCCCTCAGTTTTATCCAGAGCGCTGGTGATGTTGAAGCGGCTCGTGGTTTCCTCGCCGAAAAAGGCTCTACTGCCCACCTCATCGCCAAGGTTGAGACCAAGGCTGCGATGGAGGACGAAGAGCTCGAACGTATCGTCGAAGCAAGTGACGGTGTCATGGTTGCTCGCGGCGACCTCGCCGTTGAGGTTGGCGCTGAGATCGTGCCAATCGTCCAGCGACGCATCATCGGCCTCTGCCAAAAGCACGCCAAGATCAGCATCGTCGCAACCCAGATGATGGCCAGTATGGTTGATAGCCCTGAGCCAACTCGTGCCGAGGTAAGTGACATCTCTAACGCTGTTATCGTTGGTGCTGACTGTTTGATGCTCAGCGACGAGACGGCTAACGGTAGCTACCCACTCGAAGCTGTTGCGACCATGAAACGAGCAATTCTCTATACCCAGGAACATGCCTCAGTTCGTCCTCTCGATGTACCAGTACGTACCGATTCACAGTCGGCAGCTATCTGTGCAGCTGCAAAAAGTCTTGCGAGCCAGCTCGATGCTCGAGCGATCATCGCCGAAACGAAGTCAGGCGCCACGGCAGCTCAGATCGCAGCGCACCGCCCGAGTCGCCCGATCATCTCTGTGACGAGTGAGCCACGAGTTGCTCAGCAGCTCGCACTGCTCTATGCAAACAAGAGCTTCTGTCGCCCTGATGGTGAGCGTGCCGGACTTGAGCTTGCCAAAGAGTTGGCCGAGCAAGGATTTATCGAAACACCAGCAACTGTCGTGCTGGTGAGCGGCCGTCAACCAGGCCTGATGGGTGCGACCGATACGATTCGTGTCCGTACCCTCTAGCGATAGGCTATAAACCTCTGCTATCATAAGCATAATGATGAAAAAAGGTGGGTACTCAAAGCGGACGGTTCGTGACGTGCCACTTCGTGGTAAGACGGTATTGCTCCGCGCTGATTACAATGTGCCCCTCAATGCGAAAGGGGCTATCGCTGATGATTTCCGCATAAGCGCGAGTTTGCCAACGGTGCGCTACCTGCTCGATCAAGACTGCAAAGTTATCATCTGTTCTCACCTCGGTCGGCCTGACGGTGAGGTGAAAGAGTCGTTGACGCTCGAGCCGGTTGCTGAACGTCTCGGAACGCTCCTGAAGCAGCACGTTGCGTTTGTACCAGAAAGTATCGGTGACCGTGTCCATCAAGCCGCAAAGCGCCTCAGGAACGGTCAGGTGCTGATGCTCGAGAACTTGCGATTTCACGCTGGAGAAGAGGCAAATGATGAACATTTCGCGAAGGCGCTTGCAGACGATAGTGCTGCTGAATACTTTGTCCAAGACGGATTTGGAGTTGTACACCGGGCTCATGCTAGTACAAGCGCGATAACCCAATACCTGCCGAGTGTTTCAGGATTACTGCTGGAGCGTGAATATAAGGCGATCCAGTCGGTTATGGACAGCCCTGAGCGTCCGATGGTGGCCGTACTGGGTGGCGCGAAGATCAGCGACAAGATTGCTGTCATCGAAAAGTTTGTTGGACTTGCTGATGTACTCATCATCGGTGGAGCCATGGCGAATACATTCCTGAAATATCGAGGCTATAAGATCGGCAAGAGTGTCCACGAAGACGGCCTCGACAGCATCATCAAGCAGATTTACGATGCTGCCGAAAAGAAAGTTGGGCGCGACAATCTAGATGATTTTATCATTCTGCCGACTGACGTTGTGGTTGCGAAAGAAATCGCACCGCACCAACGCCGTATGACCGTATCGGTTGATGATGTCGCGAGCGATGAACTCATATTGGATATCGGCCATGACAGTATCCGGACGGCAGTCGAAGTACTTTCAACCGCAAAGACGGTGGTCTGGAACGGAACGCTTGGCTATGCAGAACTGCCGCAGTTCTCACACGGTTCAGCACGGGTAGCGCTCACTCTTGCTTCGCATCCAGAAATCACCTCTGTCATTGGCGGTGGTGATACTGCTGACTTTGTCCTTGGTTGGGACGCGAAAAAAGGCGGCAGCTTCTCGCACGTCTCGACCGGTGGTGGCGCTAGCCTTGACTTGATGGCTGGGGCACCAATGCCAGGAATCGAAGCGTTGCTAGACGCATAAAGGGAATATCGAGTACACTAAAGAAAAGCATTAGCATTATGACCAAAGAAGTAGCACGTAAAACACTCATCGTCGGCAACTGGAAGATGCATCTCAATACGCATCAGGCGAGTCTTTTACTCCACAAGCTTGCCGAGAGAACCCCGGTTCATCAAGGCGTTCAGACCGTGCTTTGCCCAAGCGCGCTAACACTTCAGCCGCTCAGCCTCCAGGTAAACTACCGCCAGTTCAAGCTCGGAGCACAAAATGCCTACTGGCGTGACGAAGGGGCGTTTACGGGTGAGATTTCGATGACCATGCTGCGTGGCCTCGTCGACTATGTGATCGTTGGCCATTCAGAGCGACGCCACATCTTCGGCGAGCACGACCGTGACATTCGGCACAAAGTTCAAGCTGCGTTTCGAAACGGTATCAAGCCGATCTTGTGCGTGGGTGAAACCGCCCGCGAGCATGCCGACGGCGAGACACTCCATGTCCTCCATGACCAGGTTGTGAGCGGCCTTCTCAACGTGACTTCTGACGAGATTCCAGATCTCACAATTGCCTATGAACCTGTCTGGGCGATTGGGACTGGCGAGGCAGCAGTGCCGACCGATCTCAAACGTGCTGCTAAGACGATTCGCAAGCAGATTGCAGCCCTGTACGGTGAAAAAGCTGCATCCCACGTTCGCATCCTCTATGGTGGCAGTGTGACGGCCGAAAACGCCTCAGATTTTCTCGGTGTTGAAGGCGTGGATGGATTGCTCGTCGGCGGCGCCAGCCTCAAGGCCGAAGAATTTGCATCTATTGTTGAAAAAGCACATAATAGCCGTAAGCAAAAAAGGGTAGGGGCGTGAAAGATATTGATTTCGACGAGTTAGACCGTGCAGTTAGTTCTGTATTAGGTCAGCAAGGTCCTAAAAAGGACGATGGTGTAACGACAGCACAGACTGTAACTGCAGAGGAGCCAGTTGAAACGACTTCTGCCCCTGATGCTGAGGCACCCGTGGAAACGACCCCTCCAGTAGAAGAACAGCCTGCAGCTTCAGCGACACCGCTCGCAGTTAAGCGCCGGGGTAAGTTTATGGATGTTATGCATCCTTCTGCCGATATGACATCGGCCACTCCTACTGCACCCGTAAAACCGCGCACCAGTTCTGTGCTTCAACCATTATCCGATAACGTGACGCCTGAAGCTCCGGCACCAGAGGCTGCAGAAGCACCAGCAGGTTCAAGCGTTGTTGAGCCAACCGCTGAGCTCGACGAGAGTCATGCGCTGATCGGTGCTGAACCAGCACCAGTCGAAAATCTATTGCCAGAGCATGCAGGCGAGGATGCTGCCGAAGCGACGCAGAGCAGTGAAGCAACCTCGACAGAAGAGGTGTCGAGTGAGCCCGTTGCTGCTACTGAGCCGATGCAGCAAGAGGCCACAGAACCAGTTAAGTCACTCTATGTTGACCCACTCGATCTCGCTAAGCCTGACGAGCAACCTGCTGAAGAAGTTGAGGGTTCTGACAACCAGCAATCAGAGGAAGCTTCTGAAGAGCAGTCAGGAACGCCATTCTTACCTGATGCGCAGGTCGATAAACGGCCTCTCGGTGCGTTTGGCGAAGCTGAAAACACTTCCGCAGAAGCTCCCGTTGCTGCTCCAGAGCAAGCTGCTCAGTCTACGGACAATACTCAGGCGTCTCCTGCAGTACCGCTGCCACGCGAACTCCAGCCTGATGTGGTTGAAGTAGAGTCTGCTGCACAAGATGCAGAGACTTCGCCAGTACCACTCACCTCAGAAGTGAAAGCCGATGAAGTTGACGATGGTCGCGTCGAGGGTCACCCTCTCTTTGATACCTCAACGTACCATGAGCCGATCGCAGCAGCTCACGGCAAGGGGATGCCTGGTTGGGTAAAATGGCTTATCGGTCTTCTCGTCTGCTTGGCTCTGGGCGCGGGTGTCGGTTACTTCCTCTTTACGGCCGGTCTTTAAAACCACAACACCGCCCTTCATGATTTTCTCGTACAATGAATAGTGCTTATGAGCAATCTCTTAACAGGACTTAATGACGCACAGGCGTTGGCTGTCGAGCACAGTGATGGCCCTCTTTTGCTGCTCGCAGGTGCAGGATCAGGCAAAACAAAGACACTGACACACCGGATTGCCTATCTCATCTCAGAAAAAGGGGTTCCTAGTAGTTCTATTCTCGCGGTGACATTTACGAACAAGGCTGCGCGAGAGATGCGCGAACGGTTGGCACACCTCCTCGGCGAGGATGCGAATAACCGTAGCTTTATGCCGTGGATGGGCACCTTTCACTCGATTTGTGTTCGCCTCCTGCGCATGGAGGGTGAGCATATCGGGGTTCCGCGGAGTTTTGTGATTCTCGATGATGCAGACAAACAGAGCTTCGTAAAGCAGGCGATGAAGCAGCTCGGTATATCAGAGAAGAGTTATCCGCCACGAAGCATCAGCTCCCAGATCAGCAGTGCCAAGAATGATGGCGTGAGTGCACGTGAATACGCCGCAACTGCCCGTTTGCCTCTCCAGAAAGTCGTAGCCGATGTTTTTCCGCGTTACGAGCAGCTGCGCAAGGAAGCTGCCGCACTCGACTTTGACGATCTCCTTTCTGAAGCCGTTCGACTTTTTTCAACCGTACCTGAGTTACGGAAACTCTGGCAACAGCGTTTTACCCACGTCATGATCGATGAGTATCAGGATACGAATGCGGTGCAGTATCGACTCATCAAGCTGCTCGTTGGCGAAGCTGGGAATATCTGCGTGGTTGGTGACGACTGGCAGAGTATCTATAGCTGGCGTGGAGCGGACTTTACGAACATCCTGAACTTTGAGCGTGATTTTCCGGGCGCAACGGTGGTGAAGTTGGAGCAGAACTATCGCTCAACCGAGGCGATTCTTGAGGCCGCCAATAACGTCATCACGAAAAATCAACAGCGATCTGACAAAAAGCTCTGGACTGACCAGCGGGGTGGCTTGCCGGTGCAAGTGATGCACGTATCATCTGAGGTTCACGAGGCCGAGAGTGTTATGACGCGCATCAAAACGGCTGTTGATATGCACTTGAGAGGCTATAGCGATTTCGCGGTGCTTTATCGTACAAACGCTCAGAGTCGCGCAATCGAGGAGTCCCTGATCCGTTACGGTGTTCCGTACAGGTTGGTGGGTGGAACGCGGTTTTATGACCGCAAGGAAATCAAAGATATTCTTGCATACCTAAGGCTCATCTATCAGCCGGCGGATCGTGCGGCTTTCATGCGTATCGTCAACGTACCGACGCGTGGACTTGGTGCGACAAGCATCGCAAAGTTTTTGGAATGGCATGATGCACAGCCTATCTCACTCGTTGAATGTCTCCGAAACGCCGAGCTCTGTACGGTAGTGACGTCGAAAGCTCGCCTCGCATTCGTGGCTCTTGGAGAGGCGCTCACGAAGCTCGCCGAGATTCAGGAAACGACAGCACTTCCTGAATTCATCGAACTGGTGATCAAGCGCTTCCGCTATCTCGAGTACCTCGATGATGGAACTGCACAGGCTGAAGATCGACAAGAGAACGTTCGTGAACTCGTGTCTGATGCAAAAGAGCGAGGCGATATCGACCTTGCGACGTACCTGGAGGATGTGGCACTCATATCCGATCTCGATAGTGTTAATGCGGCCGACGATGCTGTTACCCTTATGACACTGCACGCCGCAAAAGGTCTTGAGTTCCCGGTCGTCTTTATGATCGGTATGGAAGAGAGTATCTTTCCTCACTCCCGTGCCCTCTATGATTCAACTGAGATGGAAGAAGAGCGCCGGCTTTGCTATGTCGGCATGACGCGGGCTCGAGAGGAGCTGTATCTGACCGCTGCGAGCTCTCGCCTCATTTTTGGTTCTCGTCAGTACAACCCACCATCACGTTTTTTGAGTGATATCAAAGCAAGTGAAGTGGCGCCGGTTCTTCCTGGGGTTGCCGACGCACCATCACGCGAATGGGGGGAGCCCGAAATCGTCTATGACGATGACGGTGGACTCGATATCGGCGACAAGGTGCAGCACCAGCTCTTTGGCGTGGGAACGGTTGTTGCTATCGAAGGGATGACCGTGTCGATCGCTTTTGATGGCCGCGGCGTCAAAAAACTCAACAGTGCTTTTGCGCCTCTCAAGAAAATATCCTGATAGCAACAGGGGTAACGAGTTGCGTCTGACGGTCGCTTTGCTATAATAGGTGACATTATCTATGTGTGAAATCAAGATAACAATCATTTAATGCATATCTCCTACTCCATCCGCGCTAAACAAGCGTGGCTTATCGGTGTCGCCATGTTCGCCCTCGTCACGATCGGCTCAGTCGGTCGCGCTATGGCTGATAACGGCACGGCTGACAACGAACAACACATGGTTACCATCTATGACCGTGGTGTCGAGCAGACGATCATCACCCGCGCAAGCACGGTTCGGGAGGCGCTCGCCCAAGCGCACGTCAGCGTTGACGAGGTGGACGTTGTTGAGCCTGCACTGGATCAGCAACTCGTCGCACAGCATTATAACGTCAACGTTTACCGTGCTCGTCCGGTTATGGTTGAGGATGGTTCGACTCGTATTCGTACGATTACCGCTGCCCAGAGTCCGGCAAAGATAGCTCGTGCGGCTAACCTCACGCTTTACCCGGAAGACAACACTGAACTCAAGCGCGTGGATGATGTCGTACTGGACGGCGGCGCTGGGCTTAAGCTCACCATCGATCGTGCAACACCGTTTACGTTCGTACTCTACGGCAAACGCCTTGATGCTCGTACCCAAGCAGGTACTGTCGGTGACATGCTCAAGGAGAAAAAGGTAGTTCTTGGCAAGAATGATCAGGCCTCTGTATCGCTTGAGACGCCAGTTGTTGCCGGTATGACGGTACAGGTGTGGCGCAATGGTATCCAGACAATAACCCAGGAAGAGGATATCGCTCCTCCGATTGAGCAGGTTAAGGATCAGGATCGCTCGCGTGGCTTTAAGGAAGTGCGTACGCAGGGTAAGCCTGGTAAAAAACAGGTGACCTACGAGATCAATATGCAAAACGGTGTAGAAGTCAGCCGTAAGGTTATCCAGTCTGTGACGACGCTCGAGCCGGTCAAACAAGTTGAAGTTATCGGTGCCAAGGGCTGCGCAAACGACCCGGCTGCAAACCAAGCAATCGCGCAACGAATCATGCCTGAGTTTGGTTTCGGTGCTGACCAATGGCCAGCACTTCAGGAGCTTTGGGCGCGTGAATCGGGTTGGATCGAATGTAAAGCAAACTACGGCGGTTCAGGTGCTTACGGTATTCCGCAGGCACTGCCTGGCTCAAAGATGGGTCCTGGCTGGCAGGAAGATCCTGAAGTGCAGATTCGCTGGGGGCTTGGCTACATCCAAGGACGATATGGCTCGCCGTCGGCTGCGCTAAATTACTGGAAAGTGCACCACTGGTACTAGATGCCCAATAAGTCTCTCGGACAGCACTGGCTCAAAGATCGCCTCATCCTCGAGGCGATTGCTGATTGTGCTGATATCGAGCCCACTGATACGGTACTTGAGATCGGTCCGGGACTCGGGACATTGACGAGTGTCTTGCTCGACCAAGCCGAGCGGGTTGTTGCTGTTGAGTTCGATTCAGATCTTGCCCGTAAACTACCAGGGCAGTTCCCAGGCAAAAACTTAACCGTTCATAACGAGGACATTCTGTCATTTGACTTTCGTACCCTGCCGACAGACTACGTCGTTGTCGCGAACGTGCCGTATTACATCACGAGCAAGATCGTGCAGGTGCTGAGCAGCAGCGTCAATCCACCCAAGCGGACGGCGCTCCTTGTTCAGAAAGAAGTTGCTGAACGACTTGCAGCTGAACCGGGTGATATGAGTATCCTGGCTGTTTCAGCTCAGATCTTTCACGAAGTGTCACTTGGGCCGATCGTGGGGGCTGAGTGGTTTACACCGCCGCCAAAAGTGGACTCACGTGTTGTTGTGATGGAGCGTCGAGCTGAACCACTCATCAAGCCAGAACTTCAGAAGGCATTTTTCCGAGTCGTAAAGGCTGGTTTTTCGGAGCGACGCAAAAAATTGAGGAGCTCACTCTCGGGTGGTCTTGGCCTCGACAAAAAGGAGATCGATATTCTGCTCGATCGGGCGCAGCTTTCCCCCGAGGCGCGTGCCCAGGAGCTTTCGATCGAAGAGTGGAAGCGGCTTGCGGAGAGTCTCGCGTGATAACCGCCGATCAGCCTGATTGTTTTGATGACTCGCTGATCGTTCGGTTTTCTTCGAAGCATGACGGAACGGTGCTCGACCGTGCGATCGGTATCCATGACGGTTCCATCGTGTCGAATCGCACGCAGATCTGTGAGGAGGTGGGGATTGATTACGGTAATGTGGTTTTTCAGCGGATTATCTATAGCGAGGAAGCAACGTACAAGCTCTTGGCCGAGGTTGACGCACGTTCAACCACGAAACATACCGGAGAAGTAGTTGCTGACGTACTCTTTACTGAGATGACTGGTGTTGGGCTATTTCTGCCTGTAGCCGACTGCGTGGCCACGGTCGTGCACGACCCAATCGGTAAACGGCTCGCGCTCCTGCACCTTGGTCGCCACTCAACGCTCACTGATATCGTGACGAAAACGGTTAAGCACTTTGAAGCCCAGGGAAGCCGTGCGGATGATCTCATCGTTTGGATGAGCCCAAGTGCAGGACGGGGTACATATAGGCTCGATTACTTTGACCGAAAGGACGATCCCGACTGGCAGCCATACTGTGATGTGAAGGCTGACGGAATTTATATCGATATGCAGGGTTACAACCGACAGCGCTTCATCGAATCTGGAGTAAAGGGTGAACATGTCGTTATCTCACCAATTAACACTATGACGAGTGATGACTACTTTTCGCATGCCACGGGCGACACGCAGGGGCGAATGGCTCTTGTTGCAATGATGCGTTAATCCTATCTGTTACACTAAGTAATAACTATGAGTAAAAAACTGTATATCACGACCGCTATTCCCTATGCCAATGCCAAGCCACACATCGGCAATGCAATGGACTACCTTTTGGCCGACATCTGGACCCGCTATCAAAAGCAGCAGGGCAAGGACGTTCGTTTTCAGGTAGGTACTGATGAGCATGGCAACAAGATTGCCGCGAAGGCCAAGGAGTCAAACCTTAGTCCACAAGAATACGTCGACAGTATGTACGGTAACTTCAAAACCCTGATGGGTGCGGTTGGTGCCGAATACACCGACTTTGTCCGTACGACTGACTTGCATCACAAAGCGGCCGTACAGTACATCTGGCAAAAGCTTGAGCCATACATCTACAAGAGTGCCTATGAGGGCTGGTACTGTGTCGGTCATGAAGCCTTCTTTACCGACAAAGAAGCGTCAGAAACTGGCGGCATATGCCCGGACCACCAGACACCGTACGAGCGAATTTCGGAAGAGAACTACTACTTCAAGCTGAGTGAGTTTGGTCCTCGTATCCGTGAGGCTATCGACAAGCACAAGTTCGAGATCGTGCCGGCATTTCGCAAGAACGAGTTCCTGTCGCTGCTCGATGGTGGTCTCCGAGACGTCAGTATTTCTCGTCCAAAAAAGAGCCTCAGCTGGGGCGTGCCGGTGCCTGGCGATGACAGCCAGGTTGTCTATGTATGGCTCGATGCGCTCTCCAACTACATCACCGTACTTGGCTATCCGGATAACGACGAATGGAAAGAGTACTGGCCAGCTGACGTTCAGGTGATCGGCAAAGATATCCTCCGGTTCCATGCAGCGATCTGGCCAGCTATGTTACTCGCGCTCGATCTGCCGTTACCAAAGAAACTGCTCGTACATGGTTTCGTAAATGTAGGTGGCGCAAAGATGAGCAAGACAGTTGGTAATGTCGTCGATCCGATGGAAATCATCGAAGGCTACGGTGTCGATGCGTTCCGTTACTACTTCTCACGCCATATCCCGACGCTTGATGACGGTGACTTTACCTGGGAAAAATTTGAGAACGCTTATAACAACGAGCTTGCCAACGAACTCGGAAATCTCGTTTCTCGAATCGCAAGCATGGTGACGCGCTATCAGGCAGGTGTCGTTGGCGATGCTATCCAGGCAGAGCATGACGCCCAGCTCTACCACGATGCCGTCGCGCACTGTGAATTTAACAAGGCTGTTGATGAAGTGTGGCTCATGATCCGATCACTCAACCAGTACCTGGAGGACGTTAAGCCATGGGCGGTCGCTAAGGCGCGTGAGACTGATTCTGACGCCGAAGCACATCTCGCGGAGATTCTCGGTCACTGCGTTGGCACGCTCAATCAGATCGCTCGGTTGCTTGAGCCGTTTTTGCCAAATACCGCATCGGCTATCACTGAGCTGTTTAAGGGTGGTGTTGTGCACGAAGCCGAGCAGGTACTTTTCCCAAAGATTTATAACCACACGACCGATCCACGAGCTCCAAAGGCGGCCTAAGCATGGCACTAACGGATACGCACTGCCATATCCACGAGGCTAGCTATCCAGACGCCGATCAGGCGCTTGCACGCGCCTGGAAGCAGGGAGTAATGCGCCTTATCTGTGTCGGTACGGATGAAGGTGCCTCTGAAGAAGCGGTGGTGTTTGCTGGGAAGCACGAAAATGTATGGGCTTCGGTCGGACTTCATCCGCACGATGCTAAAACCGGCCTTGCTGCTGTCTACAAACTCGAAGCATTAATAAAAAACGACAAAAATACCCACGTGGGGAAAGTTGTAGCCGTAGGGGAGTGTGGACTTGATTACTTCTATACGCACTCGCCGAAAGAGGTGCAAATCAAGATGCTTGAAGCGCAGCTCGATCTTGCCTCTCGGTACGCTCTCCCGGTAATCTTTCATGTGCGTGAAGCTTTCGACGACTTTTGGCCGATATTTGACAGATATACAGGGCTTCGAGGAGTGCTCCATAGCTTTACTGATACTCGCGAAAACCTAGAAAAAGCTCTCGCACGTGGATTGTTCGTCGGCGTCAATGGCATCTCGACCTTTACGAAAGACGAAAAACAGCGCGAAATGTTCGCCTCCATACCCCCCGATCGACTACTGTTAGAAACCGACTCTCCCTTCTTGACGCCTATACCGCACCGTGGTATGGTAAATGAGCCTGCATTCATAACGCACGTAGCGCACCATATAGCGAATCTCCAGTCTATCAATCTCGAGGAGCTCTCGCGCGCAACTGAGCGGAATGCGACAACACTCTTTTTCTCAAACTAAAATCTAACCGCCAAAATCTATCAACATGAGGGTTGAAAGGGTTTTTTGCCTATGTCGGAGACACCGACCATTCCACTTAATGATGTAAAAACGAGCCGGGTTGCCGAGAGCGCAGACCGGATTTTAAACGATCCTTACGAATCCGCTGCGTTCTTTGCGCAGGCGGAGCATCAGCTAGCTCCACGACCTCACGATGAACGATGGGATCTCGACGAGCCTGTCCAGGCTTTTAACCCTGATCGCGTACCCCAAGAAGCGGCTGTGTACGCACTGCCACCCGAGTATGTTGCCGCACCAAAGACGCGTGCCCAAGAAGTTGAGGAGAGTCTGTTCTTCCTCGACGACAAGCAGCTGGTCGCGTATGCGCGGGCAAACACGGCAGTCATTCCGATGCTACGAAAACAGAGCCGGAGCAACGTCACGCTTGCTGCCTAGGGGCCGATCATGAGCGATTTACTAAAGAAAACCCTTTCACTGTTGACCGGAAATCCGGCCGATACAAAACGTCCACTCAAACAACTTACCGAACGAGAACTCATCGAGCTCGAGGCAGAGATCGGCGGCAAGCTATTTGGCCCGATTCCAGCGGGTCACCGACGTGAGTTTTTTTGCCTTGATGAACATACGTGGGTATGGCACGAGGAGTGGATTGATGAAAACCGACAACGCCAGGTAACGAGTACCCGTTATGAGATCCATGACAATGGCATCCTCAAAGCTCAGGACGGCAAGGTGTACAAATTTATCGAAGGCACTGAACTTCGCAACTTGGTGCTCGCTATCCGTCTCTACTACGAAGCAGTTGCGCGCGGGATCTACAAGCGAGACCCTATGACTGGACAGCCGATTAGCGGAGCGTCAACTGGTACAATATAAGGTGGAATGAGCACCCCGATATACCTTGATTATGCTGCAGCCACCCCGCTCGACGAGCGGGTCTTTCGTGCTATGCAGCCATATTTTACGGAGTACTTCTACAATCCATCTGCTGCTTATGGTGCGGCTCGTCAGGTTCGTGTGGCGCTCGATGAAGCACGCCATCAGCTAGCGATCGAGATCGGTGGCAAGCGCGATGAGGTGGTATTGACGGCTGGTGCAACTGAGTCGGTGAACCTTGCGTTTCGAGGCATTCTTGAGGACGGTGATCACGTGGTTATCGGGGCAACTGAGCATCAGGCGGTGCGTGCGATCGCAAACCAGTTTGACCTCTCTATCGCTGTGAGTGATAGCAAAGGGACGGTGACCTCTGAAGCTGTCGCGGCCTGTATTACCGACGACACAAAACTCGTCAGTATTACAGCTGCTGATAGTGAACTCGGCACTATCCAGCCGCTCTCGAAAATCGCCGAGGTCATCGAGCACGTTCGCTTAGATCGCCGCAAACGCGGCATTACGACGCCGCTTTATCTCCATAGTGATGCGTCGCAGGCTGCTGGTGTTATCGATCTGCACGTGGCACGTCTCGGAGTTGATCTGCTGACACTGAATGCCGCGAAATGCTATGGCCCTAAGCAGGTTGGATTGCTGTGGGTCGCTTCACACATCAGCTTAAAGCCACTGATATTTGGCGGCGGCCAAGAGCGCGGTCTTCGGTCAGGCACGGAAAATGTTGCGGGTGTGATCGGCTTTGCGATGGCGCTTCATATCGCACAGAAGCAACGCCATAGCGAGAGCGAGCGCGTGAGTGCCCTCCGTGATCAGCTGCAAGCAAAGCTTGCTGCTGAGATGCCCGAACTTGTCATAAACGGCTCGAAAAAGAAACGCCTCCCAGGACATCTCAATGTGAGTCTTGATGGGCTTGATGCAGAGCGAGTTGTCTTTCACCTCGATGCCGTCGGAGTGCAGGTTGCAACCGGGGCCGCATGTGCCGCCAACAAAGGAACGCGCTCAAGTGTTCTCGAAGCGGTCGGGATGAGTGATAGTCTGGCTGACGGTAGCCTTCGCTTTAGTCTTGGCCGGCAGACTAGCGGAGAGGATATTGAGCGAGCGGCACCGTTTATTATCGAGGCGATACGAGCGGAGGCGGCACTATGAAATATCTCCTTCTCGGCTTTGTCGTGCTCGTCGTTTTTATTATCACAGCCATCTCGGTTTATTTGACCCCCGATGACCTGAGGTCATGCAAACAGCCGCAGGCAATCGGTGCATGTGCTCGCGTTGACGCAATCGTTGCAGTAAGCGGTGGTGATACGGGTGCACGTGCCAATGAGGCTATCCGGCTCTATAAGGCTGGTTGGTCAGACACGTTGATTTTTTCGGGTGCAGCGGCTGACAGCAGCGGCCCGTCAAACGCAGAAGCGATGGCGCGCCGCGCTGTCAAGGCTGGTGTACCAGAGACGGCTATCATTACCGAAGAATTTTCTCGTACTACTGCTGAGAACGCACTCAATACGAGCAAGTTTATTGCCGATCGGGCGATCGGGCGAATTATTCTCGTGACCTCAGCCTATCACCAGCGTCGTGCATCGCTCGAGTTTAGCGCAACTCTCGGACCTGCAGTAACGATCATCAATCATCCAGTTGCAACTGATAGGCATTGGGTTGGATTTTGGTGGTGGACGACGGGGCGCGGCTGGTGGCTGGCTGGTGGTGAGCTTGTGAAGATCGTGGCATTTTACAGTGCACAAGGAGCGCCAAAGCTATGAGCCGGGTCTATGTTGGGATGAGTGGCGGCGTCGACAGTTCACTGACGGCTGCATTACTCAAAGAGCAGGGCCACGATGTGACGGGCGTCTATATGAAGAACTGGACGCAAGATCTCCCTGGTATGCGATGCCCGTGGGCGGATGATCTCGCTGATGCGAAGCGTGTTGCTGTACAGCTCGGCATCAAGTTCAAGGTTTATGACTTTGAGGCTGAGTACAAGCACAAAGTCGTAGATTACATGGTTGCGGAATATCAAGCGGGTCGCACACCGAACCCTGACATCATGTGCAACCAAGAGGTGAAGTTCAAGCTGTTTCTCGATACTGCACTAGCCGATGGCGCCGAACTGATTGCGACCGGCCACTACGCACGAACTGAGGGCGGGCGATTGCTGCGTGCTGTCGATGACAACAAGGATCAGACATACTTTCTTTACCGGGTTACGAAAGAAGCGCTGGATAGTACACTCTTTCCGCTGGGCGAATACACAAAACCGACAGTACGGGAGATGGCGGAAGCGCGTGGGCTAGTGACAGCCGGTAAGCGCGACTCCCAGGGCATCTGTTTCGTTGGTTCTATTGGTATCAAGGAGTTCCTGTCACAGTACATCACGACTGAACCGGGAAATATCATTGACCGCGATACCAACAAGGTGATTGGTGAGCACGAAGGTGCGATCTACTACACGCTCGGACAGCGTCACGGTCTCAACCTCGGCGGCGGTTTGCCGTACTACGTCGTTGGCAAAGACATGGACAGGAACGTAGTGTATGTCAGTCGCAATCTCGAGGACGAATCGATGTGGCGAAAAGATATCCAACTCACTGACATCCACTGGATTGCTGAACCGCCGGCTGACAGTGAGCAAATACAGGTACGTCTGCGTCACCGCGGCAAGCTGCTACCAGCAACTATCCAAGGCGATCATCTCGTCCTCGGTGATGCAGAGCGTGCAGTTGCGGCTGGTCAGTCGGCGGTTATCTACCGTGACGACGTCGTGCTTGGCGGCGGCATTGTCGCCTAAAAAGACGGTTCTAAGGTATAATCGAACAGATATGAACGCCCAAGAAATCCGTAACGCCTACCTGAAATTTTACGAAGAGCGCGGCCACGCTGTGATCAAGCGCGCACCACTCGTTCTTACTGACGACCCGACGACGCTTTTTACCGGCTCTGGCATGCAGCCGATGATTCCATACTTGCTCGGCGAAGCGCACCCAAAAGGCAAGCGAATCGTTGACTCTCAGACATGTTTGCGTGCACAGGACATTGAAGATATCGGTGACAACCGTCACACGACATTCTTTGAGATGATCGGTAACTGGAGTATGGGCGATTACTTCAAGCAGCAGCAGATCGAGTGGATGTGGAAGTTCCTTACCGAGGTCGTCGGACTTGACCCATCGAAGCTCTACGTCACCTGTTTTATCGGTGCACCCGAGTACGGTATTCCAAAGGATACTGAGGCGGCTGAAGTCTGGAAGCGTCTATTTGCAAGCAAGGGTCTTTCAAATGACGAGGCTGAAATCGGTTCGGAAGAGGACGGTTACGCACGCGGTATCAACGACGGTGAGCGAATCTTTTACTATGATGGCAGCAAGAACTGGTGGAGCCGAAACGGCGCACCAGAAACCACTCCGGTCGGCGATCCATGTGGTCCAGACAGTGAGATGTTTTATGACTTCGGCACCCCGCACAACCCTGAGTACGGTGAGTACTGTCACCCGAACTGTGACTGTGGCCGCTTCATGGAGATCGGCAACAACGTCTTTATGGCATATCGCAAAGTTGCTGAGGGGCAGTTCGAAGAGCTCGAGCAAAAGAACATCGACCACGGTTCAGGTCTTGAGCGTATCGCTGCCGCCAAGCTGAACGATCCTGACGTCTTCAAGATCAGCCTCATGTGGCCGATCATCGAAAAGCTCGAGAGCCTCAGTGGTAAAAAGTACGAGAGTTACACGAACGCTATGCGTGTCATCGCCGACCATCTGCGCGCTGCAACCTTCCTTGCAGTTGACGGCTGTGCCCCAAGCAACAAAGAGCAGGGTTATGTCATGCGCCGTCTTGTTCGTCGTGCGGTTCGATTTGCGTTTGATCTCGGTATCGAACAGAATTTTCTCGAAGCTATCGTGCCAGTAATTACCGACCTCTATCACGACGATTTTCCTGAAGTTGCCGAAAAGCGTGACGAGGTTATCGCCGTGCTTATCAAAGAGGAAAAGGCCTTCCGCCAGACGATCCGAAAGGGTCTCAAACAGTTTGAGAAGTTCGCAGCAGGCGGGCTTACTGGCGAAGAACTCTTTACGCTTTATGACACCTATGGTTTTCCTGTCGAACTTTCAACCGAAGAAGCCTTCAAGCAGGACATTAAGCTCTCTGAAGCTTGGCGCGAAGAGTTTGATGCGAAGATGGCCGAGCAGCGTCAGCGATCCCAGACAGCGGCAAAAGGTACTTTCAAGGGAGGTCTGGGCGGCCAGGATTTGATCCACAAGAAGTATCACACCGCCACCCATCTCATGTACCAAGCACTTCGCGATGTTCTCGGTGACCATGTCATCCAGCATGGTAGCAACATTACCGAAGAACGACTTCGTTTTGATTTCAGCCATCCTGAAAAGATGACACCTGAGCAGATTAAACAAGTTGAAACTATCGTCAACGAGCAGATCCAGAAAGACCTCAAGGTCAGTTTTGCCGAGTACCCAACTGACGTTGCACGTGGTGAAATGGGCGCGCTCGGTGCATTCGGCGACCGCTACGGTGAGACGGTCAAAGTTTACAAGATGATTGCTGATGGCGAGGACAAGCCATTTAGCTTTGAGATCTGTGGTGGTCCGCACGTTGATCACACTATGCAGCTCGCCGAAGGTGGCAAGCGCTTCAAGATCACCAAAGAAGAATCGAGCTCAGCCGGCATCCGTCGCATCAAAGCCGTTCTCATCTAAAAAATCTCCTAGCGCTATACCGCTACAGGTAGCGGTATAGCGCGTCGTCAGCTCGAAAAAACGTAACCTTTACGTTTTTTACTCGCTTCCTAGTGTTATAATACTGACAAGATATGATACTCGATAAAATCAAAGAAAAATTGCCTTCAAAAGGCGATAGTCGAGACGACCTTCTCGTTGGTCTTGATATCGGTACTGAGTTCGTCAAAGCCCTGATTGCACGTGTCGAAGGAGATACGCTCGAGATTATCGGCGTTGGTCGAGCTCGCCAGGATCTTAGTGATATGCACGGTGGTGCGATTGCCGACATCGGCGGCGTTGTCCGTAACTGTGAGGACGCGCTCTCGCAGGCCGAGCAGCAAGCTGGCGCACAGGGCCGAAAAGCCGTCATCGGAATTGCCGGCGAGCTCGTTAAAGGCTTTACGAGCACTATCCGCTACAAGCGGCCTCAACCTGACCGTGCACTCGATATCAACGAGATGGAATTTATCATCGAAAAGGTTCAGGAGCGCGCACAAACAAAGGCTCAAGCACAGATCGCGGCTGAAACTGGTAATAGCGAAGTTGAAGTCAAGCTTGTTAACTCAGCGATCGTTAGTATCCACATCGATGGCTACAAAGTCTCAAACCCGATCGGATTTCAGGGTAAGGACGTTGCGATCCAGATCTACACAGCATTTGCGCCGATGGTACATATTGGCGCGCTTGAACGTGCAGCAGGTGAGCTTGATCTCGATCTCATCGCTGTCGCAGCTGAACCGTTTGCGGTATCCCGCAGCGTACTCGGCACTGACGCGAGCAGCTCGTTTACAGCTATCCTGACTGACGTCGGTGGTGGTACGACCGACATCGCTGTCGTGAACGATGGCGGCGTTGAAGGTACCAAGATGTTCGGTATCGGCGGACGAAGCTTTACGCGTACGATCGCGGCAGACATGGAACTGAGCTATGATGACGCTGAAAAACTCAAGGTAAATGTCGATGACGAGAACCTCAAGGCATCAGTTGCGAAGCAGGTAGGGGCTTCGATCGACAAGACTCTCGAAGTATGGCTCGGCGGCGTTGAGCTCGCGCTGAGTGAGTTTGACTCGGTCGACCACCTTCCGAACCGTATCCTTCTCTGTGGTGGTGGCTCAAGCCTTACGAAACTTGTTGAAGCGCTCAAGACCGAGGATTGGTACAAGGACCTGCCGTTTACGAAGCGCCCAAGCGTCCAGCACATCAGTCCAAAAGACGTCATCGGTATTACTGATAAAACTAACTCTGAACTTGACCATACCTTTATCACAGCCATGGGCTTGCTGCGTGTCGGATATGATACGATAGTAGGTAGTTCCGATACGGACAGCGTAAAAGAAAAACTAAATCGAATTCTCCGAGTATGAGTACTGCCACACCAAAGAAAGACGTGATCTACGTCGATATCGAAGACGATATTACGTCAGTTATCGAAAAAGTTAAGGGTGCCAAGGCGACCATCGTTGCGCTTGTACCGCCAAAACGTATCGGCGTACTGCAAAGCGTCGTGAATCTCAAGCTACTCCAGCGTGCTGCAACAAGCGCCAAAAAGCGTGTCGTCTTGATCACAAACGACCAGGCCCTTATCGGTCTTGCTGCTGGTGTCGCGATGCCTGTTGCAAAGAATCTTCAGTCACGCCCTGAGCTGCCTTCGATGACCGCTGCTAAGATTGATGACGAAGAAGTTATCAACGGCGAAGAGCTTCCGGTCGGTGAGCTCGCAAAAACAGCCGATGAGCCACTCGAACTGACCGGCTTTCCGACTGCTGCTGATGCGAGTGCCTCGGCTGCACCAGCCGCCGCAACCGCACCGTTTGCCGCTAAAGCTGCCGCTCGCGCCCCTCGCAAAGGCTCAGCAGTGCCAGACTTCGACAAGTTTCGTAAAAAGATGTTTATCATCGGCGGGGCAGGGGTACTTGCCCTCATCTTCCTCATCTGGGCTATCTTCTTTGCTGGCAAGGCGACAGTTGCCATCACGGCTAACACTAATGTCGTCAACATCAATAAAGTCCTACAGCTGCGTCCAAATGCAAAGCTTGACGCAGCTCAGGGCGTTGCGCCAGCTATCGTCAAAGAGATCAAAAAAACTGCTTCGGTTGACTTTACAGCAACAGGTAAAAAGGATGTTGGTGAAAAAGCTACTGGAACAGTTAGGTTCACAAATGCCCAAGACGAGACAACCGCCTCCATTCCGGCTGGTACGCAAGTTGTCTCGAGTTCCGGTTCTGCTTTTGTGACCAGCGAAGCTGTGACTGTTGCTGCCCCTACTTATGGCCCACCATCGAGCTGTGGTTCAGATCTAAGGTGTGAAGGAACAGCAACAGTGACCGTAACCGCAGTTGCGCCTGGATCCAAGTACAACGCTGCGAGCGGAAGCGTGAACGGTAGCTTTGATGGCGCATCGGGTGCATTTACCGGACCAACTGCAGGTGGCACCGACAAGACCGTCACCGTTGTATCCCAAGATGATTTCGATAAAGCGAAAGAGCAGCTCAAAGCACAAGACAGCAACAAGATAAAGAGCGAGCTCAAGAAGCAGTTCGAGGCAACCGTTGTGGTGGTAAACGAAAGCTTTGCCGTCGAGCCTGCCGAACCAACAAGTAGTCCGGCTGTCGGTCAGGAGGCCTCGACGGCAAAACTGAGCGCTGAGACAACCTACCGACTCGTTGGTATCGCGCGGTCAGACCTTCGAAGCATCTACGATACCTCGATCAAAGCCCAGATCGCCGGCGAAAAGAACCAAAAGATTTACGAGAGTGGTGATGAATCAACTGCATTCACGGAATTTAGCAAAACCGATACAGGCTTCAAGGTGCGTGCACAAGCATCAGGCCAGGTCGGACCGAACATCGACGACAGGGCGCTAGCGAAACAGCTTGTTGGACGACGCGCCGGTGAGATCCAGCAGCAGATCGAATCTATCCAAGGTGTCGAAGATGTCGAGGTGAAGTTCTCGCCGTTCTGGGTTACAAAAGCTCCTAAGAACGCCGACAAGATCACTATCAAATTTGTCGTCAAACATGACCAAAACTAAGCATACGTTTATAGCTCTCGATATTGGTGAGAAGCGAATCGGGGTGGCGCAGGCTGACAACGAGGTGCGAATCGCTTTTCCGCTCTGCACTCTTGACGCAGACGAGTTGTTCCTGGGTCGTCTCCGGGAAATTGTGTCAGAAGTACAGCCGAGCGTTCTCGTGGTTGGGTATCCGCGAAATCAACAAGGTGAACCGACGGCGCAGACGCGTACTGTTGAGAGCGTGGCAGAGAACCTCAAGGCACTGAATGTGCCGATCGTATTTCAGGACGAATCCCTCACTTCTGTCCTTGCAGAAGACTACCTAAAACGTCACAATAGAACCTACACGAAAGCCGATATTGATGCTCACGCAGCCGCTATCATTCTCGGTGATTACCTGGAAGCAACCTATGGATATTAAACCGCCGCCAAAACGCAAAAAACGACCAATTGCCACTCATCCCGTGGCACCAAAGCCGCATTCGGCAGTAAAGCCGGCAACTACTCCGGTGCAAGCCGTAGCTCCATCTCTTGTTCCTAAAAAACGATTCTCGAAAAAACAGATAACCAGTTTGATACTTGGAGGTCTCGGTGCACTCCTCTTGCTCGCGACTATAGCGGCTGCAAGTTGGTATAACTGGGCTATTGGCGCTCCCTCGCATGAAGACCGGCAGGTACGCGTCGTCGTGGAATCGGGCGATACGGCAGCGAGCATTGCGGAAACACTCTATGAGCACGACCTGATCCGAAGCCGTTTGGCGTTTGGTATCTATACGCAGCTGAGCGGAACTCGCAGCAAGCTCCAGGCTGGTGGTTACGTCCTCTCGGCGAACCAATCAGTAGCGAGTATCGTGGAGCATATGACGACAGGCAAGACAGACGAATTTAGTATCACGATTCCGCCGGGACTGACACTCGATGAGTTACGAGCTCATTTCAAGCGAGATGGCTTTAGTGACGATGAGATATCGACTGCGTTCAACGCGATGTACAGCCACCCGTTGCTCGCGTCGAAGCCAGCCGCCGCAACCCTTGAAGGCTATATCTACCCAGAAACCTACCGCATGAGCGCCGATCAGACGCTCGACACGCTCTTTATGCGAACCTTTGACCAGATGTACAAGGTTCTCCAAGAAGGGAAATACCTCGACGAGTTTGCTAGGCGAAACCTGACAATACATCAGGCTGTCACCCTCGCTTCGATCGTGCAAAAAGAAGTCAAAAATCCAGTTGATCAGAAGCAGGTAGCTCAGGTATTCCTCAAGCGTCTCGCCACAGGTATCCCGCTCGGCTCGGACGTTACCTACATGTACGCAGCTGAACAGATGGGAGCGGTTGCAAGCCCAAGCCTTGAGTCGCCGTACAACACCCGTAAATACGGTGGACTTCCTCCTGGACCGATTGCAAACATGAATCCAAGCGCTCTCGAGGCTGTTGCTTTCCCGGCAGCCGGTGAATACCTTTACTTTGTCGCCGGTGACGGTGCGGATGAGGGGAAGACCTTTTTCGCCACTACCCAAGAAGAACACGACGCTAATGTCGCGGCTCATTGTCACGTCCTCTGTCGGTAGTAGTACTAGGACATAAATTGACACTATATTCAATAGTTGCTATACTAAATACGCATACCGTTAGGGATCTTACGTGACTACTGTTATTACGAGCAGTTGTTGGGTTGGGACAGATCAATAACAGCATGCCTACCGTGGACTGTCGTACGAGTGCCAAATTTACTTGAGAAATAGCACTTAAACTAAGCGAACCAAGGTCGACGCGCACTCTGTTTTTTGTTTCATAGAAAACAAAAAAGAAAGACAAAGTAGCGGTAGCTGTGTGCTAGTGATAGCGCACACGGAGAACCACCATACGTAACTCATCTACGGTTACTGCTAGCTCAACTCCTCGGAAGCGAGCCAAAGCGCTAACTCGCGCAAGTTCAGCAATGACCTATGTTGCAGTCCTCACTCTCATTGCGAGCGTGGTATCTGTTGGATACCAGTCACCTGTTGAAAAGCAAGTGGCCGCGCAATCGTCAGAGGGTAATGTTTTAAAAGTTGAAGATCCGAGCGTTGACCAACGCGTTGCTGCTGATCTCGCCGCATCAACGGCCGAAACAGCTGGCCTTGCTGTTGCGTCAAACCTTTCTAACCTTTCGATTTCGCTCAGTGCCAAGGCTGAACTAGCCCAGGCTGATACCAGTGTGCTGACCAAGCCGCAAATTGTTCAAGTTTCTGATCTGCGAGGAATCTCGAACTATGTCACCGTCGTTGGTGATACCGCCCAGTCTGTTGGACAGAAGTTTGGCGTAACTGCCGATACGGTCAAATGGGCTAATAACCTCTCGGGCGACGCTCTGACGGTTGGCCAGACGCTCCGCATACCAAACGTTGACGGCGTACTCTACACAGTCCGTTCTGGTGATACGGTTGATAGTATCGCACAAAAATACAGCACGAACCGTGAGCGCCTGATCAGCTACAACGACCTCGAGCTTGGTGGTCTCTCACCTGGCCAGCAGATCGTGCTGCCTGGCGGTATCCTGCCGGTAAACGAACGTCCTGGCTACACGGCGCCAGCAGCCACACGAAGCGGTGCATCACGCGTCTATAGCTTCACTGGAAATGCTGCGGTTGCAGGTAACAGGTACGACTACGGTTACTGTACTTGGTACGCGTACAACCGCCGTGCTGAGCTTGGCCGTCCTGTCGGTAGCTTCTGGGGTAACGCCTCTACGTGGGCTAGCTACGCCCGAGGCAGCGGCTATCTCGTCAACAACTCTCCAGCTGTTGGCGCGGTTCTGCAGAACAGCTGGCAAGCAGGTGGTTACGGCCACGTTGCCGTTGTTGAGAGCGTTAACGGCGACGGTAGTATATACGTGTCTGAGATGAACTACGCAGGTTGGAATGTGAAATCCTACCGTACTATCTCAGCTGGCGAGGCCGCTAGCTACAACTACATACACTAGTTCGATTAGTGCAAACCACTTAAACGCGTCGCCCTCCAGGGGTGGCGCGTTTGGTTTATAGGGGTAGATGCGCTAGACTAGAGAGGAAATGTTTGTCGATAATGCAGTCGTTCAAGTGGCAGCTGGGCGTGGTGGTGATGGCCGCGTCAGTTTTCGTACAGAAAAATATGTCGACAAAGGCGGTCCAGATGGTGGAGACGGCGGTCGCGGCGGTGACGTTGTCTTTGTAGCCGACGAAAATACTTCGACGCTCGTTGATTTCCGTATCAAGCAGGAGATCAAGGCTGAAAACGGTGAAGCCGGTTCGATGCGTCGCCGACACGGTAAAAACGGTACGGACCGTATCGTGAAAGTGCCGGTTGGAACGGTGATCTATCGCGGCGATCAGGAAATCGCAGACCTTGTAGTCTCTGGGCAGCGAGTCGTTGTTGCCAAGGGCGGCGATGGTGGTTTTGGCAATGCACACTTCAAGAGCTCAACACGCCAGGCGCCACGCGTTGCCGAGCTGGGCGAAAAGGGCGAAGCTTTTGAGGCACGGCTCGAGCTCAAACTGATCGCAGACGTTGGCCTTGTTGGTTTTCCAAATGCCGGCAAATCAACCTTTCTCAGTGTCGTAAGTAACGCACGTCCTGAGATTGCAGACTACGCCTTTACGACACTGACGCCGAACCTGGGTGTTGCAGATATCGACGACACGAGTCTGCTCGTTGCTGACATTCCAGGGCTTATCGAAGGGGCCTCGGAAGGCAAGGGGCTCGGTGATGCATTCCTTAAGCATATTGAGCGCACTGCTGTTATTCTCCATCTCATCGATGCTTATCAGGACGAACCGGGCGAGGCTTACCGGACTATTCGTCGTGAGCTCGAGAACTATAGTCATACCCTCACTGAACTTCCTGAAGTTGTTGTGCTGAGCAAGATCGATGGTCTCGATGAAGAACTTATCGCCGCACAGATGGATGCAGTGAAAGCAGTCGCACCAAAAGGCACCCTGGTACTTTCTATGTCATCGACAGCCCATAAAGGTATCAAAGAAGTGTTACGTGCACTCGTCAGTAAGGTGGCTGAAGTCCGTGCAGCACAGGCTGAAGCGGCGCTTGAACGGGAAAACGACAGTGAAGAAGAGCGAATCACCCTCAGTGATCGCCAGCTCGAAGACAAGTGGCATGTGCGGGTTGAGGAAGGCGTATATATCATTACCGGCCCCAAGATAGAGAAGTTTGCGGCACGTACCGACTACGGTAACGTGCACAGTGTAAACCGTCTCCGTGACATCATGAAAAAGCTCGGTATTACCCATGAGCTCATCCGTAAGGGTGCCGAAGGTGAATCGATCGTTGCGTTTGGTGAAGACGCTGAGTACCGAACGACGCTAGAAGAACAGTAGTTCTTCTAGGCACCCCTAGCAAAACACCTATTATGACAAAATCGCTCACGTATATATTTTTGCCGTAGGGAAGTGGCTACTGACGGAGTGCTGGGTAGGACTTGAGGAGCCGGCGGAGACTCCCCTCGTCAAGACGAGCAATCTCGGCTACCATAACAAAATTTGCGAGTCCACAAAATGCGACTAACTCCGAGATCACATCAAAACATGGGTACGGGTGAAACCAGGTACTGTCCTTGATGAGTGTAAAACCGAGGCGATGTAGCTCAGCGGTAAAAAGCCGTCGCTGTTTTGTGTAACGTGCAGGAATATCGTAGCTCACCATACGCCACGTTCCGTCCCAACGCTGTTGTGGGCGGATAAAGAGTGCATCGATCTGCGCTCGCTGGAGACGATGGACGCCTTTGACAGAAGGCTGGATGACAATCTCGTCCTCCCGCTTTGTGATCTCTATAAGTCCTTGGCGACGTAGGTTTGCGGTAAGAGCTCGTTTTTCTGCTGATGAGAAGTGTGCCGGAAAGGCCTCGAGGCGATCGAGAGCCTGAATGAGCGAGCTTGCCGGGACGACTACACCGGAAAGACCTCGAGCACCGATGATCTCGAGAACAGCATTGAGTGCACGTGTGGTCTCATGCCGTGTCATAACCTCATCATACCACGTATACAAACTTGCATATACGCCGCGTGGATTAAGCGAGGTATCTTGATGCGTATTTGTACACGTGCGGAAAAATGCATATTATTTCGGGCTGCTATACTGATGAGTGAATGAAAACCTTTTTCTTTTATGACCTTGAGACGAGCGGCCTAAGCCCCCGTTTCGCTCGGGTTATGCAGTTTGCCGGTATCCGTACTGATATGGATCTCAATCAGATCGGTGAGCCGATCAACATCATGGTGAAGCTCTCAGATGACATCTTGCCTGATCCCGGTGCTGTTATGGTGACTGGCATCACGCCGCAGCAGACACTTGCCGATGGCTATACCGAGCCAGAGTTTTGCAGGCTCCTCATGGATGAGGTCTTTACGGCCGATACGATTACCGTTGGTTTCAACAGTGTCCGTTTTGACGATGAATTTATCCGTCACACGTTTTGGCGCAACTTCTATGACCCGTATGAGTGGGCATGGTCGGAAGGTCGGAGCCGTTGGGATATGCTCGATGTCGTACGTATGACGCGTGCACTGCGTCCGGATGGGATCAAATGGCCGGTGGATGAGAACGGTAAGGCCGTAAACAAACTAGAGCTTATTAGTAAAGAGAATGGTCTCGACCACGAAAAAGCGCATGATGCACTCAGTGATGTAGAGGCGCTTATTGGCGTTGCAAAGCTTATCAAGAGCAAACAAGGAAAACTGTTTGATTACTTGCTCGCGATGCGCGATAAAAAAGAAGTTGCCAAGCTTGTTAATCTCGAAAATCCGCAGCCGTTCGTTTATGCCTCGGGCCGATACGACGCGCAGTTCGAAAAGACGACTGCGGCATTTCCTATCGCACCCGGAACAAAACCCGGAGCTGTACTTGTCTACGACTTACGCTACGATCCAACGCCATTTCTCAAAGCTTCGCCAGCAGCGCTCGCAAGTATCATCTTTGCAGATCGGGAGACTCGCCAGCGAGACGACTACCAACGTCTACCTGTTAAAGAACTCAGCTACAATAAGTGCCCAGCCGTCGCCCCCATGGGCGTGTTAAATCCAGAATCCCAAGAACGCCTTGAGCTCAACCCTGAGGTACTGCAAAAACATATCGGTATACTTGCGGCTAATCCTGGGTTTGCCGGTGCAATACGCGAAGCGTTTGAGATGCGTGAACCGTTCGAGCCGAGCACTGATGTCGAAGCCCAGCTTTATGATGGCTTTATCAACGACAAAGACAAGGGACGTATGTCGGCAGTACGGGCTGCGACTGCAGATGAACTCGCTGATTTTCATCCGAGTTTTGCAGACGAGCGTCTCACGGAGCTACTATTTCGCTACAAAGCCCGTTCGTTTCCGACCAGCCTGAGCGAAGAGGAGATGGTCCGTTGGGAGGCTTATCGTGCTAACAAGCTCAAGACGCAGCTTCCCGCTTATCTCGAACAGCTCAAAAAGCTCGCCGGCTATAGCCGGGATACGTACCTGCTCGAAGAGCTCCAGCTGTGGGCCGAGAGTATTATGCCTGCCGATATCTAAGCAGTTGCGCGTGCTCGCCGTTTTGTGGCCGTCGTTTTCTTTGCGCGGGAAGTCCGCGTTTTTTTCGACTTTGCAGCCGTTGCTTTAACGGGCTTAGGAGTAGGGGTAGGTTCACCGATAAAAAAGGCTTCGCCATGCAACCAGTAGACAGCTACGGCGATGAGTGCAGGGTACACGAGTAAGATTGCCCACGCTGGAATCACGATGTCAGTTCCAGGAACGATACCAAGGACGAGGAAGGCAAGCAGTGAAGCAGGGAGAGAGGTGAGCGTGCACACGAGGAACAGGAGTATACCAAAACCTGCCCCAACAAACACACGCTGCTTATCCATATTCTTATTAATATCACAAAAATGCGTATAAAGCAACTAAAGTATATGGGTGTAAAAAACGTAAGCGCAAAGCAGTGCAATAGTGGCGCACACAAACACTATCGTTACGCCCATGTATCGATGATTCAGAAAGAGCTGTAGGGCTTGTTTGAGGATGTTAAGCACCCAGTCGCGAAAGCGCTCAGCCCAGACGAATTCACTAGCGAGCACTGCAATACCGAGGAGGAAGAGCACCATCCCGCCCGGACCAGGCAGCCAACCAATGAGGCCTGCGGACACGATGAGTAGAGCACCAAGAATGAGGGTGAGGACTCGACGTGGTTTGTCAGGCAGCTTACGCCAGCCGTTTTTCATGCCCTGCATACTGATTAGTATAGCGTGAATCACCTAGCGCGTGGAGCCGTGATATACACCGGAAGTGACACAGAGGTGCAAAAGCGCGTATAATATATGGGTTATGTCTGAGGTTATCCGAGTTACCGGTGCGAGAGAGCACAATCTGAAAGATATCAGTGTCGAGATTCCGCGCGACAAGTTGGTCGTGATTACCGGGCTCAGTGGTTCGGGTAAATCATCGCTTGCCTTTGATACTATCTATGCCGAAGGTCAGCGCCGCTACGTTGAGAGCCTCAGTAGTTACGCCCGTCAATTCCTTGGTCTCATGGAAAAGCCCGACGTTGATCAGATCGATGGGCTCAGCCCAGCAATCTCAATCGATCAAAAATCAACCAGCCGCAATCCTCGCTCCACCGTTGCAACCGTTACTGAGATCTATGACTATCTCCGTCTCTTTTTTGCACGTGTTGGGGTGCCACACTGTCCGATAGACGGCAATCCCGTGACTCGTCGCACCCCACAGGCCATCGTCGATGAGATTATGAAACTCGGTGACGGTAAGCGTCTCATGCTGATGGCGCCGATCGTTATCGACAAAAAGGGTGAGTTTGCGCATGTTCCGGAGCAATATACGCGCCTCGGATTTGCACGTGTTCGCGTTGATGGTGTTATCTATGCTCTCGATGAATTCCCTGAACTTGATAAAAAGTACAAACACTCAATCGATATCGTCGTTGACCGTGTGGTGCTTGATGAAGAAAGCCGCGGCCGTATCGCGCAGTCAGTTGAGCAGGCACTTGATATTGCCGGTGGCACGATCACCGTTTTTGATGCAGATAGCGAAGAGAGCCATCTCTACTCGCAGCGTTATGCATGTATTGACCATCCGGATATCGTTATCCCAGAGCTTGAACCGCGGCTCTTTAGCTTTAACTCACCGTTTGGTGCTTGCCCGGTATGTACGGGTCTCGGTAACCGCCTCGAGGTTGATCCTGATCTCGTCTTTAACCCAAACCTCACGATTGCTGAAGGTGCGATCCGACCATATAACCGAGTAAACTCTGATGCATGGTATATGAAAAAACTCGCTGCGGTCGGTGACGCCCATGGATTCTCGGTCCATACTCGTGTCGGCGACCTCTCAGAAGAAGACCTCGAAAAAATCCTCTACGGCACCGGTAGCCAAAAGTATCACGTCAAACTAAATGTCGGGCGTTATTTCGATACCACTTACGAAGGTGTGGTTCCAAACCTTGAGCGACGTCACAAAGAAACGGATAGCGAGTTCATGCGTCGTGATATCGAGCGGTTTATGCGTGAACGCAACTGTCACGCCTGTAAAGGTAAGCGGCTCAAACCTGAGGTTTTGGCTGTTACGGTTCACGGTCTCAACATCATGGATATTTGCGACCTTAGTGTTAGTGATGCCCTTGACTTGTTCGAGAAGACACTCAAACTCGACGAGCGTGAAAAACAGATTGCAACGCAGATCTTCAAGGAGATCACCTCACGGCTCGGTTTCATGGCAGATGTTGGTTTGACATACCTTGAACTTGGCCGTGCCGCAAATACGCTTTCGGGCGGTGAAGCGCAGCGCATTCGTCTCGCAACGCAGATCGGTTCGGGGCTCCAGGGTGTACTCTATGTCCTCGATGAACCATCGATCGGTCTTCACCAGCGCGATAACGACCGACTCATCGCAACACTCAAGCACCTGCGCGATCTCGGTAATACCGTGCTGGTTGTCGAGCATGATGAAGATACGATCCGTGAGGCAGACTACCTCCTCGATATCGGCCCCGGTGCTGGTGTGCACGGTGGCCAAGTGTGCGCGGTGGGTACACCCGCCGAAGTTGCTAAGAACGAAAATAGTATCACAGGACAGTACTTGAGCGGCAAGCTTGCGATTGAAGTCCCCAAAAAACGCCGTAAGGGCAATGGTAAGGTTCTTGGCATCAAAAATGCGCGCGAGCATAACCTGAAAAATGTTGATGTTGATATCCCGCTTGGACTTATGACTGTCGTGAGTGGGGTAAGTGGTTCAGGCAAATCCACGCTTATCAATGACATCCTCGCGAAAGAACTTGCTGCCCGATTACACCGTGCTCACGAGGTTGCAGGTAGCCACGACGATATTCAAGGTATTGACCAGCTCGATAAAGTAATTGTCATCGATCAGAGCCCGATCGGTCGAACGCCACGCTCAAACCCGGCAACCTACACCGGTGTCTTTACGCCGATTCGTGAATTGTTCGCGAGTACCCCAGAGGCCGAAATCCGTGGCTACAAAGCCGGCCGCTTTAGTTTCAACGTTCGTGGTGGTCGCTGTGAGAACTGTCAGGGTGATGGCGTTATCAAGATCGAGATGCACTTCTTGCCAGACGTTTACGTTGAGTGTGAAGTTTGTAAGGGTAGGCGCTACAACCGCGAAGCGCTCGAGATTACCTATAAGGGCAAGACTATTTCCGATGTGCTTGACATGACAGTTGAGCAAGCGGCTGAATTTTTTGAGAACATCCCGAGTATCGCGAAGAAGATGGATACACTCGTCGAAGTTGGACTGGGCTACATCAAGCTCGGCCAACCGGCGACAACATTTTCTGGTGGTGAGGCGCAGCGTATCAAACTTGCTACCGAACTGTCACGTCGTGCAACCGGAAAGACGCTCTACATTCTTGATGAACCAACGACCGGTCTTCACAGTGCAGACGTCAAAAAGCTCCTCCATGTCCTCCAGGCGCTTGTCGAAACCGGTAACAGTATGGTGATCATCGAACACAACCTCGATGTTATCAAGTCAGCCGACCATATTATCGACATGGGTCCTGAGGGTGGCTCGGGCGGTGGCCGGGTTATCGCCGAGGGTACACCTGAGGAAGTCGTGAAAGTCAAAGAGAGTGCAACGGGCACCTACCTGAAGCACTTACTCTAAACGAATTATTTCTTACGACGCAGTTTTGCCGGAGCAGTTCGGATATGATGCTTGATGCGTGCGCGGTGTTCTGGCTCTTTAAGGATATGGATGACGCCCGGCAGTAGCGACAGGGCGATGATGATAAGCGCGGCAACTTCGATGTTGATACCCATGGCACGGATGTATGAGCCTGCGAAATATCCAAGGTAGGTGAAGCCACCGATCCAGAGGGCGGCACCGATTACGTTAAAAAGCAGGAACTTTTGGTAATTCATGCTGCTGATGCCGGCGACGATTGGCGTGAAGGTGCGAATGATCGGGACGAACATGGCGAGAATGATTGTCTTTGAGCCGTGCTTCTCGTAAAAAGCCTCGGCTTGCTGGAGATATTCCTGGCGGAAGAATCGGCTGTCTTCTCTGCGGAACAGACGCTTGCCGACTCGGTGACCAAATAGGTAGCCGGTGCTATTGCCGGCAATCGATGCGATAAAGAGTAGTAGAACAAACAAGTGGATATTGATATCGAAGATGTTTTGTTGCACTAAGAATCCGGCCGTAAAGAGCAGGCTGTCACCTGGCAGGAAAAAGCCCACCATTAGCCCGGTCTCGGCAAAAATAACGGCGGCAACTGCATAGGGACCAAAGTGGGTGATGAACTCGAGAAGTGCTTCCATTACCTCTAGTGTAACACGTCGTTACCCCTGTCCGTGGTATAATAAAAGAGCAATACTAAGGCTCCGGAAAAGTATCCGAAAGGAGAGATATGGGAGACAAAGTAACACTTAAAGTAGATGAGCGTAACGTTCATGGCAAAAAGGTTGCCCAGTTACGACGAGAAGGTATCGTACCGGCAGTGGTGTACGGGCCAGGGATTGAGCCAATCAGCGTTCAGGTTGCGAACAACCTGCTTGCAAAGGCCTACGCCCAAGCAGGCAAGCACGCGCCAGTTCACTTGACCATCGGGTCAAAGAAAAAGATCGCTATGATCAAGGATATCGACCATGATCCGATCAAGCGAACTATCAAACACGTTTCATTCCACGCCGTAAAGGCGAGTGACCCTGTGGTTGCGGAGGTGCCGATCCATCTCGTGGGCGAAGGTGAGTCTGAGGCAGAAAAAGCCGGACTCATCGTTCTGCAAGCACTCGACAAGATCGAAGTGAAGGCGCTTCCGATGGACCTGCCTGATGCAGTCGAAATCTCGATCGTGGATCTTCGTGAACCAGGCGAAAAGGTAACCCTGGCTGATGCAAAGCTTGCAGACGGTGTTGAGTTCGTCGAGCACGATGACGGGCACCATGAAAATACTGACGAAGAAAAGCCAAGCATTACCGACCTGATGGTTGCAAGCGTTTGGGAACCGGCCGCCCTCCAGGCAGCCAACGAATCAACCGGTGGTGATGCCGAAGACGAAGCGTCGGTCGATTCTGAGCATGGTGAAGACACCGACCAAGAGTCTCAGGCCGAAGAGTCCCGTCCGGGTGGTAAAGGTCAAGACGAACCAAAGCAGAGTAACGTCGACGCCAAGAGCTAGTAGGTCTCACAGACAAAAAGAGCGCCACCTGGGCGCTCTTTTTTACTCCTCGATAAATCCGCCACTTTGGTGGGACCAGAGGCGTGCGTAGATTCCTTTTCGCTGCAGTAACTCAGCGTGAGGACCGTCCTCAACTACCCTACCCTGATCCAGGACGATAATCCGATCGAGTTTGGCGATGGTACTGAGGCGGTGTGCAATCACGATACTGGTGCGGTTCCTCATGAGCTCATCAAGACCTGCTTGGATGAGTTTTTCGCTCTCACTGTCGAGCGCTGACGTGGCTTCATCGAGAATGAGGATTGGCGCATCTTTGAGGATCGCCCGAGCGATGGCGATACGCTGCCGTTGCCCGCCGCTTAGCTTAATGCCGCGCTCGCCGACAATCGTATTCATCCCCTGGGGCAGCTTGCTGATGAACTCCATTGCATGGGCCTGTTTGGCGGCAAATTCAATATCTTTTTTACCAGCCGACCATCGTGCATAGGCAATATTTTCACCAAGCGTTCTGTGGAAGAGGAGGGGTTCTTGCTGTACATAGGCGATTGCATCGCGGAGGCTTTGCTGTGTTACGTCTCGAATATCTTGGCCGTCGATTTGGATAGAACCGGAAGTGACATCATCAAATCGAAGGAGTAGTTTTGTGAGGGTCGTTTTACCCGCTCCTGAATAGCCGACGACGCCGACTCGTTGACCGGGTTTGATGTCGAGCGTAAGATCAGAAACGGCAGCGGTCTGATCGTTGTCTCTGTAGTAATAGCTGACGTTCGAGAAGCGAATAGCGCCTTTTGTTGCACCAAGCTTTCGAGCCTGTGGTTTGTCAGCGATAAGCGGTTCTTCAAGCAGTGCTTCGGTGATAGGTGCCGCCGCCATAAAGATCGTGTCATAGCCGACGAGGATCGTACCGAGCTCAAAGAGCTGAGTGGCAAACCGCTGCAGATATGTCAGGGTAAAGATAGCAATTCCGAGAGGTATCGCGCCTTTATATAACATTCCAGCAATCAGAACGATGGCCAGGATTTGTACGCCATTCATGACGAGGAGGCGCAAGGTGCCGTCGATATTAAGCATCGAAAAGTCTTTGATATAGGCACGCCTAAACGAGGCGTTCAGATTCCTGACCATATCGAGCTCTTCGGTTTCTTTTGCAAATACCGTGACGGTTTGATTATTGCTGATTGCATCGGCAATAAGCCCGTGAGTCTCACCCCGGAGTTTTTTGCGCTTTGCACGGTAGGGTTCCCGAATCCGTTTGCTGATGCGGACTTGTACGAGTATGCCGGCGATGAGCGCGAGCGCAAGCAGTGCAACTATCGGCGAAGCAGTTGCGATCAGCACAAGACCAAACACTGTGTTGAGTACAAACGGGATGGTTTTCATAAATACAAGCACCTGAAGATCGATATGGCTATCAACGAAATCAACAAGCCTGCTCGTCAGAGCACCGACTTTTTGATTCGCAAAGTAACCAGCATCTTTCTGGAAGAGGCGAGATAACGTGCTCTCTATGAGACGGCTTCTGACAAGGCTTTCATGCCGAGCGGATGATTGGTAGCCGATAACGTTGACGATCAGGCCGACAAAAGCGGCGACTGCTGCCAAGACGATAAAGACGTGCATGTCGTGTGTATCGCGGTTAGTAAATGTTCCGATAGCCTGCGAGAGGTAATAGGGGACGATAGTGTCAAAGATGATTGCCGATAGCGGTATCCCGATAGCCATCAGCCAGAATCCTCGCTTGTCGGTACGAACCTGTTCCCAGTACAGCTTCAACGTTTCGCGTGGATAGGTGACGCGATCTCTTTTCATAAAGGACTTTTTCCTTTCTTCGTGAAGTTAGTGTTTGTGTCGCTAGCGGTTCGGCGCGTCCGAACGTGTACGAGTAGAGGAATTTGCAGTGCATCTGTGCGCAGAGGATGCAAATTCATAGTTGTTTTATTGTAGGGCAGAGAAGATAGCGTTGTAAAGTTTATTTCTCAAGTGTGCGTGCGAGGCGTTGCTCAATTTCGGCGGTAACGAAACTTGCCCCTGCAAACATGGCGATTTTGGCACCAACCATAGGTGCACCCGCAACCGCTGCACCACCCGCCGCAATGAGTGCAGCGATCCCTAGTTTTCGGTTAAAGCCGATGTCCCACTTAAGACCCCGCTCAACAAACCCTTCGGTTTCTCGGCTGGTTGTCTCGCGTACTTTCATGAGCTCATTTTAGCATTTTTATCGATCTAGTAACAGAGGTCAAATCATGCTATACTACATGCCGATGCAAAAGATCCTGCTTTACTACAAATTCACTCCGGTCAAAGATCCGGAGGTGGTGAAGCTATGGCAAAAAACACTCTGCGACAGCCTTGACCTGCGCGGCCGTATCCTTGTCAGCCGGCACGGTCTCAATGGTACCGTTGGCGGTGAAATGGAAGACCTGAAGAAATATATCAAGGAGACGAAGAAATTTCCGGGATTCAAAGATATCGTATTCAAGTGGAGCGACGGCTCCCGTGAAGACTTTCCACGTATGAGCGTCAAGCACCGCCGTGAACTCGTTGGCTTTAAGGCTAGTGATGATGAATATGATGTCGACGAAAATGGTGTCGTTGGCGGCGGCAAGCACCTCAAGCCTCGTCAAGTTCACGAACTGGTAGAGAAGTACGGTGATGACGTCGTGTTCTTTGATGGCCGCAATGCGCACGAGGCTAAAATCGGTAAGTTCAAAGGCGCTATCGTGCCAAACACCAACACTTCCCGTGATTTTATCGAGGAGCTCGAGAGCGATAAGTACGATGACATCAAAGACAAAAAGGTTGTGACCTACTGTACAGGCGGTATCCGCTGTGAAGTCATCAGTTCGATGATGAAAAAACGTGGCTTCAAGGATGTCTACCAGATCGATGGCGGTATCGTAAAGTACGGTGAAGCGTATGGTGATGACGGTCTTTGGGAGGGCAGTCTCCGTGTCTTTGATGACCGGATGACGGTCAATTTCTCCGACAAAGCAAAGACGATCGGCGAATGTACGCACTGCGCAGGCAAAACGAGCAACTTCGAAAACTGTGCGTTCGCCAACTGCAACGACCTCGTGCTTATTTGCGAGACATGCAAAGAAAACCCTGAACTCCTGTTTCACACTGAGGCGTGTCGTGAACGCGCTGGTGTTGGCGCTGTAGCGTAGTTAGGTTAGGTTTTGGTCGAGCCTCTAGGCGTATACTGGAATGTATAACACTAGGAGGTGTATATGTTTGAAAACTCCCCGGCTTTTAGCGGCTACTCTGTAGACGATCAGGTAGTTGCAAAACAGTTCTATAGTGAAGTGCTCGGTTGTGCTGTAGAGGATGACTGGATGGGGCTAAAACTCACCTTTTCAAACGGACACACCGTTTTCATTTATCAAAAAGACGATCATGTTCCGGCGACCTATACGGTGCTGAACTTTCCAGTTGAGTCAATCGATGCCGCGGTTGATGAGTTAGTGGATAAGGGTATCGTCATGGAACGTTATGAAAATATGCCAGCGCCTCAAGACGACAAGGGTGTGTTACACGGTAAAGACGCCGGTATGGGCCCAAATATCGCCTGGTTCAGGGACCCGGCAGGTAACATCCTGAGCGTTCTCGAAAATTAGAAATAGTTGACAACGAGTTTATTACGGAGTAACATTTAACCATATGGTTGAATATACATTACAACTAGATATGATCTTTTCCTCACTTGCCGACCCTACCCGGAGGGATATTCTTCAGCACGTCTCTCGACGAGAGTTTTCAGTTGGTGAGCTGGTGAAGAAATATGACGTGAGTTTCGCTGCGATATCCAAACACCTCAAGGTGCTTGAGAAGGCAAACCTAATTACGAAACGGAAGGAGGGTAAGAAGCAAATGGTCACGCTTGCGCCCAGCGCGCTTCGTTCGGCGGACGAGTACTTGGAACAGTACCGCCGGATGTGGCAGAGCCGGCACGACAAACTGGAAGCTTTACTAAACGAAGAAGGAGAATATTATGAACGAGACTAAGGTTACTAAAGACCTCGAAAACAAAACCCTGATTATTGAACGCAGTTTTAACGCTTCGAAAGATAGGCTCTGGGAATTCTACGCCGTAAAAGAAAAGTTTGAGCAGTGGTGGGGTCCAGAAGGTTGGGAAACGACAACGAAAGAGTTTGATTTTGCACCGGGCGGGCGAGTGCACTATGCAATGAAATGTGTCGATGAAGCTCAAGGTGAGTGGTTTGGCCAAGAGTCATGGGGGCTTATGGCGATTGAGGCCGTGGATGCGCCAAACAGCTTTACGTATAAAGACTATTTCTCAGACGCTGACGGTAACTTAAACCAAACTATGCCGACACTCACTATCGTTAACGAGTTCGTCGAAGAAGACGGCAAAACGAAACTCATCAGTCGTAGTGTCGCCGAAACGGCCGAACAGATCGAAGAGCTGATCAAGATGGGCATGCTCGAAGGCTTTGATAGCCAGCTCGGCAAACTCGATGAGATTCTGGCGGGGGAGGTGTAAGACTATGGCTACAGTTCAGAAAATCACGCCCTTTCTGTGGTTTGACACAAATGCTGAGGAGGCAATGGAATACTACACGAGCGTATTCCCAGACTCTCGTATCGAACATATCGAACGATATCCTGATGAGTCGCTCGATGAGCACTTCAAGGGCATGAGTGGCAAGGTGATAACTGGTGAATTTTACCTTTCGGGGCAGCGATTCCTATGTCTTGACGGTGGTCCAATATTTACCTTTAACGAATCCATCTCGTTTCTCGTGAGCTGCAAAGACCAGGCGGAGATCGACTACTACTGGGAGAAGTTGTCATATGTTCCTGAAAGCGAACAGTGCGGTTGGTGCAAGGATAAGTTTGGTGTCAGCTGGCAAATTGTTCCTGAGAACATGGGCGAGCTGCTAGGACGTAGTCCGGCCGCAGTGCAAGTGATGATGAAACAGAAAAAGATCGTTATCACCGAGCTCGAAGCAGCTGGTGACGCGTCAACCTCGTAAACTTTTTTCCGCGGGCGTATAATGCGCCTATGGACAAAAGCATGAACGCGATTGCCGCAAGTCGGTTGAGCGTGAAAAAGAACAAAAAGACGATACTTCAGGATATAACTTTCTCGATCAAAAAGGGTATGATCACAGGCCTTATCGGACCGAGTGGATCAGGCAAGACGACCTTGATGCGTGCGATCGTGGGCGTGCAAGGACCGACTGCCGGAGAGCTTCAGGTGCTCGGTGAACCAGCCGGAAGCGCACGGTTGCGTTCAAGAATTGGATACGTAACCCAGTCGCCTTCCGTCTATGGGGACCTGACTGTCGAACAAAACCTCAGATACTTCGCAGCCATCGCTGGAGCTTCGAAATCAGAAGCAACTGCAATCATTAAGACAGTTCAGCTCGAAGCGCAGCGCAAACAGGTGGTTGAGACGCTTTCCGGCGGACAGCGGGCACGTGTTTCGCTTGCTGTCGCGCTCCTGGGCGATCCGGAGCTCTTGGTGCTCGATGAGCCAACGGTAGGTCTCGACCCTGTGCTTCGTGAGGAACTGTGGGGCTTGTTTGGCGAACTGGCTCGTAGCGGCAAGACGTTGCTCGTATCGAGTCATGTGATGGATGAGGCTGAGCGCTGCGAGCAGCTGCTGCTCATGCGCGACGGCGTACTGTTGTGGCACGATAGCCGGGAGGCATTACTCAAAAAGACGAAAACAAATGATGTCGGTGCGGCGTTTATCGAAGCGGTGAAAGGAGCACTCTAGATGTATCACCTACGAACAACCCTGGCGACTACAAAGCGCATTTTAGAGCAGTTGTCACACGATCATCGCACGATTGCTTTGATGCTCATAGCACCGTGTCTACTCATCAGCCTGCTGTGGTGGGTATTTAGTGAAAACGAACGTATGTTTGATGCGGTTGCACCGGCAATGCTCGGCGTCTTTCCGTTCGTTGTCATGTTCCTCGTGACGAGTATCACGACGTTACGTGAGCGAGTAACGGGCACGATGGAACGACTCATGGCGATGCCGATCGGCAAGTTTGATGTCATTATCGGTTACGCTATCGCTTTCGGTATTTTTGGAGTTATCCAATCGCTGCTCACTAGTTCTGTGGCGATCTTCTTGCTGGGTATGGATGTGGCGGGGCCGCAGTGGTTTGTCGTTGTCGTGGCTCTACTCGATACACTGCTCGGCGTTGCGCTTGGGCTACTTGTCAGTGCTTTTGCGCGCACCGAGTTCCAGGCGGTTCAGTTTATGCCGGCACTGATATTCCCACAGGTTATCATCTGTGGTCTCTTTGTACCGCTCAGTAAACTCCCTGATATTCTGGAGCGTATCGCCTATTTCTTGCCACTTACCTACGCAGTTGACGCGCTTAACCGAGTAACAGTCGAAACTGATCTATCTAGCGAGGCATGGCGTGACGTTTGGGTTGTTTTGGGCTTTGTTGTGGCGGCACTTATCCTTGGTGCAGTAACCCTGAGACGAAAGACGACGTAGGCTACAGGTTGTAACAGATAGCTTTGTCCTCTACGATGGAGAGACATATGCAGCGTTTCTATCAAGTACTTCTCAACACACTCATCGCAAACGTCACGACGAGCTACCTATGGTTTGCACTGACTTTTTGGGTTTACCTCGAAACTCGTTCGGTTATGGCGACGGCAATCATCGGCGGTTCCTATATGCTGCTCGTTGCGGCGCTTGGTCTCGTGTTTGGTACTATCGTTGACCACAACCGCAAAAAACAGGTCATGGTAGCATCAAGCGTCATCACGTTTGCGGCCTACGCGCTCGCCGGCTTGTTGTACCTTCGGTTTCCAGAGAGTGCGTTAGTCGACTGGAGCGGTGTGGTGTTTTGGATGTTTGCTAGCATTATCCTTATCGGTGGCGTGGTTGAGAATATGCGAAATATCGCACTCTCGACGACCGTCACCCTCTTGGTACCCAAAGAGGGCCGCGATAAGGCTAACGGTATGGTTGGTGCGGTCCAGGGCGTCGCTTTTATGGTTACCTCTGTCTTTAGTGGTCTATCGATCGGGCTGCTTGGCATGGGGTGGACGCTTGGAATCGCGGTAGCGCTTACGGGAGTTGCGTTACTTCATCTGCTATTTGTGAGCATTCCCGAAGATAAGATTTTGCACGATCCGGCGCTGGCTGGAAAAAAGATGGATGTGAAAGGCAGCATCGCGGCGATACGTGCGGTGCCGGGCCTTGCGGCACTGATCTTTTTTAGCACCTTCAATAACCTCATCGGCGGTGTGTTCATGGCTTTGATGGACCCATATGGTCTGACGTTGTTCTCGGTTGAATGGTGGGGCATCGTGCTCGGTGTGACGAGTACTGGATTTATTATCGGTGGCCTTGTTATCAGTAAGTACGGACTCGGTAAAAATCCACTTCGCACCCTATTGCTCGTAAACGTCGTGATCGGTGTGCTTGGAATGACCTTCACGCTCCGTGAGTGGTGGTGGCTCTACGCACTTGGTATCTGGATCTTTATGTGCCTTATCCCGGCTGCTGAAGCTGCGGAGCAGACAATTATCCAGCGGGTTGTACCGTTCAAACGACAGGGTAGGGTTTTTGGCTTTGCGCAGAGCGTTGATGCAGCGGCTTCACCGATCACTGCCTTTATGATCGGTCCGATTGCACAATTTGGCATCATTCCGTATATGAATGGCCCCGAAGGTAAGCAGATGTTTGGCTGGCTACTTGGGTCCGGCGAAGCACGAGGTATCGCGCTCGTCTTTTTGATCGCGGGCATCATCAGTATCGCGGTGGCGCTGTGGGCTTTCACAACCAAGTCGTACCGTCTCCTGGCGAACTTTTACGAAACGGCATGAGGTACGTGGCTCTTCTCAGAGGGATTAATGTTGGCGGGAAAAATAAAGTCCCCATGGCTAATCTTCGCGCTTGTTTTGAAGCAGCGGGGTACGAAAACGTAAAAACATATATCAATAGCGGAAATGTCATTTTTGATAGTACAGAAACTGATCTCGTGAAGCTCGTAGAGACTTGCGAGAAAAGTATCGAGGTGCAATTTGGGTTTCCGGTTCGAGTCTCGATCATCTCAGGCGAGCAGCTCCGTCAGGCACTTGAGCACGCGCCAACCTGGTGGGATAAAGATCCGGCTTCAAAGCATAATGCTATCTTTGTGATTGCACCAGCGAAAACCGATGATGTTATGCAGGCTGTTGGAAAAATAATGCCTGAGTATGAGCAGGTGGCTTCGTATGGAAACGTTATCTTCTGGTCGGCTCCGATACGCACCTTTGGGCGGTCTCGATGGGCAAAGATCGTTGGAACGGCTGCATACCGAGATATCACAATACGCAACGCAAATACCACGAAAAAACTGCGTGAACTTACCATATAAAAACGACCCCGCATTGCTACGGGGTCGTTTTTATGTTTTCTGTCCGGATTTCCGCGGACCAAGTCAGAGGATTCCTTCTGTCGAGGGAAGAGCGGTCAGACGCGCTGTGCCAAGGAAGTTGGGACG
>CBHTSZ010000002.1:0-153585 GCA_966095765.1 uncultured bacterium
TACCAGCCCACTTGTCCTGGCAGGCTTGCTGCTGGGCGCGAGTGAGGGCTTGGGCGGTGTCGGATGGTCCGAAGGCGACAATAGATACACCAAGTACAATGGCGAGAGTTACGAGACTTCGGGATACTTTTATGATGTTCATTTTCAACTCTTTCCATAGAATATCCCATATCTAGCGTCGGTTTGCAATTTGCTTATGGTCCAGCGTCCATTCTTGTCGCTGTAGAGAGTGCCTAGACCATTGACGTTATGGGTGTATGGTTATATGATAGAGCGCTGCACATTTGGCGGCGGAAGGAATCTATGGAACACCCAAGCTCTCAATTTATTGATCGCGAACAGCGCGAACATATCGAGTTCTATCAGTCGTGGGTCAAGGACGTATTGCAGGGTAACATCGCTGGCGTTGATGACTTGATCGCTCTACGGAACCGTTTTACGCTTGATACCTATGACCAGCGTGTAGCTTACGATATGGGTCTCGACACTGACATGCTCGAGGTACTGCTTGAGGAAATAAACAGCAAAATAAAAGGCAGGATCCTTGAGACTACCGAAGAATTGCTGGGTTCCGTCTTTCACGCGAAGCTGTTTACTGTCGGTGTCCAGACGGGCGAAGGGATACAGGTAGTCGAGAGTCTCGAGATTCGCGGAGACGGTATAGTGCCGGTTATCAACGGCGAACCGTACGAAGGTCCTATTAATGACGTGTTTTTTGACCGCTAACCTCTGTTTTTGTTACAATGAAGTAACTACAGAAAGCGAGGACTATGTTCGATACCAAACCCTATGAAGACAAGATGAACAGTGCGCTTGTTCACTTTGAAGAAGAGCTGAAAAAAGTACGTACTGGCCGTGCACACCCAGATATGCTCGACGGTATCGTCGTCGAAGCCTATGGTTCACGCATGCCGCTTAACCAAGTTGCGAACATTACCGTACCTGAGCCACAGCTGCTCCAGGTGAGCCCCTTTGACCCAAGTAACATCCAAAGTATTGCCAAAGCGATCCGCGACGATCAATCACGTGGATTTAACCCAAGTGATGACGGTCGTATTGTTCGCGTGCCTGTACCGCCGCTCACCGAAGAGCGTCGCCGTGAGATGGTAAAGCAGCTCGGCGACAAAGTAGAGGAGTGCCGTATCGCGATGCGCCAGGTCCGTCAGGACGCATTCAAAGACGCGAAGCGCCGCAAAGAAGCCAAGGAGTTGTCTGAGAACGACGTTGCTCGGATCGAAAAAGAAGTTGACAAGCTGATGGCCGACTTCCAGGTCAAGATCGAAGAGATTTTCAAGACCAAAGAAAAAGAAGTAATGACGGTTTAGGTTGGCATGTCTGCGCATGACCACCCTGAAGCGTTAAAAGTACCTCGGCATATCGGTTACATCCTCGACGGCAATCGCCGTTGGGCGAAGAAACACGGTTTGCCAACCTATGAAGGTCACCTAGCTGGCTATAACGCACTCAAAGATATTATCGAGGCTAGTTCCGATGCAGGTGTTGAGTACGTCTCGTTCTACACCTGGTCGACCGAGAACTGGAGTCGAGCCGAGACCGAGGTGCGCGGCATCATGAAGTTGATCCGCCGCCTCTTTAAAGTCGACATCAAGCAACTCGTCAAAGATGACTTCAAACTTGTTGTGCTCGGCGGCCGGGACCGCTTACCCGACGACATTAACCAAATGATCGATGAGGCCGAAGAGGCATCCAAAGACGGTAAGCGGGCAACGCTTGCGATGTGCTTTAACTATGGCGGCCAGCAAGAGATTGTTCGTGCGGCGCAGCGTATTGCCGAGGCCGGGCTTGATCCTGAGACGGTGACTGCTGAAGTTTTCGAGCAATACCTGGATCACCCGGATATTCCTCCGTGCGACATCGTAGTGCGGACCAGTGGTGAGCAGCGTCTCAGCAACTTTATGTTGTGGAGGAGTGCCTATAGTGAGTTTCTGTTTCTCGACAAGCTGTGGCCTGATATGCGCCCCAATGACGTAAGTGATATCATAAAAGAATATAATCGCCGACACCGTAGGTTTGGAGGGTAAACAACGAAATGCTTGAGGGTCTAAACTTTATTTTTTCTGTGCTAGTAGGACTGTTCCTGCTTGTGCTTCTCGTCGTACTGCACGAACTTGGTCACGCCATCGCGGCACGTCGTAATGGCGTTGTTGTCGAGGAGTTCGGCGTCGGCTTTCCGCCGCGAGCCTGGGCTCGCAAGCTGCGGAACGGTGTGCTCTTTACGCTCAACTGGTTGCCGCTAGGTGGGTATGTGAAGCTCCAGGGCGAGCACGATGCTGCAAATAAAAAGGGTGATTACGGTGCGGCAAGTCTCTGGGCAAAGACAAAGATCTTGCTAGCTGGTGTTTTTATCAACTGGATTACAGCCGTCATCCTCTTTACTGGCCTCGCGCTCGTTGGTCTACCCAAGGTTATCGACAACCAATTTACGGTGAGAAGCGATACGACCGAGATTCGAAAACCTGTTACGATCGTGGCGGTTACTGATGGCTCACCGGCTGGCGAGGCGGGTCTCAAAGCAGGCGATCAAATCGTTCGGTTTGCCGGGCAACGCCTAGAGGAGCCGAGTGACCTCAGCAATCTCACGAAGCAGTACAAGGGAAGTACGGTTGAGGTTATTTATAACCGTGACGGTACCGAGGTTATCAAGCGCCTAACCTTGCGTGCAGAAAACAAAAACCAACAAGGCTATCTCGGAGTGAGCGCTGACCAACGGACAACCTATCGCTCTACATGGTCAGCGCCGATCGTCGGTGTTGCGCTCACCGGGCAAATCACGGGCGTGACCTTGCAAGGTCTAGGTGATATGGTTGGCAAATTTGCTACCGGTGTTGTTGACAAGCTCAATCCGTCAAAAGATTCACAGGCACGTGCAGACGAAAAGCTCGGAGAAGTAGGGAGTGGCGTCGCTGGTCCAATTGCGATCCTTGGCATCCTGTTCCCATCGGCCCGTGAAGCAGGTCTCAGTGCTCTCGTCTTTATGACGGCACTTATCTCACTCGCTCTCGCTATCATGAACATTCTGCCGATCCCAGCACTCGACGGTGGTCGTTGGTTCGTGACAGTGTTGTTTCGGGTACTCAAAAAACCGCTCACCAAAGAACTCGAAGAAAAGATTCATGGCACCGGTTTTATGGTGCTCATGGGACTTTTCGTTCTCGTAACCATAGCGGATATAACTAAATTTGGCCGCTAAATTGCGTCACCTCGTAAAGGGGTTGCTTACGATAGTCGGAGAGTCTACGTGGGTGTTGCTCAGTTTCTTTGTGGTTGTCATCGTAGTCTTTGGAGTAGTCGTGTCACATATTCCGATACTCGAACACCTTTTTGAGTCAACGACGGGCCAGCTGCTTGCCGGCGGGATCGTGTACGCGCTCGTGCTACTTCTCGTCATCTTGCCCATATGGGCTATGCGGAAGTTTCCGTATGTTCTCAAAGTGCTTGGTGTTACGAAAAAACCAACTCGGGAGATCTTGTGGCTGCCAGTATTTACATGGGTAGCCTATATGGGGGCAACGATCATTGCAGCCATGGTGGCGAGCCTTGCTCCGTGGATTGATATGGACCAGGTACAAGAGACCGGTTTCCAGGACCTGGGGTTGCCGGTTGAATACGCTCTCGCGTTTATCGCACTGGTCATCTTGCCGCCGATAGCTGAGGAGCTGTTGTTTCGTGGTTATCTCTTTGGCCGTCTCAGGGAAAAGTTTGGCTTTTGGTCGAGCGCTCTCGTTGTCAGTGTGGTCTTCGGTATTGTACATATGCAGTGGAACGTCGGTGTCGATGTCGCGGTGCTCAGCATGTTCCTTTGCTACTTGCGGGAGCGAACAGGGTCGATATGGGCCAGTATAGTACTTCATGCGCTCAAGAACAGCGTCGCGTACTTTTTGTTGTTTGTCGCGCCGCTTATAGGCATGAACATTAGCTAACACCTGATACAATGGGGGAGAATTATGCGAGTATCTGAAGTATTTACCAAAACCAGCAAAACAGCACCTGCTGATGAAGTCGCCAAAAACGCTCAACTACTGATCCGTGCCGGCTTTGTTTACAAAGAAATGGCCGGTGTATATGCCTACTTGCCGTACGGTCTTCGGGTGATTGAAAAGATCAAGCAGATCGTTCGCGAAGAAATGAACACTATTCGTTCAAACGAACTCATCATGACCGGCTTGCAACGCAAAGATGTCTGGGATAAGACAGGTCGCTGGAGTGACGAAGTCGTCGATGTTTGGTTCAAGACCAAACTTCAGGACGAAACAGAGCTTGGGCTCGGTTGGAGCCACGAAGAGCCGATCGTTGAGATGTTGAAAAATTACGTTCACAGCTATAAAGATCTGCCGATAAGTTTGTACCAATTCCAAACCAAGATGCGCAATGAGCTGCGTGCGAAGAGCGGAATCATGCGTGGCCGTGAGTTTGTCATGAAGGACATGTACTCGTTCCACGATAGCAGTGAGGCACTCGATGTTTACTACAACGAGACGATTGAGGCTTACAAACGTGTCTATGAGCGCCTGGGTATCGGCGAAGACACCTACGTCACATTTGCATCTGGCGGGGCGTTTACTAAGTTTAGCCATGAGTTCCAGACGATCTGTGATGCCGGTGAGGATGTCATCTATTTGCACCGCGAGAAAAACATCGCGGTTAACGAAGAAGTCATTGATGATGCCGTCAAAGAACTTGGCATTGCCCGTGAAGAACTCGAAAAGGTGAAAACTGCTGAGGTAGGAAATATCTTTAACTTCGGCGCCCAAAAGACCGATGAGATGGGGCTTAAGTTCACAAATCGTGATGGACAGCCGGATTCTATTTACATGGGTAGCTATGGCATCGGTATCACACGCGCTATGGGCGTGATTGTCGAGAAGTTCGCAGATGACAAGGGTCTTGTTTGGCCTGAAGCAGTTGCACCGTATCGCGTCTACCTTGCGACTATCGGTGAGGTGTCTGAACAGGTCGAAGCGCTTTATGCCGAGTTAGAAGACAAGGGTGTTGAGGTACTCTATGATGACCGCGACGTTCGTCCCGGAGAGAAGTTCGCTGACGCTGATCTGCTCGGTATCCCGCACCGTGTCGTACTCAGTCCAAAGCTCATCGAACAGGGTAGTTTCGAGTACAAGGCTCGCACGAGCGAGGAAGTCTCTATCTTGACGAAAGAGGACCTGCTTGCTATACTCTTGGCAGCTGAATAAGCGAGGGTAGGGTCTGAAACCGAATAAGTTACGCGCACACATCTAAGGTGTGCGTTTAAATAACAGAGAATTAAAGGACAGCTATCATGAAGAAACAATATCATTTGACTCCTGAGGGTAAAACCGAACTTGAAACCGAACTTGCTGAGCTGATTGCAAAGCGCAGTGAAATCGCTGAAAAGATTGCAAACGCTCGTGACTACGGAGACCTCAGTGAAAACGCCGAGTACGATGCTGCGCGTGAAGAACAGGCTATGCTGGAAACTCGTATCGCCGAGCTCGAGGACATCCTCAAGAACGCTGACATCATCAAGCCGACCAAATCAAGCACGATCAAGGTTGGTAGTACTGTTCACCTCGAGAACGGCAAAAAGGTCGTCTACAAGGTCGTCGGTCCTGTCGAGGCTGATCCACTCGAGGGTAAGATCAGCAACGAGTCACCGATCGGTGCTGCACTGATGGGCAAAAAGGTAGGTGACACCGTTACTATCACGACGCCAAAAGGCCAGGTCGTTTACAACGTCGAAGCCGTTGCCTAAGACCTAGGCGTTGGTTCTACGAAAAACGCGTTCCATATAGGGGCGCGTTTTTCGTTCCACCTCTGGTATACTGGAGGTCATATGGCAACACTCAAAGAACTTCGCGACGAGCGATTACGCAAACTGGAAGAGCTTCGTACGCTCGGTATTAACCCATACCCAGCCCAGGCTCACCGTACCCATGACACGAAACAGGTTGTTGAGGGTTTTTCTGAGCTGGAAAATCAAGAAGTCACCGTCGCGGGTCGCGTGACTGGTATCCGCAAATTCGGACAGCTCGCTTTTATCGTATTGCGTGACATGAGTGGGCAGGTACAGCTGTTCATGAAGAGTGACACCGTTGAGCCGTTGAAGGCTGAAGACAGCCAAGTTGGCATGAGTGAGCTGCCACTGCTCGACACCGGTGATTTCATCGAGGCAACTGGTCCGGTCATCAAGACTAAGACCGGAGAGATATCGGTCGACGTGCGCCGTCTACGCCTACTGACGAAGAGCCTTCGCCCAATGCCAACCGCTCAGGACGGCTTTACAAACAAAGAGGAGCGCATGCGCCGCCGCTACGTTGATATGAACGTTAACCTCGACGTACGTGAGCGGTTCATCCGGCGCAGTAAGTTTTGGCAAGCGACCCGTGACTTTATGAACCAGCGTGGCTTCTATGAGGTCAATGTGCCGGTTCTCGAACACACGACCGGTGGTGCTGATGCCAACCCATTCGTGACGCATATGGACGCGCTCGACAACGACTTTTATCTTCGTATCTCGCACGAACTTCCACTCAAGCGCCTGCTCGGCGCCGGTTTTGAAAAGGTGTATGACATCGGACCCCGATTCCGCAACGAGAACTATAGCGATGAACACCTTCCTGAGCACGTTGCGATGGAGTGGTACTGGGCATATGCCGACTGGCGCGATGGCATGCAGTTCATGACTGAAATGTACCGCCATGTCCTCAAAGAAACATTCGGAACGCTCCAGTTCAAGCTGGGTGAGTTTGAAGTTGATCTTGAAAAAGAGTGGGAAGAGTGGGACTATGCGACCGTTATCAAAGATCGCTACGGCATCGATCCTTTCAACACGACGATCGAGGAAGTCAAAAAAGCGCTCAAAGACAACAAACTCGAAGTAGAGAAGACCGAAAACTTGGCTCGCGGTATCGACAAGCTCTGGAAGAACATCCGCAAAGACGTTGCCGGTCCTGTCTGGCTCGTGAACACGCCGCTGTTCATCAGCCCGCTTTCAAAAGCTAACCCAGACCGTCCAGAGACCGTCCAGCGTTTTCAGCCGGTTATCGCAGGCTCTGAGCTCGGTAATGGCTTCTCTGAGCTTAACGATCCTCTTGACCAGTACCAGCGCTTCGTCGAACAGCAGAATATGCGGGATGCTGGCGACGAAGAGGCGATGATGCTCGATATCGACTTCGTTGAGATGCTCGAGTACGGTATGCCGCCAGCCTGTGGCTGGGGCTACTCTGAGCGTGTCTTCTGGATCTTCGAAGGTGTTACCGCGCGCGAAGGCGTGCCGTTCCCTCAGCTTCGTCACGAGGTTGATGAAGTGACGAGGGCTTTGTATCCTGAAGCGAAATTGTAGACAGTACCTATGAAGGCAGTATGGAACGGCGCCGTTGTGGCCGAAGCTGACCAAAAAGATTTGATCCGTATCGAGGGAAATTGGTATTTTCCACCCGAATCCATAAAGCGTGAGTACTATACCGATAACGATCTCCATACTGAATGCTTCTGGAAGGGTATAGCCAGTTATTATGATGTCATCGTAGGCGGTGAAGCGAACGAAGGTGCTGCCTGGTACTATCCTGAGCCAAAAGATAGTTCAATAGATCGTGTCGGTAGAGACTTTACGAACTATGTTGCGTTTTGGCGCGGAATCGAAGTCTCCGAGTAGCGAACGCGGTATAATAGATCGTAGAAAACAAGGAGGTGCATTTATGGGACAAGCATTCGAATTTGACGGGCAGCTGTTTAATAACGAAGGCGAATTTCTCGATGCCCTCGCCCACGAATACAAGAGCGGCGACAAGGAGCTTGTCGTTGACGTGCTCGAAACGTATGGCTACACACTAGCGGATCTGGGTGTTAGGCCCGGCGGTGAGGCTTAAGAGGGCCGATCTTGTGGTGATGGTGCCTTACGATTGCCAGTGAGCCTACTGCAACGGTCGCCGTTACAATAACAGCAACAACTTGTGGAGTTAGGAAGCTAGAGGGTATGTTTCCGAGGGCACCGATATCGATGTGCCATGGATCCGGCAAACCGAAAGCCCCCGACCTTACGGGCTCTTCTGATGTAGCGGTCGGAGGTAAGTCTGGTCGAGAAAGTTGCGCGGGAGTAAAGCACGTGCCTGCGTCATCTCGTCGCATGCCTACAGGGATTTTCTCTTGAGCCCCATCTATGTTTTCACAGTAATCAGTCGCCGAACCAGCTGGTTCACATGCCGTCGTACAGGGTTCGACTGGGGGTGTTGGTGAAAAACAATTGCCGTTTTCAGCCTGCATGCCCTCGGGAATATCCTGCTGGTAGCCGGGTATATTTTTACAGGCGTCGGGCGGTCCGATCTGGACAGTAATCTGGGTATCTGATGCAAATACGACGCTACCCCAGGTCCACAGTGAAACGATCCCAAAGGTTAGCAGGGAGACGATAGCGAAGTGATGATGGGCTCTAAGGTTTTTCATTTTTGTCTTTTTATGAGGCTATATTTATTGTAAAAGCTTCTACAGGTTTTAACAAGCGTACTGATAGGGGCGGGGGTTTGCTATACTAGCCACATGTTAGATATCCGTTTTATCAGAGAGAATGCCGAAACCGTCCAGCAAAATGCCAAGAACAAGGGCTACGATGTTGATATCAAAAAACTTTTAGAGCTCGATGACGATCGTCGCACTCTCCAGCAGCAAGTGGATGAGCTGCGCGAAAAGCGGAACGCGAACGCTGCCAAGATGAAAGGCGGCAAGCCTGAACCTGAGCTTATCGATGAGGGCAAGCGGATCAAGATAGAGCTCGCCGAGCGCGAAGGCTATCTTGCGGCTGTTGATGCTGAATTTACAGAACTGCTCAAAAAAGTGCCGAATATGGCACATCCTGATGTGCCTGTCGGGGCATCAGAGGATGAAAACGTCGAGGTAAAGACGGTCGGTGAACTTCCGCAGTTCGATTTTGAGCCAAAGAACCACTTCGAGATTGCCGAGTCAAAGGACTGGCTCGATAAAGAGCGCGCAGCCAAAGTTGCAGGCAGCCGTTTTGCGTACGTCATGGGCGACATGGTCATGCTGCAACAAGCCATCATCCAGTTCGTCATGAACACGCTGACCGATGAGGCGAAGCTTGCTGAGATCGCAAAAGACGCTGGCCTCGAAGTCAGTACGCGCCCGTTTGTTCCGGTACTTCCACCGCTCATGATTAAAACCGAGCCGTATGACCAGATGGATCGTCTCCAGCCGTCAGATGATCGCTACAAGATCGAAGGCGAAGAGCTCTGGCTACAAGGCTCAGCAGAGCACGTACTTGGTAGTATGCACGCTGGCGAAACGTTTGAGGCATCACAGCTGCCACTCCGCTATGTAGGGTTCGCAACCAGTTTCCGCAAAGAAGCCGGTACCTATGGCAAAGACATGGAAGGCATTATACGTATGCACCAGTTCGACAAGCTCGAGATGGAGAGCTTTACGACTGCAGCCGATAGCTATAACGAACACCTTTTGTTTGTTGCAATTCAGGAATACCTCCTGGCTGCGCTCGGTCTTCCGTACCGTGTACTCATGAAGTGCACCGCTGATATCGGCAAGCCAAACGCTCGCGGTGTCGATATGGAAGCCTGGTTGCCAGGACAGGGCAAATATCGTGAGACGCACACTGCCGACTATATGACCGACTACCAGGCACGACGCCTCAATACCCGTGTTCGAACGGATGACGGTCTTGAGCTGATTCACACTAACGACGCCACTGCTTTCGCGCTCGGACGTGCGATGGTCGCGATCATCGAAAACTACCAAACCGCTGACGGAAACGTCACAGTCCCTGAAGTCCTCCGACCGTACCTTGGCGGCCGCACGCAGCTTTAGAATGGTACAATAGAAGTACACAAGCGAAAGGGGGTTGAAATGATCCACGCTATCAACGTAACCGGAGTCCGCTACACTCCAGACGAACTCACAAAACGGTACGTTCGCAAAAAGATTGGCTCGCTCGACAGGTACCTTTCTCGCCACACTCGAAAGTCCGCCTCCGTTGACATCAGGCTCAAAGAGGTGAACCGTGCCCACGGCAATAAGTATGAGTGTGATGTCGTGATGCATCTGCCGGAAGCTACGATTACCGCAAAGGATTCAACGATGAATATGCTTGCTGCGGTTGATATTGTCGAGGAAAAGCTTCGCTCGCAACTCAAGAAATACCACGACACCCGCAAAGATCATCGTGGTCGCCACGACCTCCTTGGTCGGCTCAAGCGACGCATCTATCGTCCGTCACTCGAAACCGAGTAAGCAGGAACCCTTGCCAAAGCCCGATTATTCCAGTCGGGCTTTATTTTTACCCCCGTAAGGCGGTATACTGGTATGAGTTTCACTAGACTGATAAATGTGAGGGAAAAGCATACCTATGAAACAGGCACTAACTAAAGTGTTTGGCGATCCGCAGGCTCGTATCATCAAGCGGCTGAAAAAACGCGTTGAAACGATCAACAATCTTGCCGACAAATACCATGAAATGAAGACTCCGGATCTCAAGAAACAGACCGAAGTTCTCAAAAAACGTCTTGAGAAAAAGGGGACGACACTCGACGACATCCTGCCGGATGCATTTGCGCTCGTGCGTGAAGCCGGTGACCGTGTGCTCGGCATGCGGCATTTTGACGTGCAACTGATCGCCGGTATGGCGCTGCACGAAGGCAACGTGGCCGAGATGAAAACCGGTGAAGGTAAGACGCTTATGGCGACTTTGCCCGTATACCTGAATGCACTTAGCGGCAAGGGTGTTCACGTCGTGACTGTTAACGACTACCTAGCACAACGTGACGCCGGTTGGATGGGTGAGCTCTACGCCTACCTCGGTATGACAACGGGTGTCATCATCAACGACGCAAGCTACCTCTTTGACGCCAAGTACGACAACGAGCTGCACACTGATCCACGGATGAAGCGGCTTCGACCAGTGAGTCGTAAAGAGGCTTACGCTGCCGATATTACCTACGGTACGAACAACGAGTTTGGCTTCGACTATCTGCGCGACAACATGGTGAACGACAAAGAACTGCTCCGTCAGCGCGAGCTTAACTTTGCGATCGTGGACGAGGTTGACTCAATCCTCATCGACGAAGCCCGTACGCCGCTTATCATCAGTGCTCCTGCTATGGAGAACCCTGAACTCTACCAGAAGTTCGCGAGTGTGGCGAAGAGTCTCAAACCTGAACACTATGTCTTGGATGAAAAGCGCAAGAGCGTCAGCCTCACCGATGAAGGTGTCGACAAGATCGAAAAGATGCTTGGCATCAAGAATCTCTACAGCCCTGAGCATGTCCGCAGCGTGTACCACATGGACCAAGCCCTCAAGGCGCAGACACTATTTAAACGCGATAAAGACTATGTTGTTGCAACCGACGGTGAAGTCGTTATCGTTGACGAGTTTACCGGTCGTCTTATGCACGGTCGCCGTTACAATGAGGGTCTCCACCAGGCGATCGAAGCCAAGGAAGCGGTCACGGTCCAGCAGGAAAGCCAGACGCTTGCCACCATTTCCTTCCAGAACTACTTCCGTCTCTACAACAAGCTGAGCGGTATGACCGGTACGGCGTTTACTGAAGCCGAAGAATTCCAACAGATCTACGGCCTCGACGTGATTCAAATTCCGGCAAACCGTCCGATCCAGCGTATCGACCGTCAGGACAAGATCTTTAAGACGGAAGCGGGTAAGATCAAGGCGCTTGTCGAAGACGTTAAGCGATTCAACGAAGAGGGCCGTCCGGTGTTGATCGGTTCTGCGAGCATCGCAAAGAACGAGCTGATCTCACGTGCACTCAAAAAAGCGGGTATCAAGCACGAACTCCTCAATGCCAAGAACAATGAGCGTGAGGCGGAAATCGTTGCGCGCGCTGGTGAAAAGGGTGCAGTGACGCTCGCGACCAACATCGCTGGCCGTGGTACTGACATCGTACTCGGCGAAGGCGTTAAGGAACTTGGCGGTCTCGTGGTGCTCGGTTCTGAGCGTCATGAAGCCCGACGTATCGACAACCAGCTTCGTGGTCGTGGTGGACGTCAGGGTGATCCAGGTATGACACAGTTCTATGTGAGCACCGAGGATGACCTCATGCGCATTTTCCAGGGTGAGCGTATCGCTGCGCTCATGGATCGTTTGGGTGTCGAGGATGACATGCCGATCGAGAACCGTGCGGTGAGCAAGACACTTGAGTCAGCACAGAAGCGTGTCGAGGGCTACAACTACGACACCCGAAAGAACGTCGTGCAGTACGACAACGTCATTAACCGTCACCGTAAGGTCGTGTACAAGGTTCGTCGCGAGATTCTCGACGGCGAGGACATCAAGCCCGAGATTGAACGTCTGATCGAAGCGAAGCTTCGTGACATCACGATCATACCTGCAAAAAACAACCAGAAGTTCATCGAAGAGTTCGAGAGCATCATCCCTCTCAAGACTGAAACGATCAAAAAGATCGGTGAAGAGAAGCGTGACAAGTCACGTCTCGAAGCCGCTCAGAAGGCCGTCAAAGCTTTCTACACTCAAAAGGAAAAGGAACTCACTACTGAGGTTATGCGCGGCGTTGAGCGCGAGATTTACCTGCAAGTACTTGATCTCCTCTGGATGCAGCACCTCGAGAACATGCAGCACCTCCGCGAGGGTATTCACTGGCGATCAGTTGGTCAGCGTGATCCGCTCGTTGAGTATCGCCAAGAGTCACAGAAGCTTTTCGAAAGCCTTCAGGCAACCCTTCGCGATGAGGTGCTTCGGGCTATCTTCCACGTCCACAAACACGAAGTAAACCCAGAGAAGGTGACTGATACGCACTATGACTCAGAGCTTACCGCTGCTGCTAAGAGCTCGGTTGAGCGTGGTGTAAACGAAGCTGGTTTGCCAACGATCCACTCAGAGGATGAATTCAAAGTAAAGAAAACGCCGACCGGCACCGGTAAGAAAAAGACTGCAGCTAAGAAGAAGCGTAAATCAGCACGAGCCGCCCGCAAGCGACACTAGAGGTTAGGTATGAAGCACACAGTACACGAAGTCACCCTCAAGAATGGTTCCAGGGGACTGCTCATCGATATTCCCGGCGCCACGGTTATGAGTTTTCAGTTCCACTTCCGAGCGGGCAATCGATTTGTTCGCAGTGCCGACATTGAGCAGGCGGCGCACATCATGGAGCACATGGCTTTTGGCGCAAATGCCCAGTTTAAGGATGGTCATGCGTATGAGGCTGAGTTCACGAAGAACGGTGCCTATCACAACGCCTATACGTCCGACCACAGTATGGTGTATCTCAGTGACTGTGCTGACTTTGAGTGGGACCGCATCCTCGAGCTCAAGCAGGTAGCGATCACAAAGCCACGCTTCAACGAAGAAGAGTTGCGCGCCGAAGCGGGGAATGTGCGAAACGAGCTCAATGGCTATCTCAACAAACAGACACGGCTCTTATGGCCGAAGATGCAGCAAGTCCTGGGAGAGGCAACACTTACCTATCCTGAGGCTATCAAGACGATCTCGAATGTCACGCTTCGTGATATTCGCGAGCACTACAACCGAACGCACACGAGCGAGAATATGCGCTTCATTATTGCGGGTCGCATGTACCGTCGCAAAAAGCGTCTCATCGAGATGCTTGAGAGCTGGGAGCTACCTAGGGGTGATCGTCTCGCAATCCCGATCGACGAAGTACATAGTGCTGATCCGTTCTTGATCCGCCGTAAGGAGTCGACCAACATCACCTTCGGCTGGTCGATGGTCGTACCGCGACGATTGAGCGACATGGAGCTTGATGCAATGAGCTCGGTGAACCATATCTTGACTGGTACGATGCACTCCCGTATCTTTGGTGCTGCCCGGAAGGCTGGGCTCGCGTACGGTATCTTTTCCGAGACAACTGCCAATGAACACGCAAGTAGTTGGGACTTTGGCGCCGAGGTGAACCTCGATACGATCGAACCGCTGTTTGATATCATCGTGCGCGAAGTGAAGGCGGTGCTCGCTGGTGATATTACCGAGGAAGAGATTGAGCTTGCGAAGCAATATGGTGTCGGGCGCCATCAGATGGGCGCGCAGACGGTTGGTCAGATCAACCGCTGGTACGCTGACCGTTATTTCTTTGATGGGCATATCGATAACTACGACAACCGGCCGGCTGCAATCAACGCGGTCACAAAACGAAGGATCGTTGAAACGGCTCGTGAGTTCATCAACGCAAACTGTTGGCTGCTCGGGGGTGTTGGAAGCGGCGATAAGGCGCTCATGGACCGCCTCAATGCCAAGCTTGCCGCGCTCTTTGAAGAAACGCGGTAATATAGAGGCATGAAGGCTGCAATTGCAGGGTATGGCGTCGAAGAGAATACATTTTTTATTCAAAATGTAACTCTGTTAGAGAGGCCTGCTTTACGCCATTTAGGCGAGCATGACTTTAAAGATGTCTGTATCGCATCTGCCATCGTGGAGGCGCTCTAACGATGCAGCCACTCCGACAAAAGCTCACCGAACTTAGCGATCAGCTCGACGCAGCGTATGAGCGGCTTCAGTTGGAAGCAAAGGAGCGGGAGCTCACTGCGCTTGATGACCAACTCGCCGAACCGGATGTCTGGCGCAATCCCGCTCAGGCCGAGCAGCTCAGTAAACAAGCAGCTAGCTTACGCCAAACCATTGAGCCCTGGCAACTGCTCATTACCCAGGTGGCTGATAGTGCCGAGCTGCTTGAACTCGGCGACGATTCGATGCTCCCTGAACTTACCGAGCAGATCGACCATCTTGTCTCCGAATACGAACGACTCAAGAAAGACCTGTTAATTCAGGGTGAATATGATGATCACGCTGCGATCTTGAAGCTCAGTGCTGGCGCTGGTGGAACTGATGCGCAGGATTGGACGGAAATGCTGGAGCGTATGTACCTGCGCTGGGCTGAAAAAGCCGGCATGAAGACTGAACTTATCGAACGCTCAACTGGTGAAGAAGCTGGTATCAAGAGTGCGACCTACAGCGTGAGCGGACCATTCGCATACGGCAAGCTGCAGAGCGAACATGGCGTTCACCGTCTCGTCCGCCTCAGCCCGTTCAATAGCGACAACCTCCGCCAGACTAGTTTTGCGCTCGTTGAGGTAATGCCAGAGATCGATGCCCCCGAGGAAGTTGAGCTTGACGATAAAGACCTCAAGATCGATGTCTACCGCGCAGGTGGCCACGGCGGCCAATCAGTCAACACGACAGACTCTGCGGTCCGTATCACGCACCTGCCAACCAACACGGTCGTGGCCATCCAAAATGAGCGCTCGCAACTCCAGAACAAAGAAACGGCGATGAAGATACTCCGCTCTAAACTCGCGCAAATGCAGATGGAGCAACATGCCGAATCTCTCAGTGAACTAAGGGCAGGCGAATCAGCCAGCTGGGGCAACCAGATCCGCAACTACGTCCTCCATCCATACACCATGGTCAAAGATACACGCACCAAATACGAAGATCGTGACGCTGGCGGAGTACTGGACGGCAAGCTCGATGGGTTTATCGACGCCTACCTCGAAAGCCATCACTAAACCTGACTTTTTGTAAGCAACGCCATATCTTTCCGTACCCCTTGTGGTAAAATTGGTTAAGTAATGATACTGCTTGACCGCGTAACAAAAACCTATAGCAAGGAGGGGACGCCGGCGCTGAACCGGGTGTCTTTGCATATCGAACCAAAGGAGTTCGTTATCATCGTTGGTACCTCAGGTGCAGGTAAGTCGACGCTCCTCAAGCTCCTGACCCGTGAAGAGAAGCCAACCAGTGGTAAGATCGTCGTCGGCGGCATTGACTACGACACGCTCAAAGACAAGCACGTGCCGCTGCTGCGCCGTAAGATCGGTGTGGTTTTCCAGGATTTCAAGCTGTTGCCGCAGCGCACCGTCTTTGAGAACGTCGCGTTTGCACTCGAGATCGCCGGTATGACCAACCGTGAGATCCGCTCAACGGTTCCAAAGGTCATCGAACTTGTCGGCCTCACGGGCAAGGAAAAGAAGTTCCCGCACCAGCTGAGTGGTGGTGAACGTCAGCGTGTGGCGATCGCTCGTGCAGTCGTGCGTCAGCCAAAGATCCTCATCGCTGACGAGCCGACCGGCAACCTTGACCCGAAGCACAGCTGGGATATCGTCCGACTTCTTGAAAAGATCAACCGCTACGGTACAACCGTGCTACTCACGACCCACAACGTCGAGATCGTCAACCGCCTCAAGCGCCGCGTGATTACTATCGACCACGGCAAGGTAACTGCCGATCAAGCACAGGGAAGGTATAAGCAGTAATGGCATCCGGAAGAGATATGAAATCCCGCCTCGGCGGCAACCAGCGTCTACGACGCCGTTGGTTAACGTGGCTGCGCATGACACGCTACGGTGCCAATAACTTTACGCGTAACGCCTGGCTGACAACTGCAGCCACCGCTGTGATGACGATCACGCTCCTCATCATCTTTATGACGTTCATCGCTCGCCAGGCACTCGCCAGTACCGTCGACGAGTTGCGTCAGAAAGTCGATATCTCGATATACCTACGAAACGACATCAAAGACAATGAGGTCAAAGAAGTTATCGGCAAGTTTGAGGCCACCGAGAACGTTGAGAGTGTGCGCTACATCAACATCGACGAGGCGAAGCAAACGTATATCGATCAGAACAAGCCATCTGCAGAGCAGCTTCAGGCTATCTCCGAGCTGCCGGTCACGCCGTTCTTCCCGAGTCTTCGTGTCATCATCAAGGACCCGAACAATACGAGTGCGCTGGCGAACCTGGTTGCGAACGACGACACCGTCAAAGAGGCGCTGCACCCTGATCCAAAACGCGCCCCGAGCTTTAGTGGTGAGAAAAAGAAAGTCATCGAGACTATCAGCAAGTGGACCGCATTTGCAGAGCGGGGTGGCCTGATCGCTGCAGTCGTCTTTATCGCGATCTCGATGCTCATTATCTTTAACACGATCCGTATGGCGATCTTTAACCGCAAAGAAGAGATCCAGATGATGAAACTTATCGGCGCTGACAAGGGCTTTATCCGTGGACCATTCGTGGTCGAGGCAGTGATGTACGGTTTCGTCGCTGCGCTTATCGCAACTGCAATCGGTTACGCGCTGCTGTATTCTGCTGAAAAACCGCTGTCTAACTACGGTATCGCTATCGGCGCGACTCTCGACACTCTCACTCTCTTCGTACCTCTTGTATTGATCGTTATGATTGCGATCGGTGCATTTATCGGTATTCTGTCCTCGCGGCTGGCTGTGCGTAGATATCTAAAAGTATAAGTAGCACGGGCAACTTGTAAGCGTAAGCGTATTGACACGCACGCATGACCATGCTACGGTAGGAGTAATCGCTATGAAAAGGTCCACCACAAACCACTTCAGCGTCAGATTTAAACGGGTATTTCTCATCCCCGTCATTGCTGTCCTCGGTTTGTTGCCAGTAAGTACTGCGTTTGCTGATCGTTTCGATGATCAGATCAACCAGCTGCAAAATGAAATCAACAGCTACCAAGCAGAGGCAGGGCGTCTTCGTGCTGAAGCTGATACGCTACAGAACGCCGTAAACGCACTGAATGCACAAAAGCTGGCCATCCAGGCACAGCTCGATCTCACGCAGACCAAGCTCAACCAGCTAAACGCTGATATCGAAGCCAATCAAAAGAAGCTTGAAAAGCAGCAGATGGTGCTCGGTGCAACTATCTCTGATCTGTCTGCAGAGAGTTCAACCAGCCCGATCGAGTTGCTTGCAGGTAGCAACAGTATCGGTGATTTCATTGACCGCCAGGAATACCGAAGCTCTGTCCAGGAACAGATTGAGAATGCCATCAAGGAAGTAAAAGCCCTCAAAGCGAAACTTGCCGCACAAAAGGTTGAGGTTGAAAAAGTCCTCGCCGACCAAACTGCACAGCGCAACGATCTCGCTGCCAAAGAAGCTGAGCAGGCAAACCTGCTTGCGCAGACGCAGGGCCAGGAAGCTGCATACCAGAATATGATCGGCTCGAAAAGCTCCGAGATCTCAAGTCTCCGCGCCCAGCAGGCTGCAGCAAACGCTCGCTTTATCGGTACGGCTGGTAGTGGTCCTGCCTGTGGTGGTGGCTACCCAGGCCAATGGTGTAACGTTCCGATGGACACCGTCGTTGACAACTGGGGCATGTACAACCGCGAATGTGTGAGCTATACAGCCTTCCGTGTCGCAGCTTCAGGACGCCACATGCCTTACTGGGGTGGTGTTGGTAACGCCAACCAGTGGGACGACAATGCACGTGCCCAGGGTATTCCAGTCGACTACAACCCACAGGTTGGTGACGTTGCGATTTCAAACGCCGGCTACTACGGCCACGCAATGTACGTCGAAGCAGTCCACGGCGACGGTACGATCAGCATCAGCCAGTACAATGCTGACTGGCGCGGTACCTACAGTACGAACCGTATCAGCGTCGGCAACCTCGTCTTCATCCACTTCTAGTAGAACACCTCTTTAAAGTTGCCTGAAACTCATGACGCTCATGCTAGTATAGAATGAGTAAAATAGCTGATACCTCGGGAGTACTCATGTCAAAATCTGTTACCAAAAAATCGTTTTGGGCACAAAGCGTTCCGCTGCCAACTGTCATCCTCGTTGCCGTCTTTGTCGCGATCGTCTCGTTCGTCGGCGGCACTCGATCAGACGAGATTGTCGCACGATTTGACGCAAGGCGTAATCCGGCTAGCCTCGACTTCTCATCGCTAAACGATGTCTACAGCGTGCTCAGGAGCAAATACGATGGCAAGCTGGATACCCAGACGCTCATCGACGGCGCGAAGCATGGATTGGTCGAAGCAACCGGCGATCCATATACGACATACTTTACCGCCAAGGAGGCCGCAGAGTTCGAGAGTGACCTCGAAGGAAGTTTCCAGGGTATTGGTGCCGAGCTCGGTAAGCGTAACGACCAGCTCGTTATCATCAGCACGCTCGACGAAAGCCCTGCAAAGCAAGCGGGACTGCTCGCAAATGACATTATCGTCGGGGTAAATGGCGACGATGCTACGCACTGGACTGTCGAGCAGGCTGTCAGCAAGATCCGTGGCGAGAAGGGAACGACCGTCAAGATTTCGGTACTCCGTGGCGAACAGGGCCTCAAGGAATTCTCCATCACCCGTGCGGCCATCACGAATCCAAGCGTCAAGAGTGAGATTACGCCAGAAAACATCGGTATTCTCCGTATCTCACGCTTTGGTGAAACCGATACGACGACGCTCAGTCGCAAGGCGGCCGAGGAGTTCAAGGCTGCGGGCGTAAAAGCGGTCATCTTGGATCTTCGCGGCAATGGCGGCGGCTACCTTACGGCAGCACGCGAGGTCTCGAGCCTCTGGCTTGAAGACAAAGTGGTCGTGACCGAGCGCCAGAACGGTGTGGTCGTTGACTCGCTTCGCTCTGATAACGATGCACCGCTCAAGGGCATCAAGACGATCGTACTCATCGACGGCGGCAGTGCATCGGCTTCAGAGATCGTTGCCGGTGCATTGAGCGACCACGGCGTCGCAACCCTCGTCGGTGAAAAGTCATTCGGCAAGGGTAGCGTCCAGACAATCGAAGACATCACCGGTGGCGGTAAGCTCAAGGTAACGATCGCCAAGTGGTACACGCCAAATGGCAAAAACATCAACAAAGAGGGTATCAAGCCTTCGGTCGAAGTGAAACTGACTGCAGATGACGTCAACGCAAACCGCGACCCACAGAAGGATAAAGCACTCGAACTCGCACGCTAAGTGCTTGTGACTGCTAAAGGCTTGGGGTACACTACACGTATATGGAAGAAAAAAAGAAAATCCTGCTAGTCGAAGACGACGCCGCACTTGCAAACGTCTACAAAACTCGTCTCGAAATGGAAGGTTTCGATGTCCGTCACGTCGATAACGGCGAAGACGCACTGACAAATGCTCGCGAGTACCGCCCGGACCTCATCGTCCTCGATGTCATGATGCCAAAGATCAATGGCTTTGACGTGCTTGACTTGCTCCGAAACACGCCTGAGACGATGAGCATGCGTGTCATCATGATGACCGCGCTCAGCCAAGCGAAAGACAAGGAACGTGCCGAGAAACTCGGCGCAGACGACTACCTGGTGAAGTCGCAGGTGGTGATCAGCGATGTTGTTGCCCGTATCAAACATCACCTTGGTATAGACACTCCAGCCGCGTCATAACTCTCGCCATGAAACAGGAAACCATATCGCCTCCCGAGCCTCTCGAGGGGCGATATGTGTCTAGCGAGATTATACTAGGCGTTTCACGTGCGTTGCTCGTAAACACTGCTGACTACGTCGAGTATATCGAGGCGAGCACCCAGTCATACGACGCGCATGCATATGATGACGCAGCATGGGATCTTCTCAAGCACTTCTATGAACTCGCAGCTTTCCAGATGCCTGATGCGGTGATCGACCGAAGGCTTTTTCCGGACGGAGATACGACTCAGCCGGCTACAGTTCTGAGGGCGATGGAGGAAGTGCTTGCCTCATGGCAACGGGGCGGGATCGTCACTTCACAGCAGGAACCGCTCCGTGAGTTTACGCTCTGGCTCCTCGAGGCACAGCGAGCGATCGCAAATGAGGTTGAAGATAGTGACCTCAGGTGCCGTATCGAACGGGGTGTCAATATGGCCGAAAAACGTCTAGTATAACCACAAGCGTATATTGACAAATAGGCAATTTTTTGCTAATATAAATGTACAGCTTATAAAAACAAAAACATATCTATGTCCGAGCACCTTCCAGAATCTTCAAACGAGAGACACGGCAGCCCAAAGCCTCACTTCGAGTTTGCGAAACCACTTGACCATAACCCAGACCCTAAGGCACCGCGCTATGAGATGCAGGATCAGCCGGGCGAGACGCTACCTGTTTTAACAAGCGAGCAGCTTAAACTCATGGGCGATCTCAGGCCCGAGGAATGGACAAGCGAAACGCTTGACTCCCTAGGATTGCCGGTAGGTGAGGGAATCACTGCCGTCTCGGTTGATGGTGAGAAGCGGTATGTGAACATTGGCCTTGACGATTACGGGGTGACTGTTCCTGTGGACCGCATAAAACTTACTAGTACAGAGGCATCTGAAGCCTCACCGGAATCGGTTCAGGCCGAAGCGATCGATCTGAAGCATGAGCTTGCCACAGAACTTATTCCCGATACTGAAACGGTCGATAGGTTCATGATCGAACTTACTCACACCGATGGCGCCCAATATGCACGCCGTAATCGCGAGGAGGCCGTACAGGCACTCGATCTAGCGGTCCGAGGTGCTCTAAACGGCGAAAGCCAGCTTTCTCGGCACGTACTGGAGCCTCTTCTCGAAGACCTTCTTCGGATAGGCGGAGTGATGTACGAGGCAAAAAACTACATGCCACAAGGTGATTCGATCTATCAGCTAGCTTCACGTGTCCATGCATCAGCTGGACGTGTCGAAGGCATGGCTGGCGAGTACTTTAAAGGCCGCGACTATGATGCAAGCCAAGAAGGTGAGCTGGCACATGATATTCAGATGGTAAAGATGCACCAGTTTGAGATGAGCTCATTGATGAGTGAGCAACTTGCTGGTCTCGTTGACGGTATCGATAGTGACGATAGGACGATTAGCGATGCGCTTTCGGAATTTAATCGCATCGCTGTATATACCGATGATCTCAATGACGAGCATACACTCAACTCACTTTTCCGTGTCACGCAGAACCTGCTGGAGGCCATCAAGGAATCGGACGAGAAACAATACAAGATCGATAGTACGGTCGCTGAAGTGAAGCGCCATAGCGACGAACTGAAGCACATCATTGAGAAGTTCGCGAGAGCGTAGTCGCAACTAAAAACCTCCCGAGTGGGAGGTTTTTAGTTTTCTCTCAGAGATTACTCTACGACAACTTGGGTGCGGCGAGCAGTCTTGCCGGTGAAACGGCGAGTCTTTACCTGGCGGAAGCCAACGACGCCGTCTTTTTCAGCGTGAATGGTAAAGTTACGGCTCATGTAGGTGCCAGGACCTGCTTGCTTGGTTTCGCCAACCTGACGGACGAGAACTTCACCAGCAGAAACCTTTTGGCCGCCAAATCGCTTGACGCCAAGGCGCTGTCCGGGACTGTCGTGGACGTTTTTACTTGATCCACCTGCTTTAACTTTTGACATATATTACTCCTTAGTCAGTACTACTAATTCGCGGCCCGTAACCTGGTCTGTCCTGTGATAGACGAGATCCTCACGATTAGCGTGCACAAAATCTATACGATTGTAACCCAAACTCTCGAGGTCGTCAAGGGCTGGCAGGTGGTAAATTTGACCCCGAACAAACCAAGCTGGAGCAGCGATGCAGAGCGGTGTGCCGGGTTTCAGTTGTGAGCCGATGTTACGCAGGAACTTACGCATGATAACGTTACAGGTCTGGATCGTTTCCATGAGTGCCTCTTTGGAAGGCTCAGAGGCAAACGGGTGACCGAGGTAGCCTTCGCAGGCGACTATGTCGACGGGTTGGCGCCAGGTGTGATCGGTCGCATCGGCGGTTTCATAGAAAACTTCGGTGGTCATGCGGTACTTTTCCGTCAGCCAGTTGAGGTTGTCGCGGCTGAAACGCACCATCTTTTCGCTGATGTCGGTCCCATACACCGAGTAGCCCATGAGCGCTGCCTCTTGCAGGACGACGCCAGTGCCGCAGAACGGATCGAGCACAGTGAGGCCTTCGGTTTTAGGTGCTGCCACGCCAGTGCGCTTTTCGTCGAGCGTAAAAGCAGCCAGGTTGATGATGGTCTGAGCGAGCTTTGGAGGAAGCATGCCAACAAAGGTATCGCGGTGTGGGCGTTCCTGGTCGCGTTTGCGGTAGGCATCGATACCCTGGACATCGGTAGCACGGGCGATGATCATCGAGTCTCCGTCACGAATCACCATGATTTCGCAACCACGTTCGTCGGTGAGGTTGTTGTGGTACGTCTGCGCGCTTGAGAGGGCTAACTCGGTGTTAGGAACGACTCGAACAGATTGACCGGCAGTTTTGAGAGCTTTTTTCAGGGTGAGTGTATTGGCGTTGAGTTTTGCAACCGGCATAGCAAGGTCGTAGAGGCTGATGCCGAGCTTGAGTTTGCCTTCAACGTTACCGACGTGGCTCGGGAGATTTTTCTGCAGATAGGCGAACGCTTTTTGTGGGTTAGTGCCAAGCAGCGTCGTGAGAACGATTCCCGCTTTGCTTGAGCCGCCAAGGCGTTTAAAGTCAACATCACCGTCAACAAGTGCGGCGGTTTTTCCGGCAGGACGAACAGCTTCAGAGCCATAGAGGGCTTCGAGTTCGGCAAGACCGATAGCCGGCTGGCGGCCAAGGATACAAATAGTCATGAGCACCAGTATAGGTTCAATCTGTCAGGTATGCCATAGCAACACAAAAACAGATCTTTCTATCCTGAAAGCGCCTAGTCGGCCATAAACAGCGTTTTCTCACTCACCATATGTATCCATATGGATCAATCGAAGAACGCGGTCTCTAGCTCGGCCATCCATCATCCAGGATGAGATAGATCTGCATTTGCGTTACTATAGAGGTATGTCATTCCGTACGTGGCTCAACATACTAACGGCCGTCATCATCGTTGTCACACTCTGGGCGCTTCGCGACGAATTACTTCGAGCGTGGGAACTGCTCGGACGGGTTGATATATGGATTTTGGCGCTCATCGTCCCGCTGCAATTTTTGAGCTACTACGCCGGTGGAGCAGCAATGTTTTCATATCTCAAGCGGCAAGGGCATGCCAAGGATGTGAAGCCGTGGGACATGTCCCGTATGGCGCTCGAGCTGAACTTTGTGAATCACATATTACCAACGGCCGGCCTATCAGGCGCGTCCTATATGACCTGGCGGCTCAGTAAGCTCGGCTTTGGGTCGGGTAGGGCAACGCTCGCTCAGGTAGTGCGCCTCGCCACAACCTTCGCGGCCTATGTCGTACTCCTGCTCATCGCAGTTGTTGCAGTCACGCTTGATACTGGCGTAAACCGCCTGACGATCCTTGCCACATCGGCACTGGCGAGCACCATCATCATCGGCATGATGATCGTCTGGTATGTGATCGACAGCGAACGGCGGCTCGAAAAGTTTTCCCAAGGCCTGTCACGTCTGATTAATGGGTTTGGCCGGCGAGTTCTCAGGCGTAAAAAAGATCTACTACAAAAGCGAAAGATTAAAAAGTTCTTTGAAGAACTGCAGGATGATTACCGAGCGCTCAAACGCGAGCCGCGTTTGCTTGTTCGACCGTTTCTGTGGGGTATCGTTTTTAACTTGACGGAAGTTGGGTTGTTCTTCTTTACCTTCCTGGCGCTCGGTACGCTCGTGAATCCAGCCGCTATCCTGCTTGCTATGGGCGTGGCGGCGCTCGTCGGGGCGTTTCTCATCACTCCAGGGGGAGCTGGTGGGTACGAGGCCATGATGGTGTTGATGCTCACTGCAGCCGGTATCCCGGGTGCTACTGTGATCGCCGGCGTGCTGCTTGCACGAGTTATCCTGATCTTGCTCACGATCGGCAGTGGCTACGTGTTCTATCAACTGGCGTTAGGAAAATATGGAAAACAACCCGCAGCCTAGCTTTACTGTTTCCGAGGCTATCGCGGTCATCAACCAGACTCTCGAGTATGCCTATCCGACGATAGTCGTCGAGGGTGAGGTGACGAGCTTTAAGGTCAACCAAAACAAGTGGGTATTTTTCGATATAAAGGACAGTGAAGGTACGCTGAACTGTTTTATGAGCGTGCACCAGCTTAGGACGCAGCTCGAGGACGGCATGCGCGTACGGGTTGTCGCGCAACCGAGAATTGCCAGGTGGGGTCGGTTCAGCTTGACGGTTCGCGATGTGCAGCCGGTCGGTGAAGGGAGTCTCAAGCGTGCGTTTGAGCTGCTCAGAGCAAAGCTGGAAAAAGAAGGACTATTCAATCCTGATCGCAAACGAACCTTGCCGAGTTTGCCGAGCCGGATTGGTGTTATTAGCTCGACGGCAGCGGCGGGGTACGGTGACTTCGTGAAGATCCTCAGTGAACGCTGGGGCGGTGTCGAGCTCATCGTGGCGCATACGCAGGTGCAGGGCATGGACGCGCCCCGGCAGATCGTTCGAGCGCTTGAACATTTTAACCAAATGGCCGAGCCGGTCGACGTGATCGCCATCATCCGTGGCGGCGGTAGTGCTGATGATCTTGCCGCGTTCAACGACGAGCCGCTCGTGCGTGCGATCGCGGGTTCACGCATCCCGACGATCGTCGGTGTGGGACATGAAGTCGATGTCAGTCTCGCTGATATGGCGGCTGACGTGCGCGCTGCAACACCGAGCAATGCGGCTCAGATACTGGTGCCGGACAGACGCGAGATCTACGCACAGGTACGGGCAAATGTAGGGACGATGGTGGGTGCGATCAGCTCGCTCTATGCGCAACAACTCAAGCTCGTGGCCGAGCAGCGAGAGCGGTTACTTGGTGGCGTACAGCAGGTGTATAAACGTGCCGAAGATCGCTACCAGCAGCTCACGGCAGTGCTCGCACAGCTTGATCCACGCACGGCCTTGAAACGTGGCTACGCACTGGTTTTTGATACAAATGGCAAAGCAATTAGCGATCGTAAAGTCACAGTTGGCGACACGCTTATGATCGAAACAAACCGATATAATATAACCGCAGGAGTACAAGATGTCACAGAAAAACTTACGCGCTAAATTAGATGAGTTGCAGCAGATCGTGTCGAGCTTTGACCGGGATGATCTGAGCGTTGAGGATGCACTCGAGCAGTTCGAGAAGGGTAGTAAGCTGTCGGAAGATATCGAAAAACAGCTCAGCGAGCTTAAGACTAAGATCACCGTGCTCAAAGAGCGGTTCGATCAAGAATAATCGATGATCCTTCTCTGGAGCTTTTTGGCGCTACTCGGGGCAAGCTTTTTGCTCATCGTGTTTCGTGGTGCGCCGTATGTCCCGACGCACGGACGTGATCTTGAGCGGCTCTTTACGCTCTATACGTTTCGAAAAAATGAGGTCCTCGTTGACCTTGGGTCTGGGGATGGCCGCGTACTCGCAGCAGCAGCTCACCGGGGCATCCGAACGGTTGGTTACGAACTCAACCCATTTCTGTACTGGTATAGCCGGATAAAGCTGCGCGGCGTTCAGCAGGCTGAAGTTCGGCTGGAGGATTTCTGGACGAGCAAGTTGCCAGGGGAGACTGCTGTGGTATTCGTCTTCCTGGCCGGTCCGTTCATGGCAAAGCTTGATCGCAAGCTCACGAAAGAGGCAGAGAGGCTCGGACATGATATCTTGCTCGTCAGTTATGGCATGAAAATGCCTGGCAGAACGATCGAAGCCCAGGCCGGTGGCCTGCTTACATATCGCTATTCCGCTTAAGCCTTTACACGCCTCACTACTTCACCGTATACTTTGGATCAGATATGAAACACACATCACATGAATCAGGTTCGGTAAACCCTCTCCTGGTTTCTAGTATCTTACTCGGACTGCTTGCGACTGGACTTGCTGGTTTCGGTATTTGGTCGTACACGAACTATCTCGACCAGAAGCATCACACCGATGCAAAGATTGAGACAGCGGTGACGAAGGCGAAAGCCGTGCAAGCTGAGGTACTCGAAAAAGACTTCCTCGAGCGTGAAAAACAGCCATACACAAAGTTCAACGGGCCCGATGATCTCGGTCACGTTAGCTTCGACTACCCAAAGACCTGGAGCGTCTACGTGGAGAAAAACGGCTCACTCGGAGAGTACGAAGCCTACCTCAATCCTGGTACCGTTCCGACCGTCTCGAACCAGCAGCCGTTTGCAGCACGTGTAGAGATTACGAACCGTACCTATGACTCAACGCTCAAGACATTTGAGGGTTTGGTGAGAAAGGGTGATCTCAAAACGTCACCAGTTACCGTCAACGGCTTTACGGGTGTACGACTAGATGGCAAGTTTTCAACCTACCGCGAAGGTTCATCAGTTATCTTTAAGGTTCGTGATAAAACATTGACGCTTTCGACTGACGCGAGCGCTTTTAGGTCTGACTTTGACAACGTCCTTCTGAAGTCACTCGACTTCAACCCGTAACCATCTCCTCGTATTCGGTCACCGCATGCTACACTAGGGGTAGTTATGAGGGGAGTGCAGCCAGAGCAAGAAAACACATGGGGCAGCCTCGCGATGCCCTCTGTTCTTGCCGCTGCTCACGAACTCAAAGCACCGCTCGTACTCATGCGACAGCTCTCGTACCAGCTAGAGATGGCAGGCGAACTGACATTGGACCAGAAAATTGTTCAAGAACGTATGCGGCTGACGGCCGAGCGTGCACTTCGGTTAGTAGAGAACATCACACAAACGAGTCGGCTCAACGAAGCGCTGTTTGCACTTGAACCACTGCAAGCTCGTTCGGTATGGCATGAGGTAGCGGGCGAGATAACGCCTCTGGCCAAGCAAATGAACCAACAGCTTAAAGTCAGGGTCCCGCGAAAACCACTCCTGGCTGTCGCCCATCGTGAACTGTTGCCAGCGATTCTCATCGGCCTTTGTGACAACGCACTCGCACACAACCCGCATGGCTCGCAGGTAGTTCTGAGTGCGAAGCAAGAGAAGCAGACTGTTATCTTTTCGGTTCGAGACAAGGGCCCAGTTATTGACGCGAAGGCATTTCGAGAGCTAGAGTCGCGCCTCGGTGTCGCTCCACAGCCTCTCGGTACACGGCCAAACAGCAGTGGACTCGGTCTCTGGATAGCTGGTAGTTTTGCTCGGGCTATGGCATCACAGCTCAGTGTTACGCGTCACCGCACCGGTGGTATGACGTTCTCTCTCCACGTACCAATCTCGGGACAGCTATCACTCCTATGAAACAGCCAATCCTTCTCATCGAAGATGACCAGTGGCTTGCCGACAGCATGCTCGTAGCCCTACGCTCACGTGGCCATGAAGTTACCCAGTTCAGTACTGCCCATGAGGCGATGACGTGGATCAACAAACACACTCCGAGCCTCATCGTCGCCGACGTGTTACTCGGTGATCACAATACGTTCACGCTCTTTCATGAGCTACAGTCGTACCCTGATACGGCCGCCATACCTGTTGTTATCTGTACGTCCATCGATACGCGAGAACTGGAGCAGGCCGATATGAAAAACTACGGTGTTGTCGAGGTGCTCGACAAGGCGACGCTGACTCCCGAAAAACTCTTGTTGACGGTAGAATCTCATTTACCTGAGGTCGGGGGCGTGGATCGATGAAACCCATCCGCACGAAGGCGATCGTCCTGCGCCGAACGAACTATGCCGAGGCTGATCGTATCCTGCAGTTACTCACCCCGAACCACGGCAAGCTCAGTGCTATCGCCAAAGGTGTGCGGCGTGAAAAGAGTAAGTTGGCAGGTGGTATCGAACTGTTTGCGATCTGCGACGTATCGATCATTCCAGGCAAAGGTGATATGGGAACACTCACGAGCTCCCGGCTTGATACGTTCTATTCGCACATCATGGAAGAGTACGATCGACTCCAATTCGGTTATGAGGCGATCAAACAGGTGGGCAATGCGGTGGAGGCGGTTTCGGAACCAGCCTTTTTTGAATTGCTTGCAACGACATTTGCTTCGCTCGATAACGTAGAGATTCATGAAAAAATAACCGAGACATGGTTTTGGCTTCAGCTTGCGATACTACTCGGTGTTGGGCTAAACCTCTCAACCGATGAGAACGGTATGAAACTTGTCGAAGAAAGCCGCTACAACTTTTCGGAGAACTCGATGTCCTTTGTGTATCACGAGCAAGGAAGGTTTACGACCGAGCATATCAAACTCCTGCGTCTGCTCAGTGCGCAGCCGCCACATGTCGCGCAGCATGTCCGTGGCATCGATGAACTGATACAAGACTGTCTCTGGCTAGCCGAACGAAGCATCGCTCACTAAAAAGGAAAACCCCCGCGCGGGGCGGGGGTTTGGTTACTCCTTTCGAAGAACGGTCCTCAGCAGGCGACCTGCAGCCATCAACTGAATGTCGATGACGAATCTTGTGAGCGAGACAGCGATGCCGTACGGCTTGCGCCGGCGGGCATTGATCTCGATCAGGCGTGCGTCGAGCAGCTGTCGCTGCAACCCCTTGGTATAGGGGAGTACGAACTCGACTGCTTGCTGCTGATCACGCAGACAGCAGTCCTGGCACTCGGTGAGCGCGAACTCAACGAGGGCACGCTTGGCCTTCTTGTCCTTGGCGTCGATCAATAGACGCACTCGCCAGGTGTAGCTCTCGGTGATACGCCGTTGACGCACCCCCTTGGCGTTGCGGAGGTCATCTCCGTGCAGCGCCAGCGCCTGTTCAATGTACGCCAGGCCGGCCTTGGGGTCGTGGTAACGTGCTACGAACAGGCCGTAGTCACGCATTGCCCGAGCAAGCCCGAGCCGCTCATGGTCCTGGAAGGCATCGAGCGACGACGTGTAGAGCCGGTTTGCATCGTCGAAATTTCCTTCGGTTTCGCGAAGAAGTGCCAGACGGTGCAGGGCTTCGCCGCGCCAGGTGAGATCCTGGGGTGACGAGCTCATGTAGGTGAGCCGACGCAGGGTAGGCTCATGGCTTCGGAGTGTCGCCGGATCATCGTAGTAATCCTTGAAGACCTTGAGCAGCTGCCGGAGCTGAGAGCTACGGCTTTTGAACGCAAGAACAGCCAAGAGTACTCCTATGGTGAGGGACTGAATTCGAAAGGTACAGTTATATACATTACCATTTTTATGAAGATTTATCAATAAGTGGAAACGCCACCCCCGAAAAATCGGGAGTGGCGCAGATGATGACGGAAACTGTCGCTATGGACAGTCTCACGACTCGGTCATCTCCAGGAGCTTGCGGCAGCAGACGAGAGCATCCGCAGTGCAGGCTGATGGGTTTTGCTCCAGGTGGAGCTTGAGCAGGCGAGCCTCCTCGATAACGCGGTCCTCGACCGTCCTACCGGGGTGTCGCTTCAGGCAGGCGAGCGCCGTGTTGATGTGAACCAACGCGGTGTCGATGCTCGCTGCAGTCCAGGATCGTGCTGGTGTCAGCATCATGGACATTTCTGGTCACCCTCTCTTTGTTTTTCCTCATGAAGTGTATGGGGATGATTTTGTTATACTCCTGAAAATCAGCGATGACAATGCTTTTTTCGATGTAATTATGAACAAATAAAAAATACCCCCGCCCAGGACTCTCTTGAGCTGGGCGGGGGTGATCATATGTGGAGGCTTCAGACCCGGCTGTAGAGGCTGTAGTGCCGCTCCAGCGCCTTGGTGACCTTCTGCTGCTCCTTGGGTTGGAGTAGGTGCAGATCAGGGGTGGTCTTTTGCGGACTACCCCATGCATTCAGGGTGGTGTGAATCACAGCAGCCTCGTAGGCGCAGGCGTGCTGCAGCTCCTCGATCTCGGGCAGGCAGCCACTCTCATGAGCGGCGAGCTGGACTGCCGTCTTCGCGTCTTCCTCGAGCATCTCGAGGGCGTAGATCAAGCACTCGGTTGCTGAGTGCTGCAGGAAGCCGGCTTGACTGATGCGAGCCGGCTTTGCGTACGCGAGCGCACGGACGAAGAAGTAGCGGGCACGAACCCACTGCGGCTGCGTCGTTCCCAGCGTGGCGCTGCGGAGCTTGTTGAGCTCCGCGAGGACGCGGACGAAGTCGGGCTGAAACCTAGCCCGCATGAGCTGTCGCTCGACCGAAACAAGCTCCTCGAGAAGAGCCTCGGGTGACCGGACATCGATCACGGAAGTTCACCACCAATCCTGATTGTCGTTAATGTGCCAAAATGATCGTTTCGAAATGATACAAACTTTTGTTCAATTCGTCAATGGTTTAACAGGGAAGAATCTGCTATACTTGCAGACAATATGGCAAAAGAAACCAAACTCGAAGACATCGTATCCCTCGCCAAGCGCCGGGGTTTTATCAACCAAGGCTCCGAAGTGTACGGCGGCCTGAGCGGCACCTGGGACTACGGCCCACTCGGCGTCGCACTCAAACGCAACATCATGAACCTCTGGTGGAAGATGTTCGTTGATGAGCGTGACGACATGTACGGCGTTGACGCCGCGATCCTCATGAACCAGAAAGTCTGGCAGGCGAGCGGCCACGTCGATACCTTTACCGACCCGCTCGTCGAGTGCTCGAACTGTCATGCACGTCACCGTGCTGACAAGTTAGAAGACCCAAACAAGTGTCCAACTTGTGGCCAGACTGGAACCTTTGGCGAGCCAAAGCAGTTCAACATGATGTTCAAGACGAACGTTGGTCCAGTTGCTGACGACAACTCGATCAGCTACCTCCGTCCAGAGACCGCCCAGGGTATCTTCACGAACTACAAGAGCGTCGTCGACGTCTTTTACCCAGACTTACCGTTCGGTATTGCCCAGCAAGGCAAAGCGTTCCGTAACGAAATCTCACCGCGTGACTTCGTCTTCCGTTCACGCGAGTTCGAGCAGATGGAGATTGAGTACTTCGTCAATCCTGAGAAATGGGAGGAAGCGTTCGAAGCATGGGTGGAGCAGTGCAAGAAATGGTTTGAGGCGCTGGGTCTGCCGGCTGACATGATCCACGAGCTCGAAGTGCCCGAAGATGACCGCGCTCACTACAGTAAGCGAACCATCGACTTTGAGTTTGATTTCCCGATCGGTCGCGAAGAACTCATGGGGCTTGCATACCGCACTGACTTTGACCTCAAAAACATCCATGACAACAGTGGCAAGAACATGGAATACACTATCAAGGGAACGAACGACAAGTTTATCCCGCATGTCATCGAACCGAGCTTTGGTGTTGAGCGAGCCCTCATGGCTGTGCTCACGAGCGCCTACACTGAGGATGAAGTAAACGGTGAAAAGCGCGTCTTCCTCAAGCTTCCTGATCACCTTGCGCCAGCGAAATACGCCGTCTCACCACTTCTCAAGAACAAGCCAGAGCTTGTCGAAAAAGCCCGCGAAGTTTACAAAGCCCTCCAGGCGAAATACCCAGGCCGCGTTATGTGGGATGATAACGGTAACATCGGCAAGCGTTACCGCCGCCAAGACGAGATCGGTACGCCGTACTGTGTCGTTATCGACTTTGATACGCTCGAGGACGGAACCGTGACGGTTCGCGAACGAGATACGACTGAGCAAAAACGAGTCACTCTCGAAGAAATCACTGAGTAGTCATGACCAAAAGAACCCATATGACTAAAAGTGCTGGGTTTGCCCGAAAAGTACCAAATATCCTCTTTGGCGTCATGATCGGGTTTGTATTTGCGTCACTGGTGGCAGGGGAGATATTTAACGCCTATGAACACTTCTGGTGGTGGGATGACATGCTGCATACGCTGTCAGGTGTGATCCTGGGTGTCGTCGGTTTTCTTGCGGTGTATTTCCTGAACGCACGTTACCGTATGACGATCAGCCCGTTGTTCGTGGCGGTGTTTGCCTTTACATTTGCGATCACGATGGGTGTGGTGTGGGAGATTATCGAGTTTACGGCCGATGCACTGTTTCGTACGCCGATGCAGCGCTGGAACTTGCCATCCGATGCGACGCTGATTGGCCGCGGTTATCAAGGGGTAGGGCTTCGTGACACGATGTCTGACCTCATCGTCGCCGGCATCGGCTCGCTCGTCTCGTCAACCTTTGCGTATTTTGCTTTCAAGCACCGCAAAGCAACGGTGCTGAGCGCGATGCGACACACTGCTCGTCGGCTCGGACATCGTCGGAAGAAACACTAAGCCAAAAGAAAACTCCCCGCTTGTCCACCGTGAGGTGGGGCGGGGAGAGTTCTTTCACGCGGTGCTGGGCTGCTTCGAGAAGGTGAAGTAGGCCTGGTTGTCGCCGAAGTTGATCTGCTCGAGCATCTCGTCCTTGGGGCCGAAGCCGAACATCTCGAGGATCTCGGCGGCGGCCATCGGCCCGCTACCGGTGTAGCCGCAGATCGGGGTGACGAAGTGCCACCCGCGCGGCTCCAGGCCGGTTCCCAGCTCGAAGTCGACCTCGTCCATCCAGTAGAGGATGAGACCGTCGAAACGGTCGACCTCGGCTCGGTAGACCCGGCTGCCGTAGCGCTCGTGAACCTTGGCGGCGATCCGAAGGGCTTCGCCCGTGTAGGTGTCTTCACCCTTGAGGACGCCGACGGTGGTCGCGCCCCGGAAACGTACTGCCATGACAGCTCCCAATCTGTAGAAGGTGCGGAAAGAACTTATACTATATTACCATAAAAACTATAAAAAGTAAATAGTTATGAAAATGCGACAAGATGCACGACGAACGTGTACAGTAGGAGTATGAAACCACGACTATTTATCGAACAAAAGATCACAGCATTTGTGAACCAATACAAAGTCTTTGGCTCAGACGAAGCCGGTATGCAAGCTGGTCTTGTTGCTTTTGCCCAACAAAAACGCCTCGCTTTCAAAGAACAGGTGACGTTTTATACCGACGAGCAGAAAGCGACGACTGCGTTTACATTCCGGGCTGAAAAGGTCCTCGATGTCCATGGTCGGTACTTGGTCGAAGATACGAGCGGAAACCTAGTCGGAATGTTCCGTAAAGACTTCAAACAGTCGCTCCTCAACAGCACCTGGATCGTGATGGATGCCCAGGGAAACGATCTGTTCAAGGTCAACGAGAGCAACTTTGCGCTCGCGTTCTTCCGCCGCTATGCAACGTGGATCCCGATCGTAGGCGACATCATCGAACTGGTGACAGTGTTTTTGAAATACCACTTTGTCTTTACTGATATTGCCACCCAAGAAGCCATCGGTAAGTACCAGAAGACGACGCTGTTTCGTGACCACTACACGCTCCACATGACCGACGAAGCGTATGCAAAGTGCGACTGGCGAGTGCTCGCTGCGGTTGGTGTCGGACTTGACGCGCTCCAATCTCGATAAACTCTTCTTTTCAAATCATAAAATAGTTGTACAGTAGTTCTTATGGATACCGAAAAGGTACTGCCGAACGACATGCGCATCAACAGCTATGTCGAAGATTATCCCGAGGAGATAAAGCTCGAGATCGATGAGGCACGCGAGAAGAACGTACTTTGCGACTTGCTAGATATTGACCTTGAGTTCGAAACGCTCGGTAATCTAAAGGTGCTTGCGTCGCTGGCAAATTCGCTCAATGAGCGATTCGTGAAGCAGGACGACGTTAAAGCGTACGAGTCGATGTATAGGGGCGTTGTCTTCGCCTACCAAATCACCCGCATCGTGCAAGGTGAGGAGGCGAACTTTGATGCCGGTGTTTACATCGGAAGTCTCCTCAAGCAGCCCGACAACTATGACCAGCTCATCCGCGACACGCAATTCTATCTCCAGGACAATGAACAGCTTTGTGATTTTTTGGGTGAGTACGTCGATGAACTCGATGGAGGTCGTGGCTATCCGCATCTGGCTGAACTCGCCAGTTCGGTTGTCTTTATGCTCTGTGAACGTTATCTCGCTGATAAATTCCTCGCCGAAACCTCAAAAAACGCAACCGTTGAAGCGTTCGAATCGCGCTAGTCGCTAATTTTACAGCAGCATAATACTTACGCTCTTAGTACAATGAGAGACTATGAGCGATGACACCCAAACCCTAGAGCGAACCAATCAAAACGAGCTTCCGGCAGACATCTTGCCGGAGCAGCAGGATGCCTATGAGCCAACTGACATCTTTCAGTGGGCTAACAACCTGGTTCAGTACAAGGGTGATCTAAACGTCGATCTCTTTTTGTTTAACAAAAACGGCATCGTCTACCGTACAAGCCGCAGTAGCGACCTCGATAAGCAGATGGAACCGCTGTTTATCGATGAAATACTCGAGTATGTACTCGACGGCGCGGAGCGGGGGATGATCGTGCGCGGGTTTGAGGAGGCTGAAGCCGAAGCGGATGTACTGCAACGGACTCGCACCAAAAATGTCGAAAAGGCGGTGAATGTTCTGAACTGGATCAAGACCCAGGAACATGAGATGGAAATGTTCAGCGACGAGACCCATGACATCAAACGTATGAAAGGTGCGATCGCCCGCGTTTCTCACGAGGGTATGGATACGTTCTACGTGATCAAACAGCTGCCGGCAGCACAGATGATGAGCGGCCGGGTCGGGTGGATGGTTCGTAACGGCAAGTTTGTGCCGTTTGATGCTGAGGCTGCTATCCGTGTCCCCGAAGACAACCAGTTGCTCGTGGTCGGTGAAGACATGTTTGTCTTCTCGCAACCGAAGCTCAAGAGTTTGTTCGGTTACGATGCCAAGGAGTCATACATCGCCGACCAAAAGGTGAAAGAGATCGAAGCGCATTTCCGTCTTAGCTTTGCTGAGGGCCTCACGATCCAGAATCTCGTCAAGGGTCGCCGTTCAACCATCAAGAAGCTGCAAAAGATCGAGCCGACACTGATGACCCAGGAGCAGCTCCTCAACCATGCCGAAGAAGTCGGGGTTGATCTCATGGAAGATGACTCGGGCGCGATCATTATCATGGACGAAAAAGACCTCGTCAAATTCGTCAACTTGCTCAACGACGATTACATAGAGTCGCCAGTGACCGGTCTTCGGTACGAGATCAAGAGCAAGAAACCACTGCGCGAGCCAGAGAGCAAAGAAGACGATAGCTTACTGATCCAGCTTTAGGGTTGAAGTGTAGGATAGTAGCTAAAAAGGCAGCATGTCGCTGCCTTTTTAGCTACTATCCCAGGTATTATTTGATGCCGAATTTATCTTTGGCAGCGTCAATGTCCTTGAGATCGGTTGAGCCGTCTTGGTTGACGTCGAGATCTTTTGCATCCAATTTGCCGTCGTCGTTACTGTCGATCTGTCCGAAGGCGATATTCTTCGCGTCATTCATGTCTAGTTTGCCGTCTTTGACGGCGTCGATGATATCGCCAGCATCTTTCTTCTTACCGCCTAACATGCCACCGAGTGAGTCAAATAATCCCATATAACCTCCTTGTGTTTGTTCTATTATACTGCGGCGCTTTGCGTGGTATAGTAAAAATAATTTGATAAGGGGGAGTTATGGCTACTAAAGCACCGAAACCAGTTGAAGATGAGGCGAAGATCGAGAAAGAACGTGCAAGGAACGCAGAAGGCGGCTTCTTCCTCACTGCGGCTGTGTATATCCTGTCCCGTTTTCCGCTCACGAAAAACCGCTACCAGAACTGGACGAAAGGGCGCCGTATCCTCGTTGGTTGGCTGTTGTGGCTCATCGTTCTACCGATCATCCCGATCATTGCGATTATCGTCTGGTACTTGAATGACCCTGAAGGCTTCAAGAAGAGTCCATGGGCTAAGGCGCTGATCGCGGTAGCCATTGCTTGGGCGGGGTATGCTGGCCTGGTACTCACAGAGCCGTCGCAAGCCGATGTTAACGGCAAATATTCACCCGTTCAAACAGCTGCAGATGGCGAAACGAAGGTGGTAAATACAGACCCTGCTGCAATACCTAGCGAAGAAGCGAAACAGAAGGTGGCGGATAGAAAAGAGAGTGCCGCAAGTGGTGGTCGTCAGTTCGAAAACTGTACCGAAGCATTTGAAGTGGGCGTCTTTAATATCCGACGCAGTGACGATGCCTACCAAAACAAACTTGATCGTGACAATGACGGTATTGCCTGCGAACGCTAGTATAATAATCTGATGAGTTCTCAAACAAAAACAGCTCAAATAAACCTAGACTTCTCACCGCTGACGCTCCCGGTAACCGAGGCGGATGTCGCTGCATACAAACAGTATGTTGGTAAAGGTGGTTTCGCAAATGGCCTTGGGCTAGAGATCGCGATCGGTACGGTCTTTGGGCTGGTATTTGGTTTTAGTTTCATCATGCCGCTGGTTTTTGCTCTGCACGGTATTCTACGGCTAGGAGCAATCATCTTAATCATTCTCTGCATACCAGGAGCGATTTTCTTGATGCGCCTAGTCACTGCACACTACAACAAAACACGAGCACGACTATTTAAGTTCGCTTCACGCAATAACATCAAATTCATCCAGAAACAGCAAGCAGACTACGCGGGTATGATCTTTAACGAAGGTCATTCTCGTGAAGTAACTGAGGCATACGTTTTTGCTGATAGCACAGAGATAGGGAACTACAGGTATGTCACAGGTAGCGGTAAAAATCGCAGCGTGCATGACTGGGCATATGTCAAAGTCAAACTTCCGCGCAAGTTGCCGCACATGGTGCTTGATGCGAAAAGCAACAATATCTTCGGAAGGTTCTCTAACTTAACAGATATCTTTGATCGATCTCAGACGCTGAGTTTGGAGGGGAATTTTAACGATCACTTTACCCTCTATGCACCAAAGCAGTACGAGCAGGATGCGTTTTACGTCTTCACGCCTGACGTGATGGCTCGGCTCATCGACAGTGGAAGTGGGTTTGACATGGAGGTGGTTGACGACGAACTTTATATCTACCGTGGTAATCGTTTCGATATCGGTAGTGAAGCAGAACTACGCACGGTGCTTGGGATTGTTGACGCGATTAGCTCAGAGCTTAGAGAACAGACAGACTACTATGCTGACGAACAGGTTGGTGATCGAGCCCAGAATATCATCGCCGCGCCCGGTGCTCGGCTCAAGCATGGCGTGAATTGGGTGGCAGTATGTATTGTTCTCGCGTTTTTGATCTACTACACAAGCAACATGCTGTCTGCTGGATCGGTGTTCGCGGCAGTCCCAGGCTTTTTGCTGCTCGCGATACTGGTTGGGTCTGGCGTTGCGTCGATAATCAAACGAATTGATAGGTCGTGATGCTGAGGACTTTGTGGCATCGATACCTTCGTGTTCCATTTACGCTCCATGTGTATCGACAGTCGACCGTGCAAAATGCCCGTGCCACCCTCGTGTTTCTGCATGGGCTTGGCAACTCAGGACGAACCTGGGACGAGGTAGCAGCGAAGTTACCCGATGATCTCAATCTGGTGATCGTTGATCTCCTCGGCTTCGGGGACTCACCGCAGCCAAACTGGGCAGTGTATGATGCTCGTACGCAGGCGAAATCCCTCGCAAAGACATTGCTTGCGAACGGTGTGTTCGGTAAGGTCATTCTCGTTGGTCACTCGATGGGTGGACTGGTTGCGATCGAGTTTGCGAAACGTTTTCCGCTTCTCGTCGATTCGCTTGTTCTTTGTAGTCCGCCGCTCTATAACGTAGATCCGAGTGATGATAAAAAGCTGTTTGTGCAACGCGATGAACAGCTGAGGCGCCTCTACGAATTTGCTATCAAAAAGCCGGAGAATATCATCAAGGTTGCGAGCCTTGCAAAGCGTTATGGGCTTATGAACCCAGATTTTGACGTTCACGCTCTCAATATCGATGCGTACGTTGCGGCGCTTCGAGCAAACATCCTCGATCAAACCGCTATGGGTGACCTCGCCCGGCTTACGAAGCCGGTTAGCATCATCTACGGTACACTCGACCCGTTCGTGATCGGCTCGAATATCAAACGTGCTGATGAGGCGTCGCAGTATATACAGGTAACGAAATTTATCGGTGGCCACGAGATCGTCGGCTCCTATGTTGACCGCGTCGTCGAGTCGATTGATAAGCAGTTACGCTTTGATACCGTATAATCGAACAAATGACTATTTACTACACAGATGGTAGCGCGAGCCCAAACCCAGGACCGGGCGGCTATGCCGTTATCAAAGACAAACAACCAGTAGCTCTCGGTACCGAACCAAGCGATGAAGTAACCACAAATATTCGCATGGAGGGGTTTGCGATCATGGCAGCACTCAAACATGCAAATGGTGCAGAGTGTCAGATACATACCGACAGCGAGTTCTGGATCAACGTCATTACGAAATGGTCACTTGCATGGGAAGCGAACGGCTGGAAAAAGAAGGGTGGTGAGATCAAGAACCTGGATATTGTCCAGGAGGTCTGTCCACTGTTTCGAAAGAGCAAAGCGACGCTTGTATGGGTTCGCGGTCATAACGGCGACGAAGGTAACGAGCTTGCTGACGTTTGGGCGAATAAGGCCCGCGAAGGCGCCAGGGTTTAGGGCGATATAATAGAGTAATGGATCAAGCGCTCGCACTCGAGATTCTTCATAACGGCCACAACGTTTTGCTTACGGGTCCTGCTGGTGCCGGTAAAACGTTTGTTTTGAACCAGTTTATTCGCCAGGCAAAAGCTGATGGCAAGCATGTATCCGTCACGGCGACGACTGGTCTTGCGGCAACGCATATCGGTGGCAATACGATCCATGCGTGGAGCGGTATCGGTGTGAGTGATGAGTTGCAAGAGGATTTCGAAGACTACCTCCTCAAAAGCCGGCGCGATATCATCGAAACAACCGATGTTCTCGTGATCGATGAGATTTCGATGCTGCATGACTACCGACTCGACATGGTGGATACGGTAGCGCGTACGGTTCGAGATGACCCACGGCCGTTTGGTGGTATTCAGGTGGTGCTTTGTGGTGACTTCTTTCAGCTGCCGCCGGTCAATCGTGATGACAGTCGTCAAGGTGGTTTCGTGACGAATTCAAGCGCATGGCAGGAGCTCGACCTCGTTATCTGCTATCTCAACGAACAGCACCGTCAAGATGATCCGGTGTTCCTCGAAATTCTTAACGCGCTTCGTAGCGGTGATATCCGTCGCCGACATGCCGAGGCTCTGATGGAGCGTATCGATACGCATCTCGAAGACGACAATATCACTGAGCTGCATACGACCAATATCGATGTTGAGTCGATCAATCATGGACGGCTCAATGAGCTGAAGGACAAGACGTACTACTACGACATGGTGACGACCGGCAGCGAAAATTACGTTGCCTCGCTCAAGCGTTCCTGCCTCGCGATGGAACGGTTAGCGCTCAAGCCTGGTGCGCTTGTTATGGCGATAAAAAACAGCTCCGAGCGCAAGTATGTGAACGGTAGTTTGGGTGTGGTTGTTGGTTTTGAAAAGGGAACGGACTATCCGGTTGTTGAGTTTCGAAACGGCAAGACGGTGACCATGAAGCCGGATAGCTGGGAGCTTCGTGATGGTGATAAGAAGCGCGCCGGCCTCAGCCAGATACCTCTCCGGCTCGCCTGGGCGATTACAGTACACAAATCCCAGGGTATGACGCTCGATGCGGCGCGTATCGATCTGAGAAAGGCATTTGTCGAAGGCATGGGATATGTGGCGTTGTCTCGTGTGAAGCGGCTCGAGAGCCTTAGTCTACTTGGCATCAACCGTATGGCGCTCAAGGTAAGCTCAGAAGCACTTGCCATCGACGGTGAGCTGCGAAAACGTTCAGCAAGTGCTGCGAAAAAGTATGAACCGCTTCGTGCAAAAGCTGGTGAACGTCTCAAGAAGCAGGAGAAGAAACAGGCAAGCGACTGGAGCGACCGGCTCGCTAAAATGCGCGAAAAACATCCGAATGCCTACAAGCCATGGCAGGCTGCAGATGATGCGCTGCTAAGCGAACGTTTCCAGAATGGCGATGATCTCAAGACTATGTCTGAGCTGCTCGGACGTCACGAAAAGTCCATCGTCATGCGCATCCAAAAACTCTTCGGTGAAGATGCCGTGAGCGTGTAGTTCTTATGGTATGATTGAAATAACGAAATAAGTGTAGGAGTGAGGGAGATACTCGATGGAAAGTACCCAGGGACAAGTTTCTAATGCTGCAAGCAAAAGTAAAGTAAAGAAAAACAAGCAGAAGCTGATCGCATTGGTTGTAGGTGTGATCGTAGCTGTAGCTGTTATTGTCCTCAGCGGCTGGTTTCTTTCTCGATCAAGCACTGCGGCAACGATCGACAGCAGCAAGTACCAGGCAGTCTTTTTTACAAATGGCCAGGTTTACTTCGGTAAGCTGCAACCGGTAAACGCAAGCTACTTCAAGCTGACTGATGTCTTTTACATCCAGGCTCAGGAAGCAGAGTCTGAGAAGGCCGAGTCAGAAAACCCGCAACAGACTTCCAACCAGTCAACCGATATCCGTCTCATCAAGCTCGGTAGCGAAGTTCATGGACCTGACGACGAGATGATTATCAGCAAAGACCAAGTCCTCTTCTTTGAAAACCTCAAGAAAGACGGCAAGGTCTCTGACTCGATCACCAAGTACAACGCGCAAAAGAAGTAACCTAAGCTTCTGGCGTTTATGAACCGTATCGTCAAAAAAACTCTCAAAGTTACCGCTGTAGCGGTAACTTTGTTATTTGTGCTCGTTGCTGCCGGGGTTGGCTACACCTGGTATATGAGCCAGTACGACGAGAATCCTCAGGCGATCCAGCCGGCTGTAGCTCCGCGGGGCGGCATACAGAACACAACCCGTCCTAAAATACCTGACACTGCTTCGATAGGTGTTTCGGTCCAGAGCATTACTTCACCTGTTGTTCCGGGATCGAACGCAAGTATTATGGTCAAAACAAACCCTGAAGCCAGCTGTACGGTCTCTGTGGTGTACGATAAGACGCCGAGCAAAGACTCAGGTCTCGTTGAGAAAAAGGCTGATGAATATGGTCTCGTTGAATGGACGTGGACGGTGGAAAGTACGGCGCCGCTCGGCAACTGGCCAGTGAAGGTCACCTGCGCCAACAAGAAGAACAGCGCAGTTGTTCAGAACGACCTGCGGGTTGTAAAGACACTCGAGTAATCAAATGCTAGTTTGATATCTTTTGGATATCGAACTGATCACCCAGGCGCCGCCACTGCGCCTGGGTGAGTTCTTTTTCGGGGTTAAACATCACGACTAGGCCACGTTCGAGCATGATGCCGAGCTGCTTGTTGTTCTGCTTGACCTGGCGGCCGAGGTAGATGCTGCCGTTTGCGGTTTGAACGGTGGCATACTGCTGGATAGCATTGTCGAGAAAACGCTGTTTGAACTCAGGGATTTCTGTAAACTGTGGCGGCTGTGTGTATTCTGACACAGTTACGGACTTGCCCTCAAAGTGAACGATAAAGGAGAGGAGCTGTACGCCTTTTTCTACTTCAGCGAGCCTGTAATCTGTGACCGTATAGTCCTTGTTATCAAGCGTTACGAGAAATGGCGAGAAGGTAAGCTCTTGGCGGATTGAAGTCGGGATGCGAGCGGCTTGGCGTTCGAGATACCGGTAATTCGCAACCGCCACCGTTGCGATGACGAGAAGGGCAACTGTCGCCAGCCCCGCAATTCGCAGTAACTGTATTCTTTGTTTACGTACAACCATAGTTTTAGCGCGTCAATCCCATCTATCGGACGATGAAGTTTACGTACATTGAGCCGTTACAGTTGTTGGCGGCGGTACAAGTTGTCGAGTAACTGGTACGTGCGTTTCCTGGCGAGAAGTAGAAGGCGTTGTTAGGAATAGTGGCGATCGTAGTAGCGTAGCCGTTTGTTGTACTACCTTTGGCGAACTGACCGGCGCTACCGCTAATCGCCTTAACGAAGCCAGGGCCAACGCTTGTCACGATCGTGTTCGGGTCGGTACCGCTCGTCGTACCGTTCGTGGCAACAACGAGACCATAGAGTTTACCGCTACAGGTAGTACCAGGGCAGGTTGCAGGGGTTACAGAAGAACCAGATGAGTCAGCGATCATGCCAAGCTCAACGGCGGTTGAGGTAGTGACCGCCTCTTTCATCGCTGAGGTAAAGGTACGGACATCGTAGAGGTCGTCGATAACGCCGCCCGTCGTTGTTGAGCCTTTTACGTCTGCGAGGCAGAGAACAGGTTGTGCTGCGCTGAAGTTTGGTAATCCTGAGGTAGCGCTCGTCTGGCCTGCGGTCGTCGTGAACTTTGGCTGGCCTGTTATCTCATCGAGGCAGATGTGTCCCCATGTGGCAGATGTCGACAGGTTAATGTTTGGCGCGGTACCTGAGTTGGTGCTGAGATCGGTAGCGCTTACGGTGACACGGCGACCGTTTGAGTAGGCTGTACATGGTTCAACATGTAGTGTGCTCTGTCCTGACCAGGAGACACGGCATGGTCCTGTGTATCCTGGAGTAATCAGGGAAGGCAGGTCATATGGATGGCTACCGCTCGATGGTACAACCCCGAATGTTAGGAGGCCGAGCGTGTCTGGGTTCGAGATGTCGTTCCAGCTGCCATTGATACAGCCTCGGATGCTACCCATCGTGCTGTTGTAGTACAGGGCACCATTGTTCGTTGAAGAGCTGCAGGTACCGCTAGCATCGGTAGATCCGTTGTAGGTGTCGAGCTGGAAGATTGTTTGCGTGCCGTCTGCCGATGCCCCAGACCCAATACTTGTTGGGCCATTTAGGACGATCCGGCCGTTCGGCAGTACGCTCAGGAGGTCGGTCGTGCTGTTTTGGACAATAAATCGACCGTTTGTACCCGTACAGCCAGTCGTACACTCAAGCCGCATGACGATACTTGGGTCAGTAGTAGAGGTGTCGCTCGCAGTGATCTGGAAGTTTTTTCCGTCAGAAAGCGCCACATTTGCCGGGGTCGGGCTGTTGTTGTATGCGTCCTGGAGGTTGAAGTTTACACCGACACCACAGCCCTGGTAGTACATTCCACCGGTTGCGTTGATCTTGAGACATTCCCCGTTTGCGCCGAGTGCGGATGGCAGGGTGAGGGTGTAGGATGAGCCAGATGAAGTAGGGCCAAGTAAGGTGACGGTATTTGTGCCCGCAGAGCTATGGAACAGTACAGATCCGGTGTTGGTTGCGCTTTGGCCAAGGGTGAGCGAGTTGCTGCCTTGGATTGCGAGAGTTCCACCCATGTTTACGGCTACATTGCCCGTACCGATGGTTATGTTACCGCGCGTACCGGTCGCGGTTCCGGTGTCGATAGTGAGATTGCCGGAGTTCCCAGCGCCAGCATTACCGGTCTTGATACTAAGGTTTTGAGTACTGCCGGCTGCATTGTCCTGCGTCTTGATGGCGGTAAGGATACCGGTGCCGGTGATATTGAAGTTACCGGTCTGGGCTGTACCTGGGGTAGTTCCTTGGAGAGCAACAGTCGCACCGGCGGAAGCAGAATAACCAGGGCAGGTGACGGCTGTCGTACAGATTTCGGCGACGGCACCACCAATAATGGCTTTGAGTGTACCAGAGTCGGAACGGTAGAAGATGCCACCGTTGAGGCCAGTTAGTGAGGTTGGGTCAGAGTTAGCGCTGTCAACGACGAGGATTGATGTGTCACTGTCGCTGCCAGTGTTGTCGCCGATGCGAACCGCATTATTCGCGGTATCAGCGGTAAATAGTGTATTGCCAGCACCGGCAGACTGGATACGGAATGCAGTTGTGCTGTTCGTGGCGTTACGGTACGTCATGTCGGCACTCTCAAGGTTGCGCTTCATGTAAAAGTCGTCAAAGTAGAAGGTGCCGGTAGTCGCGCTGTTGCGAACTGTGGCCGAGACCCTCGCATAGACAGTTCCGGCTGGAGCCATAGCGCCGACGCTGCGCTGGATGTAGCTGGTTCCTGGGGTGCTGCCGTATGCGGTGCTATTGCTGATGACGCCCTTGTCCTTGTTGTACCACGTGATCTGGATGCCAGCGTTACCATTGGCACCGGCACTGTTCTTGACCCATCCGGAGAGATAGAGGCTTTCACCAGCGTTAATCTCGTAGTAACTACCCGCAAACACATCGATGTTTGCCGTGCTTGCAGTAATGGCAAGGACGTTGTTCCCGGTACGGGCATTAGCATTGTTTTCGAGAATACTTGAGGTCGCTGGCCCGAACCAACCCTCCTCGCCTCCGGTGATAAGTCCGCCTGATTCAAAACCTGGATTACCGATCTCATTGCCTGCTGAACGGATGGCGTTACTGATGACGTAGTTATTGCTACTGTTGATGTTAAAGAGGTAATCGCCAGTCGAGTTAAGGACGCGGAAGGCGGAGTATTCATCGCTCGTACCCTGGATTGTCACACGACCAGTGTTGCTGACACCGAAGAGCACCGTACCAAGTCCAAGTGAGTTGCTGCCACGGATGTTGAGCAAGTCGGTGCCGATCGAGGTGTCGGCGTCCTGGATGTCGATAGTGCCACGGATGCTGTCGAGTTTTATCTCTGGGGTTGTTGCCGGGTTGCTACCGTTGTTGTAGGTTGCCTGGAGGGTGGTTGCGTTACTGGCTCCACCTGGCGTCCAGGCTGCACCGTTCCAAATCATGGTCGAGGTAGTGTTTTTGCGCATTGCAACATCGATGACATCAGCGCCACTGTTAGTCCGTAGAGTGAAGTCTTGGCTTGTCGTGTTGGTCGTAACAAAGACGGTACGTCCCTTAGTGGTCGCGTTGGTTGGTGCTGGCAAAGTTATGGTGATATCCGTGCCCGTGGCACTGACGATGATAGTGCCGTAGTTGTCGACATTACTCTGCGAAATCGTACAGTCAGTGGCACAGCTTGCGTTCGTCACGGTCATGTGTGCGCTGGGCCCGAGATTGACGATACCCTTTGTGCCGGTTCCGTTTGCAGTACCGCCCGTGATCGTGACATCGCCGCCGTTACCGTTGGTGCCACCGCCAGCGCCACCCTGGATGACAAGGTTGCCGCCGGTCAACGGTGTGCCGCCGCTGCCAGCAGCACCCGCAGTCATGGTTAGTGAGCGCCCCGCAATACCTGCTCCGGCAGTAGCCATCGAGATGGCGTGGTCAGAGGCGGCATTAAAGGTAACATCGTTGATAGTGAGGTTGCCCGTGAAGGTTTTATCACCCGCGAATGTTTGCGTGCCCGTTCCCACCATACCAGGGGCGGTAGCGCTTGCATTTTGAAAGATGATCGAGTTTCCGGATATGGTTGCACCATCGACTGCGGTGTTGGTTGTGCTGTAAGCTCCAACGGCCGTCACGCCGGTACCAGTACAGTTTGCGAGAGTCTGGAGACAAAAGATGTCATTTGCCGTAGTCACCGGGATGTCGTAGTTGTAGTTTGCTGCGAGGTTGCCGACTCGGATAGTGGCGTTGTTTGAGGAGCCGTCTGAGATGACAACGTTACCAGCGACACTGCCGGTTCCGATGGTGAGGGTGCTTGCTTGGATGGTCGTGTTTTGACCGAGGTTTATGGCGCTTGTGTTACTGCTTCCGATCGTCACAACACCGTTGATGCCTGTACCGGTTTTGGCGCCAGCGTTGATGACGACATCGCCACCGTTAGCATTGGTGCCGCCAGCTGCGCCACCTTGCAGGAGGAGGCTGCCGCCATTGCTGCCGCTGCCACTGCCGCCAGCACCTGCTGAAACCGAAAGTTGGCGTCCGGCAACGCCAGCAGCGGCAGCGGTTACAGATAGAGAGTGGTTGGCGTTATTGCCCAAGGTGATGTCGCCGGCATTAGAGACCGTGAAGACATCGGTCGCTGATGCCTGGAGCTGCAAGAAGTTGCCAGTACTAGTCTTGTTGATGAAGACGCTCGTTGTGTTCGTCGAAGCATCCGTCTGTACGCCTTGGGCGAGCTGGAGGAACTGTGCGCTCGACAGGCCGCCGAGCTGGCCGGCATTGAGGGCGTACGGAGTCGCTGAAAGCCGTTTCATCGGGAGCATTTCTCCGTCTGGGCTACAGTTTGCAAAAGGGGTACAGGTCGCGTTTGTACCGGCAACGTTCATGCTGATCCAGAGCGTGTCCTGGTTCCAGTCGATAGAGCTTCCGAACGGTGTGACTGAGCCGAGTTGTACCGAGAGGAAGCCATTACGGACGAGTACACCCTTGCTGTTCGCGTTGAGCCAAGACTCGGTCCATTTGAGCGTACCAGCAGGGGAGCCGGTCGTATTGCCGGCTGTTTGACCATCGCCATCCTGGTAGATCTTGAACTGGATGTTGTAGTAGCCATCAGGGACGGTGGCGCCTTGGGCGTTGAGGAGACGACCCTGGAAATTGATCTCTTTGCTGATTCCTGTGGCCGCCTGAGCAGGAGAGATTGCAACAAAAATAGACATGAAAACCATGCCTATAAGCAGACTAATCCCCGCACTTACGCGAAATACACGCTGAGTCCTCGCACTCATTGTTTCTTTTCGTTCCTACCCCTCTTATTTACCTACCTTAAGCATAATCCTTGTGACCGCTTTTGACAAGGCGGAAAACAGGGATGAGAGGGCTATTTTTAGCCGTGAATTGCAACGAGACGCTCTTGTTTTGAAAGAACGCGTTTTTCGCGTTGCTCACCGAGCCAGAAACTTGCAACAACCGCAACAGCGCCCGTGAAGATGGGCCAGAGGAGAAGCAGTTGGCCAGGTGTCGCGACCGGCTTCGTGCTTGCCACTGCAGGGTCGGGCTGGCCGTTGACGATAGCGGCTACCGTCAGGAAGGCAACGCGGCCACCCGTATCTGTCGCCTGGAAGGTCACCTGGTAGGTACCAGGTTTTTTGTAGACATGGTCGACGTTGAACGTTGCATTGTCGTTTCTCGGTACAACTTTGTTTGAGGCGTCGCCCCATTCGACGTTGACGGCATATGGTGGCGTACCTCCGAGTACGTCCAGTGGAACAGTCATGGTCTGTTCTGGGAAGACGCCACGAAATACCGCATCGCTATTGAGGAGGAGCTGATTGCCGCCGAAGTTAAATGGTGTGACTGAATCCGATTGGGGCGGTATGGCGTCGTAGTAAACGATGACTGTGTTTGAGTCTGGTCCGACCTGGTTGAGCGCATCATAGACGCGGGCTATGAGTGTATTCTGACCGATCAAGAGGTCAACTTCGAGGCTATAACTACCTTTATCGGTACAGACAGTCGATCCGGCAAAGATATCATTTTTAAACAGTTCAACCAAAGTATTTTCAGGACAGGTTCCAGATACGGTAACGGGGGAAGTGGTAAAGTGTTGACCGTTGCTTGGGGTGCGGATCGTAGCTGCTGTGGTTGGCGGTTTGCCGGGCATGATACCGGAGAGGCCAACAGAACCAGCTTCTGGGCCGTCGTATGGGGTAGCCGATTCGACAGTGGTTGAGAAAACAGACAGCGCAAAACCAACGATGACGAGCATGAAAGCGAGCGGCACGTATGAAGTATGCTCATGCGGTCGAAGCTTGAGCGTATGCTCGTGATGACTAATCTTTAGTATCTTTTTTGTTTTCGACATGATTTTGTTTTATTGTATACGCTTTTGGCTATTTTCGTAAGTGGACCCCTGAAACTATTTCTTGCGACGTGTCGGTTTCTTTTTTGGAGCTCCTGTTGCCTTGCGGATGATTGCTTGGTTGTAGCCGCGGATCATGCGACGGAGCAAGAGGAATCCAACGATGACGGCAAACGTACCGATGAGCATAAGCTTCCATGGAATAACCCAGAACGTTAGCTTTTGGGTGACAGATTGACCCTTTGCGTCGGTGATCGTGACCTTGGCATGGTAGAGGCCAAAGAGCATCTTGTTGCCGATGACAGTTTTGTCGAGATGCGTTTCGAATCGGCGGATAGTGCCAGGCAGAATGTTTCGAGGCGGTAGGTTGACGTTGAGGCCGGCAATAGTCTTGCCAAACATATCGGTTATCATGATGCGGCCTGCAGGCTGTTCATGAACGTTACCTTCGTTCTTGATGCGAACTGCAAAGGTAATAGGTGTGCCTTCGAGGACAGTTTTGGGTACGTTCTGTTTCGTAACTGCGTTGAAGCTAGCGATACTGAGTTTCTCGTAAGCGTCGCCATTAACGCGAAGGAAGATGAGCGCCCCGACACTGGCCGACAGGGATACGCCGCTTGAGTCAACGCCAGGGGCGGTTGCGGAGAAACGTACAACCGAGTAGTAGCCGCCAGGTGCGGCGTCTTTTGGAATCGCAATCACAAATGGCAAGCCTTGGATCTCTCGAGGTTTCAAAGTGAGTTGGCCGATAGGACGAAACCATGCCTTCATCGAGTAAGGGCTTGTCTCACCTTCGTTAAGAAGTAGTCGTGGCATACCTTCTTCACCTTGAGCGGTAAAGTCATTGATCTGGTTGGTGACCACAAGGCTGGTTGGAGATACATCACGAAGGTTTATGGTGCCTTTTACGGTCTCGCCTGGGTTTCCCCGTAGGTTGATGACCGGAGGGGCTATCTCAAGTGCTTGGCCTGCCTGGGCAGGATTTGTTGCTGCGTAAGCCGTCAGAGGCCCCGCGATAGCCACAGTGACCGCTAGAAGGCTGAGTATGGTGGCACGTATCGTTTGTTTCATATCCTAGAAGGTCGGCGTACAGATGTAGGTAAGAGTAGTGGTGTAGGTACCTGCGTACTGGTTACCAGCAACGTTCACGATGTAAGAGGCCGTGTATACTTGTGAGTTGGTTGGACCAAGCGTGTTGTTTGAAGCACCATCGTAGGCACTGTTTGCGACAGAGTCACCCGAAGCATATTTATAGACATCAGCTGTGTTGTAACCGGTGAGAGCTTGACCTTTGTAGTCGACTGCATCAGAAGCAACAGCGATCTCAGCACCGAAGTCGATGTCACCGTTGTCGCCATCGAGAGTGATGAGGTTGGCTTTGAGATTCATGCCAAACTGGCTCACACCGATCGTAGGAGCTGCTGCAGCTGCCATGGCCGGAATAGAGTTTGCACCTGATGTCAGCGTCGCACCATTTACGGTGATGACATAGCCTTGTCCGGCGTTGGTACTGGCTGCCATCTGGGATGTTGCGTATGAAGTTGAAGTAGGGGAGAAGAGCTGGTTGAAGCTGACTGCGCCTGGTGTCGTCGTCGCACAGTTTGCAGACACGGTTGCACCAGTACAGAAGATCAAGGACTCAGGCATAGTACCGCTAAGTTCGATAGCCTGTGCAGTGCTTGCGGTGACGGTACCTGCGTCTACAGCGCCGGTCGTGGCGTCAGTAGAAGAATAAGTAGTAATGCGGACAAAGAACGTACCAAGCGTCGAGGGGTTGACGACACTGTCGAGGCGTACCGTAACGCTACCAGGAGTAACTGCAGCAGCTGTACGAGTTAAGATAGCACTGTTTGCAGTCTTGGTGCCCATAGCAAGTCCACTAATAGCACCAGTATTAGCTCCGAGCGTTGCTCCATTTACATCCAAGCCCGTCGGTGCCGTACAGGTACCACTAGCGATCGTACAGTATTCAAACTTTACAGATCCAACGTTCGTGCCGCTTGGGACAGAAAAGGTAAAGAGGTGGTCAACAAGTCCGCTCGGAAGGGTTGCACCGTCAAGCTCAGAGCCGACATCGGCACCATCGTGAGCATTACCAACAAGGGTAAGGCTTCGTGGCTGGATTTCCGCAGCAGTTACCTGTGCTAGTGGTAGTATCGCCGTTGCTAGGATCAGTAAGCATAGCGACACTATCCGTGTTTGTTTCCCCAACTCTGTCATGTAGCAATACTAGCATGAGCAGAATAGGGGACACAAGCGTTTTATGTGAGTTTTTTCACAGAAGGGTTTTAGAAGGTCGGCGTACAGATGTAGGTGAGGGTCGTGGTGTAGGTACCAGCTGGGAGGTTACCTGGAACGTTCGCGATATAGCTGACTGTGTAGATCTGACCGTCCGTGCCACCTTGTGCTGAGCTACCAACAGTACTTGGATCGGCGTCGTCTTCGAGACTGTTGGCGACTGCGTTACCGCTCTGGAAGCGGAATTGGTCGACAGTTCGGTATCCGAGGAGAGGCTGTCCGCGATAACCCGTACCGTTTGAAGCTGTCGTGATGTTAGCCGTGTCGGCGTAGTTGTCGGTAGCGAGCCATGCAGCACAACCAGCGTTGGTTGGTGTGGTCTGACAGTTGTTAGGGTCAGGGGTAACATCGAGAGCGTTTGCACCGAAGCCGCTTGCAACAGTAGTCGTGTTAGCGACGAGGTTCATGCCGAACTGTGCAGTACCGCGGGTGCTAGGGAGTGGTGCGCCTGCGCCACCGACCATACCAGCGATCGTGTTGCTACCTGAAGTAAGCGTAGAGCCGTTTACGGTGATGACGTACCCAAAGGTAGCGTTGGTGCTTGCAGCCATCTGTGAGGTCGCTGCTGCCGTGTCAGTTGGGGAGAAGAGCTTATCGAAACCGATAGTACCAGCGGTTGCGCCCGCACAGTCAGGGACGGTCGTAGAAGCGATAACAGGAACGGTGCGACCAGTACAGAAGACGAGGGATTCGGGCATCGTTCCGGTGATTTCGATTGGAGTAGCGGTACTTGCAGCGACGACACCAGCATCAACAGGGTTCGTGGCACCATCACTTCCTTGGTAGGTAGTAATACGTACGTAGAAGGTCGTGTTCGTTGCAGTTGGTGGAACGATACCACTGAAATCAGCAGTGATGATCGTGTTTGTGCCGTTCGGGTCGTTGTCGACGAGTGCGGCAGCCGGACGGCCAATCCAGAATTCGTTTGCAGCGGTGCTGGTTGTCGTGTTCCATCCGGTGGCACCTGAACTGTTGTATAGAGTAACGGCTGAGGTATCGAGTCCCGCAGGGGCTACACAAGTCGGATTAGCTACAGAGTTTGCTGCAGTCGTACAGTACTGGAAGCGCATGGATCCGAGATTTGTACCAACGGCAGGGCTTGAGAACGTGAAGTTGTGTCGCACGAGGTCACCTGCACTTTGAAATGGCGCTGAACCACCAGTCGTGTCAGCCTGAAGGTTTAGGCTACGAGTGGTGAGCTGTGCAGCATTTGCCGTTTGGAACGGAAGCACGAGTGGAGTTGCCATGAGAAGTAACGCGGCAAATACACGCGTTGCTATAGCAAAAGATAGTTGTGGTGTTTTCATCTCTTTGTTTTTCTTTTTTTCTTTTTTGGTTTTAAGGTATTACCCGAAGAATAGCATGAGCATTTTAGGGTGTCAACGGATTTTATAAGAAAAAATGCAACGTTGTGGAAAACCTAGTACGTGCCGGTGACAATGATCGTCTGGTTGGTCTTGTAGACACCACCTTCTGTCAGGGGCGCGACGTTGACGAGATAACTGATCGTGAACGTCGTGACACCTGAGCTCTTTGGCGCGCTCGCGATCACATCGCCGTTCACATACCGGTATTTGTTGGGCGTTGCGTAGTCAGGGTGAGCGACACCATAGCCGAACTGTCCCTGGTCAGGATTGGCACCTATCGATGTAGGGGAGGTGTTGGCGACGAGGTTCATGCCAAACTGCTCAGTGCCGGTCTGTGATGATGTGGCTGTGCTGAGGGCAGGAATGCTACGAGTACCTTTTGTTGGAGGTTTGCCCTCGATCTGCACGACATACCCGAAAGATGTATAGTTAAGAACCGAGAAAGTTGCGGTTGCCATACTCGGTGCGGTAGGCGAGAAAGCTCCAAGACTCGCGTTGGTGGTATTGATCTGAACTGAAAGTGCGGGGTCGGGGGTTGTCTTTGAACCTGCTTGTATCTGGTAGTTGGCGGAAGCCGCTTCACCAACGGCAACATCACCGAGTGCGTGAGTTGACTGGTAGTTTGCGGAGCTGGACTGCACCATGCTGCCTGAGCCGATCGTGCTTTCCTCGAACTTGTAGTTAGGAGACTCCAGCTCTGCGTGAGCGGTATGGGAATAGCCAAACACGACGCTAACGCCGACCAAAGACAGGCCTATCCATCCCCAAAACCTCTTCAACATAAGCTCTATTGTATGGGCAATACCCCTGCGGCTGCAAGCGACTGCCCGTGTTGCGGTCCACAGGCGTAAGCGATATACTGAGCGTAAGTAATAAGAAGGGTAGAAAAGGTGGCGGATTCCCCGTCTTCAGGAAAAGACAAAACAACCGGTGCTCCTGCTCCTGAGGTGTTGAAGCCTCAGTCTGAAGAATCGACCCCGGCAGCCGAGTCCAAGGGCAGTCCACAGCGTACTGCTGTGCCTTCAAAGCGCTTGAGGCGCGGATCATACCGTCCTAGCCATAGGGCGACGTTTATCGGGCTTGCAGTTGTTATCGCCATCCTTGCTATCAACGGCGGTGTTATCTTTTGGGTACTGCGCAGCAATGGCAGTGCTAGCGCTCAGGGTAATCGCGAAGAAGTAACGTTGAGTAGCGATACGCTCGATAAGCTCGGCGTGAGCCGTAATGCTGTCGGTGACTTAGGTACTGAGCTCGTTGTCGGACCAAACTCACGGTTTGGCGGCAACGTGACGATTGCCGGTGATACGAGCGTTGGCGGCTCACTCAGACTCAATAGTAAATTTACCGCTTCAGAAGCTAGCCTCGCCAAACTCCAGGCCGGCGATACTGCCGTTAACAAGCTCGATGTGAACGGTGACATTACTGCCCAGAGTGTGAATGTCGCGCGTGATCTCGCGGTTATGGGTACGACGAGGCTCCAGGGAGCAGTAACGATAAACCAAGTATTGACCGTTAACAACAGCGTGAACGTTGCTGGTAACTTGGCTATCGGTGGCGCGCTCAGCGTGCGTAACTTCCAGGTCAGCACCTTGACCGTTGCAGGGCACCTCATTAGTACAGGTGCAGCACCAGGCGTTAGTCCTGGCGGGGCGCTTGGCAGTAGCGGCACGGTGTCTATCAGTGGAAATGACACGGCAGGGACGATCGGGGTTAATATCGGTGTCGGTGGTAGCGCTGGCTGCCTGGCCTCTGTAAGCTTCCGTCAGCCATTTACCGTAACGCCTCGAGTGGTTGTCACGGGGAGCATGCCGGCAAATATCTATCTCTCAGGACGTACGGCAAGTGGCTTTACGGTTTGTACAGCAGCGGCTCTATCTCCTGGGGGCTACTTCATCGACTACATTGTAGTTCAATAGGTACGGTGCGCACTATTCACTCACTACAGGCGCGCTCGGCGCTAACTGATTATTTGTCTTGCCTCGCTGTGCGGGAAACGCACAGCCTTCGTTCGCGAAGGATCGCACCTACATATTTAAGAACATCATGACTTCGTTGTCGCGGGCGGTAACAATGCCGTTGTTGATATCGAACTTTATTGGTTCCGCGGAACCGGTCTCGATGATAACTTCACCAGGCGACATGACCGAAAAGAAGTCAGCGTGGCCGGGCAGTATATCAAACGGACCAACTTTGTTTGCCGCAGAGACAACCGTTGCCGCGCCCTCGTAGTAGATCTTGAAGGGTGCGCGAGCGATGACCTGTAATTTCTCGTCTGTATCAGGGTGTGCCATAGCTATTTCTTATGCGTTTTATCTGCCTTCGCTGGCTCGGCTTTTTCAGCTGGTTTCTCGGTATGTTTCTTCTTTGGCTCGTCAGTTTTTGGGTCTTCGGCTTTGCCTGTTAGGATCGCTTCGATGCCATCGAGTGTCTGTTCGAGGGTGTAGTATTCACCGGGGCGGCCAGAGAATTTTTCAGCCACAGAGAAGTCTTGGTTAAAGAACTGGATGAGCTTCTTTGCATTTTGGTAATCCTGTCGGTCTGCAGGGGAGAGTTCGTTTTCACCGACGATAGCGATGATGTTCTTGAGGCTGTCGTACTTCTGCATGATCGCCTGCACCTTACCGGCGAGCTGGTAGTGCCGTTCGCCGACGATCTCAGGAGTGAGGAGGGAGCTCGTGGTCTTGAGCAGGTTGACGGCCGGACGGATGCCGGTCTCTGCTATCGAACGGTCGAGCACGAGGACGGAGTCAAGCTGTTGGCTGATCGCTTGCACGGCAGGGTCAGAGAGGTCGTCTGCTGGGATGTAAACGGCTTGGACGGAGGTGATCGTACCTTTTTCGGTCGAGCTGAGACGGTCCTGGAGGCGGCGTAGTTCGGAGAAGACGAGCGGGCTGTAACCACCTTCCGATGGGACAAGTCCCATATTGGTTGAAAGCTCGGTGAGTGCCTGGATGTGACGGTAGATGTTGTCGACGAAAAAGAGGATATCGCGACCTTCTTCGTCACGGAAATATTCAGCAGCAGTGGCGGCTGCAGGAGCAACCATGCTACGAATCGCCGGCGTGCTGTCCATCTGACCAAAGAACATCACTGTGTTTTTGAGGACATCGGTGTCCTTGAGGGTTTCGTAGAGTTCGTTACCTTCACGGATACGCTCACCGACACCGCAGTAGATCGAAAGGGACTTATTCGATCCTTGGGTGACGTTGTGAATCATCTCCATCGTGAGGACTGTCTTGCCGACACCGGCACCACCGACGATGCCGATCTTGCGACCTTTGACGAACGGCGTGAGGAAGTCGATGACCTTAAGCCCCGTGGTGAGGAGTTCAAGCTTCTTGCTGCTGCGGTAGCTTTTGGTGCCGGTTGGCTCGGTAATCGTGCGGCGAGGTGCGTCAGCAGGTGCAGGGGCTTCGTCGAGCGGACGGCCAAGGGCGTCAAAGACGCGTCCGGCGGTCTTTGGTCCGACAGGGACGGTAACCTTGCTGTGGCTACGGAATACTTTCTGACCACACTGTAGCTCCTGGGCGTTCGCGAGGTTGATGCAAATGGCTTTACCAGGCTTAAAGTAACTGACCTCAAGGAAAATGTCAGGGTGGCCATCAACAATAAGGAGTTCTTTCGCATCAGGACGTTCACCGAGTAGCTGTACTTCAACGGTGAGGCCGCGGAGCGTCTGGATAACGCCGACTTCGGCGCCGATGTCTGTCTGTGTCTTTTGCTTCGTCATTGCCCGGTTCCTTCTGCTAATCTTCTTCGTTTCTTGATACTGATCATCACTTCACGCATCCGCCGGTCGCTTTCGGAGCGCTTTGCCCGGTGAAACTCGAGCATATAGTCACCGACCAGTTCACCGGCACGTTTTTTGGCAACTGCCATGGCGTTAAAGCGGCTGGCAGCTTGGGCGAGGGAAGATTCGAGGATAGTCTGTGAGAGCGCGAGTGTCATCATGGTTATTTCCATTTCATCAGCGATCTCATCGAGACTTGGCTCAAAGATCGTGTCCTCGGCGGTCATGGCGTCTTCGGGTGCATCTTCAGACATATCTTTCATAGTGGAGATAAGGTCGATCTGCTGGATATTTTGCACGCCGAGCGAGACGTACTCCTCGTAATACACAACGATCTTCGAGTAGGGGAGCACGGCGTCGATTACCGGACTGACGTCGATGTAGTGATCGCTCTCAGGCACCTGGAAGAAGCGGATGTATGGTATGCCGCGTTGACTAAGCTGACTGGCACCGTGTGATCCTAGTACGACGATATCAGTGGTTTTTGGATCATAGTTTTGTGACATAACTTCCACAAGTCGTTGGTCAATGTCACCGCTGAGGCCAGCTTCGGCCGAGATGATGATGAAGACCTGCTCCTTCGCACTGCCATCGCCCAGCTCACGCTCGGTGATACGGGTTTTGGGGTCGACACGGATCGAGCTATAGCGCTGCCAGAGGAGCTGGAAGAAGGCTTTTGAAAGCTCAACCTTTCCTTTGACCTTTGCGACCTGGGTGCTCGCGAGGCTTTCAAATACAGCTGTCAGGTCTTGGACGGTTGCGATGTCGGCAACGTCCTTCTCGATCGCACTAGCTCGTCGCATTTGCAGCCTCCGTATTCGCCTCGGCCGTGGCTGGTTTCTCAGCAAGCTTCTTTGCGGCGTGTTTTTTCAGCAGTTCGGCTTCGATACGGTCGTAGTCGTCCTCTTTTTTGGCGTGCTTGGCAGCTTCTCGTACAGACTCTTTGAGCGCTGGAACGTCGATGTCCATCTCTCCGCCGCTTTGCAAGATCACCTCGAGCATCAACTGCTGCTCGACGAGGTTGTGTCGCTCCTCCGGTGGCTGGTGAAGCGCTTCGTAGATGTACTTACCGAGCGTCAAATCACGCCTCGTTTCGGCGGAGAGCTGTGAACTAAAGTGCGAGAACTCTTCGGCTTGGCGGTATGCAGCAAGTGTCTTAAAGAGGGTGCTCGAAAGCCGCTTTTGACGAGTGGTTTGTGCCTGACCACCGACACGGGAGACTGATAGACCGGCGTTGACGGCTGGGCGGATACCTTGGCGAAAGAGGCCGAGGTCAAAGATGATCTGACCGTCAGTGATCGACATGATGCTCGTCGAGAGATAGGCAGTGATGTCGTCGTTTGGCGTGAGTACTACCGGCAGGGAGGTGAGTGTCTTGCCGTTCGTTTTGAGCTTGCCGGCGCGCTCGAGTAGGCTCGAGTGCGCGTAAAAGATGTCACCGGGGTAACTATCTCGTCCCGGGTCAACTTCCTGGAGAAGGGAGAGCTGTCGGTAGGCTTCTGCGTGTGAACTGAGGTCATCGTACATGATGATGACATCCCGACCATCTTTGCCAGTCCAGAGTGCCTCAGCCATGGCACAGGCGGCGTATGGGGCAAGGTAGGTCTGGGTCAGGGAGTCAAAGATGTCGGCAAGCACGACGATGGTGTGCTCCATTGCGCCGGAGTCGCGGAGCGCGGCGAGCAGACGCTCGACGTCAACCTTGCGCCGACCCATGAGTACATAGACGACGATACGATCAGTGCCTTCTTGGGATGCAGATAGCTGGCCGAGGAAGGCACTCTTACCGGACTTGCTGTCTCCGAGGATGGCGATACGCTGACCAAGGACGATCGGAAAGAAGCTGTCTACGGCAGTCACACCAGAGGCCAGCTGTTCATTGAGCATCGAACGAGCCATGATGCCGGGAGCGGGATTAAAGATACCGGAAGTGGCGGTGGTGCGAATAGCGCCCTTGCCGTCGAGTGGCTCACCCATCGGAGTCACGACGCGGCCGACAAGACCTTTACCGACTGGAACGCTAAGGATATCGTTTTCAACAACCGCGAGCGTGCCTGGGTCCATGTGCTCGGAGTCGATGTTAAAGAGGATGACTTTATCGCCATAGGCTTCACGAACCATGCCGCGCTGACCGTCTTCAAAGAGGACCTGGGCGCCGAGCCGGACACCTTCAAGGCCTTTTACCTCGATAATAAAGCCGTTAACACCGACAACTTCGCCGGTCAGGTTGTCGGCCTCGACGAGTTTTTGGAATTTTTGGTTATCAAACACTACGTAGTACCTCAGTGAATTTCATTCGGTTCGCAAGGATCTGACGACGGAATGACCAGTCAAAGACATGGCTGCCATGGGTAACCACCATGCCTCCGCACAAGCCAGAGTTGAACTTGAACGTGACGAGTGCGTTATCGGCAATGTTCTTGCGGCAGGCTTCAACGAGCTGGCGTTTTACGTCGGCAGTAGCGGGTGCGGCCAGCGTGACGGTGATCGTTGGGGCGGTTTTTTTGGCATCTTCAAGGGCAGCGATCAGCTGCTCGAGATCGGAGCCGCTTAGTAGCTTTTTGCTGCCGATAGATCGAACCAGTTCAGTAGCGCCAGGCGAGAGAGCGGGTGGAGGAGTGACGTTTTTGGCATGAACACGCTCCTTGATAGCGTTATGCGCAAACCACTTTCCGTACTCACGAATCTCGAGTGTGAGCGCCGCAAGATCCTGTAATGAGGAGACGGTATTAGGCAGCTGAACTTTCATCTACCACCTCTTTCTTAAAGTCATCTTTGTGCTCCTCAAGCATCTTGGTTAGGTATGGAACCTGCGCCCCAAGATCAACGTCGTGCTGCATCGTCTCGATGAGGAAACTGGCAGCTGCATCAGCGAGCTTGTTGTCGATCTGAGAGAGGAGTCGTTCTTTTTCTGCTGCGATTTCTTTATTCATCTTGGCAAGCATCTGTTTCTGGTGCTCGGCCATTGCAGTTTTGAGGTCTTCTTGGTGTTGATTGAGAGCGTCTTGGGTACCGGTGATCGAAAGCTCAGTGTTCTTTTGCAGTTCTTCGAGACTCGCTTTGTATCGTTTCATTTCGTCTGTGACGATTTCCTGTCCAACCGTGTCGAGCTGCTTGTTGAGACTAGCGGCGGTCTTGCTGAGGTCGAGTTGGAGTTGAGCGGCTGAGGCCTCAAGGATCTTTTCATAGTTTGCTGTAGCTTTTGCGAGCAACTGCTCCTTGACGGCAGGTGGGAGTTTCACGGCATTTTCCTGCGCACGCTTCTTGTCGTTGTCATGTGTGTGCGGACGGAAGTGGGCGAGGCCGTGACGAACTGCTACGACAGTCGCTGCACCAATCAGGAACGCGTTGAGAATCAGGATAAATTGGAGAATGCCGCTGCTCATAAGCTATAACCTCGTCAGTATGAAATAGATTGATATTAGTCCAACCGCTAGGATTGCGATCACAAGGGAAGAAAGCTGGATAAGGTCGCGGTACACCGCCGCTTGCGACATCGGGTTGCGTCCGATTGAGATAATACTGCTTCGGATCATCGAATAGATAATACTGCTAACGATGATGAGCATGATGAGAAAAACTGCGGCGCTCAGGACGATCGGCAAGGTACTAACAGTCTTGCCGGCGAGTGCATTGGCAACGTTTTGGAGAGCGGTCGGCACGATAGTCTTTTCCGGCTCCTTGAAGAAGTAAGCGACGTTGACGATGACCGGCACTTCGCCGAGGGTTACCGAGTGTTCCTTGCCGTCCTTGTCCTTGTAGGTCTGCTTGGTGGCGTTTTTCATCCCGCCCTGGGCGATGCCGACGATACGCACGTTTGCTGTCGCTTTCATGCCAACACCTTTGAGTGGCGACGCAGTAATGTGGTCGCCCTGGTGGATCTCGCCGTTGATATCTGAGACGAGAACAGGTACAGTGCCGCTCGTCGCAACCTGCACCTGTTCTTTCGTATCATTTGTCAGTGCAAGCAGGGAACTGTCGCTGTTGATAACGACGCCGAGGATGCTATCGGCGTTACTCGTTACTGCGGCGGTGACACGATCAGACGTATTTCTCTCGAGGCTGACGATTGAGCCAAGTGGTAAATCTTCTTTAGTGCTGTACCCCTGAGAGAGAGTTGTGATAGCCGAAGCCAGTGTTGGCACGAGGGCTATAAGGAGTGCCATGCCAACCAAACCTGCTTTTATAGCAAAGCCGTAGTTTGACGCCGTCTGTCTATTCTGATTGCCCACCGGCAGGCTGCGCGCTCTCATATTATGTTTTCCCGTATTCCTCTTTAGGTTCAGTATAGCAAAAAGCGTAGCCATTTTAGGGTTTCGTCTGAATACTTGCAAAACCCCTTAAAAAAGGCGCATACTCTAGGGTACATATAACTGAGGAGGATCTTTATGGACGTATCAGTTAACTATCTCGCGGTACTGCTCGCCGCACTCTCGACGATGGTAGTGGGAAGCATCTGGTATGCGAAGGGTGCATTCGGCACTACCTGGGGCAAGCTCGCCAAAGTTGACATGAGCAAGCCGCCAAAAAGAGGGGAATTTGCCTGGCTGATGGGGTCAACGTTCGTCGCCTCGCTCGTGACGGCTTATGTTCTTGCGCACGTTGCCTTTCTCTCGAACCAGTTCTTCCAAAATAGTTTCCTCCAAGACTCACTCGCGACAGGTTTTTGGCTCTGGCTCGGGTTCGTCGCAACGCGCATCTACGTACACGATGCGTTTGAGGGGCGACGCAAAAAGCTGACACTGCTCAACGCATCCCACGAGTTAGTGACGGTGCTCGTGATGGCGCTCATCATCGGCGCGATGGGGTACTAACCGGTATGGGTTTCTGGGACGTCACGAAGCGGATGCTCCAGGGCAAGCCAGCGTTTGAGGCACCAAAATCAGACGACAACGATAACTGGGATGACGATGCGCCAACAACCGATTTCGCAGAGGATCGTGAAGCGAAACGATCAGAAAAGGCTACGGAAAGCCTCTATGACGAAGCAGGCAACAAGCATATTCCAGTCGTTGGCGTGACCCATACAAAGTACACGCTGAGCGGGCCCAATACTGAGATATGGGCAACGGTCCATAACCACTCCGAGCGGTCTGTCATGCTCGATAAGATCATGGTGCTCGGACAGCGAACAGAGCTTGACTATGAGCTGCAGCCTGGTCGAGAACGCGAGTTTCGGGTCTACCACGGACCGCGCATGACCCACGATAACTACAAAAAAGCCGAACTGTACTACAAGGACGTGGCTTCGGGTGACTACTTCCGGGCCGATCATCTGATCGGTTATAAGTATGAGGCCGACAAGACCTACAGCGTCGACGAGCTAGAACTACTGACGCCGATTAATGACGTTTAGCCGCGCGGCGGCTGATATCCGTTATAATAATTCCTAATGCAGAAAACTGAAGGCAGTCTAAAATTCCCGAAACATTTCTACTGGGGAGCCGCAACAAGCGCCCATCAGGTCGAGGGAAACAATCATAACAACTGGTCCGTTTGGGAGCTTGAGAACGCGAAAAGCCTCGCAAAAAGTGCCGAGTACAAACTGAGTGACCTGGCGGTCTGGACCGAGATCAGGACGCAAGCGACTGATCCGGATAATTACGTCTCCGGTATCGCGATCGACCACTATCAGCGTTACAAGCTAGATCTTGCGATCGCTGAAAAACTGCACCTCAACGCCTTTCGTTTTAGTATCGAGTGGTCTCGGGTCGAGCCGGAAGAGGGTGTCTGGAACCGCGAGGCGATCGATCATTATCGTGATTACATCCGCGAGATCAAGGCGCGAGGCATGGAGCCGATGCCGACACTCTACCACTGGACGGTTCCGGTTTGGTTCCAGGAAAAGGGTGGGTTTGAGCAGGCTCGCAACATCAAATACTTCGCGCGCTTTGCAGAGCGTGTCATCGACGAATACCACCAAGATATCCGCTATATTACCTCGATCAATGAACCGGATACGGTTGCGAGCCATGGCTATATCACCCAAGACCACCCGCCGCAGTCGCATTCATACCTCAAGGCATTTCTGGTATACCGGAATCTGCTGAGGGCTCATAAGCTCGTCTATAACTATGCACATAAAAAGAGCCGTCGGCTCAAAGTCGGTTTTACGAAGTCATACGCATGGGTGCGACCGGGGGACGACAGGGCAGTGACGCGGTTTGCGGTCCGCGCTGATCTCTGGCTACGCGACAACCTGCCGCTGCGGTATGTGCGTCGAAAACTCGACTTTATCGGCGTGAACTACTACTTTTCAGATCGTCACGTTGGCCTTAAGATCGACAACACCAACGAGAAGTTAAATGATTTGGGTTGGGAGATGCGCCCGAGCGACCTCAAGCATGCTCTCATCCGTCTCAAGAGGTGGAATAAGCCAATCATTATCACCGAATCGGGCGTGGCTGACCATTCGGACGAGTATCGCAAGTGGTGGATTGCGCAGTCACTGGCGGCCGTGCACGCGGCGCTTGCGGCCGGAGTGAATGTATTTGGCTATCTCCACTGGAGTTTATTCGACAATTTCGAGTGGGCCTATGGCCGATGGCCACGCTTTGGTCTCGTCGAGATAGAGTACGATAATGACCTAAAACGAACCGTGCGCCCAAGCGGGCTTTGGTACGGCAAGTTAGTAAAAAAGATGCGAGGACTTTAGATGAATCAAAACCCAGTCAGTGGAGCCAAATTCGTCGTGATCGGCGGTGGCACGGGCAGTTTTACAGTGCTCAGCGGCCTCAAGACCTACGTCAGCGACATCACAGCCCTCGTCAACATGGCCGATGACGGCGGTTCTACTGGCCAGCTCCGCGATGAGCTCGGAGCATTGCCTCCTGGTGACGTCCGCCAGTGTCTCGTTGCACTGAGCGATACGCCAAAGGTGCGCGACCTCTTCAACTACCGTTTCGAAGAGGGAAGCCTCAAGGGGCATGCATTTGGCAATCTCTTTTTGACAGCGCTCGAGAAAATGACCGGTAACTTTGCTGAAGCGGTTGAGATGGCAAGCGTGGTACTCAATATCACGGGTCGTGTTGAGCCGGTAACAATGACAGATGTAACGCTTTGCGCCGAAGGGGTGGACGGTCAGCCAATCAAAGGTGAATTTACGATCGGCCACGAAAAGCTAGCTGAGCGGCCAAAGATCTGGCTTGAGCCCGAGGCAGTGGCAAACCCGCGTGCGATCGAGGCTATCATGTCGGCTGATGTCGTCGTGGTTGCGCCCGGAAACCTCTACGGCAGCCTCGGTCCGGCGCTCGTCGTACCAGGTATCGGTAAGGCGCTTTGCGAGACGAAGGCAACACGTGTGTATGTGTCCAATCTGGTGACAAAACCTGGCTCAACTGACGGGTTTAAGGTTCACGATTTTGCCGACGAACTTGAACGTCTCGCTGGTGGCCGGTTCCTGGACTATGTTATCTACAATACAAGCAAACCGAGCGACGAGCTGCTCGAGCGTTACGCACATGAAGGCGAGTATGGTGTCGATATTGACGTTGCAGCATTTGAGACACGTCCGTGGAGTGCAGTTGGGACGCGGCTCGTGGCAACCGATCTGTGGGACGGTGCACAGTCGAGCGACCCACTTGCGCACACCCGGAGTTTTATCCGCCACGATCCCGATGCAGTAGCTCGCCAGCTGATGAGGATTTATTTCGCATGATTGTTTACTTGGATCTGGATCGCACGCTCTTCAAGACTGCAGATATGAGCCTGGTGTGGGAGTATATCGGCAGCCTGTACCCTGAGGCTGTCGACGCCTTTGATAGCGCCGAGACTTACTTCCACTACGTCGGGGATATGTACTACTACGATATGGGCGCACATCTCACGTCGCTAGGGCTTGAACCGAGCGAAGTCTACGCAGCGGTGGCTAACTCAGAACTTGCTGACGGCCGTCTCGAGGCTGAGGGTTCAAAGGCGCTTATCGATGCGCTGACGCGCGACGGATACGAGGTCCAGGTACTGACTTTTGGGAGTGATGACTACCAGCGGTTCAAGGCCTCTCTCTGTCCATCGCTACGCGAGGTTCCAGTTGTGACGGTACTTCGGTCAAAGGCCGATGTGCTCGAGGAGCTCGGCGAGGAATGTTGGCTTGTTGATGACCGGCCGCTCGGTGATGAGTTGCCGGGAAACGTTAGTTTTGTACAGGTAAGCCCTGATGGTAGGGCAGTGCCGCATGACGCCGACTGGACAGTCAAGCAGTCACTCTTAGAAGTAAAGGAGTTTTTCGATGCGATCAGCCACTAAAGCGATTATCCCGGTTGCAGGGTATGGATCACGACGGCTACCAATTACCAAGAGTATTGAGAAATGTATGCTTCCGCTCGGTAACCGGCCCGTGATCGACTATATCGTTTCTGATTGTGTCAAAGCGGGGATTACCGACATTTATTTCATCGTGAGCGGACAGGCGGCGCAGCTACGCTCATTTTATAGCCGCAACGTTGAGCTTGAAGACGTGCTGCGCGCCAACGGCAAGACCGAGCTTGCCGATATGATCGTCCCGCCGACCGGTGTCACGTTCCATTTTATCGAGCAGGATCTGAGCGATGGACGCTACGGTACGACAATCCCCGTATGGCTTTGTCGTGACTACATCAGCGAGGACGAACTCGTGCTGGTGATGATGGGCGACGACGTTACCTACGTACCTGAGGGTGAAAGTGATATCGAGCATCTCATCAGTCTTGGCTCACCAGCGATACTCGGGCTGCCAGTGGAGGAGGGCGATCTCAGCTCTTATGGGGTTATCGCCCAGTCTGACGAAGGAATCTTTGCCTCGATCGTTGAAAAACCAGCTCCGGGTAGTGAACCGAGCCGTATGATCAATGTCAGTAAATATGTGCTACCGGGTACGTTTATGTCTTATGCTGATGCGTCGGTCCAGAGAGGTGCTAACGCAAGCGGTGAGTTTTTCATCACCGACCCGATCAATGATATGGTTGCGGATGGCACGGCGCTTAAGGTCGTTCAGGCGAAGGGAAAATACCTCGATACGGGGACGGTTGAGTCATGGGTTCAAGCAAATCAGTGGCTTCTCGAAAACTCGTAACTATACCAAGACATTGACAAAAAACAAAGCTTATGCTAATATAAAAGCATGAGTACACAAACAAACATCGAAACTACTGAACGAGTTGCATTGCTCCAGACAAGTGAAGATCTCAAGACAGCGTTGCTGTTCGTCTCGCTTGCTGCAAATGCCTTCATCTTTATCTCTTGGCTTGTTATCCAGGTAGATCCAGGTGTTGCACTTGTCTTGATGACAACATCATAGCCGTTGTAATTTCGTTACAAAAGGCTAGCGACAAACAGGGGATCTACCCCTGTTTTTTTGTACAAAAGCCGAACATTCTGTGGATAACTGCGGCGCTTGCTAAAAAAATAAGCAAAAAAGGTATTGCGTGTGGGTAGAAGTGGGTACTATACTGTCGTCAGTGGGTAAGTGTGGGTAACACCACACCACACAAACAAAAACCACGGCACCAAAAAAACAATTAGCGGTCCTAGATAGAAAAAGGAAATGAAGCCAGACTACTTTGAACGAAAGCTTGATGACAAGCGCCGGCTAACTATACCGGCGGAACTTCGAGCAGAGTTCGCAGGCGGAGTAGTGATTACACGAGGCTTTTCCAGCTATCTACACATCTATCCCCAAACAGTCTGGGATGGAGACGTCGAACCGGCACTTTCAGGTGATATTCTCGATGAGAAGACCGCCGACCTTAACGTACAGTTTCGTATGGGCAAGGTAAGTGCAGAGCTTGACGCCAAACAGGGACGCATCACACTAGAACAGCATTTGCTGGACTACGCAGGCATCGACCGTAATGTCACTTGCGTCAGAGCCGGCAAGTACTGGCGCTTGATGAAGGCTAATTAGTTTTAGAGGTAGCGCACGTTAACAATCCGGGACCAGGTAAGCAAACCGAGAAGTCTCGAGGTCAGCTACCTGGCAGTCAGACGTGGCAAGTGTAACCGCGCACTTTTACACTAGTACCTTCCTTAACACACACCTCCCAAAAAACTCCACCTCACACAGGGGTCCCCATGAAATCGTCAGATTTCGAGGGGTATCTCACACACATAAGTCTCTCACTCTCACGTCAGTGGGTAACAGCGAAGATCGGGCAATCCCAATCTTCACACCACAACAACTCCATTGGCGCTACACAAAAACAAAAACATCTGCGAAAATAAAAACTGACTGTCAGATAGGTGACCTCAAGATATGAGCAAACATACACCACAACAACTCCAATCAGGGGCCCCCGACGAACTTCGTTCGGTGGGGAAAGAGCTCCATGCACCGGTTTTACCGAACAAGGTTGTCGAGCTTTTGGCTCCACAGCCTGGTCAAACATACCTCGACCTCACAGCAGGCTATGGCGGACATGCCAGCCTCGTTGCGGAGCGTCTCGGTGGGTTTGACACGGTAACCTTAGTCGATCGTGACGAAAACGCCATCAAAGAGCTCGAAAGGTACGGGCACTTAGGGGCGACAGTCGTTCACGATGATTTTGCAGCTTTCGCTGAATCTGCCGTCGAGGCAGGTAAGGCTTTTGATATGGTTTTAGTTGATTTTGGTGTATCGTCACCGCAACTTGACAGGGCAGAACGAGGATTCTCGATACAGCACACCGGTCCTTTGGATATGAGAATGGACCAACGGCAGGATAAAAGCGCCTATACGTTGGTAAATAAGCTATCAGAAAAAGACTTGATGCGTCTGATCGTTACCTACGGTGAAGAACGACCGTCGCGTGCCGCGCAGATTGCGCGAGCAATCGTACGAAGTCGTCCGCACCGTACAACGGAGGACCTCGCGAATGCTATCCTGTCTACCCATCGTGGTCCGCGCCAAAAGGTGCATCCGGCCACGCGTACTTTTCAAGCCATACGGATTGCGCTCAACGATGAGCTCGGTCAGATTGAACGGCTCCTTGCAGTTCTACCACGGTTGCTAAACCCGGGTGGACGCGTTGCCTTCATCTCATTTCATAGCCTCGAAGACCGCCTGGTGAAGCAATTCATCAACGAGCAGGTAAGGGCTGGATTTGAAGCCGAGTTTGAGACCTTGGCCAAAAAGCCGATCCTAGGCAAAACTGACGATGTTCACAATCCGCGTGCAAGAAGTGCAATACTTCGCGCCGCTGTGAAAAAATAAAAAAACAAGAAAGGATAGGATCAAAAATATGCCTATCGTAGTCAAAGACGCTTCACGCGCAGTCAAGATCGACGTTCACGTCATCCACGCTGACGAGCAGTAAGCAACACCCGGGGTTAGCTATTCGTAACGAGTAGCTAACCCCACCATATAAAAAACGAAAACAAAAAATAAAATCATGTCACGATATCGATCCACCACATCTTCGTTCAACACGCGATCTGATCGCATGTGGCGCCGCAACCAGAACACTGTTGCGTTTGTGCCTAGCGCGACTCTCGGTCCGGTTGCTCATACCGTTTTGGTTGCACTGATGATTGCCGTTCTTGGCCTCATCTACCTCACGCAGGTCACCAAAACGAGCACGTATGGCTATCAGCTCGACAGTCTCGAAACCAAGCGGGCAACGCTACTCGCTGAACGACAAGATCTCGAAAACGAGAACGCACGCCTCCAGGCGCTGGAACGTGTCAAAAACAGCAGCGTTGCAGCCGCTATGACCGAGCCAGCATCGACCGAATACGCTACGAACTAGTACACTTATACCTATGCAGTTGCCTCGACTTTCACGTGCCTCATCGCGCACCACGTTTCTCCTCTATCTTCTGGTAGGGGTTTTGGTGCTGTTTGGCCTCAGGCTGTTCTACCTGCAAGTTATTCGGCACGGTCACTATGAAAAGCTTGCACGCGAAATGCAGGTAAGTAAGCTCACCATCGTCCCTGAGCGTGGCAAGATCTACGCGCTTGACGGCAAGACGCCGGTACCACTCGTGCTCAACGAAACCGTATTTACCGTATTTGCCGATCCTCAGGAAGTCGATAACGTTTCAGAAGTAAAAGAGGCGATGCGCGAAATCGCCGGTGGTAACTTAGTCGAAGGATATGAGAAACGCCTTGGCGACAAAGAGCTTCGCTACGTTCCCATGGCACGCCAGGTGACGCGTACCCAGGCGGAGAAGCTCCGTGCGAAGAAACTCGCTGGTGTTGGATTTCAGAAGGGTTCGCGCCGTGTCTATCCTGAGGGCCAGATGGGTTCTCAGATGCTTGGCTATGTCAATAATGACGGCTTGGGGCAGTATGGCGTCGAAGGAGCCTTGAACGGTGAGCTGGCCGGTCGTCCAGGCCTCCTTCAGACTGTGACTGACGTTCGTCAGATTCCGCTTACTATCGGCGAGAGCGACACGAGTCGACCTGCTGTGAATGGTAAGAACCTACTGCTGAGCATCGACCGCAACATCCAGCAGCAAGCAGAGCAGGTGCTCAAAGAGGGTCTCGCAAAAGCCAAAGCTACCAAGGGTAGTGTGCTCGTCATGGATCCAAATACAGGCCGGGTGATGGCAATGGCCAACTATCCTACCTATAACGCCAACAAGTACACCGATGTTGAGGATTATCGATTGTTCCTCAACAGTGTCGTCAATGAACCATATGAGGTTGGATCAGTTATGAAGGTCCTCAGTATGGGGGCGGGCCTCGATAGTGGGGCGGTCACAGTAAACTCGACCTTTGATAACACAGGTAGCGTCGATGTTGATGGTACGACGATCCGTAACGTCGAAGAAGATCCGATCTACCCAAACACGAGCATGACTGACGTTTTGCAGTACTCACTCAACACCGGTGTCGTCTACGTGCTGGAGCGCATGGGTGGCGGCAGCGTCAACCAGGCTGCTCGACAAAAGCTTTACGACTACTACACCAATCATTACCGGTTCAACAAACTAACCGGAATCGAGCAGGCTTATGAAGCGAACAGTATCCTCCGTGCGCCAAACGAAGGTGAGGGGAGGAATGTCCGTTACGCGAATATGACGTTTGGGCAAGGTATGAACCTCACGATGATTCAGACAGCTGCGGCATTTTCAGCGGCAATGAACGGAGGCACCTACTATAAGCCGACGGTTATCAAGGGTGCTGTTAATGATGACGGCTCGATCAGCGAAAAAGCACCTGAAGTTGTCTCGACCGGTGTTCTGAGTCCAGATGCGTCCGCAACGCTTCGCGAAATGACCTACCAAGGTCGTCACCGCGGCTTCTTTGGCAAGCAGGATCCTGACGGTTACATGGTCGGAGGAAAGACCGGAACGAGCCAGATCATCGATGCTAAAACGGGTAAATATAGCGACGATGACTCGATTGGTAGTTACCTCGGTTTTGGTGGTGCTGATAAGCCCGAATATGTCATAATGGTACGCGTAGAAGATTCCAAGCTGACCACTGGATATGCTGGTACCGTCGCAGCTGGTCCGATCTTTAATGAATTGTCCAACTGGATGCTCCGATATTTAGAAATACCACCCAAAAACTAAACGAAAGAACCTAACCGTGTCACTACCTGAACTTTTTAGCCTCGTCGACCTCACCCAAGAGCTCGTAAAACTATTTGCACTGGCAGTTGGAGGCTTTTCTTTGGCGATGCTTCTCACGCCGATGTATACCTACGCCGCCTATCGCTACCGCTTCTGGAAAAAACAGCGCACTACCTCAACGACAGGCGAGATGCTCGAGGTGTTTACTAAGCTGCATGCCACTAAATTTACGCGTAATATCCCAACGATGGCAGGCATTATCGCGCTCATCGCCGTTACGATCATCACGGTAGCGGTCAATCTCGATCGTGAGCAAACGTGGCTGCCGATCGCGGCTTTCGTGGGTGGGGCACTTGTGGGATTGGTTGACGACATCATCAACCTGCGCGGCAAGAGTCTCGGGGTTGCAGGTCTTCGTTCAAGTTTCAAGTTTGGCCTCATCACGCTCATTGCAGCGGTCGGTGCATGGTTCTTTTACGCCAAACTAGGCTACACCGATATCCACGTTCCGTTCTATGGGCCGCTCGAAGTGGGCTGGTTGATCATTCCGCTGTTTATCCTCGTCGTCGTCAGTACGAGCAATGCTGTCAATATCAGTGACGGCCTCGACGGATTAGCTGGCGGTTTGCTCGCGACATCATTCGGGGTGTTTGGCGTCATTGCGCTTTTGCAGGGCAACTTTGGTATCGCTGGCTTCTGTTTCACGATCATCGGCGTTCTCATGAGCTACATCTGGTTTAACATACACCCAGCACGTTTCTTTATGGGGGATGTCGGTAGCTTTGCCTACGGTACGGCGCTCGGTGTCGTGGCGATGCTCACTGACAGTCTCTTCCTGCTGCCTATCATCGGGTTTGTCTTTGTGCTCGAGGGCGGTTCCAGTTTGGTGCAGATCGTCAGCAAGAAATTCTTCCACCGCAAGGTATTCATCTCAGCGCCTATCCACCACCACCTAGAGGCAATGGGCTGGCCGGAGACAAAAGTTACGATGCGTTTCTGGATCATTGGCCAGGTTGTTGGATTCCTCGGGTTGCTTCTCGCCTTTGCTGGGGGTACGATCTCGTGACGCCACGGACGCGTCGCCAGTCACCGAGCGCACCGGTTGCTGCCGGTGTAGCTCGTCGGCACCGTCCTGATTACCAAATCGTCCTGTTTATGGGTATTTTGGTGCTTCTGGGTCTGATCGTGCTTTACGCAATCAGCCCAGCGCGTGTTGAGCTCATCAACCAAAATGGCAGCAGCCTCGACCAGGCCCACTTTATGCAAAAGCAACTTCTATATCTCGGTATCGGGCTGACTGGCTTTGCATTTGCAGCGACCATGACGCCTGAATGGTGGAAGCGGTATACGAGCAAGATCCTACTCACTGGGTTTGTCGCTTGTTTTGTACTGCTTATTCTCGGGTTAATTCCAGGCAATCCACTTGTCATCAATACTGGTGGTGCAACACGCTGGTTTAACTTTGGTGTCGGTTCGTTCCAACCCGCTGAACTACTCAAGTTCGGGTTATTACTCTATGTTGCGGCGTTTTTGGGCCGACGGATGCAACAGGGCAAGGTGAATAGCGTCAACGATACGCTTATTCCGGTAGGGATCATGCTCGGGCTTGCAGCACTCTTTATCATCGTGTTTCAAAAAGACATGGGTACGGGTCTCACTATGGTCGGCATGATTCTCGCAATGCTCGTTGTAGCTGGTCTCAAGGCGCGTCTGTTTGCGCTCGTGGCAGCGGTCGGCCTGGGGGCTGGTACACTCCTTATCGTCACCTCGCCACACCGTATCGAACGCGTACTGACCTTCCTCAACCCATCAGGTGCGGATGTTGAATCGTACCATATCACACAGGCAACGATCGCGATGGGAAGCGGTGGACTCTTTGGCCGTGGACTCGGTCAGGGCGTGTCACCCTTTGGCTATCTGCCAGAAGCAGTCAATGACTCGATCTTTGCAGTGCTGGGCGAAACGTTCGGTTTCATCGGTCTTATCGTCATCTTGCTCTTGTTCTTCATGCTGCTGAGGCGACTGCTGTTCATCGTTGACCGAGTCGGTGATCCAACGATGCGCCTCGTCGTTGCTGGTGTATTTGGCCTCATCATGACGCACGTCGTCGTCAACGTTGGTGCTATGACCGGTGTGTTTCCACTCACTGGTGTGACGCTGCCGTTTTTGAGCTTCGGCGGCACAAGTTTGCTGTTCATGATGTTGGGCCTTGGGCTCGTGTTTCATATTTCGAGGTATACTTCACACCGATTGATAGATGACGTAAAGGAGACTGGCGATGAAGGTTCTGTGCGCCGGCGGGGGGTCGGGCGGACACGTAACGCCAGTACTCGCCGTCATCAACGAGCTTAGTAAGCTCGACCCGAAACTTGAGACAACCTTTGTCTGCGATAAAGCGTTCGAGTCACAGTCACGTGGCCTCATGCAGCATGCACTCGTCCCGGTACCTGTTCACGTGATTGCCGCTGGCAAGCTGCGTCGCTACCACGGCGTACCGCTATGGAAGCAGTTGCTTGATATCCCGACCGTTGCAAAAAACCTCCGTGATATCGCACTCATTGCGACGGGCTTTGTGCAGAGCGTTATGTTGCTGCACAGCTTTAAGCCAGACGTCGTATTTGCAAAAGGTGGTTACGTCTGTCTACCGCTCGGTTACGCAGCTAAGATGCTTGGCGTACCGATCGTGATCCATGATTCCGACGCTCGTCCTGGCCTAACGAACAAGCTGCTTAGCCGCTATGCCCAGTCGATTGCTACCGGTTCACCTCTTGAAAACTACCCATATCCTAAAGCAAAGACGACATACACTGGTGTGCCGATCGACCCGGCTTTTCATCCGTTTAATACTAAAGAACAGCGTATGGCTAAGCAGGAAATCGGTATCATCGATCTCGATAAGCCACTCGTTGTTATTACTGGCGGTGGACTCGGGGCGGAAAGCATCAACACGGGTATTGTGTCGATCGCCGAACAGCTCATGGCTGACGGGTACGCAATCTACCATGTCACAGGCAAGAAGCATTATCAGCGTGTAAAACACGCTGCGTTCGAACATCCTGACTACCATATCGTCGAGTTTGTATATAAAGATATGGCAACTGTCCTCGGTGCTGCTGATGTCGTTGTAAGCCGAGGAAGCGCGACATTCCTCCAAGAACTAGCGGCGCTTGCAAAGCCAACTATCATCGTGCCAGCCGCGCATCTCGGCGACCAGATGAAAAATGCCGTTTCTTATGAAGAGGCCAAGGCAGCCCATGTACTCAGCGATAAAGAGGTGAGGGGAGGGGATTCTCTCTACGCAGCGATAAAACACTGCGTCGACAACCCGAAAGAGACTGCAGCTATGGCGGAGCGCTTCCATGCGTTTGCGCGCGAGGATGCAGCACTCGAGGTAGCAAAATTGCTCGTTGATGCACTACCAGCAGGGGAGAAGCTCTAGTGCGCCGAGATAACCAACCCCCTGTTCGCCAACCTCGTAGCAGTGAGGTCGACCAGTCATATGCGTTTCGTCGAAGCCGAACGATAACGGGCAGTGCTGCAACCAGTGTTCGAGCGGCGGGCGAGGAGAGGGGACAGTTACGCTCCCCTCGTCTCCATGAGCATTCTCTGCGTAAGCATCGCCGGAAGCTCTCACTCTATCTCGTGGCAACCATGGCTATTGCGGGTGCACTTTGGTACATGCTGGCGAGCTACATCGGAAATACTATTACGGTTAGTACCTACGCGGCGCAACCGGTGACACGCCCGCTTGATGAGGTAAGGTACCGCGCCTTGGTTCAGCAGTATCTGGCTGAACGCCCTTTCGAACGTTTTGAGTTTGCAACCAACCAAGACACCTTTTCTCAGTTTATGAGTACGCACGCTTCAGAGGTTTCTGCAGCGTCTCTCGCAACTGGTGACGGGCTTGGTACAGGCCAGCTGCAGCTGCGCCTGCGCGAGCCGGTTGCCTCATGGACTATCAAAGGTCGGCAGTACTTCGTTGATACTGATGGACTGGCCTTTACGGCCAACTATTTCGCAGTACCTACTGTCGTCGTTAGCGACAAAAGTGGCATCAATGCAGATGCGGGTGTCATCGCCTCTACCAAACTGCTTCGCTTTATCGGACGTGTCGTCACTCTTGTCGGTAAGGCCGGTATTAGCCCGGTCGAGGCTGTGACGTTACCTGCCGGATCTACCCGTGAAGTTGACTTCAAGCTGAAGGACAGAGACTATCTCATCAAAGCTCATCTCGATCGTGACCCTGCAGGGCAGGCCACCGATATCATCAATGCTGTGAAGTATGTTGAGGCCAAGGGCATCGCTCCTAAGTACTTGGACGTACGCGTTAGTTCCAAAGCATACTACAGAGATTAGGGTAGGAGGGCCACTCCCCACTGCTTCGATCTTGTTCTAATTTTGTTCTATATTTACGACTTTAAAAAAACTATATAAAAACATAGGGAAGTAACAAAGTCAAACAAATGTCAAAAAGTAGAGTAGTGGGGTGGTGTGAAAACAAACTGTGAAAAAGTCAAATAATGACATCGAGATGTGTGGATAAGTCTACAGGACGGTTCATGCGGCGACGTGTCAGAACGTAGGTAGTACTAGTACGAACAAAAGTGGTAATACATTTTGTATAGAACTACTTTTACAGGGCATCTTTTACGAATAACGATAAAACTCCCCCGTTAGGGATGGATACGTAATCAACTATTTGCTACTCTATAAGTGTCGTAAAAGATATATTGTGCGACATAAACTATATATCTCCGCTCATGGATACTAAGTCGACTTCTCCAAGTATCTGTTGCCTTGTTTTTGTGCATTTTTATCAAACTGCTCGCCAGTCATCGCCCTTTACTTTTGTTGTCTCGTCCTTAACTATTTTTGCTACATTTTGATATACATAACTACTGACGCCAGAAAAACTATCAAGTCTATCGGTCATAAGTACGTTCTACTTTTGTTCCATACTGCACTAACCGAAAATGTTATTACCAGTGAAGGTCGAGAAAAGAATAAGCCTCGGTATTTCGAGGCTTACGAGAATCATGCGGTGTAGTGAATGTGTTTAGCGAAGACGGATCTCTTCTTCACGAGGCTGAGCCTTTGGCGCAGCGGGTGGGTTGGGGGCCTCACTACCCTTTTTTTGTGGCGTAGACGCACTAGAGGTTTCAACGCCCGTAGATGACTTCTTTTTGCGTGAACGGCTGCGAGTACGCTTCTTCGGTGCGGTTGTCTCAGGAGCGTCTCCAGAAGGAGTAACGGCAGGGATTGCTCCCCCGCTCTGCTTAGGCGCGGCTACTGCGGGCTTAGGGCTAGCGTTGATAGCTGGTTTTGCGCTGGCATCGACTGGCCACTTCTTTGCGAGCGTCTGGGACTGCGGTGCTGCAGGTTTAGGTGCTGATGCGCTAGAACTCGAGATAAGGCCTTGGATCTCGCGCTCCACGCTTTCACGATCGCGTGCGTACTTGCGACGGCTACTATCAACGATGTGTTGCATGAAGTTGGTTTGACTCGGTGGGATGGTGAGTGTCGTGGCGCTAAAGGCCGGCGACTTTTCGCCCTTGATCACCATGTTGATGATGAAGTTACGGTTGTGCATCTGGAGGAGGTCGTTCGGTTCGAATTGTGGCTCAAACTGCTTGCCGAGCAGTGGTGCGTCATCGGCAGAGACACGGAAGCTGATCATCGTACCAACGTTACCAAAGACGGCGTCACGCACCGTGTCCTGCATCTGGGAAACGTACTGGTTCGCAACGGTGAGGTTCAAGCCGTATTTACGCGCCTCTGAGAGGATGGTCGCAAAACTGTCTGTTGCAAAGTTCTGGAACTCGTCAACGTAGAGATAGAACGGACGGCGGTCTTCTATCTTGGCGATATCAGATCGACTCATGGCTGCGAGCTGGATCTTCGTGACGAGGAATGAACCGAGAATGCCAGCGTTGTCCTCGCCGATGAGACCCTTTGAGAGGTTAACGATGAGGATCTTGCCCTCGTCCATGATCTGACGGATATTGAACGTGCTTTTAGGCTGGCCGATGATATTACGGATGATCGGGTTGGCGGTGAATGCCCCTACCTTGTTAAGCACTGGCGCGACAGCTTCTGCCTGGAACTTATCGTTCCAGCTCGCGAACTCGATGTTCCAGAAATTCAGTACAACCGAGTCGTTACAATACTCGAGCGTTTCTTTGCGGAACTTCTTGTCAGTCAACATACGGGTGATGTCGAGCATGGTTGTGTCTGGGCGATCAAGCAGTGCGAGGATCGTGTAGCGGAGGATGTACTCGAGTCGCGGTCCCCAGCTATCACCGAACATACGCTTCAGTACGCCGATGATCTCAGAGCTGATGTTGTTCTTCTGGTTTGGGTCATAGACTTCCATCGGGTTGAATCCGAGCGGATACGCCGTGTCGGCTGGGTTAAAGTACACGACATCGTCGATACGATCAGCTGGGATAAAGTGCATGTTATTGACGGCAAAGTCACCATGCGGGTCAATGATAGCGTAGCCCTGCTTGTGGTAGACATCGGATAGTGCGAAAAGCTCGAGCAGGCCTGACTTACCTGCACCGGTCTGACCGATGATGTAGACGTGGCGTGAGCGGTCGTAACGGTAGAGGCCAAACTGTTGGTTGATACCGCGGAAGTTGGTGAGACCGAAGGCACTGATCTGTTCGTCATGCGCAGGATCACCGGTGATAACCGGTAGCTTGGCTGGCGGCTCGGCAGTCTTGTTGCTCGCCCAGACGATGTTAGGCGTCTCGACGTTGGTGTGCGGCAAGTGAAAGACAGACGCAAGTTCTTCGATATTGAGAATGTACCCGCGGTCTATAAAGAAACGGGCACGGTATTTCTCGATCTCTTCGCGGTTAAAGCTCGCCCCGCTCATACGGAAACCGTTGAGATTTGTTGAGTTGAACTGCTTGAAGGTTCCGACGAGTGCCTGCATGCTCTGCTTAGCGATCGCCTGGTTGTCGCCGAGATACGCGATGCGGATTTTGACCTGGTAGCCAAGTTTTACCGACTTTTTCTCGATCTCAGAGATACGTGTCTTGTCTCGTTCGGAAAGTTCAGGTGCTGATCCCCCCGCCCCCTGCTCTGGCGGCTTCCAAAGCGCCTCAAGTGCTTGCAGGAGGTATTTGCCACCTCCGCTCATGAGGTCGAAGTTGCCCTGCCCATTTCGGATACGGCTCGCAAATGAATTCGCACGTTTGTGCCAATCGTCGGCGATCGGACGAACCAGTACTTGGATCCAGACCTCTTCAGCGCTGTCCTCGAGCTTTGCGAGGGTTGCAGTGATACCTGCGAGCGGGTCGACCTCGAAGCTTTGGAAGGTTTTGATCGGCAGCATCTCGTTGTCGGTGAGCGTGAGCTCGGAGGTGTAGACAACGTTATGCTCGACTTCACGCCTTGTGTAGTCTTCATCGAGAGTATGTATCTGAACAGTTGGGTATTGGGCGTAGATCTGTCCTTCGACGAAGTTCTGCAAGTGTTTTGGAACCCAGACGTAAAAGCGGATCAACTTATCGATCGCTGCAATCTCGAAGCTGATGTGCTCCTGAAGGCCGCCTGTCATGCGCAGCTCGCGCTTGTCGCGGAGAATACCGTGCAAGGACGCAAAGAGTTGTTCGGCAGCCATCTCGCTTTTGTCGTTTGCGCGCGGAATCTCAAGGGTGATGAGCACATGCTCGGTTGTGTCGATCGTTTCAGCCCGGCGATTGTTGCGCCATGCAAGATAAAGGAGCAAGAGAGCAAGTGGTACCCATATATACCACTTGAGAAGTAAGCCAAACAGCCATGCTATGAGATCACCCATCACTATTCCTTATTGTCTCGCAAACGGAGGCTTAGCGCAAACGTTATGACAACGTTTATTTTTCCGCCAATGCGTAGGTCGCCTTTGCGACGCGTTTGAATTCAGGTTTGCTCTGGAGATTGAGCAAAATAGTCGTTTCTTTTACCTGTCGGTCTTTGAGGACACGTTTGACGATTTCGTCACGGTGAAGCGGCTCGTTTGCCTTCTTGAGGACATCGGTGATGATGTCAGCAACGGTTCCCTTCTTGTAGCCCCATTCGCCAAGTGCGTAGACACCGCGACCGATGAGTACGAAGCGCTTGTCTTTGATCAGCTCGTTGTGAATAGCCTGTGTGGTGACGTCCTTGCGCTTGAAGTCACTGTCTTTGATCGCTTTGGCAATCTCAGAGAAGTGCATCGGCTTGCCGTTCTCCTGGAGGATAACGTAGATCTTGTCACGAATGTTCTTTGGGTTGACGGTTGGCCACTTGGTAAGACCCCAGACGTCCTTGAGGTTGGCGAGGTTTTTGCTCAGTGATGCGAGCGCACGAACGTGGTCTGGGTGTTCGTAAGACAGTTTGCCGTGCAGTTCCTGTGCGGTTAACGTCTGGCCATGTTCTTTAACGGTCTTGACGACTTCATCAACTCGTTTTTTGAGTTGTTTCTCGTCGTGGTGTTCAGCGAGTGCGATGCCGGGGTGGTAGTGGTCGTTTTCGTTGAGTACAGCAAGCTTTGGCGCGAGCTCGGCGATAAAGGCAACGTGTGCTTTGTCGCGGTCATTGGCGCTTGGGTTGATGCGCTCGGTGAGTTCAGAAAGACGTGCAGCACGACCCATCTCGTGGAGTTGCTCTACGAGGAAACGCTCGATGGCTTCGAGGTCGAGGCGGCCTTCTTCGGCTGCGATCTTAAGACGTATGAGGATGGCTTTCTCGAGCTGGCGAACACGCTCACGGGTGATACCGAGAAGTTCACCGATCTGCTCGAGGGTTTCTTTGCGGTCGAACAAGCCAAAACGACGTGAGATGATTTCTCGCTCACGTTCACGCTCAATACCATCAAGGATGGTACTTACCACTGATTTGATGTCAGGTGTTGTGGTTTCGGCGTTTGGACTCATGTTCTTCCTTCGTTAGTGCTATTTGTAGATGTTCATACATCAGATTTAATGACTATTATAGAACTTGTTTTTGGAAATGTCAAATATAATCTGTGATGTGTTTATTATAGCACATACTAGACGCTTATGGTAAATAGTATTTTGAGACTTTTATCCTGTGGATAATGTTGCATAGATAACGTAAAACCGCCCTACTCTACTCAGTACGGGCGGTTTTACTTACGCTTGGTAGTGCGTCGGAACGACTTCTTGGCTGGCGCTTCGTCGAGGAGTTTTTTAGCTTCCTCATGGGTGATTTTCTTGGGGTCAGTGTCTTTTGGGATCTTGGCGTTTTTCTTGCCGTCGGTGATATAGGGACCGTAGCGGCCGTTCAGCACCTTGATGCCGTCACCGAAGTCAGCGATATTCTTCTCTGCTTCGGCCTTGAGCTTGGCCTCAAAGAGTTCCAGTGCCTTCTCTAGGGTGACCGTGTGCGGGTCTTCGGGTTTGATGCTGACAAACAGCTTGTCTACTTGGATGTAAGGGCCAAAGCGACCGATGTTCGCCTTGATGTCTTTGCCGTCCTTTGTCTGACCGACGACACGAGGCAGCTTGAACATCTCAAGTGCTTGTTCGAGGGTTACGGTTTCGATACGAGTGCCAGCTGGCATCGGGGCAAACTGTGGTTTGTTTTCTTTGTCGTCGGTGTCACCGAGCTGGAGCATCGGGCCGAAGCGACCAAAACGGGCAATGATCGGTTTGCCGGTCTTCGGATCGGTGCCGACTTCCCGGCTGTTGCCGACAGTTGAGCGGTCGATGCCTCCAGATTGGACGATCAACTCGTGGAATGGCGTGTAGAAATCAGCAAGCATCTTGTTGCGGTCCAGTTTGCTCTCGGCTATATCATCAAAGTGCTCCTCAACACTCGCCGTAAAACCATAGTCAACGACCTGCTCAAAGTGATCGGTTAAGAAATCAGCGATGAGTTCTCCGCTCGGAGTCGGAACGAGCTTGCCTCGGTCGGCACCGGTTTTTTCAGTAACTATCTCACGCTCGACAGAGGTGCTCGGAGTGTAGGAAAGGACAATAACCTCACGCTCCTTGCCCTCGCCTTCACCTTTCTCGACGTAACCGCGGCTCTGGACGGTGTCGATGATCGTGGCGTAGGTGCTTGGGCGGCCGATACCGAGTTCCTCGAGCTTCTTGACGAGGCTACCTTCCGTGTAACGGGCTGGCGGACGGGCGAACACCTGTCGGGCGCTCGCGTTCTCGAGACCGAGGATGTCGCCACTGCTCATGGCCGGCAGTAGCTCTGCCTCTTTCTTGCTACCGCCATAAACACGGAGGAATCCGTCAAAGATGACAACTTCACCCTTTACCTCAAACTTTTCAGAGCGAGATGAGATCGTGATGGTGACGGTTGTCTTCTCGAGCTTGGCTGGTGCCATCTGGCTTGCGAGCGTGCGGCGGCGGATCAGGTCGTAGAGCTTTTGGTCGTACTCGTTTGCTGAACCTTTTTCAAGCGCCATGTTGGTCGGGCGGATCGCTTCGTGAGCTTCCTGGGCACTCGCGTTCTTAGTCTTGAACTTACGCACCTGAACGTACTCTGGTCCGAAAGCCTCCTTTATATAGGTAGCGGCACTCGCGACAGCCTGGTCGCTGAGGTTCACAGAGTCAGTACGCATATAGGTGATCTTACCGTCTTGGTAAAGCTTCTGGGCACTCGACATCGTTGCCTTTGAACCAAAGCCAAGCTTGGCGTTTGCATCCTGTTGGAGCGTACTAGTCGTAAACGGTGCGGCTGGGTTACGAGTACTTGGACTTGTCGTAACGTCAGAGACGGTAAAGGTTGAGCCGTTTAGGCTTTCGAGAAATGCACGGGCTTCTTCTTCGGTGTCGAAGCGTTGTGGAAGTTCGGCTTTGACTTCGTCACTGCCATGCATAAAGATAGCCGTAATCTTGAAGGTAGAGCTGCCTTCGAAGGCGCGGATCTCACGCTCTCGTTCAACGAGTAGACGCACAGCTGGACTTTGGACTCGGCCAGCTGATTTGCCGCCAGGAACCTTCTGCCAGACGACTGGGCTGAGTTCGAAACCTACGATACGGTCGAGGATTTGGCGGGCTTGCTGCGCTTGGACGAGATTCATGTCAACCGTGCGTGGGGTTTTGATAGCGGCGGTAATCGCGTCTTTGGTGATTTCGTGGAACACGATACGCTTGGTTGTCTTCGGGTCCAATCCGAGGACCTCACAGAGGTGCCAGGCGATTGCCTCCCCTTCGCGGTCTTCATCGGTTGCGAGCCAGACGGTTTCACTGGCTTTTACGGCCTTTTTGAGTTCCGTGATGACCTTTTTCTTTTCAGGGTCTACTTCATAGATAGTTTTAAAGCCGTTTTTGACGTCGATCGGCGGTGTGCCGTCTTTGGTCTTCTTGACGATAGAGCGGATGTGCCCGATCGATGAGAGCACTGTAAAATCACTACCGAGGTACTTCTCGATGGTTTTGGCTTTTGCCGGGGACTCTACGATAACGAGGTTTTTGCTCATACGTCTAATGCTTATAACTATACAGTCAATTGCCCATACTACGTGAAATGCTCGAAAATGCAAACGACAATGGTAATTTTATGTAGCGTTTCATGAGTAAGCATAAAAAGTATGTGATATTTTTCACAATCCTGTTGACATGGGTATTTGACGGGAGCACACTGGAAATAAGTTCCCTGACAAAGAGACACAGAGCATTACTATTGACAAAAACACCGAAATATGGTAATTTGCCATATGGTTCCGCTTTGTGCTTTAAAAAAGGCGAACAAGCACTTTCTCATCCGACCACTACGTAAGGAGTAGAATCATGACCATCGCTTCCGAAGCCCGGGTCGCGAACGCTTTCGAGCTGTCGCTCAACCTCGGTTTCAGTCTCAACGGCGACGAGGTCGAACGCGTGGCCGAGGTCATGCGTCACATCTCCGTGTACAACCACATGGAGGTGCAGATCCCCGCGCGCATGAGTGCGACCGAGCGTGCGCAGATGGTTGAGGATTTCCTCGGCCAGTTCCTGCCCCACAAGACGGCCAGCCTGCTGGCCAGCCGTCTCCGGAGTAACGTCGAAGGCCTGGTGGTTCTCCACTGCCCACGCGACCGTTACTTCACCCTGCTCGTCGAGCACAGCTGACGCGCACTACTCCGACAATTCGGATGAGATATCCGGCCACCCTAAGCGGTGGCCGGTTCTCATTTTCTGAGACTCGCTTGCTCGCTTATAAGACAAAACTACGTTTTTTTCTCATCGCGCCAGGCGCGGAGTAAATCCGCTGCTTGGGCTGCTCTTTTTCCTTAGCTTACTAGAGGCACCAGCGATTTGCGCCGAGCGGGCGTATGGCCCCGCGTATTTCGAGCATTGTCATCGTCTGCGAGTAGGCGTTGGGGTCGAGCTTGCTCGTTGCCTGTAGTTCATCGCCATCTGTTATGCCTCTGGCTAGCAAATCCAGGATTGCTTGCTCTTCTCTGCTTTGTGCAAGAACCGTAAGCTGCCCGCCTTGTGTTGTTGGTAGGAGCTGTTCTACAAACTGTTCGACATTGACGATCGGCGTGGCACCTTGGGCGATGAGCGCGTTACAGCCGGCGCTCATCGCACTGGTTATTGGCCCCGGTACGGCGTAGACGTCTCTACCCTGTTCGAGTGCGTGCATGGTGGTATTCATCGTGCCGCTGCGGATACTTGCCTCGGTGACGATAACGATATCGGCGAGGCCACTTACTAGCCTATTGCGTTCGAGGAAGCGGTATTGGAGTGGTGGTGTGCCTGGTTCGTACTCGCTGATAAGTGCCCCGTTCTGCTCTACGATCTTATGTGCCAGGGCTCGGTGTGTGCTCGGGTAGATACGGTCCACTCCTGATGGAAGTACGGCGATTGTGCGGCCACCAGCTCCCAGTGTCGCTTCATGGGCGATGCTATCAACGCCGTGAGCAAGCCCACTGACGATAATCGCCCCACGCTCTGCGAGTCGTGAGGCGATATCAGCGGTGACCTGGCGGCCATAGGTGGTTGGTTTGCGTGTACCGACGATGGCAATACCGAGCGTGTACTCTGGTAATGCGCCGATGCTATAGAGGTGCTTTGGGCGTTGCGGTATCTCCTGGAGTCGGGATGGAAACGTCGGATCTGTACCGCTTATGCTATTGATTTTCATAAAAAAGGTGTTAAATAGTATTGACTTTATGTCTAAACAGTGCTAATATACTGTATGGTTGATCGCGAAAGCGTTCAAACGCACCTTATACCCCCAATTCTAACGTAAGTTAGAGTGCGCGTGTACTAGCATTGAAGTTTTCTACCCTCCACTTCAACGCATCAAATAGTCACGTGCATACTAACCCCTTTAACCCCTTATTATCTCTGCGAGGTGGTAAGGACCCCGATTTTTCAGGCGGACCACGTTATGGCAAGTATGAAGAACTGGTTTATCCCAGGCGCACGATGCGTACCTAAATACATCAGTAGCGCTTTGCCGTGAGTAGCCCGGGTGGGTTGAAGGGTCGAATGGTGCCAGGTGATGCCCACCCTTACCTGGTACCTTTCGAAGAATACGGTATAAGAAAATAACCCCGATATATGTCGGGGTTATTTTTATGGTGAGTAATATGGCAAATGCAAACGCCCCCGACCGTTTATGGGTCGGGGGCTTTGTTTGACAGTATGGACTGCTTATCGGTAGTGGGGGTACTTGCCGGACTCGACGCCGTGGACGAGTCGCTCCAAGCTCGTCTTGTCGTGATGCTTGGCGGCTCGCCAGAGACGCATAAAGAGCCGTGTGCGCTCTCGTCGGGTGCCCATCTCGGGCCTGTAGGTGATCTCTTCTGAGCCGTCTTCCATGATCGTTACGTCGAGCAGCATGAACGCTCGCAGCAGCGGCATCATGACGAGCAGGCGCAGGTAGCTGAACATGATCGTTCTCTTTTCTGTCAAAACTCCATTTCGGAGCGGTGGTGGGCTGGAGAATCTCGCGGCTTTCGCCGCTCGACGAAATTAAATGCAATCTTAGTATTGGATCGATAGTTTGTCAACGTTTCAGAAATGAACTAAGCCCTGACAAAACGTCAGGGCTTAGAGCTTGGGTTGGATCAGACGAGGCGCAACTGGCGCCAGATGAACTGGTTCTTCCGCTGCTTGCCAAAGTGGGGCTGCAGTTCGGCGTGTACGTTACAAAACGGGACCAGACCGCGTGTCTCGGAGTTGTGCTCCCAGGTTGCGATGTCGCCGCAGTCACTGCAGACTTCGAGCTCCAGGCTCATGATACATCGTCCTTCTTTCAAGCTCCTTGTCTCGGAGCGGCCGACAAAAAAATACGCTCCGCCGCTCGACGAAACTCATATAACGATAAGCTAGATGGTTGTCGTGGTCAATAAATGAACAACCCCCGGCATGAAAACCGGGGGTTGTTTGACAGGCTAGCGGCCGAGCTTCTTGAGGTTCTCGATTGCCTCGCAGAGACGCGCGGAGGTCATGGTGTCTCGAAGATTTCGTGATCGGGGAAAGATATCAATTTTGCCGTTCGAGAGAACGAACACCTGGCTGTGTTGGTAGCCTGGTGCGTCCATGTAGGGCTCCTTGAAAATTTCCCAAGCCGCTGTTTGATTAACAGTAACCTCCTTGCCCGACCACCAAGAGCGCTTGGTCTGGCCCAGCAATACTCCGCCCGGCCATCCCTTCGCTTCGAGGCGTCGGAGCGCCGACTTCGCTTCCTGCTGAAGTTCCGACCAGAGATGCTCAAGTCTGACTTGATCTTCACGCTCACGCTGTCGACTTGCTGCCTGCCTGCCCGCTTCTCGCTGCCTAAGGATTTCCTCGGGGGTGGGCATGGGTTCACCTTCTCTCTTCTCTTGCCTGTCAAACTTCCTTTCGGAGAGACAGGATGTGTGGACATCGAGTCTCTCGACGAAACTGATGTAAAAATAAAACAAAATCTATATATTGTCAATATGAAACAACCCCCGGTTTTCATGCCGGGGGTTGTTTGACAGGTGACTCAGCAGTATTCGAGCGCCTGGATGGACCGGAATAGCAGATCCAGTCGGTCCAGGTCGTACTTGCCGAGCTGGGCTCGAATGTACTGTCCGCCGCCAGCCGCCGCGTAGACGATGCCGTCGGAGCCGAGATAGAGCGTTCCCATCTCGTCACGCCATACCTCGTGGAGGTGCAGCGTGCTGCCGCTCCAGCCACGCAGCGGGCCCAAGAGGCGGTGGGCCTTACCCTGCCGGCGGACTGAAGCAACGAAGCCGCACCGCGTGGTGCTGCGGAGGGACCGGGCGACACGCATGCCCTCGTGATGGATGGCGCCGAGAAGCTCTTCTTTCCTGATGTCGTTTCGCATGCTTCCCGGCAGCGAAACGGCGTGGAAGGTGCTAAGCAACTGCAGTGGTGACATAGCGATGCCTTTCGATGTCTCGTGCGTGACCTGCCAAACTACATTTGGATACGCGAAAGTTGCCCTTCACGCTTAACAAACTGTGCTCACAATAGAGGACACAGATGGAACTGTCAACGCGTTTTAGGCGTGCGTCGTGGATTCGAAAGAGCCGGAGATAAAGCGATCGATGATCGTGGAGACTTTGCTTACGAGTTGGTCAAGCGCTTCGTCCTCGGTGCGAGTGAAGTTACTGAGTACAAAGTCGGCGTCATCGATGCGGTCACGGAGCTCGTTATAGACACCGATGCGGATACGGGCGGTACCCTGTCCGAGATGCTGGTTCATCGACTTGATGCCGTTGTTGCCAGCGTCAGAACCGCCGATACGTGTACGGATCGTGCCGAACGGTAAAGCAAGCTCGTCATGAACGATAAGTACGTCTTCGGGTGCGATCTTGTAAAAGTCACTGATGAGGCGTGCGGCTTCACCGGTGAGGTTGTAGTACGTTGTCGGTTTGGCGAGAATGATCTTTTCGCCGCCTACAGCGAACTCGGCGACACAGGCGCGGAACTTCTCTTTTATAGAGAACTCGATACCTTTCTCTTTGGCGTATTCGCTCAGCATGCGAAACCCGACATTGTGGCGGGTATTCTTAAACTTTTCTTCTGGGTTGCCGAGGGCGATGATCAGCTTCATATCTGTCGTTAAGTATAGAGTATTGCATAAATAGTAAACATATGCTATAATATATAAGTTCGTAGTCCTTCGCCTCCGGATCGTCCGGAGGCTCCTTCCCCAAGGAGAGAACATGAACAAGTACCAGAAGATCGCGTTCGCCGCGCCTGCTGCACTGGCAGTCGCCTTCCTGATCGCTTGGGTCTACGGCTTCGACGGCCTCGGTCTGGCGATCATCGTGACGCTCATCATCGCGCTGCTCACGCTGCCGATCGTCTGGAGGGCCATCTACGGGCTCGTCCAGCTGATCGCCAGTACCATCGCCTTCATCGGACACGGTGTCGGCAAGATCGGCGACACCGTCGCAGACTTCGCCTTCACCCGCCGTCAGCGCCTGGCCTCTGCGGCCAACAAGGTTCCCGACTGGGACACCCTGCGCAAGGCGGATGTCGACGAGTCACGTGCGAGTATCGACGATCTGCTGCAGCCCCACCCCGTATCCTGAAAAGGTTGAGCCCTGCTCCCTTCTCGGGTGCGGGGTTCTTCCTTTTTCATCGCTTATGATTTTATGAATCACTCGCCTGCGCTACACTGAGAAAATGCAACCATCACGACGGCAACGAAATGAGCTCGCACGCACGCTCAAGCAGTTCGCTTTTGAGCAGAGCCCGCTCTTTGGCGAGAACAAAGTACAAGCTATGGAGGTGACACAGTCTTTCGAGATTATCGAAAAAGTCCCCGAAGACTGTCTCATACCCGGTACGCTCCAATTTGATCAGCTGAAAATAAAGCTCGGTTTTACGGCAACGCGCTTTAGTGAAAGTGTGAAAGCAAAGCCTGTGTACTCATACCTTGCATCGGTCGAAGGTACTCAGCTCATCCACCCTCGGCAGCTCAACTTGAGCGATGATGCATGGGTGGCGCTCTGGAAGAAGTATCTCGAAGACGAAGAAGAGATTGATCCCGAAGAGCTTGCTGCAGGTAATGTATTGCACGCGGAAACCGTTCCGGCAGACATGAAGGACGAGATCATCGATGTGTTGATCGACGCGGGTGCGGAGTGCGAACTCTATCAGAAAAGCATGCTGAGCTTCTCGTCATGTGAGCCAGGCATCGAGTCAAGTTACGAGCGTGGTATCAGTATCGAAAACGCCCTGTTTGATTCGGTCAGTACGCACGATCATTTTGACGATGATTGGGATTCGTTCAATACGCCAGATGGTGTCCTCTATGTGCCGCCACCGTACGCACCCGATGAGCTGCCTATCGGTGACGAAATCGAGGTGCGGACCCAGTTTATCGATGTGGTACGAGGCTTGGGTATGGATAAAGAGGCGTCAGAAAACGACCTCTTGCCTCACGAACACAAGCTGCGTGAGATGATGCACGTTGTCGAGTGTCTCCGTAGGCGACGAATCGACCTAGGCTAGGTCTTGCTCAGCTTTTTCAGCTTCTTTGCGGGCTTTGTATGCCTTGGTGACTGGCTCGAGGCCCTTGGCAACGCGTTCTTTGTTTGACTTGATCTGCTTTTCGTCACGGAAGCTAAACATGATCGGCGTCCCGGCATATGGGTAATGTTCGCGGATGCTACGCTCGAGGTAACGCTTGTATGACCAGTGAAGGAACTTGAGATTGGCGCCAAAGATGACGAACCATGGTGGGCTCTGGTCGGTTTGGACCATATAGCGGAGCTTTGGCATGGTGTTCTTGAGGCCGGCTGGTGGGTGCTTGCGAACACAGGCCTGGAGGATCTTGTTGAGTTCGGTAGTCTTGAGCTGGTGCTGGCGAGTCTTGTCAATCTCGAGCGCGAGGTCGAAGAGTTTGGTGACGTTCTGCCCTGTAACGGAACTGGTAAAGATGAGCGATGCCCATGGAACGAACGCAAAATTACGTGAGATCTGCGGCGCGAGCGCATCGCGGGTGTAAGCATCACGTCCTTCCACGCTATCCCATTTGCTGACGACGAGCACGAGCCCCTTGCCGGCTTCTTTGATCATGCCGGCGAGCTTTTGGTCGAGCTGGGTGCTGAGCTCGTTCACGTCCATGAGCAGCAGACAGATGTCAGCTTCCTCGATAGCCTGAAGGGTCCGGAGTACTGAGAACTTTTCTATGCCGACTTCCTGCTTGCCTGAGCGGCGCACGCCTGCAGTGTCGAGAAGCTCAATGTCCTTGCCATGGTAACGGACGCCAACACGGTTTACGTCACGCGTTGTACCGGCGATGTTGGCGACGAGCGCCTGTTGTTTGCCGGCCAAAGTGTTAAAGAGATTGCTCTTGCCGACGTTCGGACGGCCGATGAGAGCAATACGGAGCACATCATCAGGCTCTGCCTCGTAGACCGTCGGCAGTTCAGCTGAGAGTGTTTCGAGGAGCTTGCGAGTTCCTTGGTTGTGCTCTGCGCTGGTACGGATGATGGTCTTGATACCGAGGCGGCGGAACTCGTCGGTGTCGAGTGAACCCTTGAGATCAGTCTTGTTAAGGACGAGAATGACCGGTTTTTTGCTCTTTAGCGCGGTCTTGGCGATACGACGATCCTCGTCGCTTGGGTAGATGGTGCTGTCGACGACAACCATGATGACATCGGCGAGCTCGGTCGCCTCACTGATCTGTTCTTGGATGCTCGCCTCGAATTCATCTTCGGCTGGTTTGAGACCAGCAGTATCGACCAGCCAGAAATGTTTGTCGTTCTCGGTGATGCGACGAACAACGTTGTCACGGGTTGTACCTGCTTCACGCGCAACAATCGCCTCTTGGGATCCATAGAGGCGGTTAAAAAGGCTGCTCTTGCCGACGTTGGTTTGCCCAACGATCGCGACGGTCGGAAGCTTACTCATTGGCTCCATTATAACAGAGGTCAAAAATATTGACAAGGCAAAAATATTATTGCTAGATATTCATACTCAAGCGTACAATTGGATGTATGGAAGATTTTACTGATCTGAGAGAGCTTGCGGATAGGTGTGATGAGGCGATCCGCCACCGTTTGCTCCGGTATATCGAGTTAAAGCAAGTGTTTGCTGAGCTCACCGGCGATGGAACGATCAGTGAAGCAACACCCCTACTCGGCGCTCTATACGAGCAACATCCTAAGAAACGCGAGATAGTAGCAACAGCCGGGCAGTTACGGAAGCTTGGGCGGATAACCTTCTCCAAGATCGAAACGTAGTTACCTCGCGGTGGTCTCTAGGGTTGTGCCCTCTGCGAGACCGTCTAAGGCGTAGGGACCGAAATGGGTGCGGTGTAGTCTAACGACGGTGTAACCAAGTGCGGCAAACGTACGACGGATCTGACGGTTACGGCCCTCAGACATTATGACGCGCCACTCGGTCCGGTTGTCGTCGGACATGCGCTCGAGCGTGAGTTTGCTCTGCCCGTCTTCGAGCGTGACGCCATAGTCATTGATCATCTGCTGGTGAAGCGGCTCGAGCTCATGATCGACCTCGACCTCATAGACTTTTCGCTTTTGAAACTTCGGATGCGTCATTCGGTGTGCGAGGTCGCCGTCGTCTGTGAGGAGCAAGAGGCCCGAGCTGTCTCGGTCAAGGCGGCCGACTGCTTTGAGCTTCTGCTGGTCGTCGCTCAGCAGTTCGTAGATCGTTGGGTAATCACCCTGGCGTCGACGCGAGCAGACATAGCCGACTGGCTTGTTGAGCATGAGGTAGGTGTATGCGTGTGACTGGCCACCGCCGATTGCCTTGCCGTCGAGCTGAACATTATCTCCGCTACCTACTTGCGATCCCATAGCGGCTTTTTCTCCGTTGATCGTTACTCGACCAGCAGAGATTGCATTATCAACCTCGCGGCGGCTGAGGCCGGTAGCGTGCGCAATGTATTTGTTGACACGTGTCGTGCCTTCGTTATCCATGAGGGGTATTATACCGCACGAAAAAAGTACAGGCGGTTTGCCTGTACTTTTTGGTTACACAGTTGGTGCGCCCGGAGGCGGTGGTGGTGGAGGTGGTACGTCACCACTTTGTACCGGCTGCTCATCTGGCGGCGGGCTGAGCGTTGGGTCGGCATCAATGCCCCCTGGAGTGTTCGGATCAAAGTTAGCGAGCTCTTGCTCGAGCGTCTGACGTTCCTGGTCTGCAGTCTGGATGGTTGGTATCTGATCGGCGTCGAGACCGGCCTCTTTGGCCAGCTCTTTGTCGAGCAGCTGGTTGATATCAACTGGCTGAGTGGACGGATCGTTGAGTGGCTGGATGACGCGCGTCTTTATCGAAGCGGGCTTTGGCGTTGCGGTCGGAGGAGCCGGGGCAACAGCAGGCGCGGCTGGAGCTGGCGTTGGTACGGGAGCGGGTGCCGCTGGCGCAGGAGTAGGAGCGGTCACAGGTCGAGGTGGTACAGCAACGCTCGGTGCTGCTGCAGGAACAGTAGGTGCCGTGACTGGTGCAGCTGGCGCTGCGGGCGCAGGAGTAGGAGCAGGAGCAGGAGCTGGGGCTGCAGGTGCAGCTGCTTGGTTGTCCGCGAGTACCTCATGAACGACGCGGACGACGTCTTCGATACCGACCTGGGATTTGACCAGATAACGGTCTGCACCGAGTGATTCGCCGCGTTGGCGCTGCTCTTCTGAGCTCAGCGCGGTCATCATAATTACTTTGATATCTCGTGTTTCTGTCGTGGAGCGCAGGATGTCGAGCATGTCGAAACCGCTGATTTTTGGCATCATGACGTCACTTACTATTAGCTGTGGACGTTCTTTGATGGCCATAGCCAAGGCTTCTTCGCCATCACCGGCCGAGACGATGTCATATCCTTCGGCAAGGAGGCGTACGCCATAGATCTCACGGAGGCTTTTGTCGTCTTCGACAAGCATAATCTTTGTCATATTAAGCTCTATTGTAAAAACATATGCGTAAAAAAGCTATAGTTTTGTTTATCTATGTCACTACTGGGCGCTTGACGGCTGCGTCGGGGTGCTTGGCGGTGCCGCCTGAGCAGGCGTTTGTGCCGCTGCCGGGGGCTGAGTCGGAGCCGCTTGAGCGGCTGGAGCTGGTGCTGGCTGTGGGCTCGGCGAAGCCGGAGTCTCAGGGGTTTCAACATGGGTTGGCGTTGCAGCGACCGTCGCAGGTTGTGTCGTTTGTTCAGCCTGAGCAGCCTGCTCGGCAGCCTCTTTCGAGATGCGCGGGAGGTCGATCGTAAAGGTGCTTCCCTCTCCGTAGACGCTTTCGACGTTTAGATGGCCGCCAAGGGCTTCTGAGAGGTGGCGTGCGAGGTAAAGACCGAGACCGGTGCCACCGATCTCGCGGGTGTCCGAGTTGTCGACGCGGTAAAACTTTTGGAAGAGGTGTGGGAGATCTTCTGCCGGGATACCAATACCGGTGTCTTTGACAGAGACATATACGTGATCATTATCACCTGTCACATCCACTGTCACAGTACCTTCTTTGGTGTATTTGATGGCGTTAGTGATGAGATTTGAGATGATCTCGTGCAGGTGGTCAACGTCAACGTTCGCATAAAAGATAGGTGTCACCATTTGCCCGCCTTGTGAACTGGTATTTGGTCCGTAGACGATACTGAGACCCTTTTCGGCGAATTGCCCAGAAAAATCATCGAGCAAGCCGCGGACAAAGGTTGGGACATCTATAATCTTTGGGTTGTTAGCCATGCGGCCATCTTCGAGTTTTGAGATGTCGAGCAGATCCTGAAACAGGCGACCGAGGTGTTTGGCGGCTTCCTGAGCTTTGATGAGGTAGGTTCTCGCCTTTTCGTCGATCGTTGCCGTCGAAGGGTTGAGGGCAAGGCCTAGGTATCCCTCGATAGCAGCAACTGGCGTGCGCATCTCGTGGCTCGCGGTGCTGATGAACTCTGCCTGTTCGCGTTCCTCAGCGCGTTGTGCGGTAATGTCACGGAAGACTACGACAGATCCGGCGCCTGATTCGCTGAGCGGAGACGCCAGGATAGAAGCGAGCAGTTGCTTGCCGGAGGCGGTTCGGACCCCAAGCTTGTCGGTGATAACGCTCTGACGGGTAGAGAGGCACTGCTGGATCGGATCGAGGTTGCCTTCGACGATCTTGTTTGCGCTGTCGATGATCTTGAGTACTGAACGATAGTCGAGGCCGATAGCATCCTCGTTGCCCCATCCGATGATACGGAGGGCTGCAGGGTTGATGAGCTGGATGACGCCCTTTGTGTCGATCATGATGACTCCATCGGCGATAGCGTTCGTGATGATCTCGGACTTGTTGGACTCCTGGTTGAGTTCCTGGGCAAGCTCAGAAACAGCCGCCGTTGATCGGTCCTGTGCTTGGAATCGTCGGCTCCAGATGAAGTAGCCGATGATGAGCGGAAGTATGATAACAATGCTAAAGGTCGTCCACTGTGACAAGGTAGTGGCATGCCCTAGCCATAGGTGGAGGCCGTAGCCAATCGCGGCGATACACATCGGGATAAATGAAGCAAAGCTCACGATTGCACCCAGAAGCGCAGCGACCACCCAGAGCGAGAGGTATGGTGACGAGAGTTCACCGGTGCTTTCGATACTGAGTAGCAGAGCGGCGCTCTGCAGAGCGATGACAACCGCAGTAACCCACGCGGTTGAACGCTGCCGCTCGGCGATAAGCGCCGCAGTTGATACGAGCGCTGTGATAACGAGGAGGACAAGCGCCTCAGGCGAGACGGTGAGTGCTTTGAGAGAGCCGTCATCAACGATATAGGTCGATGCAGTCCAGATGCTCACGAGAAGAACACTCAAAAGCAAAGCGATCTCGGTGGTCCGCCGATACCAAAATGTCGTCAGTGAGAGGTTTGTTTCTATGATGCCCTTTCCTTTTCTGCTTACAGTATAGCAACAATAAGCGTCTTCCGTCCCAGTAAAAAAGGACCCCTCGCAGATGGTCCTTTTTTACTTCTTTTTTGTGCTTACGTTAGCGTGAGATGCTCAGTAGGTTCCAGGTAGAGCCAACACCTTCTTGCCTGAGGCGGAAGAGTGATTCGCCGTCTGATAGATCGAACAGGCGGATGATGTCACTGCCCTGCTTGATGCAAAAGCGTAGCCCCTCGTCGACAAAGTTGATGGTTCGTCCTTCGAACTCGATACGCTGAGGCACAGGTTCGAAGTTTCGCCCGAAGCGGATTGCGGTTACCGATACCGGCTTCTCGATAGTAGTTTTTGTCATAGCACGTCTCCTTGTGAGTAGGTAAAAAGATATAAAAAAGACTGACATACCGTTTGAACTGTTAAACGTGTCAGTGAACGATTGGTGGAGATGGTACTACATGGATAAGGCGGGCTAGTCGTTCAAGTAGCTGCTAGTAACCGAGGTAGTAAGTGTGTAGCGCCTCAGCGCCGTGCGTAAAAGCTTGAGAGTGGAAAGGTGTTACCCAGTACTCACATAGCTAACCTTAAGTATAGCGGGGCGCGAGGCTCCTGTAAGTCTTGTTTTTCAAATATTTGAGTGTGAAAACGTTGTTATTTATGGCAATCTGATGTAAACCGTCGTCCCCTTGCCCTCTTCGGACGTGAGCCATAGTTTACCACCATGCTGCTCGATGGTGTTTCGTGACATATAGAGGCCCATGCCGGTACCGTTTGCTTCTTGGGCGACAGCATTGCTGGCGCGGTAAAAGCCGGCAAAAACCTTCCCTTGCTCGGCCTTTGGTATGCCAATGCCGTGGTCGCGGATCGTGATGACATGAGCACCGTCTACGCGTTCGTGTCCGATCACGACGGCGGTGCCGTTCTTCGAGTACTTAATCGCGTTACTGATGAGGTTGTTGAGGACACGCTTCATGCGCTGAGCATCGCAGTCAATGAGGAGTTTTTTGGGCCACTTGCGATCAAACTCGAGCGTTACGTCCTTTTGGGCGGCGGGAAGTTTTTGTGTGGCAAAGATACCTTCAAATACCTGACTGATATCTGTCGAGGTTTTGAGTAGCTCCTGCTTTCGCCCGGCTTGCCAGTTGGCGAGCTGGAGGATGTCCTCGATGGATTCTTGGAGGCGCAGCGTGCTGTCGTACATTGACTGGAGGGTATCGCGGCTCGCCTTTTCTAGCTTGGATCGCAGTAGCGATTCTTCGCCCCAGCGAATGCCGGTGAGCGGCGTCCGAAGTTCGTGCGAAGCGATAGATACTAGCTCAGAGCGCATCCGGACACTTTCCTGGCGGCGCTTGCGCATCGTATCGAGGATGATAAAGATCGCCGCAAGGAGCAAGGCTGCTATGGCAGGTACGAGTGCAGCGGCGGTGATGACTGAATAGTATGCGGACGGAAGGATGCGCATCCCGATGACTGCTATCTGTTGGCCGGTGTTGTCAAAGACAGGGTTGATAACGGAAAGTCGCGTATCGCTCTCTGTGATCGCAGGACCCTCGATAAATGGCTGACCACTGTAAAATGATGCCCTGAGCGCCTCATTCGTATCCTCGTACGGGTCACCGCTTTTTGCGCCCGGTGTGCCGGAATCGGCTAGATAGTACACGACATTTGTCTTGGTGGTTGCAAGTATATAGAGATCCTGGGCGTCATCGTTCACGCTCTTTGTGATGAGGAGCTTGTTTCGTAGGTAGGCTTCGTTCTCTTTTGCCTGCCCGTCGCCGCTCCTAATCGACTCAACCCGGGCAGGATCGAGCATCGTCGACATTGTCTCGACACGGTTCAGAAGCAGTTCGAGGTACTGGTGCCGGGCCAAAAAGATGGTCAGGATCATAAAAACCAATCCTGCAAGCAGCGTTAAGAGCACTTTTACTCGTGTTGTCACGAGCAAGGTACTCTGCTGGGTAAAAAGCTGTTTTGGTTTTTGTTTTTCAGTCTGTGTCACGGTTGTTTAGGGGTTATGTTTCGAGTGGAACGTACTTCCTTGCGAGTTCAGCGATCAGGTCCAGTGAGATGTCGGCTTTCAGGATGTAGTCGTGGACGCCGAGACTGAGAGCTTCGTTGATAACGACGGTGTCGTAGGTGTTGGTGGCAAACGCTACTTCGAGCTTCTGGCCGCGCTCATCGGCGCGGAGTGCTTTGAGTACTGAAAGCCCATCCATATCTGGCATTTTGTAATCCAGAAAGGTGAGCTGTGGCTGAAGTTCGAGTGCGAGCGCGAGGCCTTCCTGGCCGCCTGACGCTGTCTTTACGTCGTAACCTTCTTCGGTGAGACGTTCACTGAGGGCGCGTCCGAGCAATGGTTCGTCGTCGATAACAAGTATTGTTGGTTTGTTCATGATTTCTTTCCTGTACCTATCATAGTCTCTTCGGTAGTGGCTTGGCAATGAAAATTGTCCAGAAACAGAAACACTGCGACTGAAATGTCGCAGTGTTTCTATGTGGCTGCACCTTATCGAGTGACCGTAAGGGTTGTGAGCGTGATAGTTTTGTCTACGAAAAGCCCTGTTGCGCCGCTCGTGTAAAGAACTGCGAGGCGGACCTTCCCTGGTTTTAGGTTTGAGACAGTGATGCTGTTGTAGGTGCTGCCTGGACAGACGGTAACTGCTTTGCTGCCGATGATGCTACCGGTTGCGAGATTCTTGACTCGTACCGTTCCCTGGACACAGACGCTACTCGGAGTTGCACCTGAGCGCAGCTTGATCGTTGCACTTGCGCGGTGCGTGCGGTTGTTGGCGTCAACTGGGTTTTTCGCGTAAGAGGCAGTGAGAGGCGTCGCAACTTTGGTGATCGTGAGATCGGGCATGCGCAGCTCCTGAACGACCTGGCGCTTTGAGGTTGTTTCGGCGTACACCTTGACGATCGGCTTTACTACTCCGGTTTCCCAGTTTGTTGGACAGTAGGCTGACACGACAAAGGTAGGGTCGGTATTCGCAGGAATCGATGTGCTTCCACAGAGGTAGTTATTGCGGTTTGCGTTGTATACGTCGACGCGCCACAGTTTTACTTGGCCGACCATGTTCTGGGTGATCGAGATGTTTGCCTTTTTTGCGTGGTTCTCTACCCATGTTAGTTTTGCCGGGCTGCCTGTTGGCCAGAAGTACTTTGCCGAAACCATGTTGTCGCTCGTCTGTGCGGCTGTCGTAACGGCAACTGGAGTGCTGATGGTTGCTACCCTAGTCGTTACACCGACAGCAAGTTTCACGAGGGTGTAGTAGTAGGTTGTGCCTTCTGGCTGAGGGACGGTGACTTCGCCGCCCTTGAGTAGCTCGCCGCCGCTATTTTCGATAGGTGTGAGATATGAATGTGGCAGAACGTTGATTCGCTGGAAGTATGTTGGGTCAAAGCCGGATGACATACCTTCTGCTGCGGTCTTTGTTGCCAGGATAGCGTACGTGCCATAGGTTTCACTCCGAAGACCTTGGTCGCTTGGGTTTGAGTCTGTCCAGGCAATCGTGACGTGGTTGCTGTCGCCGGCGATCGGTGCGGCCTTTACGACCTTTGGATACGCGAGTGTTGATACCTTGATCTCCGGACCTTGTGGCTGCCAGCTCGAGGCGCCAGTCTCGTCCGTGATGTTCTTTGCGGCACGGTAGTAGTAACTGGTCTCAGGTTGCAGGTTGTTGAGGTTTGGACCATTGTCACGATCTATGCGGCCGTAAATGCTTGCGTCGGCGCAGTACTCACACTGGGGCTGCGTAGGGTCGAGAACAACTGATTTTCTGTCGTATGCACCCGCTGGTTGGTTTGTTGTGTTGCTCTCTGCTGTAAAGGCGTTGACGCTACTGTCGAGGGCAACTTCCCAGCTTGCTGCATCAGTTGGGTTAGTGCTGCGCTCGATACGCCACCCTTCTGCGAGTAGAGGGGTTGGCGTTGTGTCATTGAGGCGTGCTGCCTCACCCTGTGCTGCTAACTTTACGTTCTGCTGGTCATAGGCCGTAATTTTAAAGTACGGTGACTCAGGAGGTATGGCGATCGCAGCATCATTGCCGAGCGTTGCTTCGTCAGCAGCGTTGGACGTAAGCCCCTGCCAGATGCTTAATCCACCAAAGCCGATACCGACAAGCGCGATAAATGCCGCGAGGCCTCCGAATACCTTTTGTTTCCGTGAAAAACCTTTTTTATTAGTACTACCAATCACGACAGGCTGAGTGTCGTTGGTCGTTTGTTGACTAGGGTCCATAACCCTCTCCCCTCTACGTATTATTGACACAAGCATAATAGCCTGGCGTGTAAAGCGCAAGCAGACAGTTTGCGGAATGGCCTCCAGCGCACAGTAAAAATACGCCGGGTTATAGTATCCGGCGTATTTTCTCGTCGCTGATAGTGACCTGTTTAGTACTTAACGTGGATACCAGTGGAGTAGTTTACCCCGTTGTAGTACATAAAGGCGTTTGTAAACGTGTAGCTGATATTGTTCGAGTAGATGGGACCAGCATAGTAGCGGTATTCGCCTGTATCAGTGTCGATGAGGCGTGGTGCAGTAGGATTGGTCTTGTCGTAGACATCGACACGCATGCGCTTGACGACGCCGTATGCGCTACCGGTTGCGATGAGGAGGTAACATCGTTTCCTCGTCGAAGAGTTGTGCTTATAGACGACGAGCTTTGCAGGTCCTGTCGCACCGTTGAAGGCACCATTTACGCGTACAGGAGCCGAGTCTGCCTGGTAGTAGCCAGTGCCGCAGGTCGCTGCACCGACTGCGCTAGCCTGTTTGTCTTGCTGGGCACTGTAAAGTGCGTAGCAAAGAACCGCGATTATGACCGTAGCAATTCCTAGGAGAATTACATAAGTTCTTTGAGAGACCCCTCTCTTTTTACTGCTGACCGTTTTTGCTGACGTCTTTTTCTTCGTAGTAGCCATGGGGGTGTTTAGATCCTTGTGTTATGTTGTGATTAATAACAATCACTTTAACATAAGCGTCAAGAACCACAACCATTTTCATTGCAAAACCATTTTTACTGGGGTACTATGCCTACAAATATGCGCCAAAACAAAACGTTTATTCTCCTCACGCTACTCTGTGCCGTCGTTGGTAACCTGGGCTTAGGGTCGCTTGTCTCTGCTGATGATAGGAACTTCGTCATCCAAACGGGATGCGGCAGTCTCTCGATACCGTCACTGACAGCTATCACCCCACTTCCGGAAAACACCTACGATGTATATGTTCGCCTAGGTAAACGCGGCCAGACGGGAAATGTTTCGGGGTATGCACGTATCAACGCCGCAACGAGTAGCTGCAAGTCGCTCGGGACGATCGAGGCATCTGGCGATGAGTGGCGGCTGCTCGGTACCATGTCGGACCCATCGGGCGCCGAGCAGACAATTCTCCAGTTGTCCTCGCCACTTTTTTCGACCCTATCTGATGCCAATCGCCCTTCCCTGATGCTCGTGACACACGAGAAACCGCTCTGCCGTCCGGCTATTGAGTGCATGGTAAGAGTCGGCGAACAGACTGGCTATGTTCGGCCGAGCGGCACCCTGCTCAACGAGAACTCGCTGCATGTCGTGCGAGTGACTGACCCGCAACATGATTCAGTACGAAAGGTCCGCTACTATGTCGACAACCGCCTCGTCTACACGGCCCCAACCCTACAGCCTTTCGATATGCGGTACGTATCCTACGCCGGGCAGCACTTGGCGCGGGTAGTCGAGTATCGGTCCGGACAGCAGGTGGTGTTCGAAGAGATGGCGCCGGAAAAGTTCCTCGATACGTTCCCTAACTTTGTGTTCAAGCTCGTTCGCGCTAACCCGGGGGTAGTCAGGTTTCTGCTGTGGGTTGGCAGTATCGCTATCGGGTTTGCACTTGTCGGTAGCGTGATTAGGTTCTTTGAGCGTCGCCGTCAGTGGCAGTACGATCATGGTTTTCGGCAACATACGTCCGCAGCCGCCCTCACTGAGAGCGATAAGCGGCGGATGCAGGCTTATGAAACTGTTCGTAAGGTGGTTCGCATGGCCACGATAGCCGTCAGTATGTTGGGCGTCGCTGCGCTGCTTGTCGTTGTTATGAATGCATATATCGTCCAGATCTACAGTGTGGACGGGCGCAGTATGGAGTCAACGCTCCACGACGGTCAGCGTATTGCGGTCAGCAAGATGCCACGCGCGCTTGCTAACCTCAATCGTCTTGAGTACGTACCGAAGCGTGGCGAAGTCGTCGTTGCACATATGGTGTTTGGTGTTACGGCAACTGACAGGTCGTATGACGAGACTGGAACGATCGTGAAACGAGTTCTCGGCCTCCCAGGTGAACGGATCGTAGTTGAGGACGGCGTTCTCACGGTCTTTAACAAAGAACATCCAGAAGGTTTCCAGCCAGATGCCGGTTCGTCTTGGGAGAAGACGATGCACAAAGACACGGCTGCCGGCCGGCTGGAGTTGACGCTCGGTCCGACCGAGCTGTTCCTGAGCGGCGACAACCGGCCAGAGTCGATCGACTCACGGTTTAACGGTCCGATCGAAGCGCGGCAGATTATCGGTCCATTGCTCTTTCAGCGCGCCTTCTGAGACTTTTATGTATACTTGGAAGTGATATGCAACAATTCTTCGAAAATCGCTACGTACAACTCGGTCTTCTGACACTGGGGCTTGGTCTGCTCTTCTGGGCTATCATCTGGCTTATTTTGCGAGCACTCGGTCTCGGGGACTTTCCGATGGCGCTTCAGGTAAGCGTGTCGTTTCTCGGTGCTGGCCTGCTTGTCTACAAGTTTTTCGCCGGTCGTATCTTCTAGCATATTGTCTCATGTGACATATGTTACCGACATGCAGTAGCGTATCCGCTACACTTGCCCCTTGTGACCTACAAGGAGGTATACAAGTGTTAACTATCAAGAAACACCCATTGTCCACGAAGGCCACGTTACTTGGCAGTATTGCTTTTCTCGTGGGACTAACGGGAGCGGGTGCATACGTCGAACGTTTTCGTCAACATGAAAACTTAGTTTTTGGCCACGAAGGTACGGTGCTTGGGGCTTCGGACTCGCGTCCTGCGCCACAGCAGGGCTCATCTGCAGACAAAGCACAAAAGACTACCTCATCATCTTCATCTGAAGCTATTTCACCCCAAATCACAAACAGCCCCATTGGGGCTGCAGATGCTGAGCCACCATCCGTGGCAGCTGAGCCGGTGGCGGTCTCGTCGACTCCAACGCTCACGCCGGGTCGAGGGGGCGGCGCTGTTGCCTCTCCAACCACTTCATCACCTAGTACTTCACCGACCGAGGATGACTCAGGTTCGACAACTGACGTGCTTCAGGTAGTGGATGAGCTGCTTGAGCCGATCGTAACCCCACTCATTCCCTAGTCCTGCTCCTCAACCGGAAACGGCTTTACTTTCCGGGCCTTGATAAAAGCGCGGAGGCGCTCGGCGAGGATCTGATCCAGTTTGACGGGGCCGCTTTCTGTGCGCGGGGTTTCAAGGTAGGTAAACCATGTGTTGTCGAGAGATTCATTCATACATTTGCTCCTGATTTCGTTATAGAGAAAAGCAGCCAGAACGTGATAGTGAGGCTGAAACGGGATTTGGTTGTAGGAGCTTACCGATAGATCTTACCTACCGTTTATGGCGTGATCGTGACGGGAAACTGGTTGTATGAATGTGAGGCGCACAGGGCCCGGAGGATGATTGCCTAGTGCTTATGATTATACACCACTTGATTTAAATGTATAAATATGTTATTATTATATATGTTTCGTCCCCAAGATCTCTAGAGGTGGCAAAATGAACCCCAAGGTACTGGCTGTAGCTACGTCCGACGGACTGCTGGAAACGGCAACCCCCCTGCAGATGACCCTCATCGGCTTCGGGTTGCTCGTCGGCGGTCTCGCGGTCTACCTCGTGTCGAAGAAGTTCGGCAACGATGAGGACGACTTCGTTGGCGGCATCCTGCAGTTCCTCTCGTTCGGCCTTCTGGTCGGCGCGGTGTACGCGATCTACACGGGATTGTTCGGAGGCAGCTAGCCGATCATCGGCCCCGCGTCACATTGGTTGAGCCCTGCTCCCTCTGTGGTGCGGGGCTTTTCCATTTTCTGGCATAAATAAAATCCCCTCGTTTCAGTAAGTGAGGGGATTTTATTTAGCGGTTTTTACGGCGCTTTTCGATCTTGAGCTTCTTTTTGAGAGCTCGCTTTCGTGCGGCACCGTGCCAGTTCTTATGCTTAGCCATATAGGTCCAATCTGTTAAATGCTCGTACTAGTGTACCATGGCAGCGCAAAGACTACTCAACTCGACGGGCAAAATACTCCTCGGTCTCGCGCATAAAGATCTCAGCAATCTTTGGACCGACGCCGTAGAGCTTTTGGAGGCGCTTTGAAAGCTCGGTCTCGTCCTCGCTACTTTCGAGCATGAGATACAGTGAGCCCTCGTACATATCTACCAGCTGCTGCATGCATGTCCTCAATGCTTTCGTCATAACGTGCTGGTAGCGGGTATAGCCTCCCTGGTGAAGCAGGCTGACGAGCTGCCGCTCCGATAGCTCGAGGATTGCCCACGGTGTGTCGACGTTCCGGTCGAGGAAGAGTTTCCAGGTTCGAACGGCGACAGTTGACTGGATCGGCTTTCCGAGCAGGTATGTCAGTAAAAACCAGCGGAATATATCATCGTCTCCCGAGAGCACATCGAGGTCAAAGTCTGTCGCGTGGTGGACGGGTCTTTTTCGGGGCTGTCTCTTGGGCTTCTGGCCAGACATCTAGGTTTTTTGCAGGTTTAGCTCTGACGGGTTTTTGATGATGACGAACTTGCCGTCATCGATCTCTATGAAACCGAGGGCGTTCGTACGAATGACGGTTACCTGGAGTTCGTTAGCGTCTTTGATGACGCATGGATACCATGTCTGGTCGTCTTGGTCGAGGTATTGCCATACGCCCTTGAGCGAAGGAAGTCCTTGTTCGCGGACGATACTCTCTGCCCTCTCGCGGTTCTCGGTTCGGCCGAGCGGGTAGCCAAATACGGTTCGTGCTTGCCATCCGGTACTGTCTTTGGCGACAAAACCGAGCAGCTCATGGTTGTCTTCGTGGTTGATCGGGTATTTTGTGGCGTTTATCACCACCTGAGTGTAGCAAATAGAGGGGCTGGATCAGTGAGAAATCGTACGAACTACGATTTTTTGGCTTTCCTATCGAGAATCCCCTGCACTGACGGGCTGACTGCTTTGTCGGTGCGGTGGATGCAGCCGAGCCAGCAGCATGGGCGACGGTTGCCTTCGAGGAGCTCCTCGCAGCTTCTGCGGACGCGGCGGTTCCGGGTCTCGATGAACTTGGCGTTCTCGACCCAGCAGATAAACTCGTTTCTCGCGAGCGGCGTGATGTCTTCCCAGAGGGCGAGGACTTTTTCGTCAGCGAGAATAGCTTCACGAAGATCCTTCGGAAGTTTGTGGACGGTGCCGGCGGAGATGTGAGTGGTCATGGGGTTATTTTACATGATGCAAGAGGACAGACCCAGTAGCTACGGCTAGCCTCCCAACAGAGCTACTAGATAAGAGGGCCGTTTTTCTAAAAAGGTTCATTATCTAGAATATCTTCGAGCGCCCCCTGCTCATCAATTCGCCTAAGCATGGTGACAAGCGAGAGTGTAGCCTCAGCGGCGATGCCCATAAATACAGGGTTCGTGTATTCATGTTTAAGTTTTTGTACGATATTGCTCGTGGCACGTATAGCCGCTCTGATTTCCCTATTTTCGGAACCGGGTGTTTTTAGGTTAACGAACGCTTCAAGTCTTGCCTTAAACCGATCAATTGGCTCAGGACTCTCATCGCTCATGGTTTCGGGGTCATATAACATTTCACCCAGTTGCTCGAGTACCCCTATACAATTAGTACCTACCCCTCTAAAATCCTGTATGGTTCGTGCTCGCTCAAAGCTTCGCTTGAGTTCACGCAATTCCTGATCAAGCGCTGCCCAGTTTCTGTGGCGCCGGATATTAGCCGGGATCTCAAGTTTTCTAGAAAGCTCCTCGTCCTGAAGTAGCTCAACGTTGTCTCGCGCCGCCTTGAACGACTCTTCAAGGTACTGTCTTCGCTTCTCCCATGCGCCGCTTCCTACCATACCTCTAGTTATCCATGCGGATCGAAATGTCGCATAGTTCCGGAAATCGAGAGGTAAATTGATGCCGAGTCTTCGGAGAACTGCTTTCAGTGCTCTGATTACTTCTTTGATTTCGTCTTCATTTAGACGAGTGTCTCCATGAGTTGCATAGGCGGTTAGTTCGTCTTGCGCGAGATCGAGTAGCTCCTCAGCGGCATCATTATCTTTGACCTCCGGCATCGGACCTGCGCGTAGTGTTGTTAGTACGTCACTTCGGAGGATTAGTACTGATCCGAGTGTCGAATCCTGATCCGCTATTGCGTTACTATCGGGATTAGGATTGCCTTCCGCCTCCGTGATTATTTCGAACAATACCGAATCAGGTTTCATATAGTAAAGTATGTCATAGATCAAGCAAGAGCAGTGACCGCACGGCTCCGACGCTGCGATGGCATAGCTATCTAGTTTCCGCTTTTCGTCCTTTTGGACTCGTCAGCATGAGCATACATTCATGGAAGCGAATATTAACAAGAAGGTGTGGTGGTGGGCGATGCGTGAAGCGCATCATACATCGCCCACCATGTGATCACATGTGCTCGAACTGCAGGACTCCCGTCCGCTCACGAACATCGTAGTCACCGCTAAACCACGGCAACGCATGGTTTTCACGGAGCAGGCGACCAAGCCACTTCAGGCCTCGCGAAGCATGAAGCATGTCGTCCGGGATGAACCCTCTGATCTCGATGCACGACGGGTCTGCCATGCCGACAGCGAACACCCAGAGGTTGATTTCAGCCTCTTGATGCAGGGTGCGCTCGGTTGCCGTACCCTCGTTGAGGATTTCGCCGTGTCGCACCGTGACCTTAAAGGGTGTTCTGTCGTGGTCATTGGCGCCGCGAGCGATATCGATGAGCTGGCCCAATAGCGCCAACGCGTTCTCGCCGTCGATGATATCGAGCCCAAACTTCGGCTTCGTGGACATCCATCCACCTCCTTGTTAATGTGTGTCATGGTTGCAGAGCCAGACCTCCGTTACAGGCACAATGCCTGCCACCTCAACTCCATGAGGGATATCCGAAGATTATTTATATTTTAACACAATTTATAGAAAATGTAAATATTGTAAGATGTGACCGCACGGGTGAGAACGCTCGATGCTATAACTATTCGCTACGCTACTAGCTCTAACATCGGCTACACCCTGTCAAATCAAATAGATTATGACAGGCTTCGCACCCCTTCGGGGTTCGCTTCCCCGCGGAGCGCAGGCATGAAAAAAGTCCACCAGACAGGTGAACTTGTTTCATGGTGACCGCACGGGGAATCGAACCCCGATTGCCGGGATGAGAACCCGATTTCCTAACCGTTAGAAGATGCGGCCTTAAGGTACCTGAAAACTTTAGCAAAACAGAGAGAAAATGTCCAGAGATATGAAAACGGCCGGGGCGCCACGCAGCGTGTGCGCAGTGCCCCGGCCGGGACGTCAGGACAACAGCTCGTTGTCGTAGACGGTGTAGTCGCTCCGGTAGACGAAGAGGTACTTGTGGTCCACTTCGAACCACGTCGACTTCGGGACGTCCGTCTTGCGGATCTCCACCTGGTCACCCTGGTAGACGGCGATCGGGGTGCCGTCCTGGGAGCGGATGAGGATGGTCTTGCCCTTCCCCTTCCAGCTGTTACGCATGTACTCCTTGAGGTCGTTCAGCCAGGGCATGCCCGGGTCGTGGTTCTCGAACGAGACCTTGTCACCGAACTCCTTGGAGATGTCGACGAGGCCGTCCTGCGCGAGGATCATGCTCGACCCCACGTGCGAGATGTGGTTGTCGCCGAGCGAGATCAGCAGCACGGACGAGTCCTTGTTGCTCGAGCCGTCGCTGGCCTCGCTGTCGAAGCGTTCGTCCCGCGAGATGCGGAACGACTCGCCGTGGACCTGGTCGACCATCTGCCCGCTTTGGGTGTAGGTGGTCATGGTGGCCGGCACGCCCTTGAAGGCGCGCGTCAGTTCATCGCCGAATGCCTCGAACACCGCACCACACGATGACAGAACCATCGTGCACAGCAGAAGCAGCGGGATGGTGAGCCGGAGTGGCTTCTTCAATGGATCTCCTAGAGCTAGATTGGAAAGACTACAGTATGCAGCGTATGCATATCGTTTATATTATAGCATAATTATAATGTTTATGCAATATACCTACAGGGGTAGCTGTCTAGAACGCGAATTGGGTATCGAGTTCGGCGTCGATGGCGTTGAGCTCGGCGTCGGCTTGGTCGAGCTCGTCGGTAACAGTCTCAACGTCTTCGACATTCTCAACACTGGCAACTTGTGTTTCAGCTGGAGCTGTCTGTGACGTTGTGTCAGCGACCTGCGTATTGTCCTGAGCGTCGAGGAAACGGAACGCAACAAACCCTACAACAGTGATCGTCGCAACGACCATAACGAGGCCGAGGAGCGGACGACGGCGGTGGAGAGACGGTAGTTTCATTGCGTCACCTCCTGGGTTTGTTCGTTCGTGTCAGTTTCTGTTGTCTCGTTGTTCGCTGCTTCGGCTGCGGCACTTCGGATAGCAACTGCATAGTCCTTGATGACGGTTCGGTAGTCCTTGAGGGCTTGTTTCGTCTCGGTCATCTGGTCGATAACGATAAGACCCGGTGCATGTGCGTCGGCGATCGTACACTCAAAGTCGAGCGCCTTAACAGCATCGATGGCTGCCTGGGCGTCATCCTGCTTTTCGCTGAGAATGAGCGTGAGCGCGCTCGCGTTATCAACAGAGAGCTGCTTTTCGGTCACAAATGCATCGAGTTTTTCGTGGATAGCCCTTAGCTTGTCGAAATGCTTTTGGGCGGCATCAACACGCGTATCAAGCACTTGGTTGATCATCGGCTCCTTTTTCTCGCAGCGTTCGACGCGTTCACCACTCAGTTTTTCAGTCACTGCGGCACGACGTTCAGCGAGACGTTGCTCGATCGCTTGTCGTTTTGCGTCAATGTCGGCTTGCTTTTCGGCGCGTCGGTCAACGACGGACTGGACGTGCTCTTGAGCTTGCTGGGCACGTCCTAAGAGTGACTGAGTAACGCCGTCAACTGTATGAAGTGCATATGATGTCTGGCTCGTACCGAGGACGGTTACGGTCGCAAGCATAACCCCTACAACTAAACCTTTTATCATCTGATTTGTTCCTTCTCCCTTATCTGGCCTAATACTTCCATGATACTACTTTTGAAAAGATTACAAAAATCACTCATGGTAGAATGAACCGGTATGAAGAAACAAGAAAAACTAGATGTCGACACCCGCTTTTTGCTCGCAAACGAGCGCACTCTACTGGCGTGGATACGGACAGCTCTCACGATGCAGGCTGGGGGTATTGCCCTCGCTCATTTCGTAAGTGACTCAGCACTTGGGTTTGCGACCGGCGTCACGGCTATTATCGCTGGTGCGATATTTGCGGTTATCGGCTATCGCCGTTTCCGTGCGGCAGACCGCGCGATCCGAGCTGGCATCCTGCCGCATCTCGACAAGGGTCCAGCCTTTGAAGTTGCACTCATCGTGCTCATTGCCGTAGTGCTCGCCCTCGCCCAGGTCAAAGACCTGCTCGGTTAGCGGAAGTTCGTAAAGCTGAGCGGAAAGTCGAAGTCCTGCTCACGGAGGAGCTGCATGATTTTTTGCAGGTCGTCTTTGCTGCCGCTGCTAACTCGGACGGCGTCGCCCTGAATCTGCGGCTTTGCTTTCGGGAAGGCATCACGAATTACCTTGGTGACCTGTTTGGCTTTGTCGCTATCGAGGCCAGCCACAAACGGCACTTCTTTGACCATCTTGAGGTTACTCGTCGTCGGCTCTTTGCTTAGGTCTAGCACCTTGGTGCTCTGGTCACGGTTGATGAGACCGCGTCGCACGATGTCGGTGATGGCATCGAGCTGCATGTCGCTGTTGCCGGTGATGACGAAACCTGCTTTATCGCCAAGCCAATCGAGGTTTGCTGGTGTTCCCTTGAAGTCGTAGCGGTTCGCGATCTCGCGCCCTGCTTGCATAAAGACGTTGTTGATCTCAGCTTTGTCGTAGTCAGATACGATGTCGAATGAAAATGTAGCCACTAAATAGTTACTCCGTTACGGTGATAGTTCCTGTTTTGCTGTCGTCGAGGTGGTCATGGAAACCCCATTTGCCGACAACGGTTGCCGTGTACGAGTCTGACTCACCAGGCTTCGTTGTTGGGAGGTTCATCTCGGGGTTGGCGCGGTGGGTCGGGTGGTCGTTGGAGGAAAACTGGAGGTTGCGGGAAGAGTCGTTCTTGATAGTGACTACTGTACCCTTTTTCACGGTAAGATTGTCGGGCTCGAAACCGTTGTTGGTGAACGTTATCATCATGCGTTCACCTGGGCTCGGGACGGCTTCATTGTCACGTTCAGATGAGCCTGTCGGCGCGTTTGTTTGCGTGTTGGTGTTTTCGGGCGCGTTAGCCGGTTGGCCGCTCAGTACAAAAACAACGAGGCCCGCGATCGCCAGTGCTGCAACGACGATACCGATAACGAGCCCTCTAGACGTGTTCTTTTCTTCCATGGTGATTCCTCCGCTTACTGTATCCACTATACGCTACTGAGACTGCGAATGTCACAGCGTAGAAGGCCCAGACAATCTGGAACCACGGTTGCCGCAACTCACCGCCGAGGGTAAATCCATGCCATAGTATGAGCCCCATCGCACCGACGTTTGCCCACTCGACATACTTCCACCATGGCCGTTGCTTGAAAAACCGGTAAAGCTCGAAGAACAAGAAGCAGATAAGTGCAGTAATGCCGGCGACGATAGCCAGACGTTCTGTCGTCGTGACATAAACGGCTGGGATACTATGGTACGGCAAACCGAGTCCATCGAGATACAACTGTGTTTCGAGTAGGGTTGGGTGAGCAATGATACTAAAGAGTACGATATAGCTCGTGAGTTGAAAATGGTTCTTGAGAGTATCTTCGGGTATGTTGAGGTATTCGCGAAGCGCGCCAGCGGTGTAGTGCGTCCACATCAGGCTGAACGCAACGAGCCCAAAGATCGGAAATAACGAGTAGGTCGTGAGGTTCTCAGTGGACGGCCACCATACGTACAGCGCAATTGCCAGAACTGCCGCCGTTCCAAGCCAGACGAGGAATTTGAAGAGCTTGGGGGCCATCGCGGGGTCTCTACTCGACCTTGGTCATCTGGGAGATGATGTCGATGAGTTTACGAGGAGTAATGTCTGCTTTGATGAGATAGCCGTCGACTTTGGCTTGGAGGGCGGTACGGGCTTCCTCGTCTTGGTCGAAGTTCGTCATGATGATGACACGGCTATGAGGGATCTTGTCTTCTTTCCCTCGGAGCAGGTCGAGTACGTCCCCGCCCTGCATTTCAGGAAGCATGATGTCGAGGAGAACGAGATCATACGGCTTTGCGAGCGCAGCAAGTTCGCCTTCACGCCCTGTCACGACCCAGTCAACCTGATAACCGGCTTGCGCGAGGCTGCGCTTGTACATCTCGCCGATGAAGCGATCGTCTTCGATGATCAGAATGGTTTGAATTGCGGCCATGTATCTACTTTATCCCCTATACATCGAGTGGTTTTTTATCCACCCGCTACTTGTTTCTATAATACCTTGATTTTCGCTGTTTGCGGCCAGGAGCTTGTCGGCAACTGCTGAGTAAAGCGGTAGGTTGAAGTAAAAGATACTTCCCTGGCCTTCGGTCGATGACAAGCCTATGTGTCCACCGTGAGACTCGATGATGGCCTTTGAGATATACAGCCCGAGGCCAGTACCGGCAACAGTTGTCTTAGAACGGTGTGATCGGTAGAACTTACTAAAGAGGCTGCCAACGACTGAGCTCGGGATGCCGATACCGTGGTCTTCGACACGGAAGAATACTTTTTCGCCGTCCACGCCTGCCGAGACGACAACTTGGCCTCCTTCGCGTGAATACTTGATAGCGTTGTCGACGAGGTTGGCCATAACTTCGGAGAGACTGTTCCGGTCTGCGGCGATCGACGGCAGGTCGTTCGGAATGACGACCGACAGGAGCCTGCCTTGTGTGCTTGCGCGGAGGGCGAGGTCGTCGGCAACGAGGGCGTAGATGTCGGTGATATGGTCTTCACGGAGGTGTAGTTTCAGGTGACGACGGTCGTATTTTGAGGCGTTAAGGACGTTACCTACGTATCCGCTCAGGCGGCTTGCTGAAACGTCGAGGCGGTCAAATAGTTGTCGCTGATCATCGTTAAGTGTTTGGTCTAATTCTGGGCGCAGTATATCGAGATAACCTTTGATCACCGTGATCGGGCCTCGGAGCTCATGTGCAGCAAGGGCGATAAAGTCCATATCTTCTTCGTTTACGGCGTAGTGAGTTGTTTGATCGACGAGCAAAAGCAGTGTATCGATCCCCTGCGAACCATTTTTCTGATAGGTTGCAAAGATATCGTAGACTTTACGATTCGGATCACCGGGTAGCGCGCTCTGGACGCGGTTCCAGGTTTCGGCCGCACTCACCTGGGAGGTCTCTACTTTGTCTAGCCATGAGGTAAGCGAGTCCTCGCCTTCGAACAGGAGTTGGATGTTGGCTTTGCCGTCGGTGTCGACGACAACCGGAGCGCTCTGATTGGCGTAGATGATCTTGCGATCCTCATCCAGTGCGATGACACCGCCCGGCAACTTGTCGAGGAGCGCAGTATGGAGGTCGCTAGCCTTTGACTCAGTCTGCTCTGTTTTTGCACCGTTTAGCGCAAGGTTGTAGATGGTGTCGACCATCAACTTGAGGCCGGTACGTTCGTGGTAGGTACCGTTGAGATTTGGCGGGATGCTGTTGTGAGGTTGGTCTGAAACCTGCGTGATCGTGCGCGCCAAAAAATCAAGTGGTTGCAGCGCGTAGGTTCCGATGATGATGAACGCAAAGATTTGCAGGACAGCAACCGGTATCAGGACAAAGACGACGATCGTGAGGATATCGAGACCAGCGCTGATGAGCAGGATCGTGAGCACTACGAGGAGGCCGAGCTGGAGCGCGAGGGTCGCAAAGATGACGCGACGACGGTGAGCCGGAAAAACATCGACGAGACGAGTTATTGCCATGACGGTACCCTGCCGCTTGGGAGCGCTGTGATCCACGTCTGACCGCGGTTGAGCTTGAGCGGTTTACCTGCAGTATCGGCGAAGGTTATCGGGTTCTTAACGTCTGGGCGCTGCCAGATGGCTTCGGTGACGGTTCCGTCTTGGAAAACGTATGCCTTACCACTACCGGTGGTGGTGATTTGCTCGCGGTAACCGTCTTCCATCTCCCGGGTCATGGCAACCTCGATCGCGATGACAACCTTGGGCTGGATCTGTCCGCCTTCACGGTCGTTATGCGGCTCGCCACCTACCTTTCGGAGGTAGTTGTTTGTCTCTGCTTGGTAGTCGTAGTCGATGTTATACCACGCCGATGATATCGGCAGGTTGATGTGGGTCGCGTTTGGTGCCTTGCTCTTTGCCTCGTCTTTACGCTCGATCGGGGTAAACGCGCTGCCTGTCTTGCCCTTTGAAGCGATGAGTTGGTCAAGATTGTCGGAGTTGGTGTAGACGTTGTGCGGTGCCCGCCGGTCACTGGCGCGCCAGTAAGCGCCGGCGTTAAAGAACTGGTCGATGTCGAGTCCGTAGCTGCCGGAGCGGATCATACTGAGGGCTCGAGCACTGCCGCCGATGTGCGCAACCGCCGCATCATAGGCTGCCGCCCATTCGACGTAGTAAGGTCGAACGCTTCGCACTGGTCCGATAAGCCCTGGGCGCGACTCTTGGTAGAGCGCGAGGAAACGCGTGATACCACCTTCGGCGATTGCCTCGTATACGACGCCGGCATCCTTGAGCCCGGACTGAGGACGGGCATCCGGGCTATTTTCGATCATAATAGCAGTAACGGGGCGCTTCGTTGGCGCTTCTTCGGAAAGCGCAACGCCAGTTAGCGGTGAGTAGAACTTTGGTGCTTCTTTGGCTTTACGGACCGGACTAAAGACGGTTGGGAGTTGGGGTTCGGGCTGTTGCCACATCCAGGCGATGACTACGAGACCCGTGGCGAGCAATATGCCGACCGCAATAACAAAGTAACGCACTCCATGGTTGTCGTGGAGGATTTGGTGCAAACGGGTCCATTTTAGACGCGAAAGTCCATGGAATTTCTTTGCAAGTGCGATGCCCATATGAGGCAAGTATAACAGATAAAAACCCCAGGCGTAAGCGCTTTAAGCGGCGGTGTTTTGGATGGCCGACTGAAGCCGTTCGAGTGTCGCCTCACGACCGAGTAGTGCGAGGGTGTCATTGAGCTGCGGACTGAACGGTGCCCATGTCGTCGCGATGCGAATCAAGCTAAGCAATACGCCCGGCTTCTGCCCTGTCGTCTCAAGCAGTCCATTGAGGCTCTCTTGGATCGAGTCTGCGTTCCATTCGGTTGTCTCGAGTGCTTCACGAGCAGCAGTAAGGAGCGAAACAACCTTAGCTTGCTCGAGTTTCTTCAGCTGCTTGTTGTCCTCAATGAGTGATCGGTCAATCTCTGGTGTGCGGAAGAAGTAGTCAGTAAGAGCCGGAAGATCCTGGAGTGTTTTGAGGCGGTCTTGCGCGAGAGCGAGCACTTGCCGTTTGTAACTATCCTCTGCATCCTTGGCACTTTCTGGCCAAAAGTCGGCGACGCGCTCCTGTAGGTCGTCGAGACTAAGCTCCCGGATAAATTGGCCGTTCATCCAAAGCAGACGCTTTTCGTCAAAACGGGCACCAGAGCGGCCAACTCGATCCAGGCTGAACTTTTCGATCAGTTCGTCCCGGCTAAAGACCTCCTGCTCTGTGCCGTCATTCCAGCCGAGCGTAGCGATAAAGCTCATCATCGTTTCCGGCAGATACCCGTCGCGGATGTAGTCGAGGACGTCTTTGGCGCCGTCGCGCTTGCCGAGCTTTTTGTTGCCCTGCTCGTTCATGATGTGTGGCATGGTTGCAAAGAGTGGCCGGCTAAGCCCAAGTGCCTCGTAGAGGTTGAGGTAGTTTGGCATGCTGCTCAGGAATTCCTGGCCACGGATGACGTGTGTTACACCCATCTCGGCGTCGTCTACGATGTGCGCAAAGTTGTAGGTCGGATACCCATCGCTCTTGATAAGGATAAAGTCGTCCATAACCTCTGGGCCAGTTTTGAGGTCGCCCATGACTTCATCGTGCCATTCGTACGCCTTCGGGTCACTCTTGAAACGGAGTGGTAGTTTACCGTCCCAGACAGGCGGGTTTTCTGGACGATGGTTACGGTATAAGAACGGGCGCTTTTCGGCTTGGGCTTGTTCGCGGAAGTGGTTGAGCTCTTCGGGTGTGTACGGGTCGGCATAGGCACGACCTTCTTCGACGAGTTTTTTCGCCCAGCGGTGATAGATGTCGAGGCGGTCTGATTGTTTGTATGGGCCAGTTGGGCCATCTTTGCCAGGACCGAGATCGTAATCAATGCCGAGTGTTTGGAGGCACTGGATGATGTGATCGATTGAGCCTTCAACCTCACGATTCTTGTCAGTGTCCTCGATACGAAGGATAAACGTGCCGTCGGCTTGACGAGCAAGGAGCCATGCAAAAAGTGCGGTACGAACACCGCCAACATGTAAAAAGCCTGTTGGGCTTGGGGCAAAACGGGTTACAACTTTTGTCATATGGAATTATTGTAACAGATGTAGATAATCAAAACCTCACTTGACAAAACATAAGTATTATGCTAATATGAAAATATACAGCACTGTTTGGGGAAATCCAGACACCGCTCGTACCTTACATCGTCGCCAATTGGTGATACAAGACAGAGGAGTTTAGATGACAGACATCAGTTCCCGACTGGCTCGTCGGGCACAGATCGTTTCCATGTGCATCTTCTTGTTCATGGGTATCGTGTACGGTCTGACGGGGAGTCTCGCCGTCATGATTGCATTCGGTCTTGCCGTACAGGCATTTCTCATCATGTACGTAGCTGTGGTAATCGTCGAGGCTATCAGCCGGTACGGTGCCATACAGCACGACGACGTCACTCAGTGACGTTCCGGGGCTTCTCTGTCCCTTGGCCCGTCGTTATGACGGGCCCACCCCCAGAGTTTTCAATGCGTTGAAGATTGCGGGAGTGGAATAAAAAAACTAAAGACTGGCAGCGATACGAAGTAATTGTTCGTTGCTGAGCGGTGCGTCACCGTGGACGGTATAGAGGATGCCCTTGTTTACCCAAGCAGCATCACCCTTGAACGTGTAAATGGTGAGGCCTTGCTGTGAATTGGTGACGTAGCTGTTGTCGGCAGCTTTGGCGACGATATTGTCGTAGACGGCTTGTGAATCCCAGGTGCTCTTTTGCTCGGTGACGGTGTAGCCAGTGGTGCCGCCGTTAGCCTTGAACTCGATTGCAACCTGACCTGGTGCGTACGCAACCGGACCGTTGAAACGGTAGCCGTCTGGGTGATAGTCAGGAAAACTAGCAGCAACATCAGCCTGTGCAGCTGCGACACGGACGGAAAGTCCTGGCATGTTCAGGTATGTGAGATAGCCGCCAAGGATCATGATGGCAAACGAAGCGGCCAAGAGGCTTGCGACACGGGGTTGCTTCGAAAAGAGACGTGAACGTTGTTTCGGCACCTTGGCGACAGGAGTCGTGTCAACCTTGGCAAGGCGTTCGGCGATGAGCTTCTCCTTGAGTGCACGAGAGCTTAGCTGCGGATCGGCTTTGGTGGCTGCCGGTTTAGTAACGAGTGCATGTTTTTGCGCAACGATTGGGTGAGTTACTGGCTTTTGCTGCGCTTTTACGGGAGTAATGTCCAGGCGTGGCATCGCAGTTTTAGGTGCTGGGGTAGCTTTAAGCGGCTGCGGGTGTGGTGCGAAACGGCTTATTGCCTCGCTACGAGTGATGTGACCTGTGGCTGGCTTGCGGCGAGCAGCGCCGACTTGGGGTTTTGCTGCCGGCTTCTTCAGGACGTCGCGTCGAAGCGTCGCACTTTTTTTGGTGACGTGGTGGGCCTGCTTGGCGTGGAGCGGTGTGCGCGTGCGCAGGGCCGGCTTCACGTCAGTGCTCATGGGAGCGGCAATTGGAACGGCGACAACGTCAGCCGGTTTGCTGACAGGAGTTGGGGCGGCAACAGGAAGACCAGTAACGGCGTCATAGACTTTCCCGTTGATAACCAGTGTGTTTTTACCCCTCATCTTTTCGCTCTTTCTTGCTTTGACATTTTATGTTCTATCTATAAGAACCGTTACCACTATGGTAGTCACTGAGGCAGAAATGTGCAAGGACTTTTTAAGCGGTTTTGCTATACTAATGACTGCACTATAAGGCTCTATAGCACTAACTCGAAAATCACATGCAACAACACGGTCAATCTCCACGAAAACGCAAACTACTCCTCTACTTTACATACGGCGTCATGACGACAGCAGTCGCACTGATCTCAACCGTCTGTATCTTTTTGGTGCTGGGTTATCGGCTCGATCTAAAGAGCGGTGACGTTGAGCAAGGAGCTCTCTTGCAGTTCAGGAGTTTCCCGAGTGCAGCGACGATCACGCTTGATCGTGAAACGCTCTCTTTTGTCACGCCAGGAAAACGTAATGTCGATGCTGGCGAACATACCGTGACGATGCAGTTGAGCGGCTACAAGACCTGGCAGAAGACCTTTACTGTCAAAGCTAGTGAGCTGAGGTGGCTTAACTATGCACGAATGGTGCCTGAGACGATTCGAACTACTGCTGTTAAGGAATTCCCAAGTGTCGTCGACGCATTGCCATCGCCTGATAAAAAATGGTTCCTTATCCAACCAGTCGCTGACAAGCCGGAGTTTACACTCGTTGATATCCGAGACGAAGACAAGCCGGTCTTTAGTCAGCTCGTCCTTCCAGCTGCAAGCTATACGCAAAAGGAAGGCCAACCGCACCAGTTCTCGCTCGAGGAGTGGGACTTTGGCGCCCGCTATGCACTGGTTAGGCACGTCACCGGTGACACCATCGAGTACTTGAGAATTGACCGCACGGATATTGATAATACTGTGAATGTTTCGAGTAAGCTTGGGATTAATCTGACGGACATCCACTTCTCCGGCACGAGCGGCTCGGTATTTTACGCTCTCGAAAATGACGGCTCTATCCGACGTCTCGACAGTGGCGCAGGAACAATCTCACAGCCCCTCGTTAAAGATGTTGCAACATTTGAACTCTATAAAACGACAACCATTTCCTACGTCAAGAAGCCGATCGATAACAAGGTTGGGGTTGGTATCGTGGTCGACGGAAAAGCTGCGCGTGTCGCGACCTACGACTCGACAATGCCCATCCAGGTTGATGTTGCCGAATACTTTAACGATTACTACCTAGCTGTCGGTCGCGGTACGTCGGTACAGATATACAAAGACCCAGAAACACCTCAGCGTAAAAAACTTGTTTCGTTCGCTACATCGAGCGCTATTGGCTGGCTCCGCTTCAGTAACAGCGGAAGGTTTGTCGCAACCGGTACTGGCTCACAGTTTACGAACTACGACCTTGAAACGTCTGAAAAAGCCGAAGTAAACTTGCCAGGCAATGTTCCAGATCCGACGAAGCCACTCCAGTGGATTGACGACTACTATCTCGCATCGACGGGTGACAACGACCTGAGGCTTACTGAGTTTGACGGTGCTAACCAGCATGTCATTACCTCTGCGCTTGCAGGCTTACCTGTGACGCTCAACGACAATGGCAAGTTGCTCTACAGTTTAGGTAAGACGCAGTCAGGTGCATTCGTCCTCCAGGCCTCACGAATGACAATAGATAAGTAGTCTTTTCGCCTTCAGGCTTTTAGATCGATAGCTTAGTTGCCGCCAAAGAGTCGTTCAAATAGTGTTGGCGAGTTGCCAGCGATACTCGGAAGCTTTGAGTTGTTAGTAGCATTTGTGTTAGAGGTGGCTTTAGTTGGGTCTGGGCTGATCTGCTCAGCGATTACGACGAGGCGCTTGAGGGCGGTTCCTGGTGGCGTACAAGTGACCAGTGTTGCCAGAGGTTTGTCGGTATTTATGACAAGCTGCGAGACTTCAGTCGGATCGATGACCTTCTTTTCTGTCACGCTATAGGTGTAGCGGGTACCTTGGTAGTTAAGATAAAAGGTGTCGCCCTTCTGAAGTTTATCGAGTTGCACGAAGACAAATTTGTACGCACCATCATCAAAGACGTCGTTACTGGAGTGACCGAGAATGACCGTGTTGCCGGTTTGGCCCGGTACACTGCTTGCTCCCGGAATGGGATAGTGAACAACGCCGCTGCGGAGTTTGTCTTGGACGACATGCTCGGCGAGCGATGGGACGTCATAAACAACTGGTGCATCGACATTGATCTTTGGGATGATAACCTTTGGCTCTGGGCCAACTTTTGTGCTCGTCGTTGGGTCAAGAATGACGTTTTGCGGGTTGATAGACCCTGGGCTGACGTAGGCTTTTACCTGAGCAACAATCAAGCGGTTGTACTGCAAGATACCGAAAACGAGCGCTACAGAAATCGCAGCAACGAGCGGCATGAAGTGCCGGCTTCGCCGAACTTTCGCGGAACGTTCCTTTACTTCATTTAGCAGCTTTGATCGCAGTTCGTTTACAGCCTGGTCTTCTGTGATTTCCTCCTGGAGTTGAGGTTGTGGTGTTACGCCTTCCTGCTGTGTACTCGTGGTGGTTACGGGCTTGATGGCTTGCTGGCGTCGGTGGAGCTGAGCAAGGTAGTATCGCTCGTAATACTGTTGGTAATACGACTGCCAAGCGCTGTGGTACTGGCGCCAGTCGCTGTTTGCGACTGTTGCGGTCGAAGCGGTGTGATCAGCCTGTTCACTGTGGGTTTGTTTGTAAGGGTTTTGGTGCTGCTGTTCGGTCGGGGTTTCGTCGTAGATATGGTTGATCTGCTGTCGCATGAGTTGTGCGGCTGCTTCGCGGTCAGGTGTGCGAACTGAGCCCGCAGAGGCTCGGGCGGGAACGTTTACATTGCGACTCGCGTCATCGTTGTTAGTAGGCTGCATAGTTCAATGGTCTTCCTGTTCATCTTATTGTACAATTGAACCCGTTCACTTTAAAGGGACGATACCTCTTTTGCTTTGGTTGAGGGATTTCGGTTTTTTAACAACTCGTGCCGCGGTGATGGAACTACACCCCAGGAAACATAGTTTCGCGGGGACCTCATTGGTAGACAGTGCCGCAAATTTAAAATAGTTGGTTTTTGTGGGCGAGTGGCGGAATTGGTATACGCGCACGACTCAAAATCGTGTTCCTAACGGATTGAGGGTTCGATTCCCTCCTCGCCCACCAAAAACGAATTATTTTTACTTATGCCGCCGATGGCTGATATTCATATCGCGCTACTACTGAGCGCGTGAGATAGTCGAGCGCCAACTTCCCTTGTTCATCGATATAGCCATCGGTCTCTTCGGTAATAAGCTCGGCAGCTATCTCTGTGCAATCACCTATCCAGAGCTCGGCATCATTAGGAATACATCCGGCTCTCCTGAGTGCGTGCTCGGCGAGTGGCTCGATGTAGATGGTTCGGGTTGGATCATGATAAACCTTATCCGTCTGGATCAACTTGGTCTGGAGGGGAATCTTTTCGCCGTCTTTGATGAAGTAGCCGTCATGGTTGAGGTGCTGGTTCGATGAAGCTTCCTCGCGCGGTGAGGCTGGATAGAGGAGCGCATCAGGACGTCCGGTGCGTGCGCTGAGAGCTGGGCCAAGCATTTCCGCGAAACGGGAGCTTTTGTAGCTTGCGTCAGACAGGTTGAGCGCATTGATCGATTTGAAGGCATGACCAAATGAGTAGTAGATGTTTCGACAGTCATGAGAAGTGATCGGTATATCAAGCGCCCGTTTCGTGAGCGCTGGCATATAGATGCTGAGCGTGAGTGCCTGTGCGTAGAGGTCCGGGTTGGTCTTACGGTTTACCTGCTCGCCTGTACTGCCGATAATGCCCGCAAGGAGCCACTGGGCATCGCCCATGTATTTGCGCCTCAGAGAGTCGCTCAGATAGTTAACGTTCTGATTCATAGCGAACTCGATGTGTCGCCATGCCGAATGAAAATGACCCTCCGGTTTTCGAAGGGTCATGCAGTGACGCATTGCAGCGAGCGCGGCGTCGGCGTCGACGTACTCAGCGAGCGGTCCTGGCGGCAGAAGTGAGTTATAATTCTTGGTCGAAAAACGCCAATGACGGGTTGGTTTTTGTGTCTCTACCCTCTCCATTTACGCTTATGGTAACTCAGCCTACAGCTGAAAACAAGCAAAAAGTTTAGCGTTTTTCGCGGATCGCAGCCATCAGATAGTGGCTGGCGCCGTTGAGCATGTTGAGCTCATCGATGCTCAGTTTTTCCCCGCGTGCTTCTCGAACGAGTGCATCGACAAGTCCATCCCGACGGTACCCGCCGATCTTTTGGATGTACTCGGTTGGGTATTCTTCATCGACAACGACATCATGACGAGCTCCCCAGGCGATAAAGCGAGGCTCTTCATCATATGCCGCGTACGGATAGGCATCGTCTTCGTCGATATAGCGTTCTTTTGGTTCGACAACCGTGACATGTGTTTCGCCGTCTTGAAAATCAAGGTTTACGACGTCCTGATGGATAGCAACCAGCGTCCCTTCTGTGTAACCTTGGCTGGCGTGCTTGCCGTTTTTGCGTCGATAGTCGGTATGTTTGATTTGGATCGGTGTCTTTGTGCCCTCAAAAATGTTATAGCTGTCGTGGTTGTATTCACGGGTCTGACTCGCATCTTCTCGGAACAGCGTTGGATACGTAAACCAGTTAGGATCTTTGGTCCTGAGGAGGAAGGTTGGGATTTCTACCTCGGTACGTTTAAAGGCGACCGCTGCTGCAGTGTGTCGATAGAGGTTATCAAAATCAGCCAAGATCTCAGCCATGGCACGATGAGTGTTTTCGATAATGTCACGTGGCATCGGCGCGTCGACACCGTGCAAGGTACGATGGTAAAAGGCGCCGAGGTAGGCGTCCAGCATGCGAGCGTCAATATGGTAGAGGTATCGACCGTTGTCGCCGGTCGAAAGTTCAGGGCTATCGATAAGCTCGCGTAGGTCGCGCTCCATTGCCATAAACCGCATATCGAGATTGACTGGCGTGTTTGCGAGATATGGATCTGAGAGCGTTTGGTCAAGCTGATGTGAGATACGAACGTAGGCTTCTTTGTAAGGGTCGTTCATGTACGGTTCATGCTCAGCGATCGTCTTCATACAGGCGTTTTCAGAGAGTGGTAGCGCGTAGTTTTGGTAGTCGGGCGCATCGTTGCAGCGCAGGATCGGCTCCCCTTCGAGACTAAGACACATGCCCGGTTTCTCGCATCGTTTATTTCGTTCAGAGCGAGGTGTGTATTTTGGGCGCTTCATATTCCTTATAATAAACGCCGTTTTTTGGAACGCAAGCTTAGGCGCTAAAACTTGTGGCAATTGCCTCAAGTGGTTTCGTTGGATTCCATAGTAAATACGTGGCCGCGCGAGTCGCGGTGATGCCGCGCCATATAGCCATCGGTTGATCAAACTCCTGCGTGATGACTTGTCCGTTGTGCGCAAGAACGAGCTGATTCTGGTGAAACGTCACGATCGTCACAGGATAGGTGATCGTAAATTTGTGCAGTGTCTCGACGAGCTGGAGGAGCTGCATAGAGAAGCTGATAATCTTTGGGTAATAAACGCTTTGGAAGATTTTTTGCAGTTGGGCGAAGGATACGACAAACGTCGTATTGTCACGATCAACAAACCGGCCCATTGCTGGCATGAGCAGGTCAACGGCATCACGTGTAATGACGACACGCGAGTCTGAGCCAAGAAGCGTCTCAAATGACATCGCTGTTTCTGAGTTGCGGCCAGCGTCGCCGATGAGCAGGCAGATGTCCGCCCACGCACAAGCAGCTTGAAACTCCGGCAGTGCTTCCCTGCTAAAGCCGCCCGAGGGGTTTGAGGGTACAAAGATAGTGTCACTAACGCTCGCAGGAATGGTGCGCTTTAGAACATCCGGCAACACAGCACGGATTTGACCGGCGCCGAGACCGCTTGCAACTTCATAGGCGTCGCGGATAGCGACGAAGCCGAGCTTATTGCCGCCGATAATAGCGAGCTTGCCGGCATGTGCGCGCTGCTCGGGCTTGTTCCATTCGATATCCGGAAAGAGCGGTTTAGTAGACGATTGTTTCTGCCAGTATGAGTGCATCGTCTTTCCTTTCCAGGCAATAGGCTATGTTCTTGCGTTCGACAACGATCGGCCAACCAACTGTTCTTGCCTGCTCAAAAAGTCCTTCTGAGGGATTGAAGGCGATCGGTTTTTCGACGGCAGATAGCAGCTCGATATCACCTTCGCTATCGCCGATTGCCACACTCTCCTCAAGTGTAAATCCGTGCTCATCGACGATCTCTCGCAAGATAGCGGCCTTGCGGCCGATAGTCATCCGGCTCGTTTCGCCAGTAAAGCGGCCGTCTTTTCGTTCATATACGGCACCGATAGCGATATCAATACCGTGTTTTTTTGCAAAGCGATCAAGCAGCTCTTGCTGGGAGCCTGATATGGCAACGATGGTGTAGCCTTCCTTCTTGAGTTTTGCGAGGAGTTTCTTTGGATAGGCGTGAAGTTTATGTGAGCTCTGGGCGATAACTTTATCACAAGCAGCTTCAAACGTCTTGACTGGGATGAGTGGCAAGTATTTCATGAGCGTTTCGATAACGAGCGATTCATAACCATGGAAATGCAGTTCGCCACCGCGCCAGTCATTCCAGGCGGTATCGACTTCGCGGAAGGTGCTATCGGGAAAAACCTCCGCCCGTGTCAGTTCTTCGACGAGCTCGTGGAACAGCTGCCATCGATATAGCGTCCCGTCGATATCAAAGACAGCAACCTTTTTAGTGCTCACTCGGGAGCTCCTCGACGACCCTGACGTCATGCGTCAGCAGCCGGTCGTCAATATCAAAGGTAAACTCACCGGTGACTTTTTTACCGTCAAGTACGTATGGCAGCCAGAACTCATCGTCGTCCCACATATCACCATACGGAATATCCTCGACATGGAACCATTTGGGCATCATCTCTTCGGATTCGGATGGGTTGCCTTCCCATTCGTCGCTGATATAGGCGTAGACGAACATGTGCCACGGGTCTGTTGTCTCGGCATCCTGTACGAAATCAAGTTCACCGACCGGCTGCCAGCTTTTTGGGGTGACACCGATCTCTTCGAAGCATTCACGAACGAGCGCCTGCTCGATCGTTTCACCTGGCTCAAGCTTGCCGCCAACACCGTTCCATTTACCCTCCCCAAAGCCACGTTTTTTCATGGCGAGCAGTAGCTGGTCGCCGCTGCGGAGAAAGAGGAGAGTTCGTCGGATGTCTTGATGGTGTTCGTTCATGGGGGGTTCCTGTTAGGCCTTTATTCTGCTGTATACGATATCTATCGTTTGTTCCATACCCTCGGCGTAACGACGTATCATTTCATCGTCAGGCTGCTCAGTGTAGATGCCGTTTGCAAAGTCACGGATGCGCGCGACATTCTCGTCGACATTGTCAGGTGCATTGATGATGACGAGATGGTTGGCTGCACGAGCACCGAGGCTCTGTGCCCTTGTCCAGCGGAGGCTCTGCCGGGCTTCGACGAGACGCGCATGGATCGTGCCGATATCCATACCGTCAAAACGCTCCATGAGTTGGCTCATCCACTGCTCTTTCGAGACGAGCGTACTGAACGCCTTGACGCTCTGAAAGCCTTTGTTTTCGAGAGCGCTCACCGCGCTGTAGTAAATGTCGGATATGTTCGGCTCTCCGAGGGCGTAGTCTTGAAGTTCAGATGCGTAAATGTGGGGCGGATGAGCGCCATACTGGATGACCTCAGCCTGCTCGATTTTGCCGAGCATATCAGGTAGCTCGATATAGCGATAACGTGTTGGGTCATCGGACTCGCGCGGCGCTCTCGTCGTGAGCGTACCAACAACTGGAAGACCGCTCTTTTCCATGAGGAAGTTCTTTCCCACTGCGGTTGCACCAACTGCAGCAAGAATGGTTGTGTCCTCTAGTAGTTCGCGGTACTTCTCGTGTGCTCGATATGAACTCTGAAGACCAACTGCTTGCTCGATTGTTATCACTAGACGTCCACCTCGATACTAACTGGGCAATGGTCGGAACCCATAACGTCGTTATGGATGGCAGCGCCGCTTACTCGCTCGGCAATACCTTTACTCGCAAGCCAGTAATCGATGCGCCAACCAACGTTGTTAGCCCTGGCTCCACCCCAGGCGGTCCACCATGAATAAATGTCGCGCATGTCTGGGTAAAAGGCACGGAACGTGTCGATGTAGCCGGCATCGAGGAAGTCTTGGAAGCGTTCACGTTCTTCGTTTGTAAAGCCGTGCTTGCCGACGTTCTGTGCAGGCCGAGCCAGGTCGATTTCCTGGTGTGCAACGTTAAGGTCTCCACAAAACAGCACTGGCTTATGTTTCTCAAGTGTCTGGATGTGTTCGAGGAAGGCCGGATCCCATTGCTTGTAGCGGAGATCGAGCCGGCTGAGGTCGCCTTTGCTGTTCGGGGTATAGACGGTAACGACGTAAAAGTCATCAAACTCAGCGCTGATGATTCGCCCCTCTTTGTTCGGGTCGCCATACGCATCGCCGGCGAGCCCGTATTTTTCGGCGATCTCATCAGTAAAGCCGTTGATAACGCTCAGTGGCTTTACTTTGGTGAAGATTGCGGTTCCTGAATAGCCTTTTTTCTCGGCACTGTTCCAGTACTCTTCGTAACCTTCAAGATCGATCACAGCCTGGCCCTGCTGAGCTTTCGTTTCCTGAAGACACAGGATATCTGGCTGATGCTCGGCCATAAATTTTTGAAAAGCTCCCTTGTTGATAACGGCACGGATACCGTTCACGTTCCAGCTGTATAGTTTCATACCTCAAGTATATCAGCGGTCGTGCCGTCACCTAGTCAATAGTTTTTGACCACACGCGATCCGGCTAGCCTGTATACTGGAACTCAATGTATAAACGTATTCTTCTCAAACTCTCCGGAGAGCAGCTCCAAGGTGAACAGTCAGGTGGTTTCGACACTGAACGTGCAAAGTGGATCGCACGTGAAGTCGCCAAAACAAAAGAAGTAGGCGCCGAAATCGTCATCATGGTTGGTGGCGGTAACTATGCCCGTGGCGCACAGCTTGCCAATGACTCGATCCAGCGTGTGACTGCTGATAATGTTGGTATGCTTGCCACTCTCATGAACGCCCTTGCTCTGGCTGATGTCTTCAATACCGAGGGCGTGGCCACTCGAGCACTCAGTAACATCAAAGCCGACCAGCTGGTTGACCAGTTCACGAACCGTCGAGCCATTAGTCACCTTGCCAAAGGACGGGTCATTATCGTTGCCGGCGGCATTGGCCGTCCGTTTCTCACGACCGACACGGCAGCGCTCAGTTTGGCGCTCGAGCTCGAGTGTGACGTCGTCATCAAGACGACCAAGGTAGACGGTGTCTACGACAAGGATCCGGCAAAGCACGATGACGCGACTAAGCTCGACACTATCACACACCACGAAGCGTTAAGCGACGCGAACATTGCTGTCATGGACAAGGCTGCACTCGGGCTTGCTATGGAACAGAACAAACCGGTTATTATCTGTGACCTGCTCACTGAAGGTAATATCGCCCGCGCAGCTGCTGGCGAAAACGTCGGAACTATCGTCGGTTAGCGAAAGTTACGTTTTGTGTCGCGCTCTTGGTCGCGGCGCTTGATTGTTTCACGCTTGTCATAGTTTTTCTTACCCTTACCGAGGGCGATCACGAGCTTGATAAAGCGGCCTTGCGTGAGGAGCTTGGTTGGGACGATCGTCATACCCTGTTTTTTAGCGTCTTCGAGTTGCTCTATCTCGCGCTTTTTGGCGAGAAGCTTGCGTGGCGTATCATCAACGGTCCGAGCGTTTGAGGTGCCTTTTTCGTTATTGATGACACTAAAGCTGGCGTTGTTGAGCCAGAGTTCACCTGACTTTACATTGACGTAACTGCCCTTGAGCTGCACGTGTCCAAGGCGTGCCGCCCGAACTTCACGACCATTAAGGCTCAGCCCAGCAACAAGTTCATCTCCGAGTTCGTAATCATAACGAGCTCGGCGGTTCATGATCGCCGCGGGCTGAACAGGCTTCTTTTTCATCCCTCCATTGTACCAGAGGTAATACGTAGAGAATGTGCTACGCTATAAGCAGTATGGAGATATCCCGGTACCGTGACGAACTCGAAGCTATTATTCCGGGTGTGCTGGATGCTTATGAGAGTCTCAAAACGACCAACGGCATGGGTGTCTACACGAGCAACGGTGCCTTCTATAACCACACGTTTTTTGGCCGCGACAACGCGATGGCGGCAAAGTTCGTCACTGACTTTGATCACCAAGTAACACGCGAAACGATTGTTGCACTTGCTGCACTACAGGGTACAAAGACCGATCCGAAAACCCACGAGCAGCCTGGCCGGATCCACCATGAATACCGTGACTTTACGACCTGGAAAGGTGGCCGCGCAGAGCGCATAGCGCTTGGCTTCTTCCGAAAACGCTGGGGCGCGACCGACAAACAACTCCTCACCTACTATGCAGCTGACACGACGGCACTCTATATCCGTTTGGCGCACAAATACGTCACCCATGTCGATAAATCATTTCTCGATATCACGATCAAAAACCGAGAGGGTCACCAGCTGACGCTTCGTGAGTCACTGGCTCGCGCTGCGGACTGGCTCGTGTCGCAACTCAATGAACATGATCACTTCGTGACAAAACGGACTAACGAATGGTCTCTGCCTTACCAAACCTTCCAGGACTCTTCGACTGCTTTCCCGCGGCAGGACGGAACGCTGGCGAATTTTCGGCGCGGCCTCACCTACACCGAGGTTCAGGCCTTTGTAATCGATGCGCTCGAAGACGTGACGCAGATGCTTGAGGATCACCTGAAACGTCATGAATGGCAGAGTGCTGCGCATGCCATGCGCCGGGCATTTATCTCAGATTTTTGGAACGAGAACGAGCAATACTTTGGAAGTGCGTTTGATGAAAAAGGTCTCGTGGATATGCCTGCCGTTACCGCTGGCTGGACACTCAACACGGGCCTATGGAGCGAAATACCGGAACCGAGGCGTATCGAGATCATCTCGTCGGTAGTCCGGCGGCTCTTTTCGGACGATTTTTTGACGCCAGTTGGTCTTCGTTCACGCTCGCTGCATTCGCACCAGCCCCTTCCGGGTGTTATCGAATACCATGGTCGTCTGACGGTGTGGCCGATGTTCTCATTTATGGTTATAGAGGGGCTGCGTCGTCACCGTCTCCATCGTCTCGCAGCTGAACTGGAGAACCGTGTCGTCAACGGTATCAATGCCTCGGGCGCTTTTGAGGAATTTCTCGTTGTGGACGGCGGCGGACACCTGCTCCGAAATGTCCCAGGTGCGCATGCTGAAGTATCAGTTGATGCCCAGATGCTGCCAGAAAAACATATCGCCTTTACGGTGATTCCCGCGATGGTGCTCGCATGGCGAGCGACGAACCGTGGACGCGCATGGCCGCCGCAGTCTGAGTGGCAGAAGAAACTAGAAGAAGAAATACTCGCTACAATCGAAGAAACAGCTCGCCTCGAGCCGTCGGCTGCTGCTCAGGACGTCACGGCTGTCGTACCGACAAAGTTTCGTCGACTGCGCGGCAATGTCCGGAGTGCTTGGTATTTCTTCGGTGAATGGAGGCGGATGTGATCAAAGTTACCATGGTGTCGGAGAGCGAGTTTACCGTACAGGGACACGGTGTCCACACTGCATACGTTGAGCTAACAAACGCACTCAAGAAGCGCGATGATGTTGAGGTGACCGTAAACCAGTTCGGTGAGGCTGATATTACCCATATTCACACCGTTGGTATCTATGCGCTTCGCCACTTGCTCGCGCCTGCATCGAAAAAGGTCGTCTCAGCACATATCGTCCCTGACTCACTTGTCGGAAGTTTAGTCGGGGCTAGGCTTTGGCTGCCGCTCGCAAAACTATATCTCAGGTGGTTCTATAACCGCGCTGACATGCTCTTTGCGGTATCTGACGAAACGAAACGTTCCCTCGAAAAGCTCGGCGTCAAAAAACCAATCGAGATCGTTTATAACCTCGTTGATACGTCGCGTTACGTTACAACACCTGCCGACAAGACCGCTGCACGTAAAGCACTCGGCATAGCTGAGGATGCGTGGGTAGTTGTAGGATCTGGTCAGGTACAGCCTCGAAAACGCGTCGATGATTTTGTTTCGGCGGCGAGGGAGCTTGCTGACATGGACTTTATCTGGGTTGGCGGTATGCCGTTCGGGAAGCTGGCGGCTGATCACGGGAATATGCAGCATATGCTCGAGAACGCCCCGGAGAATTTTCGTTGCACCGGGGTCATCGAGCATGAGGCGGTTAAGCAATATTACCAAGCTGCCGACGTTTTCTGGTTGCCTTCAGAACAGGAGACGTTCGGGCTTGTCGTGGTCGAAGCAGCTGCAGCCGGTCTCCCGGTCGTGCTCCGTGCCATTCCTGACTACGATGAAACGTTCAAGGGCGCCGCTGTCATGGTTGCCGAGGACGAAGTCGTTCCGGCACTTGAGCATCTACGTCATGACGCAGGCGCATATGCAGAGGCGCGTGAGCTTGCGATGAAAGAGATCGCAAAACGGTTTGATTCGGTAGCAGGTGCTGAGCGTGTCGTCGCAATCTACCGCAAACTACTCAAAAAATAGCCGTTACTGCTGGGCGTTCTCAAACGTTGTTTTGACGGTATTCCAGATACTTGGGTCGCCATGAACTTTTCGCCAGTACCACCATTCACCGCCCCAGGTGTATATGTCACGCGTGCCGATCTCTCGCGCGAACAGAACATTGTTTTCGATCTGCCACGGACTCATTGAGATATCCTGCTGCTCCACCGTCATTTCTTTGGTATCGACTGGTCCCCATGGCTCAAGCTGGAGCTCATGGATGAAGATATCACGCCCGGTGTAGGCTTTGATGATCGCGGCCCGGAGTCGGTGGTACCAGATCGGTGTTGGGTAGACGAGGTAGCCCTTGTACGGCCATGATTTCTCACTCCATACGACCCGGTACACTGAATAGCCGTAGCGGTCCGGAACAGGCGTCGTAACCGGGTAGCCGTGCTGGTCGCTGAGGCTCATCCAGATCGGTTTATCCGAAAGCTTATCGACGAGCTTGTATTCTTCGTGGAGTCGCTCACGGTCTGGCTTACCGCACAACCCAAACCACTCGTTAACGCCTTCGTTCTCGAGCTGCCAGTTTATGACGGTTGGGTTGTTTTCATACCGTTTGACAACCGTTTCGATATAACTGTACATCGCCTGCTTCCAAGCACCACCGCTGAGCTCGTTTGCCCATGTCGGTTGATGGCACTCGGGCCAACGGGGCTGGCGGAGGCCGATCGCAAGCGATACGGTCGCGCCTCGCTTCCCTGCTTCGCTGATCTGCCAGTCGAGCGAACTGAAGTCGTATTGGCCGCGGATCGGCTCATGGAGATCCCAGTAGCTCATGAGACGAAACGTCGGGATATGCATGTCATCGAGGAGTGCGGTGTAATTAGCCTTCCAGTCCAGTCCAAGCTCGACAGCGCGCTTTTCGGAAAAGCTCACGCCGATCACTGGATCTTTGACAGGAGGAAATATGACGGGGTTCCACCAGGGAGCACTGTACATCAGAGCAAGGAGTGCGGCGACAACGATGAGAGTCCAGTGCCACCACCTATGCGGTTTCCAGCTTTTCTTTGGTTTTTGTGTTTTTTGCATACGCTTATTTACTACCTGTAGTGTACGTGAAAAGGCTTGATTTTGGTATACTTGTGGGTAAGTAATGAAAATCGGACTGTTTACCGACACGTACCGGCCGTCTATTAATGGCATCGTGTTCGTCGTCGAATCAACAAAGAAGCACCTCGAAGAGCTCGGTCATGAAGTGTATATTTTTTGTCCCGCTCGTTCGATGCGCCCAAGCAAGACGGCGCTAGAGTTCGAAGAGGATGAGCACATCATCCGCTTCCCGAGTATCAAGGGCGCTTTCTACGACGACTACGATACGAGCCTATTCTTCCCGCCGCGAGTGCTGAGGCGAATCCGTGAGCTCGAGCTCGACGTCGTCCACTTCTTTACTCCAGGACAGGTCGGTCTCATGGGCGTCTATGCGGCGTTCAAGACTGATACCCCGCTCGTTGCACAGCACTGTACCGATCTCCGTGAATATGTCGAACATTATCGGGACGGTCTCCTGCTCCCTGGTCTCCTTGCCCTTATCGCCCTCTTGCCGTTTACGGTCAAGGTTGATGGCAAGGACCTCCGCGAAATCATGAAGCTCTACCGGCCGCGCCGTGGCCGTGTTGAGTGGAATATCGACATCGTCGAACGCATGGTGACACTTGTCTATAGCAAGTGTGATGCAGTCGTTGCGTTGAGCCGCAAATCAAAGACCCAACTGGAGAGTTGGCAGCACACTGACAACTATCAGTATCCAGTAACGCTCAAGCCGGACGGCGTGACGCCGTTGCCGAAGAGTACAGCGACCGAGCAAAAGGCATTCCGCAAAGCGTATGGTATCAGCGAGGATGACGAACTTGTTACCTTTGTCGGACGTCTCGGGTCTGAAAAAAACCTTGCGATGCTTATCCCTGTGATCGAGCAGGTACACGCGGTGCGACCACAGGCACGGCTCCTGTTTGTCGGTGACTTTGAGTACCGTGAGACGCTTGAAGAGCTCGCGAGTGCGTCACTCGTACCGGACCGAATCACCTTTACGGGCGCCCTGCAGCGCGAAGAACTCGGTAAGATCTACGAAACAAGCAGCGTCTTTGCTTTTCCTTCCCTGACCGATACGCAGGCCTGGGTACTGCACGAGGCAACCCACGCAGGCCTTCCCGTCGTTATGATCGATCCTGAGCTGTCAGAAGTTGTCATGGACGATGAGAACGGATATATCGTTCCGAATACGGTTAATGATTTTGCCGAGGCAGTGCTTCGGATCCTTGGCGACGACAAAGTCCGACGAGCATTTAGCAAGCGAAGCCGCGAGCTTTCGTCACAGTTTACCGAGGCCGGGCAGATCAAGAAACTCGAAAAACTTTACGAGACCGCAACGGCACGCCACGCGCTCAAACAGTTTGACTAAACGAGATGAAATGGAGAAAGCCTGGTGGCTACCGCGTTTACAGCAGTAACCACCAGGCTTTTTAGTAGTGCATCTCCCAGCCGAGCGGCCAGAGCTCTGGCAAGGTTCGCCGACACGAGCACGGTTCGCCACAGGTCGTCTTGATGCCGAGGTACTCCGCACGGCCTTTGCGTGCCGTGTACTGCTCGAGGTGGCGCCAGTTGATGTCCGGCACTCCGTCGAGCCGGTAGGCGTTGAAGGAGTGCCGGTTGTCGCCGACGAGCCGATCCTTCAGGAGAAGGCCGGTATTGACGAAACACTCCCCGCCCTTACCGAGGTGAGTCTTCGGCTTGGGAACCGACCAGGTGTTGACGTCACAGAAGCTCAGCGCCCAGTCGATCCCGCGCTTTTGCATACGCGAGATCTCGGGTTTCGCGCTGAGCGTGAAGGTCACGATGCTGGTCGGCAGGCTGCCGAACGGAATCGTTGACCGAGGCTGCACGATACGCCTGAGGTGCGGCGGTGTCGTCGCGTGATAGAAGTGACCCGGCGGATGATCACAGACAGCGATGACCGTGTCGGCGAGCAGTTCCCGCCAGTTGGCCGGGATCGGCTTCTTGCTGCGGTTGCGCATGATGATGACCGTGTTCCCGATGGCTCGGTACATGGTGCGGATGCGGCGCTTGGGACCTCCGCCAGGTCCGCGGTTGAGCTTGGACATGATTCACCCGATTTCGTGTAGTGGCTAGAAGATGCGAAAACACACGAGGCTCCCCCGTGCGTTTATAGGTATATTATATCAGATTTTAGGCTAGTAGTCGATGCCCTTGTTGGCAAGATAGTTATCATCGAAGTGATGTTTGAGCTTTGTCATGTTGGTGGCGATATCGACGCAGTCAAGCAGTTCCTTCGGAAAGTCCCGGCCAGTGAGGCAGAGGCTGGTCTGGGGATGTCTCTGGGCGAGAAGGTGCTCGAGGTCGTCTATCGTCAGGAGGCCATCATGGACGGCATTGTTGATCTCGTCACAGATGACGAGCTGGTAGTCGCCGCTCGCGGCTGCCTGTAGCGCGAAATCGTAGGTAGCTCGCGCTTGTTGCTTATGATCATCATCGCTTGCACCTGAGCTCATATCTCCCGCTTCGTAAAAACCGAGCCCACCTTTATAAAAGTCGAGACGGTGCTCATAGATAGACATAATGTCGCGGATAAACTGATGTTCTGAGACATCCCAGAGTTTGATGAACTGGACATAGGCAACGCGCCACCCTGCACCGAGCGAGCGTACTAAGAGGCCTAAGCTCGCGCTGGTTTTACCTTTCCCTTCGCCCGTATAGACAAGAACGACCGAGTCTTTACTCTTAAAATCATCAAAAGCCATAGGCTGATTATAAAGGAAAAACCTCCTGCATGAGGAGGTTGTTGGGGTTCAGACCCCGAGACAGGATGCATGCGCATCGACTGCCTCGGGGTCTCCGCCTGCTCTAGAGCCGTCCCAAGCGCCAGTCCACCCGACGCACGAGTGCCATATCGTACACTTCCTGCAGGGAGTTCAGATGGTGAACAACAGGCAGTTTCCAGTCAAACGTACGACCGAGTACTTCGGTAGCGGTCCGTTCAATCCGACACTCCAGCGCCGCATAGTCGTCATCGTGCAGCATAGTTGACCACTGGACCGTCAGGTGACGACTGTGAAAGCGTACGCCCATTTCCGACATGACGCCGGGAATATGGATGAGCTTGGGCCTCACGAGCCGCTCGAACACTGGGGCTACGAGCCTCTCGGTGAAAAAGAACCGAGAAACTGCTCCGTGGCCCTGGTAGCTCTCGGTGTCGTGCCAGATGTATAGGTTGGCAAACGTCACCGACTGCGGGGTGCGCAGCCGTTGCGTCTCGGTCATGGATCCTCGATTCTTTCGTGACGGGAGGTGCATTTCTAATGAAACAGGACAATAACTATTTTATCATAAAATATACATAAGGTCAATATATGTCACCTCTGTTTGAGATGCTTAGTTGAGACGCCTGGCCCGTAGGATCGCCTGAAGTAGTGCGTTACGAGCCTGCACGCCGCTCATGATCTCGAGCTGGTAGTCGGTCACGATTTCGAGACCGGCTTCGCCGGTCGGGTCACGGTGCTCGATCTCACTGAGGAGTATGGGGTGCACTTCGATACGAGCCGCGGGGTCTTCGCGGAATTTTTTGCCAATATCAATAACCTCTCCCACAGGACCATCCTCTCCGTTTGGGTTTTTGTAAGACTTGTTTTTATAGTGCCCGATTTGGGGAAGTATCTCCAGGGAAAAATGCCATTTCACAACACTTTTTTGTCAACACATAAAATTCCTCGGCCAGTTATGACCCACCTCTTGTATACTTGAGGCTGTATGATCGCCGATATCAACATCACCGAAAAGTCGTTTGGGCCTAAGAGTCTGTATAAAAATGTCATCCTCTCTATCCAGGACGGCGAGAAGATCGGCGTGGTTGGGCGCAATGGTGTTGGAAAGTCGACGCTATTTGGTATTTTGACTGGTACTGACAAAGACTTTACCGGTGAGATCGTCTATCGTCGCGGTACAACTGTGGTTGCAACCTCGCAGGAGCATCACGAAGCTGCTGATACAACCGTGCTCCAATATGTCCTCGCTGGCCTTCCCGAATACGCTGAGCTGAGTCATATCGTCGAAACGTATCCGGAAACCATGGGCGACGATATGAAAAAGATTGAAGCCTACACGAACGCCCTGCAGCGATTTGATGACAAAGGCTTTTATCAGATCGAAGAAGTTGTCGAACGCGAACTTGAAAACTTTCAACTGAGCGGCGTCGCGCATCGCCCGTTTGCGTCACTCTCTGGCGGGCAGAAACGGCTCGTTGAAGTGGTGAAGGTTATGCATAGCGATGCACACCTCGCACTGATCGACGAGCCGACTAACCACATGGACTTTGTCGCCAAACAACAGTTCATCGACTGGATGAAGGGTGCGCGTGAGGCGATGCTCATTATCACGCACGACCGGGATGTGCTGAAGCACGTTGATCGCATCGTCGAGCTCAAAGACGGCATGAGCGTGAGCTTCAAGGGTAACTACGACGCCTACCTCAAGCAGAACGCTGTCTCGACGGGCTCCGCCATGAACGAGTTCCAGATGATCGAGAAGCGTATCGCTAACCTCAAGGTGAAAGTGCTCGATTATCAGCGACTCAAGGAGAAGTCCCGTAACCCCGGTACTATCCAGAAGTTTAAACGTCTCGAAGAAGTCTCACGCAAGGAGTTGGCCGAGCTCCAGGCAAAAGAAAAGCCGACCTTTTGGATCGACAAAGAGTCGGTAGAAAATCTCAACTACAAAGTTGCCGGTCAGTACGAAAAGTTCAAGGCGAAAAATATCCGCATGAATCTCAAAGGTGACAAGAGCCGGTCGAGCCATATCCTCGTCAGCGCCAAGAACCTATCACTCGGTTACGATGCCCCGCTCTTTTCCGGCGTCAATATCGATCTCCGTGAGGGTGAAGCGGTTGAACTGCGCGGTCGTAACGGTGCCGGTAAGACGACTATCATCAAGGCTCTGCTTGGCGATAAGACTCCTCGCTACTTTGCGGGTGAGCTTGAACTCGATCCGCAGGTTCGCGTCGGCATCTACGAGCAGGAGGTCTCGCGTGATTACTTTGACTTACCTCTCCATGATGCTATCGAAAAGATGTACCTCGACAAGGGTCTTGCTATCAGCGAAACAAAGATTCGCGGCCTCATGAGCGACTACCTCTTTACTGAGGGAGACGGACAGGTGCCGCTCTCGCGCCTCAGTGGTGGACAGAAGGCGCGGTTCCAGCTCATCTCGATGCTGGCAAATGATCCCCAGCTACTCATCCTTGACGAGCCGACCAACCACCTCGATCTCCCGAGTATCGAGGAGCTCGAAAACGCCCTTGAGCGGTATGCTGGAGCGATCCTCTACGTATCGCACGACAGCTACTTCCAGGATAGTGTGGGCGGCGAAGTTGTACGTATTGGCTAGTCAGTGAGCCGTTTGATAACGTCCTGCCACTCTGCATCTCTTGAGGTCTCATCATTCACTACACAGCGTAGCTGAGCTAAGTTCCTGATCGCTTCAAACGCCGCGCGCTGATCGCGACGATCCCTCGTTGATAAAAGTTTTTCTGTCAGTACCTGAAATACAGCATCGTTCTCGATCTTATGGTCGTATATATCCATGTCATGCAGGTTCTTTTGCTGCACTATCTCAACGAGCCGTCCTTCGATCGTTTTCGTATCTAGCTCACGGTCCGTTTTGGTTGGAATGAGCTTTTCAAGATCAGCAACGAGTGCCTCGCCCTTGTGCTGAGCGCGGCCTGGGTGGGTGAGCTCACTCATGAGAAATTCTGCCACAACGTCGGGCGGTGCCTCAGAAAAGTCGAGCGTCTCATCTGGCTCCTCTCTTTCTCGTTTAAGAGGCATCGGGATGACGGGCGCCAGGTTGCCGTGAATGTCTGTTTCTTTGTGCTGAAATGCCTCACTCATGTCTTTAGTCTCCTGAAAGTTCTGGCCCCGTGGCTCTGAGCGCGAGCCGGCTTAGTATCCCCTTGATTCCTCCCTGCTCCACTACTTCTTCCTTGAGCGTCTCAGTCGGAGTGTCGTCTTCGGCACTGTGTCGTTGCCTGGGAACGCTTATTCCCTCTGGGAAGCGGTCTTTGTGTAGCTGGGCACGCAAATGATTCATTATCTCCGGGGGTACATTTGTCATGGGTGCTCCTTTCGCTTAATAAATCATGTCAGCATGTAAGGTTCAAAAAAGCCGCTCGAACATATCGAGCGGCGAATAACTGTCGCGTATACAGAGGTGGAACCGTAGGCACCGCTCGTGTTCCGTGTCTCTAGTATAACAGATCAGTTAAGATTTAGCCAAAGCGGCATCGATAGCTGGACGGTCAAACCCTAGCACCATGGTGCCGCGAACGTCGCTGACAGGTACTCCCCTGGCCTGACCGCCGGTCTTTTCCATCAGTTCGTGGTAGGCATCGGCGTCACGCTCAATATCCTTCTCTACCCACTCGATACCTTTGTTGTCTAGGTATTGCTTGAGAAGTTTGCAGTATGCGCACCAGGTAGTGCTGTAGATGATGACGGGGTTGGCGGTAGCTGACATTGTGGAGCTCTCCTTTTGTTTACTATACAAAGTATAGCACAAGTATGATAAAAACAATGCTAATTCATCGGGGCATTGCTGCGCGTCAGGTGCCAGCTCCCGCAACCACAGAGACAGGCATAGACCGCCAGATGGAGATCTGGGGTGAGCAGTTCTTGTTCTTCACCGATACGCTTAGCTTCCTCGCGGCTTTGATATCGGTTTTTACCGCAGCAGCGAGGTCGATCAGCGGGTACAAATATACGAGGTTTACGAGCCATGCTTACCACTATATCAGCCGGAGTACTAACAGTTTGATGTGAACCGATCAGGCTGCTATACTAGGTGAAAGTGATGACTCGAGAATATTCAGTACTGCTAGGCAGCACTCGTCAAGTTATGTCACGACCAGGAGGTCGTGAAGATGTTTAAGTTCTTTGCCTCTGAGGGTACCGGCCTGCCGCTCGCAGCTGAACCGATCGCCGATATCTTTGGTCTGCATTTTACGAACTCAATGCTCTATGGCCTCGTCATGGCGGCCGTCGTTCTGACACTCTTTACGGTCGCTGCCCGGAAAAGTACCGCGCATCCGAATTCAAAGTTTGCCTTTGCTATCGAGAGTCTTGTTGAGTTCGTACTTGGTCTCGGTGAGGAGAACTTTGGCTCCCGTGCAAAAGCGATCAAATACATGCCACTTCTGCTCACGCTCTTCACCTTTATCCTGTTCTCGAACCTTTGTGCGCTGATTCCGGGTGTTGGCACCGTCAACGTCGCGACTGCGCACGGCGAAACACCACTGCTTCGCGCCTTCACGGCCGATCTTAACGCAACGCTCGCGATGGCGATCCTGACGATCGGTACAATCCAGGTTGTCGCGATCCGCCAGCTTGGTATCAAACAGCACCTCAAGCACTACTTTACTGATAAGCCATGGAACCCGATGAACCTGTTTATCGGTCTCATCGAGGTTATGGGTGAGTTCATCCGTATCATTACCCTTAGCATGCGTCTTTTCGGTGTGATCTACGCCGGTGAGGTGCTCATCCACGTTGTCGGTGAACTTGCCGGTAACTTTGGCTGGGCAGCGACGTTCCCGATCTACCTGCTCGAAATCTTCTTCGGTGTTATCCAAGCCTACCTGTTTATGATGCTCTCCATGGTGTACCTAGCGATCGCGACCAACGACGACCATGCCGACGAGCACCCTGATAAAGCCCACTCACAACCTGAAGTTAAAACAGTCACGAGTGGTGTAACCAGTTAAGTTAACAAAAGTTTTAAGGAGTAATAACAATGGATATTGACGCAAGTCTCATCAAAGGTCTGACCATCGCTTTCGGTGCTATCGGTCCTGCTATCGGTGTTGGTCTGATCGGTGCGAGCGCAGTTCGCTCAGTCGGCCGCAACCCTGAAGCACAGGGTAAGGTTCTCTCAACCGCCTTCATCATGGCTGGTCTCGTTGACGCTGTCCTCGCCTTCGTACTACTTATCGTCTTTACGACCGCCTAAGGAGCTAACCTATGAGTCCACTCACACAATTTGGCGCAGAAGCTGCCGGCGGACTCGGTGCACTCGGGATTAACCTGCAGGGCTTTCTTTTCCAGCTCATCACGTTTGTGCTGGTTCTACTCCTGCTCCGTAAGTTTGTCTATCAGAAGCTCGTAGAGACGCTCGAAACTCGCCGCGAAGCGGTGATATCGAGCCTTGATAATGCCAAAGAGGCGGCTGCAGCTCTTGAGAAAACCAATGAAAAGACCGCCGAGCTTCTCAAAGAAGCACGTGCTGAGGCTGCTGACATCGTCGCGCTCGCGCAAAAAGAAGCCGCCAAGGCCATCGAAGAAGCCGAGATCAAGGCCAGCAAGAAAGCTGATCATATCCTCGAACAAGCTGAGGCACGTATCCATAGTGATATCGCCGCAGCGAAGCTGAGTCTTCAGTCAGAAATGGTTGGTCTCGTAGCCGCAGCTACCGAGAAAGTGATCGAGCAAAAGCTTGATCTTAAGGCGGACGCCAAACTTATCAAGGAAGCGCTGAGGGAGACTCGCTGATCATGAAGCTTTCTCGTCGCGTCCTTGCCCGATATGTTGCTACCGAGCTTCAAGCCGGTACAAACCGTACGAAGGTTATGCAAGAACTCGCAGCATATGTTGTCGAGCATCGCCTTCACTCTCAGCTTGAGCTTATTCTCGCGGATGTTGCTGCGAACCTGGTCACTCTCGGCCACATCGAAGCAACGGTCACGACTGCTCGACCGCTCACCGACGAACTCCGTGCGGAGCTACTCGACTACGTGAAGCGAGTTGAAGGTTTGAGCGATATTACGCTCAACGAATCTGTCGACCCGGAAATCCTCGGCGGCGTTATCATCGAGACTCCTGGCAAACGGTTTGATGCATCAGTGTCAACGAAACTAAAGCGACTTAGAAGCGCCTGATCAGAAAAGGAAGAATATTTTTATGGCAGAGATTAATGTAAAAGAATTAGCCCGCGATCTTCAGCGCAGCATCGAGAACCTCCAGGTTGCTGGTGAGCTCGGTACGTCTGGTATCGTCACTCGTGTCGGTGATGGTGTTGCGTGGATCTACGGTCTGACCGACTGTGGTTTTAACGAGATTGTTCGTATCGAAACCGAAGATGGCGTCGTTGAGGCGTTTGCCCTTAACCTCATGGAAGACGAGATCGGTGCCGTACTCCTCGGCTCTGACGTCAAGGTAAAAGCTGGTGCCCGCGTTACCCTCGCTGGTAACGTTCTCTCAGTGCCAGTTGGTCCAGAGCTGCTTGGTCGTGTCGTTGACCCGCTCGGTCGTCCACTCGACGGCAAAGGTCCGATCAAAGCGAAAGCAACCGGCCTCGTTGAGCGCCCGGCTATCGGTGTTATGGGTCGTAAGAGCGTCCATGAACCACTCATGACTGGTCTCATGGCGATTGACACCATGGTGCCGATCGGTCGTGGTCAGCGTGAGCTTATCATCGGCGACCGCCAGACCGGTAAGACGGCTATCGCTGTTGATACTATGATCAACCAGGCCCGCCAAAAGACTGGTGTCGTCAACGTGTACGTCGCGATCGGCCAGAAGCTTAGTAAGGTTGCCCGTATCATCGACCGTCTCGAGGAAGAAGGCGTGATGGATCAGACGATCGTCGTTGCTACCGGCCCATCTGACCCGGCATCCCTCCTCTACCTCGCGCCATACGCCGGTACTGCTATGGGTGAGTACTTCCGCGACAACAAGGGTCACGCCCTCATGATCTATGACGACCTCACGAAGCACGCTGCCGCGTATCGTCAGATGTCACTCCTGCTCCGTCGTCCACCGGGACGCGAAGCCTACCCTGGTGACGTCTTCTACCTGCACTCACGCTTGCTTGAGCGTGCCGCGAAACTCAGTGATGACCTCGGTGCTGGTTCGTTGACTGCATTGCCAATCATCGAAACTCAAGCCGGTGACATCTCAGCCTACATTCCAACCAACGTCATCTCGATTACTGACGGCCAGATCTTCCTTGAGACTGACCTGTTTTACCAAGGTGTTCGCCCGGCTATCTCGGTCGGTCTCTCGGTTTCTCGTGTTGGTGGCTCGGCCCAGACCAAAGCGGTCAAGTCGGTTTCTGGTCAACTCCGTCTAAACCTCGCACAGTACCGTGAGCTCGCGGCCTTTGCGCAGTTTGGTTCTGACCTCGACAAAGAGACCCAGACAACCCTGAACCGTGGTTCACGACTCACTGAGCTGCTCAAGCAGCCGCAGTACCAGCCGATGGGTATTTGGGAACAGACCGCAACGTTGATCGCTGCTGAAGATGGCGCTTTTGACAAGGTGCCTCTCGACAAGGTGAAAGCGGCGCAAACTGCCCTCCTTACTGCTCTTTGGGAAAGCCACAAAGACGCTATGCGCGAACTGAACAAGGGCGACAAGCCTGCAGACAAGACGATTACTGCGATCAAGAAAGCTGCTGAAAAAGTAATGAAAGGCTTTGAGGGCTAGATAAATGGCTTCAACTCGCCAGATCAAATCTCGTATCCGCTCTGTCCGTAGCAACCGACAGATTACCAAGGCTATGGAGTTGGTAGCGGCGAGTAAGCTGAGGAAGGCGCAGGAGCGCACGCTTGCAACTCGTCGGTTCACCGACGCTGCGATTGAGGTGTTGAATGCGCTTGCTGATACGACCGATGTCACACATAGCCCTCTCTATCAAGTGCGTCCAGTTAAGAACCGACTCATCATCGTGCTCACGAGCGATCGCGGGCTTGCCGGTGCGTATAACGCAAATGCCCTCAAGCTTCTGACGAAACAACTCCGAGCAGACGACGCGAAAAAAATCAGCACGACCGTCATCACCGTTGGTCGTAAAGGTTCGTCGTTTGTTGCCAAGCTTCGTGATGTTGAAGCTCGAGGTTCGTATACTATCAGTGATGAAGCGAACGTTACCGAGATCCGCCCAATCCTGCTCAGCATCGTCGATATGTTCAAAAATGGGGAGGTTGATGCTGTTGAGGTCATCACGACTCGTTTCGTAAACAGTTTTACGCAAACTGCCGAGATGACGACCCTGTTGCCTGCCGGTACACAGGAGCTCGAAGGTCTCGAAAAACCAAAGACCGACATGCTCTTCGAGCCTGATCCTGAAGAAGTGCTTGATTATGCGACAACCCGTCTTGTTGAAGCTCATCTCTACCAAGCGGTTCTCGATGCACGTGCATCAGAACATGCGATGCGCCGCGTCGCTATGAAGAACGCGTCAGATAACGCTGGTGAGATCGTTGACAGCCTGACGCTCGAGATGAACAAAGTCCGGCAATCCGCCATCACCCAAGAATTATCAGAAATATCAGCTGGCGTTGAGGCCATGAAGTAGAAGGAGAAATATGAGTACAGCAGTAAAGACAATCAAAGGCAGCATCATCCAGGTCGTGGGTGTGGTTGTTGACGTTGAGTTCGAGAAAGGTAACCTGCCTTCGATCTACGACGCACTTCACGTAAACCACGGCAAAGAACTTCTCGTGCTCGAGGTTGCACAGCACCTCAGCGAGACAACGGTCCGTGCAATTGCACTCAGCTCAACCGACGGCCTTAAGCGTGGTGACGCAGTCGAAGCGACTGGGGCGCCGATCAGCGTTCCAGTTGGTAAGGAAACTCAGGGGCGCATGTTTAACGTCATCGGTGAGCCGATCGACGGCAAGAAGGCTGTAAAGGGTCAGACCGCTCCAATCCACCGTGACCCGCCTGCACTCTCTGAACAGTCTGGAAAGACCGAGATTCTCGAAACCGGTATCAAGGTTATCGACCTGATCGCACCGATCGCCAAAGGTGGTAAGGTTGGTCTGTTCGGTGGTGCCGGTGTCGGTAAGACCGTCCTCATCCAGGAGCTGATCAACAACATCGCTAAGTTCCACTCTGGTAACTCAGTCTTCGCCGGTGTTGGTGAGCGTACCCGCGAAGGTAACGACCTCTACCACGAGATGGAAGAGTCAGGCGTTCTCGATAAGACATCTCTCGTCTTCGGTCAAATGAACGAACCACCAGGAGCACGTCTTCGTGTAGCGCTGACCGGCCTTACGATGGCCGAAGCCTTCCGTGACGAAGGCAAGGACGTCCTCTTGTTCGTCGACAATATCTTCCGTTTTACTCAGGCCGGTGCCGAGGTATCCGCCCTGCTTGGCCGTCTGCCGTCAGCAGTGGGTTACCAACCTAACCTCCAGCAAGAGATGGGTGCGCTCCAAGAGCGAATCACCTCAACCAAGAAGGGTTCTGTCACTTCTGTCCAGGCTGTCTATGTCCCTGCGGACGACCTGACTGACCCAGCGCCTGCAACGACCTTTGCCCACCTTGACTCAACCATCGTTTTGAACCGCGCGCTGACTGAGATCGGTATCTACCCTGCCGTTGACCCGCTTGACTCTAACTCAACCATTCTCGACCCAGAGATCGTTGGTGAAGAGCACTACCGCGTCGCTCGTGAAGTCCAGCGCGTTCTTCAGCGCTACAAGGATCTTCAGGACATCATCGCCATCATGGGTATGGAAGAGCTTTCTGACGAAGACAAGCAGACCGTGCAGCGTGCACGCCGTATCCAGCGATTCTTTAGCCAGCCGTTCCACGTGGCCGAAGGCTTCACCGGTACTCCTGGTGCATACGTAAAACTTGCTGATACCGTTAAGGGATTTGCTGAAATCTTGGACGGTAAGCATGATGACAAGCCTGAGTCAGCGTTCTACATGAAGGGTACGCTCTAGGCTTATGAAACTCGAGCTCATCACACTGACTGGTGAAAAGCTCTCGACCGAGGTTTATGAAGTAACCTTGCCAACTCGTGCTGGAGAGATTTCGGTCTTCCCAGGCCACGAGACGCTGACAACGATCGCTACTGATGGTGTTCTCTATGTGCGACACAAGAAGAGTGATGTTGACGCTGCGCGTGAAGTGTTCGCGATCAACGGTGGTGTCGTGCAGATCAACCCCACTCTCGTTCGCATCCTCGTTGACGAGGCAGAGGCTGCCGAAGAACTGGTAGCCCACGAGATCGAAGAGGCGCTTGCTCGAGCTAAGAAGCTCCGTGAGAATGCGAAAGACGCTGTCAGTATCTCTGAGGCAGAGGCACTCATGAACCGAGCTGCCGTGCGCCTCAAGGTTGCTAACCTCCGACGCCGTCGTTAGGTTTCCAGGATCTCTGGCGGTTCTTCGATGGGTGGCGAGGTCATGTCGTCGATCTCTCTCAGAATGTCGCCCAGGTTGAGGCCTTCGAGTGTCTCATCGACACGAGTCCGCATACGAAAAGCGGCGAGCAAAATGCGCGCCGCTTTTTCTTTTTGTGCCATACTGACATGCCCAGGAAAATATCTCTCGACATAGTGCCGGATAATCTCGTCCGTGAGCGGATCTTCACGCCGTAGTCGAGCAAACTCTTTTTCGACATCCACCTCATGTATGTGGTCATGGGATAGCATGGATCGCAGGACATCCACTTTCAGCGCTTGCTCGCGTGGATCTTCTGCTTCGGATCGGGATATCTTTTCCATACTTAACCCTCCTTACGATTCATTGTATCTTATTGCCTTGAAAACATGAATATGGCGGAGTATAGTCGACAGAGTTGTTTAATAAAAAGTAACAAGATCTCTTTAGGATAGGATAGCTTATGAACGGAGAACAGTTTTCTATGGACAAGGTAGAAACCATTCAACACGGATTCGCACTCGGTGAGGCGGCGACAGGCACAATCGACCCGGCGTCTCGCGAGCTCGACGCAAACAAAGTCGAGCAACTTGAGAACGATGTGCTTGAGGGACGCTTTGATGTGCCCGTTATCGAAGGTTTTTTCCTTCCTTGCGGCTGTATCGATGGTCGTTGTCCACACGATAGTGAAGCATTTAACCCTGTGCCGAATGCTGCAGGCGGTACACTTTCATTGCTCGTTGGCGAGCTTTTGACGACTGAGTCAAACCTTGCCAGTTCAGCAGCAGATAGTGAGGAAGCACTTGCCTCGCTTATCGCTTTCTTGCAGTCGCAAAATTATGGTAATCAAATCGGCGGCCACACAGGACCGGCGCATGGTTCAGACACGGCAAGTGGCTGCGGTGCAAACGACGCACTCGCTCCTATTCTTGGCCAAATGGTTGAGAAACCCGAGATCATGCTCGGTGTGCTTGAGCAGCTTGGTGTTGCTGTCGACAAGGATACGGCCTTCCCTGCTATGCTCGAAAAAGCTAAAATGCTTCTTGATCGTGACGGTTATCTTAAGTCCGGAAAAGAAGTTGCAGCCACGCTCAAAGGTGCATCTCCTGACGGTAACTGCCCTGAGTTGCAAGGCAGCCACAATGAGGTGTTTATTCGCCTCAATATGAACGAAGGTACGACACTTGACCGTCGTGCTCTCAAAGAAGCCTATGGTGACGACTACCAGGTCTTTAACGTTGATGTCTGGGCACTTAAAAAAGCTGCCGACACCTTGTCGTACACCGAAGAAGAAGCAGAGAGCAAGTTCGCTGCAATGGTAATGTACCAAGTCGCCACCGCTCTCCAGCTCTGCGGTCCTTCGATGAAAGTTTTGTAAAGACCCCTTGCTATCTAAAAACCCTCCCGTGATGGAGGGTTTTTAGATATGGTTGTGCGTCGAGCTTATTCCATACCAAATGCCAGCGCGACCAGTAGGACGAGCCCGACGATCAGTCCGACAAAGATGAATGGCAAGAGGAGCGTGAGCCAAGATAGGAAGTGGGCTCGTGGTTTTTGGTCGCCCGCTGCACGCAACTGACCGTAGAGTACACCGTTCGTACCTGGCTGAAGGAGCATCGGGATTGCGCCGAGCGTCACCATGTTCAGCAGGTTCTGTGATGCAAAGGTCGTCAGCCATGCGCCTTTTGTGAGGGCCGCGCTCTCTGTAGTGGCGGCAGCGCCCTTTAGGGCTTTATCGAAAAACACGACACCAGCGAGGGAGTAGCGATAACTCATCACGAAACCTGGGATGAAGAACAGCAAAGACCAAAGGAAGGTCTTGAAACTAGCGACGAATAGTACCCATGTGTAGCTCCAGAAGTTATTGAACACGGCTCGGAACGCCTCGTTGAGCGCTACCTGCTTGCCGGCAGCTAGTTTGGCAGACGTGTAGTCGCTCACGCCCCGGAAGATGACACCGATCGCAAGAATAACGGCTACTATAAGGAGGACAATAACACCGGCTATGAGCCAGACTTCAACAGGGACACGGCCTATAGCCTCGGCGAACGCCTGGTTCTCGGCGGCTACGACCTTTGGATCAGTAGAGGCTGGCTGACTTGAATCGGCTGGCGACATAAACATGTACGGCACTGATGCAAGTGCTGAGACTCCAGCGAGGACAGCCATAAAGATACCGATGGACTGTGCTTTTTTGAAAAGAAGATCGAGACCGTTCGTAGCGACAAAAAACGGATTGTTCTCATACGTCGCAGGGGTTTTGGGTTTGGATGTAGTAGTCATGGCGCCAGTGTATCACTTGCTCATGAAATCGTCGATTGCTACTCGCACTTCGTCGACAGAATGGGTATGCATCAAGGTGTCGCGTAGCTGGGAAGCGCCCTCAAAGTCACGTATATAGATCTTAAAGAAACGTTTGAGCGTGTCGAATGGTCGTCCGGTAAGCTCTCGATAGGTTTCGTAGAGGCTCAGCTGGAGCCGGAGGAGACCGAGTAGCTCCTCGCGGCTATGTGCGCGCGATGTTTCCTCAAATGCAAACGGGTTATGAAAGATACCTCGGCCAATCATAACACCGTCAATACCCGTCTTTTCGATAAGCTCGAGACTATGCGCTCGGTCACGTACGTCACCGTTGCCGATCAGGAGTGTTTGCGGCGCTACCTCATCGCGAAGAGCCTTAATCTCACCCATCAGCTCCCAGTGGGCGTCGACCTTACTCATCTCTTTCTTAGTTCGGAGATGGATAGTAAGTGCGACGACATCTTGTTCGAGCACAAAACGCAGCCACTGCCGCCACTCGTCGACACTGCTATAGCCAAGACGAGTTTTGACGCTGACTGGTAGGCCAGACTTCTTTGCTGCTGCGATCATCTGTGCAGCTACTTCAGGGGTGCGGATCATCTGAGCGCCACCACCACCCTTGATTGCACTGGCATCAGGACAACCCATATTGATATCGATACCATCATAACCGAGCTCTTTGCAGTGGATACTCAGTTTTTCCATGGCGATGGGGTCACTTCCCCACAGCTGCGCAATGATCGGAGATTCATCGTCCGTTTTCACGAGACGACCTCCGATTGCCTTGTCTCCAGCGTGCATCCAGCCGGTGGCGTTCGTAAACTCAGTAAAGTAGAGGCTTGGTCGTGAGGCCTCGGTGATAACATGGCGAAAAACCACGTCAGTTACCGCCTCCATAGGAGCCAGTATCATGATTGGTTTCGGTAGTTCTTGCCAAATATTTTTCATAACAGACGTCTTATTATCTCATAGCACTAGCAACTGGTAAAAATGATCTATCAAAATGAAAAGGTCCGCTCGTATTGAGCGGACCAAGGAGGGACTTCGACTGACTGGCTGCCAGTCGAAGTCACGAGAGATACTCGGAGCGTACCTCTCGGAGCTATGTGCCCCCCGGCACAGTACGCTCACCTTCCTTTCTGTGAAGTTTCGCGGCCTGTGAGGCCGGCTCAGTGAGGAGGTCGGGAAGCTACCTCACGTTGCCGGCCCCACGGCCGCTGGTGTTGTCCGCGGGGGGAGGACTACACCGGCGATCTCCGAGGGGTCGAATCCCGGAGCTCAAGTTCTGGACAGGCATAGGTGGGGTCCTATCCAGAACGTTAGACCGAACCAGGCCCAGATCCCTTGACGGGATCCTTCCCCGGGTCTGGTTCGGCTGTTTGGGTGCCACGGCTGGTGTCCGGGTAGGAGCACCAGCCGTGGCGACGAGACTCGAGCGGTCAGCTCTCAACTGCGTAAGCGTTAACCGACCTCGTCTCGTGGAATCCCCTAGCACCCTAGGGGAAGTGGTCGGGCCGTAGGGAGTATGAGTCCCCGCAACTGCAGGCCTAGCGGCGTGCAATTGGCTACGGCCACGGTGGAGATGGCAGGGATCGAACCTGCGACGTAGGCATCCTCCGGCTTTTTCTCGGCGCGATTACCGAGAAACCGACTGAGGCACCGCCCTGCTCTGCCTCTGAGCTACATCCCCTGGCGTCCATTTACGTCGGACAAGACGTCAATCAAACGGTGCCGCGTCCCTTGCAGGCAGGGCACTTTCCAACGTGCTTGCCGCGCAGGACTGCTGCAGCCGCATCCCAGACACCGCATCCGCAGCGCTGGTTTTTTCCTTTGCAGGTCTGACAAACGCCAGATCCACTGCAAGTGTTGCACGTGGCAGCCACGTTGCATCACCCCTTGTACTCCGTAGAAAACCTCTTCAGGCTTTCCGCAGCTGACAACTATAGTACCAATTTTTATGTGTTAGGTCAATGGTTTCTAAGCAGTTATGAGAGGATCTCGGCCTCGAATGCTTTGATGCCCCCAAGGTTTTTTTCGTAATCTTCTCGCGTTGTGAAATCAAGTTCCAGGATACGTCGCCATACCCCTTGGATGAGGGTGTTGAACTCATTCAACTCGTTCATGTCATAGTCGAGCTCGATGCGGTTGATGATGCCGCGATCATCCGGCTCAACATATTCAATCACGCCGCGGGTAACGGTGTAGCCGGCGTACTGACGCGAATGTTCGATCAGAAGCTTGTAAAACATGAGTTGTTGTCGGTAGTGATGGAGTTTGATCTTCTCGTACTCAGTCCTGCCCTGCCAGCTTGTAGTGCTTTTGCCGGTTTTGTAGTCGGTCACAATGATCGTCTTTGTCTCTTCATCAATATCCATGAGGTCGATTGCGCCACTTAGCCGGGTGTCTCCGATCACGACTCCTTCGTTGCCGAAGTTCTGCTCAACACGTTGGCTCGGTGAGAAGCTCTCGTATCGAGCTGCGAAGAAGGCGCTGAGAACATCACTCCCTTTTTTCGCAAAGTAGGCGTGCTGCTCGCTGGCAAGTTGATGTTCGCTGAGTGCAGCTTCAAAATCTCCGAGCAGATCCTCAACGGGACGTTTTTTACCGGTCGCTGTAAGGTGGGCGTGTGCTCGTTGAAGTGTCGCGTGAACCGCCGAACCAAAAGCGGCGCTCGGACTCATGGCCTGCGGGAAACGGAGCAGGTTTTGGAGTAGAAAGAGTTCTGGGCCACCGCGCGATACGTCGATAAAGTTACAGAGGTGTGTTGCACTCAATTTATATTTGGCAAGCGTGTCGCGTAGGAGCTCGCGCATCGTATGCTCTCCGATATCGCCAAGATGGGAGTGCCACATCGTCTCGTATAGTTCGATGGCAGGCGATGAGGATTCTTCATGGATAACCGGCATATGCTCAAGATAACCGACGGGTAGAAGCGACTTACCATTGCCGTTCTTCTGGTGGGTGCTCAGTAGTAGATTTGTCTTCGCACGCGTCAGTGCCACAAAGAGTAGCCTGATGTGTTCGTCACTGCTGTCACCGCTAATCCCGATTGGCAAGTTGTGCGGGTAGTTTATCAAGCGGCCGCGTGAACGCGCGGTTTCACCCCATACTGAATCAGCAAGCTCGATAACATGCACCATATCGAACTCCAGTCCTTTCGAACGGTGCGCTGTGAGTAGCTCAACAGGCTGGTGGTCGTCGACGATATGGCCGCTGCTTTGGATGCCGATACCAAGCTCACGGTATTTGTCGAGGCAATACATAAAGTCCCGAAGCAGTAGCTGTCCCTCGGGACGATAGTCGCGAATACGCCTGCGGATACTGGCGAGCGCATCGAGGTAGCTTACGTAGAGTGCGGGCTGCTGCTCGAGGAGGTCATGTTTAAAGAAGTAGTCGCGCAGGGGTGATTGGAATCCTTCGTGCGTAACCATCGTGACGTCTTCGGCCGGCTCAGCCTGTTCATTGTCTGAGACTTGATCCTCAACGGTACCGGTCAGATGGTCGAGGATGTACTCGAGCGGTTCGTGAAGGGAGAGGTGCGCAGTGTAGATGAGCCATTCGGCGATATCAGCAAACTGTCCTTCACGATCGAGCATCGTCTCAAGCCATAGCTGCCTGTTTTTGTGCGCTTCAAGACTTAGCTTCCATAATTCTTTTGGCTCGATTCCCCACGCCGGATGCGCAAGTAGCTCAGGAAGCAAACCGTTTACTTCATCGAGCTGTTGCTCAGCGACGAGCGTGATGATACGGGCGAGCTGCTCGAGAAACTGTATCGGTGGCGTGTCGAGCACGTTATCGCGGCGGTCGTAGCTTACCGGAATACGCTGTTTTTGTAGATACGGCAGTACAGCCTGCAGCTGGCGGTGGTGGCGAGATATGATTGCGATCGTTTGTTCTGGGTGTGTTTTACGCTCATCGACGATGCGTTTTGCGATTGCTGCATACTCCGAAGCTTCATCAGGGAAAGAGGTGTACGTGACATGTGATTGCTTGGGTAAGTGGTGCGGCGTGAGTGTTTTGTCCAGCTCAGGGATGGTGTGTTCGAGCCGCTCTTCGGCGCGGGTGATCGTCGTGCGGGCAAGCTCTAGGATCGGAGCACTTGACCGGTAGTTGTCGCGGAGCGTTACGATCTCGACATCACGGTAGAGCGTGCGAAAATCGAGGATATTTGAGAGGTTGGCGCCTTGGAAGCGATAGATCGCCTGATCATCATCACCAACCACCATGATGTTTGGTCGCCCCTCGGAACTGGCATTGTTCGAAAGATTCCATAAGAGGCGCATCTGGGCATCGTTGGTGTCTTGGAACTCGTCGACGAGAATGTACTGATATTGCTCCTGAAGGTTAAGGCGAAGCTCGTCGAATACCTCGAGCGCATGGACCGTTCGGAGGATCATGTCGTCGAAGTCGTAGAGAGAACGCCCCTGCATCGCAAGCAGGTACTCGTAGTAAATGCCTGCGACTGCGCGGAGTCGGACGGAACGTTTGGCGTCTTTGAGGGTGAGTTCACCGTCGCTTCGTTTTTCGCACCACTCCCGTTTCCAGGCGCTGAGTGGTTTGGTGTTGTCGTCTACTCGTGCGTGTTCGAGTGCAAGTTCCAGGCTGGCCCGGACGAGGCTATGGAGAGGTTCGTATGTAATGAGGCCATAGCTCTCTTCGGTATAGCTACTGACGTCTTGGATCAGAGACTCGATGGCGTCAAAGCTTTTTTTACTGAGGCGTGGGCCGAACACGCTCTCAAGTCGGGGCTGGAGCCATTCGATAAAGCGATCGTTGCGATCCAGGATGGCAACGAGTTCATCTGAGGTTAGACCACTCTTTTTGAGATCGGAGATGGCGGTTTGGGTGTCGCGAAGATAGGTAAACTCGTCGTTCATCTTGCTCGCGAGTTGGTTGTCGTGCGGGAGCTTCTCAAAGATCGAACGGAGTACTTCGTAACTGCTTAGTTCATCGGCAGGTCGAAAGTACGCTCCATGGTAGAAGTATTCTGCATTTCGGTTAATAATCTCGCTACCAAAGCTGTGAAAGGTGTGGATCGCGACCTTGTATGCATCAGCGCCAATCAGACCTGCGAGGCGCTCGCGCATCGCGTAAGCCCCCGACTCGGTGTAGGTGAGACACAGGATATTTTGCGGCAATACATCGGCGACACGGAGAATATTTGCAACGCGCATACTGAGGAGTTCGGTTTTGCCTGTTCCCGGCCCTGCAACCACCATGAGTGGACCATCAGTTGTGTCTACCGCCTGTTTTTGAGCCGCATTCAGCGTGCGATATCTCGTATCAAAGTCGCTCATCGATATGACTATTGTAACAGGAGTCACACCTGGGGTGCTACAATGACACTATGAACGCTGATATATACGATGATATGGCCATCGAAGCGATCGCTAACGAGCATTTTGGGAAGCGATTTGACATCCAGCAAGTGATCGTGCGCAGTGTCCCGACAACCCATACGACGGTTGCGAGTGTTTTTCTCACGACTAAAAATCAGCTCTACGCTCTTATCCATGGGCGCGCACCACTCACGCTTGGTGATGTGCGACGCATCGTCAAACGCATGGGTCTCGAGGCAGAAGCGTATCTTCCACCTGCACATCGTCCAAATTACTTCGACGAGGTTGCGATCGAAAAATTCAAAGCCGTATACCCTGGGCGACATGACATCTCCGATAGCGATCTTCGCTACTATCGTCTCAATGTCCCCTACAATCCTGCCCTGGTGTTGATCGGTGCGGTAACTGACGGGACGATTAGGCAATTCGACGCGAGTGACAGCACGAACTGGCGCGTCGCGGCAAAGTTCCAGTACCGACGTATCAAGACTGGATAAGATCGAGTACGACGAGATTCTCGATGTGAGGTGTACGCGGGAAAAAGTTATAGCCGCGGTGATAACGAATCCCGTAGCGCTCGGCCAGCATCGCAACGTCACGCGCTTGAGTTACGGGGTTGCAGCTGAGATAAATGATACGATTCGGTTTCGTTTCGAGTAGACGTGCGATCACATCTGCGTGCAGTCCTGCACGAGGAGGATCAACGATAATTGTTTTGTCACCGGTGATATATTCAAGGGCTTTTTCGCTCGGCGCATGAACCGCCTCGGCTTTTAGGCTCAGTTCTTTGATGTTCCGTTTCATCTCTCGTACGGCATTCTCGTCGATTTCGACGAGCGTCACGTTATCGCCGCCGATAGTAAGTCCGATAGTGCCAACACCGCTATACATATCAACCGCTGGCTTGCCTTCGAGCCACTCGCGCATATCAGAAAGTGCCCGCTCGTAGATCGGTAGGTTAACCTGAAAGAAGCCCTCGGTTGCATAGCGGAACGGCACGTTCTGGATCGTATCGCTCAGTACGATGTCGCCAAACTGTTTGAGTCGCTCCGTGATGCGGCTCGCAGGACTACGCGGGTCGGAATAGATGACTTCTCCACCCTGTGCCGGTAGGTCTCTTGCTTCAACGTCAGTTATCGGATCAATCTTGTCTTTGACATAGAGCTGCCAGACGCAATCACCATTTTGATTGCAGCGAATCAGGAGTGTCTTGAGACTTCGTGCTGGTATCTGCTTTTGCTGTAGCAAGTCTCGGATAGCGCTTGCAAGCTTATTGATCTCTGGACGAGCCAGTGATGTTCCCTGTACGGCAATCTTGCCTTTACTGCCGCGCCGGAAAAACGCAAGGTCAAGCGTTTTATCACCTTGCTCATTCGTATCACCCCACCAGCTAAACTCAACTTTGTTTCGATAGCCATAGTCGATACCGTCCGTATATACTTCGATTGCTTGAGGGAGAACGATATCATGAAGCTCAAAAGCTTCTTCGATGAGCGCCGCCTTGTAGTGCTCCTCGGATTTGAATGACATGATCTGCCATGGACTGGTACTCAAATAGCTTTCGGGGTCGAGTGGCGCCACGCGTTCAGTGCTCGGTTTTTCGATGGCGGTAACGACACCCTCAGCGTACTTGCTCTTTTTCTTTGTGATAGAGACGGTTACCGTTTCACCTGGCAGGCCGCCCCATATAAAAGCTTTGCGGCCATCGGCGAGCGTGGCGAGAGCTTGGCCGCCGCCGACAATCTTGTCTAGTGTGATGGTTTCACTATGAGGCTTCTTCATCGACCTCCTAGTATAGCGTACCGAGGGCTATTTGCTGCGTAGAGGTTTCGTTGAGGCGGCAATACCAAGCGCCACTGCGATGATCGCAACGTTTTTGATGATGTACTGCCCTTCCAGTGTTGGCACAAACGGCTGTTGCCATACGAGGTCAGGCGTGAGTACGAGCGGGCTACAGACAACTGCCATATGGATGAGGAGGAGTGGGATAACGACGCGTGTGGTTTTCGGAATAAGAAAGAGAATGCCGATCAAACATTCGATCAATGACAGTGCGAGAAATAACGTATCGAAATACTGCATGCCAACGGTGCGTGCAGTAAGTGCTTCGGCGAGCGGACCGGCCGGACTAAGTCCGAAAACTTTCAGGGCGCCAAACCAAAAGAACACGACAAAGAGGGACGCTCTGGCGATCGGAATAGAGTATTTGTTGAGGAGCGCGATGAACCTTTGATCAAACGAGACGAGCTTATGCTTTTTCATATAGCCTTAGTATAACTGAAGCCGACTTTACTAGATGCTCGTGCTTGCAGGTGGTAGCATGCGAGGCATAAGATAAAGGAGAAATCATATGAGTTACGAAGCATCGGCCCACGAGGCCCAGATGAAAATCCTCAGGCACCTGCTACTCAGTCCATCCGCTGGGTTCGCTGAGCTGCAGAAGCAAACCGGCCTGACGAGTGATCACGCGAACTTTCACATCAAAAAGCTACTCGAAGTCGGCTACATCGAAAAGAACCAAGACGACAAATACACACTAACTCGGACCGGTAAAGAATACTCAAACCGTATGGATACCGATGATAATGTCATCGAAAAACAGCCAAAGGTATCAGTTGCCTTGATCGTTGAGAATGATAAGGGACAGTTCCTTGCTCAGCAGCGCCTTAAGCAACCCTACTACGGCTTTTGGGGTCGTCCAACCGGCAAAGTACGTTGGGGTGAAACGATACTCGAAGCCGGTGCTAGGGAGCTCATGGAGGAAACAGGTCTCACAGCCGATCTACGCGTCGGAGGCTTTTATCACAAGATGGACTACGATAAGGACTCGGGTGACATGCTCGAGGACAAGATCTTCGTACTCATACACGGTACTAACCCACAGGGTGAGTTGATCGTCGAGGATGAGGGACATCGCAACGAATGGCTTACCCATGAGGAATTTGCGAAAAAAGACGTCTCATTCCAATCAGTCGAGATTATAACCGACCTCGCAACGAGCGACATGATGGGTTTTCTCGAGAATAAATACCGCTACACCAAAGACGAGTATTAGCCGCTATGCGTATCAACGAAACACAGGCGCTCCGGCGCCTTGAAGAACTTGATCCTGCCTTTGAGATGGGTCACCAGTATGCTCGGGTTGAACGCAAAACAGTGATGCCTGACGGCAAGTTCGAAACTGACGGCGAGCACGTAACGAGCCTCGGTATGATCTGCATTGCTTACGCCACCAAGTATCGCCCAGACCTCGATCCGTACAAGCTATCGTTTTATATCTTGTTTCATGATCTCGACGAATATCTCTACGGCGACGAATCATCGCTTGGCGTGTCGCCCGAACAGTACGCAGCAAAAGTAGCCAAAGAGAACGAAGCAGCCGAGGAGCGTCAAAAGCGTCTCGCGAACTTCCCTGAGTTTATGAAGTTGCTCGGCACACTGGACGATCTATCGGTGCCGGAGTTCGCCTTTGCAAAAGCGTTCGATAAGCTTGCGCCAAGCTTTGCTCATATCGCCAATGGCGGCGAAGTGATTCGCGATCTTTATGGCTATTCGTCATACGAAGATATTGTCGAAGGCAACAGGACGGTGTTCGAGAAGATGGAACAATATGCCTCAGAATTCCAGGATATTATCGAGATGAAGCGCGCAACGGTACGGCGTATCGCCAGTGTGGCATTTGGGAGTATTCAGTGACGCTAAAAGGTGTGTAGGGCTACCAGCTGCCGCTTGAGCCTCCGCCGCTGAAACCGCCTCCACCGAAGCCACCGCCTCCGCTGCTTCCCGACGAACCGCTGCCAACCGAGCCCCCCGCCCACCATGCTGGACTTCTGCCAAGCTCTTTTGCCTTTCTATATTCTTTGCTGACAAAGTAGTCAAAAAGAAATCCGAGTATCATGCCGAGGCTGCCTATCGCTATAGCCCAAATGAGTCCGATCAGGATGAATGCTATGACGCCACCGATCACTGCACCGACGATGCCGCCAGGCCACCACCGCTTCGACCGTCCGAGAACTGCAGCTAGCCAGCTCAGTCCGCTGTAAAGCATAAAGAGACCGAAAAGTATCAGTGATCCTCGATCGTTTTCTTCGGTTGTGTCTTCGTTCCCGAGCTGAGGATCGGCTTGGCTCTCAACGGCGAGAGCCATACCTTGAAGCCCAACGTTAATTCCCTCGTAGTAGTTACCTTTACGAAACTCAGGAGCGATGCGATCACGAATGATCTGTGATGCACGCGCATCGGTGAGGTCGCCTTCGAGTCCGGAGCCGACCTCGATACGCATCTTACGGTCATCTTTAGCGACGAGCAGGAGTGCTCCATTGTTCTTGGACTTCTCCCCGACGCCCCACTCCCTGGCAACGTTTAGGCTAAACCGCTCCAGGTAGTCGTCCTTAGTAATAGTCGGCACGATAAGTACTGCGAACTGTACGCCAGGTTTTTTGCGATACCCGTCTATTTGGGCGTTGAGCTTGTCAATCTCGTCGTCTCGAAGGGTTTGCGTCTGGTCGAGGACATACCAACCATTTGCCGGTTTTGGAGGTACTGGCATGACTGCTTGTATTGGCGTAACAAAGCCTGCCGCTAGACTGATAGCGCAAAGGAGCGCGAGCACGAAGCGTTTCGCCATAACGAAGTCCGCTACTGAGCCGGCTGGGTTTCGAAGTTTACGGCTGGAGCTTTATCGGCGCCGGAGTCTGCCGTAAAGTAAGGGAACGCGTCAAATCCGAAGAGACCGGCGATGAGGCTGGTTGGTACACGTTGGATCTTAGCGTTGTAGCTGCGGGCAGCATTTCCGTAGTCTGCACGTGCGACCTGGATACGATTCTCGGTACCCTCAAGCTGAGCGATGAGATCGCGGTATGCCTCGGTCGCCTTTAGCTCCGGGTAGTTTTCCGTGATGGCAATCAAACGTGAAAGCGCCTGAGAAAGCTCGCCCTGAGCGGCTTGGTAAGCCTGAATCTGCTCCGGTGTTGCATTGCTTGCGTCGATCTTTGTTTGGGTTGCTTTGGTGCGCGCCTCAACAACTTGGTTCAGAGTTTGCTGTTCAAAGTTTGCGGCACCTTTGACGGTGTTCACGAGATTAGGTACAAGGTCAGCACGACGTTGGTACTGGCTCTGGAGCGCATTGATAGAGCCGCGTACAGTCTCGCGCTCGTTGACGAGGCTGTTGTAAGTACCTGCGACCCAGGCAACGATCAGAAGGACAACGACACCGATGCCAGCTATAATTCCCCATGTTTTGTTCATGTGTTCCAACTCCTTTTGCTATATGGCTACAGCATATCATAAGCGCGTATAATAAGAGATGATGAAGAACACCAACCCCGCACTCACCGACGACCAGAAGCATGTGATGTTCGAAAAAGGAACAGAAGCACCGTTTAGCGGCGCCCTGCTCCATGAAAAACGTCAGGGCACTTTCACCTGCGCAAACTGTGGCGAGATGCTCTTTAGCAGTGATACGAAGTTTGACTCAGGGTCTGGCTGGCCAAGTTTTACTGAGCCGGCTAACCGCGAACATGTTACTCTCACGACAGACACCTCGCACGGAATGGTTCGCACGGAAGTTTCATGTGCACACTGCGGCGCCCATCTCGGACACGTGTTTGATGATGGCCCAACGGAAGCTGGTGGTCAGCGGTACTGTATCAACTCTTTGTGTCTGAACTTTGAGCCAAAAGAGGACTCAAATGGCAAAGACTGAGTCAGTAGTCCTCGGTGGCGGGTGCTTTTGGTGCCTTGAAGCAGCTTACGCGCAGCTCAAAGGCGTTACAGAGGTTGTACCGGGCTATGCTGGTGGGTCGGTGCCAAGCCCTACGTATGAGCAGGTTTGCATGGGAACGACCGGTCATGTTGAGGTGGTGAAGGTTACCTTTGATCTCGACGTGATATCACTCAAAGAAATCATGGCTGTGTTTTGGACGATTCACGACCCAACCTCGCTCAACCGCCAAGGTGGTGATGTCGGTACACAGTACGCCTCAGTTGCATTCTATGAGGATGAAGAACAGGAGCAAGCGCTGCGGGAATCTCAGGCCGAAGCGCAACGATATCTCGAGACGCCGATTGTTACACGCATTGAGCCGCTCGATGAGTTCTATGAAGCCGAGCCAGAGCATCACAACTACTACGAAACGCATCCTGAAGCAGCCTATTGTCAGGCCGTGATCGAACCAAAACTCAGCAAGCTGCGCGGTCACTTTGGCTCCCTTCTCCGCTAGTGCTATATCCTGTGGTATAATTTTCTAGCGTTTAATGGGGACATGCCAAGTGGTCAGACACCGGCTGTCTGAGCACGAAGTGCGAGTAAAATAGTAATCGTCCCGGACCAAAACGTTAGACCGAGATCGTCACTAAACTAGCAGTAACTTTACACATAGTGGGACGTGGCCAAGTGGTAAGGCACC
>CBHTSZ010000003.1:0-151886 GCA_966095765.1 uncultured bacterium
CACCCGCTTCACCCCGGGGGCCAGGCGGGCCACTCCCTATGTTTTTCAGAGTTAAAAGTTTTGGTTCGCGCAACAAAACACGACCCGAATATGGGTCGTTTTTTGATTCAGTTCCGAAACTAACGCTTTGAGAACTGTTCGCGCTTACGTGCAGAACGGAGACCGTATTTCTTACGCTCCTTCTCACGTGGGTCGCGCTTGAGAAGGCCAGCTTTTTTGAGCGTTGAGCGGAGCTCTTCGTTCATGGCGCTGATGCTCTTTGAGATAGCGAGCTTAGCAGCGTCAACCTGGCCAGCAGGACCACCACCACTGATCACGAGGCTAACGTCAAACTCTTTTTGCTTGCCGATAGTCGCGAGTGGATCGGTGAGTTCAGCGAGCAACGTCGTGTTGTCTGAGAAGTACTCAGCAGCAGTCTTGCCGTTGATCGTGATGTTACCTTTACCACCGGTCAGACGTGCACGTGCAGTAGCTGCCTTGCGGCGTCCGAGACCGTAGAAGTATTCGTTCTTAGCCATTATTTACCTACCTTGATCTGTTCTGGTTGCTGCGCAGCATGGTCGTGAGTTTCGCCGGTGAAGACGCGAAGGCGCTTCATGCGTTCAGCGTGCTGCTTGTTGCGTGGAAGCATACCCTTAACTGCAGCGACGATAGCAGCAGATGAGTCGATCTCTTTGACTTCCTTGATAGAACGTTCCTTGATACCACCTGGGAATCCAGAGTGCCGGTAGTAGACCTTTGATTCAGCCTTGTTACCGGTCAGAACGAGCTTGTCAGCGTTGATAACGACAACGTAGTCACCGTCATCCATAGATGGGGTGTACGTTGGCTTGTATTTACCAGTCAGGCGGGTTGCGATAACGGTTGCAACACGACCGAGTGGTGCTTCAGATGCGTCGACGAGTATCCACTTGTGTGAGACTTCGCTGGCTTTTTGACTGTAAGTCTTCATGCTACTTGTCTCCTTCCTTCGTGGTTACTGTTTTTTTAGCAGCTGGTTTCTTAACGGCAGGCTTTGCTTCAACTGGAGCGGCTGCTACTGGGGTTTCCTTGAGTTCATCAACGAAGCTGATGCGTGCGAGCTGGGCGTTGTCGCCGACGCGTGCACGGGTTCGCTTGATGCGGAGGTAACCAGACTCACGCTCGATCTGTGGGGCGATCTCGTCAAAGAGCTTGTAGGCTGCTTCGAGAGTGCTCAGACCAGCGATAACCTGGCGGCGGTTGTGAAGGCCGCCTTTACGAGCTTTGGTAATGAGGACTTCAGCGTACGGGCGAAGCTCTTTCGCCTTTTCGACCGTCGTTTCGATCGAACCATACGTTACAAGGCTGGTCGCGAGGCCCTTGATGAGGGCACGGCGCTGGTCGCGCTCACGGCCGAACTTGCGTCCTTTGTATCCGTGTCGGTGCATAGATTAAAACTCCATCTCCGCCAGCTTGTCTTTCACCTCGTCGAGAGCCTTTGAGCCGAAGCCCTTGAGTTCACGAAGGTCAGTCTCAGACAGGGTAACCAGGTCGTTGATCGTACGGATGTCGTTGTTGATCAGCGCGTTGGTTGTGCGTGCGGTAAGGTTAAGATCTTCGATTGGGGTGTTGAGTTCAGCACCTGCCTCAGCAGCATCAGAACCAAGCGTTGGAGCGGCTTCAACACGAGTTGAACCTGCAAGCGCAGTGTACTGGTTGATGAGGATAGCGGCTGCTTCTTCGAATGCGTCAGTTGGGCTCAGTGAACCGTCGGTGTCAACAGTGAGGAGAAGCTTGTCGAGGTCAGTTGTCTGACCAACACGAGTGTTCTCAACCTTGTAGCGTACGCGCTTTACTGGGCTGAAGAATGCGTCGAGGGCGATCATGTCGCTGTGCGCACGCTTGCTGCCTGATTCTTCGATAGTGCGGTAACCGCGGCCAGACTCAACGACGATGTCCATGGTGATGCTCGTCTTTGGGTCGTCGATGGTGCAGATAACTGCGTCAGGGTTGATGATTTCAACATCAGCAGTCGTCTTGATGTCACCAGCGGTAACAACGCCTGCACCCTTTTTCTCAAGACGGAGCTCAACAGCTTCGTCTGAGTGTGAACGTACGCTGACGTTCTTGAGGTTCAGCATGATGTCAACGACATCTTCTTTGACACCCTTAACCGTCGTGAATTCGTGGCTCACGCCTTCGATCTTGAATGCAGTGATAGCTGCACCTTCGATGCTTGAGAGGAGGACACGTCGGAGGCTGTTGCCAAGAGTCATGCCGTAACCGGTGTGAAGCGGTTCAATGACAAACGTAGCGCTAGTCTTGCTGTGTTCTTCGACGCCGGCGAGTGTTGGGTTGTGAATTGCTTTTGCCATAGTTATGTACCCTATTGCTCCTTTAAGCTTAGCGTGAGTAGTACTCAACGATTAGTTGTTCTGTGATATCAGCTTCTGCTTCATCGCGCTTTGGAAGGCCGGTGATGGTAACGGCAAGTTTCTTCGTGTCAGCCTTGAGCCAGCTCAGGGGGCCCTGAACGCTGTCTTTGAGGACGTTCTCGATGTTTGCGAAGTAACCACTCTTGGCGCTCTTTGGACGAACAACGATCTCGTCGCCGACCTTAACGCGGATAGAAGGGATGTCAACACGGCGGCCGTTGAGCATAAAGTGGCCGTGAGTGACGAGCTGACGTGCTGCGCGGCGTGAAGTCGCGAAACCAGCACGGTAGATAACGTTGTCGAGACGTCGTTCGAGCAGCTGAAGGAGTACTTCACCTGATTGACCCTCGGCGCGGTTAGCGTCAGCCATAAGGCGTGCGAATTGCTTTTCGAGCAGACCGTACAAACGACGGACTTTCTGCTTTTCACGGAGCTGCTGAGCGTAGAGGCTCATCTTGCCCTGGCGTGAACGACCATGCTGGCCAGGAATACCTGACTTCTTAACCATGATCTTGTGAGCTTTCGGGTGAAGGGCGTAACCTTCACGACGGCTCTGCTTAACGATAGGTGATCGATCTCGTGCCATCTTAGCCTCTCCTTGCCTTTCGTGGACGTGTTCCACCGTGCGGCACACCAGTTACGTCCTTGATGCTCTCAACGACGATGTCGAAGTTGCTCATTGCACGGATAGCGGTGTCACGACCAAGACCAACGCCCTTAACGAAGACGTCAACCTTTTGGAGGCCGTACTGGCTCTTGGCGATCTCAGCGGCTTTTTCAGCAGCGATCTGGGCAGCGTAAGCTGTACCCTTCTTGCTACCACGGAAACCACAGGCACCGGCGCTTGATGCGCTCAGTACGTTACCCTTTGAGTCTGAGAACGTCACGATGGTGTTGTTAAATGTTGCTTGAATATGCAGCTGACCAGCTGAAACTGAACGGCGCTGCTTCTTGCGAGTTGTAGTCTTTGCTTCTGCCATATTAATTCCTAGGTCTTTGACGCTGCTTTAGGTTGTGAACCACCAACTGCGACACGCTTACCGCGTCGGGTGCGGCCGTTCGTACGAGTACGCTGACCACGTGATGGTAGATTGTTCTTGTGACGGACACCACGGTATGCCTGGATGTCCTTGAGTCGCTTGACGTTGCCGGCAACGACACGCTGGAGGTCACCCTCGACGTTGTAGTTGCTGTCGATCTCGTCACGCAGTTTCTTGAGTTCAGCCTCAGTAAGGTCCTTGACTCGGGTCGTAGGATCAATGCCGGTTGCCTTGCAGATGTTGCTGGCAAACTTAGGACCGATACCGTAGATGTAAGTCAGGCTGATCTGAACTTGCTTGTCGGTAGGAATGGTTACGTTAGCAATACGCGCCATAAACTACCCCTGCCTCTGTTTGTTTTTGGGCTTCTTTTTGTTGATGACAACGAGTCGGCCCTTGCGGCGAACAAGTTGGTCATCTGGACTGATTTTTTTGACACTGGCTCGAACCTTCACAGTGTATTCTCCCAAATGGTTAAAATTTAATCTCGCAGTCGGAAGCTGATTCTGCCCTTCGTAAGATCGTAAGGGGTCAACTCAACCTCGACCTTATCGCCCGGCACTAACCGAATGTAGTGCTTGCGCATCTTCCCTGACACGTGAGCGATAATCGTATGACCGTTCTCCAACTCGACACGAAACTGAGCATTAGGCAGACTTTCGACTACCTTACCGTTCAGTTTGATGACTTCCTTGGTTCCGGACATAGTTACAAGAGAGAATTATACAGTAAACAACTCTTCCCGTAAACCCCTAGTAAAAAAGACTCGCAGCGCGATGTAGTTACCCATATTGTACCGCAATAAGCATGTTCGTCAAGCAGCTGCGGGGTTGTTGATTTAGTATAATATAACAGAGGTAATATTGACAATACTTATGTTTTTTGTTATAATAAGTAATGACGTTCAGTTGTACCTACTACTCACGAGGAGTTACCGTGCCCAAGCGAAACGATGCCGAGCGACGTGCTCAGCGCAAGCGGATCGCCGAACTTCAGGGATCCAGCAGTCGGAACGAGCGCCTGATCGGTGTGGTCGCCAGCGCAATGCAGCGAGTCCGAGAGGACGAGGAGCGCCGTCTGTGCGACGAATGCCATCTCCCCAAGTGGGAGTGCGAGCTGCTCGCTGAAGAAGACGGTGCGACGCGGCACATCTTTTCCCCGATGACACCCGAGCAGCAGCTCAGGTACGAGGAGGAGCGAGCCACACCCGTCCTCAGCGAGGACATCGATGAGATCGAGATGCCGAAGCGGCACTTCGCCGGCCACGCACCCGACTGCGCCATGCTCCCCGCCATCTGCTACGCGACCGCAGGTATCCCCGCTCGTCCGTAGCACACCAACTGAACGCCCCTCCGATGCATCAGCAGCGGAGGGGTTTTCATTTTCTCGACTTGTTGACTCTAGTAGTAAACGCCTGAGTAATTTGTCACGAGGTCATAGCAAACCCGTCCAGCCTGGTGATAGAACGTGTCGGGTGAGGTTTGGCTGTAACGAACACGCTCCATAGCTGGATACGCGTCTGAACCCTTCTTTGCCTTGTAGGTTACGCAGAGCGTGTAGCTGTACGCATCGTTATCTACAGGCGCAATAACTGGCTTTGAGGCCGGGCTTACGAGAGGCATATCCTCGCCGTTCGTATCCGGTTGCTTCACCTTTTTACCTGGCGTGTATTCGACGAGGTTACGGTCGATGAGTTGGCGAGCTTCTTCTGATGCTTCATCACGAACCTCAGCGAGCGTTTGTGGCAATGCGTCTGCTTTTGCAGTGTGGTTGTTGATCGTGTCGCTGAGCCGCGGAAGTGCGCGTTCGATCAAACGATCATCACGAGTCATGCGCGCGTTCCAGGTCGGACCTGCAATTGCGAGCACGGTGATGCTTATCGTCACGACAGCCATAAAGATCCAGTAAACGAGACCTGAGCGCTTCAGTTTGAACGGACGGACCGTACGAAGCAGTGTCGCACCGTAAACGAGCGTGATGACCGAACCAGTGATGAGCGTCGTCAGCGCACCGCTGTCACCATATGATGAGCCGTCACTGTCACCGATAAGCAGTCGTACGATCGCAAAAACCGCGACGATCAGCGAGCCGATACCAAACAGCGCAAAGATGACAGCGTGGATGATCATGATCACCATCGCACCACCGGTCTTTTGCAGTACCTCACGACGTGAATAGAAGACATCACAGATGAGAGAGATGACGAACAGCACAATCACTGCTGCGAGAGAGTAAGCTACCATCTCGCTCTGATAGTACTCAGATGATGAGGGATTAAGGAAGAAGCCAACGCTGATGGCAGTCAGCCATGCGAGTGCGAGAATCGTCCAGCCCCAAAAGGCGTAGGTAAGCCACTGAAGCACGAGCACGCCCGGGCTGTTGTGAGCCACCGTTACGGTTTGTTTCTCTTTGTCCATGCACCCTCCTCAACTTATTTGTTTTAATCATACACCGTTTTTACGCAATGCGACCTTGTGACTTAGGAAAAAGAGCAGCCCGAGCAGCTGGCTCTGCCAGTGCCCGGCGCGATGAGAAAAAACGCAGTTTTGTCTTATGAGCAAGCGTAGCGAAGCGCTAATACTGGTCGTACGTAACCATCAGCGCGCGTGAGTTGATCTGACGAAGCGTTTCGAGACCAACTGAGACGACGATGAGCAGACCCGTACCACCGATTGCGAGATTCGCGGCGTTGATACCGAGCTGGGCAAAAATGTATTCTGCGATAAACGGCATGACAGCAATGAGGCCAAGCGCCAGTGAACCGAACAGCGTGAGACGGTTTACGGTACGTGCGAGATACTTCTCTGTCTGAATACCAGGACGGATGTTCTCGATAAAGCCGCCTTGCTTCTGGAGGTTTTCTGAGATCTCGTTACTGTTAAAGACGATGCCTGTGTAGAAGTAGGTAAACAGCACGACGAGGATAAAGTAGGCAGCTGGGTAGATAAAGCTCTCGAGGCCACCGGTACCGAACGAGCCAGGCTGTGGCGTCTGGAACCAGGTGATGAGGTTGTTCGCAAGCTCAGCGTACTTAGCGTTGCCTGACGATTTGATGATCTGACCTATAAACGCAGGCAGTGCAAGGAACGCAACCGCAAAGATAACTGGGATCACACCAGCCGTGATCAGCTTGACCGGCAGGATGCTTTTGACGCCACTGTAGGCACTGTTGCCCTGCACGCGCTTCGCATAGTTGATCGTGATAACACGCTGGGCTTCGTTGATCTTTACGAGGATATAGAGGATGAGCAGCGCCGCGATACTAACACCAAGTGTCACCCAGAACGCGAGGCCGTTGATAGGAAGCGTAAACCAGTTAAAGATGTGGAGCTTGTCTGCGTCTCCAGAGACTGACGTGAGCGACCCCCAGACACCACCGAGAATGCTCGGCAACTGCGAGATAATACCGGCAAAGATAAGGAGCGAGATACCGTTACCGACGCCCTGCTCGGTGATGAGCTCACCGAGCCACATCATAAGGATCGCGCCTGCTGCCATAGCGGTGACCGCGATAATCCATTGGTACAGCGTCGTGTCAGAAAGGACACCAGTGTTACCGGCAAGGACGGTTTGACGGATGATAAAGATGAAAGCAATCGACTGCAGGATAGCAAGCGGCACCGTAAGCAGACGGGTCCACTGGTTGATCTTGCGACGTCCTGATTCACCGTCTTTATGTAGTTCCTCGAGGCTTGGGATAGCCTTTGTCAGAAGCTGGGTCACAACAGAGGCCGTGATGTACGGGCTAAGACCAACGAGAACGATAGAAAGACTTGCCAGTCCACCACCAGAGAGGAGATTGAGGAAGCCGCCGAGGTCGGTAGCACCGATCGCGTTCTCGATAACTTGGCGAAGTTCGGTTGGCTTCGCGAGCGGCACTGGTACTTGTGACAGGAATCGGTAAACGACCACGATCGCAAACACGACAAATAGTCGTTTTTGCATGTCACGGCTCTTAAGTGATGCAAGGATAGTACGCCAGTTCATAAATATCAGACCCTCTAGATTTTTCAGTAAATACTTTTCGTTATTATACTACAGATCTTGTATCTGTTGGGATGGAAGAATACTTGTTTTCACTTTCTCCTTAGCGAACCAATGAAATAGAGCCCGCCCCCGAAGGAGCAGGCTCTACTTCGGAAACGGACTCAGGGGGCCAGATCGAGCAGTATCAGCTCGCAGCCTTCTTCGCGCAGCTTGTCGATCAGCAGCTCCCAGTAGATCCTACCAGGCTCCCAGTTCGGACCAACTTCATAGAGCCAGAGATGCACTTCGCCGCCTGGCGCCTCGCTCACCGACTGCTGCACGCAGCACGGTTCTTCCCCCTTGTCCCGCTCATCCTCAACCTCGATGATGCATGCCCGGATGAGTGTGTCGACCTCATGGAACGGCACATCGCTCTTCACGATGTATTTCAGATGCATCTTTCAGACCACCACATCTCACTGTAAAGAATATCTGCAGGGACTTCATATTATAACAAACAAAAAACACCCGCCAAGACGACGGGTGTTTTCTTAGGAAAAAGCTAGGTTACTTTTCAGCTTCCTTGGTAGCTTTCTTTTCCTTCTTTTCAGCTTTCTTAGCGTTTGTGCTGACGCGAAGTGGGGTTGGAGTTGCCTCGAACTTACCACCTGCCTTTTCGATAGCGACAACGACGCTCGCACTTGCAGCCTGAACCTTGACGGTAGCCTTGCCAGTGTATTCGCCACGAGCGATAAGCTTGACCGTGTGGTGAGGAGTTGCGATCAGACCTGCTTCAGCAAGTGTGAAGTTGTCGATAGTCGCACCCTTGACGTCGTTCAGAGCGTCGAGGTAGACAACTTGTGCTGGTACGCGCTTGCTCTTGAAACCACGAGCTTTTGGAATACGCTGCACGAGAGGACCCTGTCCACCCATGAAACCGTGACCGAGCTTCTTACCAGTACGAGCTGATTGACCCTTGGTACCACGACCGGCGGTTTTACCCTGACCAGCCGAGATACCACGACCAACGCGCTTGCGATCTTTGTTGCTTTCAACTTGGAGTTCGTGATACTTCATCGTTATTTCTCCTCTGTCTTCGCTGCAGCTTTTTTAGCTGGAGCTTTCTTAGCCTTTGGAGCGTTCAGCCACTCTTCACGAGGAACGAGGCTCTTTAGGGCTTCGATAGTTGCGTAGGCAATGTTGACCTTGTTGGTAGAACCGAGGCTCTTAGAGAGCATGTTGTTGATACCGGTCACACCGATGATCTGACGAACAACACCGCCGGCGATAATACCGGTACCAGGCGCTGCAGGCTTGATGAGGACGCGAGCGCCGCTCAGCTTAACTTCTGCATCGTGTGGAATGGTTGTGTTGACGACTGGGATAGTGATCATGTTCTTCTTGGCAACGTCAGTAGCTTTAGCGATAGCGGTCTGGACATCCTGACCCTTGCTAACACCAACACCAACGCGGTTCTTGCGGTCACCAACGACAACGAGAGCCTTGAAGCGGAAACGACGTCCACCCTTTACGACACGTGAGACACGGTCGATGTTGATAACCTGCTCTTCGAACAGCTTCTCTTCACGAGGAGCGTCGCGGCGGTCGTTGCGGCGCGGTGGACGTGAGTCACGGCGCTGGCCTTGACCCTGGCCCTGCGGGCGAGCTTGAGTTTGTGCTTGTTCTGCCATGTTAGAACTCCAATCCTTCCTTGCGTGCTGCATCAGCAAGACTACTTAGTCGACCGGCGTAGCGGCGACCATTACGGTCAAAGACTACGGCTGTGATCTTTGCCTTCTTTGCTTTCTTGGCAATATCTGCGCCAACGTGTGCAGCCTTTTCGCTCATCGTACCCTTAAGGGTCTTTGCACCGACAGTTGTGCTTGCAGCAAGTGTCTTGCCGGTAGCGTCGTCGATAAGTTGCGCTGAAACGTGCGTGTTGCTGATCGTAACCGTCAGACGTGGTCGTTCAGCTGTGCCAGAAACACGTGAGCGAACACGGCCCTTACGCAGGCTTCGGTTCAGTAGTTTTTTAGCGAGAGTACTCATAGACTATTTACCTGTCTTTCCTGCTTTACGGATAATAACTTCGTCAGCGTACTTGATACCCTTACCCTTGTACGGCTCAGGCTTCTTCAGCGCACGAATCTCGGCAGCAACTTGGCCAACCTGTTGCTTGTTGTGACCAGCAACAGTGATTTCCATCTTGTTGACAGTGAGGTTGATGCCTTCAGGCGCTTGGTACTTAACTGGGTGAGAGAAGCCGAGGCTCATCTCGAGGCTCTGGCCACCGCCAGAAACACGGAAACCGACACCATTGACTTCGAGCTTCTTTTCGAAACCGTTCGTCACGCCGACAACCATATTGTTGATGAGGGCACGCATCAGACCGTGCTGTGCGCGTGCAGTTTTGCTGTCATCTTTGCGGGTGACAGTTAGGACACCGTCCTCAACAGTCACGTTGACATCTGGCGTGATGAACTGTGTGAGCTCACCTTTTGGACCCTTAACGGTCACATTGCCAGAGTCGACCGTGATTGTCACACCGGACGGAATCTGAATTGGTAGTTTTCCGATTCGACTCATAACTTATTCCTTACTTCTTTTTTAGTAAACCTTACAGATTAGCTCACCACCGAGACGAGCCTTGCGGGCTTCGCTGTCAGTCATCACACCCTTGCTCGTGCTGACGAGGACGATACCTCGGCCGCTCTTAACGCGTGGGATTTCGCTGACGGCTGCGTAAACGCGGCGGCCAGGCTTGCTGAGACGAACAATCTCGTTGATGGTCGTGTTTGTACCGTCTTCGTTGATGGTAATAACCAGCGTGTCGCGTGGTGTACCCTTTTCAACCTTGACGTTTGCGAGGTAGCCAGACTTCTTGAGCTGTTCAGCTACAGTCTGCTTCATCTTGCTGTGTGGAGCGCGGATCTCGTTCTTTCCGGCCATGATGGCGTTACGGATACGGGTCAGGAGATCAGCGATTGGGTCTGTTGATTGTAGTGACATATCTTTCTCTCCTTTCCTACCAACTTGCCTTAGTTACGCCTGGGATTTCACCCTTTGAGGCGTGTTCACGAAATGCGATACGGTCCATACCGAAGCGGCGCATGTATGCACGTGGGCGACCGCTGACTGAACTACGGTTCTTCCAACGAGTTGGACTTGAGTTCGTCGGCAGCGCCTGGAGACCTTCTTGGTCACCGGCTGCTTTGAGCTCGGCGCGCTTTGCGGCGTACTTCGCAATCATTTTTTGACGTTTAAGGTCGCGAGCGACCATTGATTTCTTGGCCATTAGCGTCGATCTCCTTTCTCGAACGGCATACCAAATTTCTCGAGCAGCGCACGGCTGTGTACAGCACCTTCTGACTTGATCGCAAAGGTGATCTGCAGGCCGTGGAGCAGCTGAGTGTCTTCGAATGTCAGTTCTGGGAAGATAGACTGCTCAACGATACCGAGGTTGTAGTTACCCTGGCGGTCAAAGCCCTTAGCGCCAACACCGTGGAAGTCACGGACGCGTGGCAGAGCAACGTTCACGAGACGGTCGAGGAACTCGTACATGCGAGCACCGCGGAGCGTCACACTCACACCGACACGGTTCATGCCGGCACGGATCTTGAAGCTTGCGATAGATTTCTTCGCCATGCGGTCAACTGGCTGTTGGCCGGTGATTTTGCGAAGCGTGTTTGCAACGAGCTCGTGGTGACGCTTGTCGTCTTTGTTCTTACCGATACCGACGCTCACAACGATCTTTTCAAGCTTTGGAACCTGGTGAACGTTTGCGAGGTCGAGGTCTTTCTTCAGTTCAGAGACCAAGGTCTCAGCGTAGAGTGCCTTGAGGCGTGGCTGGGTTGAAGCTGATGCTTTTGCGGTTGTAGCCATTACTTGATCTCCTTTCCTGTCTTCTTAGCGATACGAACTTTGTTACCTTCTTTGTCGAGCTTGTAACCGACGCGGGTAGTGGTGCCTTTGGTTTCGTCAGTGACGAGGGCGACGCTACCGAGTGGCAGAGCTGTGTGGATCTCTTTGGTGCCACCGCGTGGGTTAAGCTGTGAAGGTTTGATGTGGCGCTTGATGAGGCCGATCTTTTCAACAGTGACGGTTTGCTTGGCAGCGTTTGTTGAAACAACCTTGCCAGTCTTGCCCTTGTGGCCGCCGGCGATGACCTTTACGAGGTCACCCTTTCGAATACGTAGAGCCATACTAGAGTACCTCCGGTGCTAGGCTGATGATCTTTGAGTAACCTGCTTCACGCAGCTCACGTGGGATAGGACCGAAGACACGCGTTGCACGTGGGTTCTTGTCGTCACCGATGATCACCGCAGCGTTCTCATCAAAACGGATAGTTGAACCGTCTTTGCGTCGGATCTGGTCAGTCGTACGGACGACAACTGCCTTGACGACGCTCTTTTTCTTGACGTTACCGCTCGGGTTTGCGTCCTTCACGGTCGCGACGATGATGTCACCGACACGAGCGTAACGACGACGGGTACCACCGAGCACACGGATACAAAGGATCTCCTTTGCGCCGCTGTTGTCAGCAACCTTGAGTCGTGATTCTTGTTGGATCATGTTATTTGACCTCCGCCTCTTTCTCAGTAGCGAGTGCAGGTTCTTCCTTTAGCTCGATCTCACCGTGACCAGTCTCGATAACTCGTGACAGGCTCCAGCTCTTGGTCTTGCTAATAGGACGAACTTCAACGATCTCTACGCGGTCACCCTTGTGAGCCTCGTTCTTTTCATCATGTGCGGTAAATTTACGGGTCACAGTGTACTGCTTGCGGTAAATCGGGTGAGTCTCACGACTCGTTACCGTAATGGTGATGGTTTTGTCTCGAACGTCGCTAGATACGACGCCAACGATTTTCTTAGCCATTTACGCGTCTCCTTTCGACGTTTCAAGTGATTTTTCAGATAGAACAGTCATGATTAGTGCGATCTCGCGGCGAGTCTTTGTAACCACACGTGGGTTAGGCAGTTCACCGGCAGCGAGCGCACGCTTGTTTTCGAGTAAAGTCTTGCGAGTTTCAGCGAGCTGAGCCTGCAGGTCAGCGATGCTCTTAGCGCGTAGTTCAGAAGCTTTCATCTATGCATCCTCCCTATGGATGAACTTGGTACCAACAGGAAGCTTGTGTGCTGCGAGGCGCATAGCTTCGCGAGCAACTTCTTCTGGCACACCCTTCATCTCGAACATAACAGTGCCGGCTTTGACCTTGGCGACGAAGAACTCTGGGTTACCCTTACCTGAACCCATCTTTACGTCCTGTGGCTTACGAGTCACTGGAGTGTGTGGGAAAATACGGATCCAGATCTTACCACCACGCTTGATGTAGCGGGTCATAGCCTGACGAGCAGACTCGATCTGACGTGAGGTAATACGCTCGTTGGTCGTGCTCTGCAGTGCGTAGTCGCCGAAAGCGATGTAGTTGCAAGAGGTAGCGATACCGTCGTTCTTACCTTTTCGTACCTTACGGAACTTGGTTTTCTTTGGAAGCAACATTAGCGGTCACTCCTTTCACCCTTGTAGATCCAAACCTTTACACCGATAGTACCGGCGGGAGTCTGAGCTTTAGCAAGGTTGTAGTCAATGTCAGCGCGAAGCGTGTGAAGTGGCACTGAGCCAAGGATCACTTTTTCGCGGCGAGACATTTCAGCACCGTTGAGACGACCAGCAACCTCGATACGGATACCTTTGGCACCAGCGTTCATGGTGTTCTGTGCGCTCATCTTTGTTGCGCGGCGGAAGTTGATACGGCGCTCGAGCTGGCGAGCAATGTTCTCAGCAACAAGCTTTGCAGCGAGCTCTGGGCGCTTTACTTCCTCGATGTTGATACGAACTGGCATCTTAACGATCTTTTCAAGCTCAGCCTTGAGCTCGGTCACGCCTGCACCACCACGACCGATTACAACACCGGCTTTGCTGGTGTGGATTGAGATGGTAGCAAGGTTTGCAGAACGCTCGATGTCGATCTTGTTGATAACAGCACGCGTTTCGAATCGCTTTTCGATCGCTTTACGAACCGCGATGTCTTCTGAAAGCCACTGAACGTACTCTTTCTTTGTAGCGAACCACTTAGAGCTCCAGTTCTTGTGGACTTGGAGACGCATGCTGATAGGGTTAACTTTCTGACCCATTATTTCGTCTCCTTCTCTTCAGCCTTCTTTGCAGCAGGCTTCTTTTTAGGCTTTTCAGCACCACGAACAACAACCGTGATGTGGCTCGTTTTCTTCTGGAAAGGCAACGCGCGACCCATGGCAGCTGGCTTGTAACGCTTGAGGCGTGGACCAGCAGTGACAGTCAAAGTCTCGATAACGAGATCCTTCTCCTGGATACCGTGAGTGTTGATGGCGTTAGCCTTGGCGCTTGCGATCGTCTTTGCGACAACCTTAGCAGCGCGCTTTGGGGTGTGTTCAAGGATAACGAGTGCGTCGGCAACGCTACGTCCGCGGACGAGGCTGGCAACAAGGCTAACCTTGCGTGGTGCGAGGGCTACGCCCTTGGCAACGGCACGTGTAGTCTTTTCAGCCATTACTTCTTATCCTTTCCACCGTGCTTACGGAACTTACGGGTTGGGCTAAACTCACCGAGTTTGTGACCAACCATGTTTTCCGTGATATATACAGGTACGTGCATACGACCGTTGTGAACAGCGATCGTGCGACCAACCATTTCTGGTGTAATCGTGCTAGCACGTGCCCACGTCTTGATAACGGTACGATCGTCTGGACCAAGCGCCGCCACTTTCTTAGCGAGCTTGAAGTCTACGAACGGACCCTTTTTCAGTGATCGGCTCATACTTAACCTCGTTTCCTCTTCGCATCATGGCGACTCTTTACTATCATTCCGCTCACGTCCTTGCGGCGACGCGTACGGTAACCGAGCGTCAACTGACCCCATGGAGTGCGTGGTGGTTTACCAGAACCGTGACGACCACCGTCACCACCACCATGCGGGTGGTCTGCGGCGTTCATAACGACACCACGGACAGTTGGGCGAATACCCATGCGGCGCTTACGACCGGCTGAACCGATCTTGACGTTCTGGTGTTGTTCGTTACCGACAACACCGATGCTAGCCATACACTCAATGCGGAAGCGGCGTACTTCACCAGATGGAAGTTTCACCTGAGCATAGTTGCCTTCCTTCGCCATGAGCTGTGCTTTGGTACCAGCACCACGAACCATCTGGCCGCCTTTACCAGCCTGGATCTCGATGTTGTAGATCTGAGTACCAGTTGGAATCTTTGAAAGTGGAAGGCGGTTGCTCGTCTCGACTGCAGCTTCTGGGCCGCTGACGATCTTCGTACCGACTTTCATGTTGCGGTCAGCGAGTACGTAGTGGTAGAGACCGTGCTGGTCTTTGATACGTGCGATACGTGCTGAACGGTTTGGGTCGTACTCGATGTGCTCAACAGTAGCCTCGGTACCCGCAGCGAGCTGATGGTTCATGAGACGGTAGTACTGCTTCACACCACCACCGCGGTGGCGAGTTGTGATACGACCGGTGTTATTACGGCCAGCCGTGCTCTTCTTGGCCTTGATCAGGCTCTTGAGTGGCTTGCGGGTAGTGATGTCAGAAAAGTCCTGACTCGTCATACCGCGGCGACCGTTAGTGGTTGGCTTGTACTGTTTGATAGCCATACTACTTTTCCTCACCTTCGTTAAATAGGTTCAAGCTCGCACCTTCGACCAGTGATACGTAAGCTTTCTTAGTCTTCGTTCGGAGAGCCTGTCCAGGCTGGGCACGCTTGCCGCGACTTGCGCGAACCGGCTTGCCGTTTTGGACGACGAAACGAACGTCTTTGGCTGCGACGCCAAACTGCTCTTTGAGGGCAGCGATGACACCAGCTTTGTTTGCTGACATCGGAACGTTGAACACGTAGGTTCCGTTCTGGTGTGATGCGTAGGCCTTTTCAGAAACGCGTGGAATAAGGGTCAACATTACTTAGCCTCCTTCTTTCCAAGCCATTCGTTGATTACGGCAACAGCTTTTGGTGTCAGAACGATCTTGTCAGCGTTGAGGATGTGGTAGACGCTGAGGTACTTCGCACTAAGCAGTTCAACGTTAGAAACGTTGTTCGTAGCACGGATGAGCTCAGGTGTCTTAACGTCGACAGCGATGAGAACACGTCGTTCAAGCTTGTTCTTGACGAGGAAATCAGCGATCTCCTTGGTTTTGCCGGTAGTGTTGACGTCAAGGATGACGATCTTACCAGCTTTGTCAGCAAGGGTGAGTGCCTGGCGAAGAGCCACGCGCTTGCTGGTTGTTGAAAGCCGCTTGGTGTAGTTTTCGTTTCCGCGAGGACCGAAGACAACACCACCACCGCGCCAGATAGGGTTTCGGGAACTACCGAAACGAGCGCGACCGGTGCCTTTTTGCTTCCAAGGCTTCTTACCACCACCACTGACTTCACCACGTTGCTTTGTGGTTGCAGACGCGAGACGTGCGTTTGCGAGGTAGCTGTCGTAGGCGAGCTTGAGCAGCTCGTGGTTGTCTACGTTTACAGCGACGATGTCCGTGAGTAGGGTTGGTTTGGTTGTACGTGTAGTCTCAGCCATTACGCCTTCCCTCCTATAGTGACGATGCCCTTACGTGGGCCAGGTACAGCGCCCTTGAGTCCGATAAGGCCAAGTTCTGCGTCGATGTACGCAACAACGAGGTTCTTAACCGTGACTTGGTCGTGGCCCATACGGCCAGCCATGCGCTTACCCTTGAAGACACGCTGCGGATACATAGAACCGATAGAACCCGGCTTACGAACGTTACCGTTACCACCGTGCGTCTTCTTAGATGTATTAAAGTTGTGTCGTTTAACCGTACCAGCAAAACCTTTACCTTTGCTGATACCCGTGACGTCGACAGTGTCGCCAACGGCAAAAACAGTGACATCAAATGCGTCACCGACTTTGTGTTCTCCGAGCTCATCAACGCGAACTTCGCGAATGACCTTTGGAGTTACCTTCGCAGCCTTAACGTGGCCACTCACGGCATTGCTCAGGTTCTTACCCTCACCATATCCCAGCTGGACAGCGTTGTAGCCATCGCGTTCAACAGTCTTTACCTGAGTGACTGTCACTGGGCCAGCTTTGACGAGCGTTACAGGAACTGCAGCGCCATCATCACTGATGATTTGGGTCATACCAATTTTGGTACCGAGTAGGGTTTTCATACATCCCTCTTCCCACTTAAAATTCTCGGCTTCTGGCAGTATCTGACATCTGTCGGACTTACCAATTCGCACGAGAAACTTCTGATATTTCGTAAAAGTTACCAAGACATCGTAACAAAAATCGCCCCTGTTGTCAAGGGGTTAGGCGCGGGCATGGAATGCCACGAGCCGTCTCGCCCACGCGCGTTGCTTTTCGCAGTGCTTTACAAAACCATATCAGCGCGCTATAAACTCTTACATAACCCTTTGGCATCCGCGTCAAGGGGTCGTTCATTGCTTAGGAGGCACCATGCGCACCACCGTAACCATCGAAGAGATCAAGGAGCTCCGTGACAACTGGCTCGGCTACACGCTAACCGCGCTCGCGTCCGGCACGACGAGGCGGGAGCGCATCGACACCTGGTGTGCCGGCCTGGACGCACCGAGCGAGGATGAGGCCAAGCGTCTCGCCTTCACGCTCGACATCCTCCGTGAGGTCGAGGCCAGCGAGCACTCTCGTGACACCTGTCGCACCTGGTTCACCGGCGCCAATGTCGGAGCCGATGAGATCACGCCAGGCGAGGCGATCCGACAAGGCCGCTTCGACGAGGTACGAACCTCCGCACGGCGACTCATCGAGGACATCCCGTACTCGGCATGACCTCTCCAACCAAAAACGCCGGAGGCGTCGCGCTTTGCGATAGCCTCCGGCACGAGCTCCTCCCGGGGAGCTTTTTTATTTGAGTTCGCTGTAGCTTGCGTTTATCTTTGCCTGGGTATCACTAAGGACCGCGCTAAAGAGAAGGCTTGTCTGACGGATCGCTTCGTATTCGGACGCAAGCGCCTTTTCAGCCTCCTGAAACGCTGCGGCGTCCTGTGCATTGTTGGCCGTGTTGAGTTTTGACCACGCCGCCTCGGCAGCTGACGTATGCTTTGTGAGGTCGTCATGAGCTGACTTCATCGTCGACGGTGGAGAGAGTTTACTAATCCCGTCTGCGGCCGCCTGCCATGCGCTTTGCTGAGCCCCTATGACCGCAAACTCATCGGTGATCGGTGTCGCAACCGGCTTTACGAGCGCATCGACACGTTCGAGGTAGCGCGCCTGCGCTTCAAGGGTATAGAGATTTGTCGTGAGAGCAGCATATCGACTCTGAGCCGTTTTGCAATCACGCAGTGCTGCGTTAGCCCGAGGGTATAACCCAGCAGCATTGTCGAGCAGACCACCACGACACATATGACCGACCGTGTCATTTACCTTGTTAGCAATTGTTCGGAGCTGGTCTGCTGAGATCGTAGTCCTTTTCTGCGCAGGCAGCACTGTCGACGAGACGAGTTTTGAGAGATCCGCCTTTGCACTCACGACCCCTCTGGCATATTCGGCAGCGACAAGCTCTGCAGCGACCAAAGGCAGTAGCAGAAGCGCCACCACAACAGCGGCAATTGCTATCTTCTTTTTTGTCCAGTACAGACCTGAGCGCGGTGCTTTCGGGGCTTTCGCGGCCTTAGCAGGCTTTGAGGTTTTTGCTGGTTTCGAATCAAGGGTTGGTTCAGCTTCGACCGTATCCTGATCGATGTCGATACCGCCGAGATCTACTTCGTGCATCCCAATCTTTCTGCCACGGCGACTCACGAAAAAAGCCGGTTTGTCGTCAGTGTTTTTATCACTCATGACCGGATCCCCAGTTTTGGTGCATAGAGTTCATTGCTCAGCGGCCACGGGTTTGGTGCACAACCCTGCATATCAATCGTCTGCTGCTGCATGACCGGTGCAGGTTGTCCGGGGCCTGAACAGTATTCATGTCCATGACCGAGCCAGTGACCCGTTTCATGGTTTACTACCATATGCCGATAGTTACGGAGGCTTCCACCGGCGGCGTTCCAAGAATCCGCGCCGTTGATCCAACGCGTCTCGTTAATAATCACGTTATTGCCGACCGTACAGCTCACGATCGCGTCGCACCCTGATGGAGAAAAACTCGGCACTTGCGAGGACTCACTCAGCCAGACAGTAAACTGGCCGCCAGTTTCAACGCGTACAAACCGTAACCCAAGCCGTGACCATCCCTCGGGACTGTTAAGCGTCTGGTTCACCTGGGCTGCAAACTCATCGAGGCTCGCTGTGATGTTGCCTTTCGAGGCGATCGTATAGGTGACCTCGCGTGCGGCGTCCGACTGAGTCTGAGCACCCTGAGCGCTCAGCCACGCTGGCGTGGCGATCTTTGGCACGTTTACCGCTTCGAGACGTGACGGTGCCGTTTGAAGTTGAGGGGTAAAGCAAAACGCGTCAGTAGACCGACAAGCCGCCACCGTCGTACTCGTTACGCCACTCGCCATGGTCGAAACAGTAACGCCAACAAAGACAAGAGTGGCGATATAGAGAGCAAATGGTCCGAAACGCTTCATTAGTGCTTATTGTAACCCGGCCATTTCACGGATTCAATAAAGCTTTAGTATCATAGACGGATATGCAACTATCCCAATCAGCCCCCAAGAAAAATGTCTACCTTCTTCGATTTCTGTTACTTATACTCATCGGCGTGACCGTTTATGCGCTTAGTGTGCTCAACGACTCGAAGACAATCTATACCAACATTACCGAAACCATCTCAAAACAGCCAACGGTCGCCAAATCAACCAAGATTGGCGACAAGACGATAAATATCCCGAACTTTGAGATGTTTAAAACAGGTAATGTCTGGGCGCTCGTCTCCAAAAAGCACCCTCTCAAAGGCGAGGCCGGCTATCAGCTGGTCGATATTCCCGTCGCTCACGGTGACAAAGGTACGCCTATGAAAATTGCGCGCGATATCTCTAGTGAACTCGAAAAGCTTGTCAACGCTGCCGAAGCAGACGGCGAGCCGCTGATGGTCTCAAGCGCCTACCGCTCACTCAAGGAACAGCAGGAGCTCTACGATGAGTTTGTCGCGAAGAATGGTCGCGAGATGGCAGCTGTATATGTATCTCCCGTTGGTTCGAGCGAGCACCACACCGGCTTATCTGTCGACTTCTCGAGCGTCTCCGACGATTGCTCGGAGGATAGCGATAGCTGCTCACTCAGCCAGAGTGGCGCTGCGTGGCTCGCTGACAATGCGTACCGGTTTGGCTTCATCCAGCGCTACCCTGCCGGCAAGAGCGATGTGACTGGTATCGGGCACGAACCATGGCACTACCGCTTTGTCGGCATCCCGCTTGCAACCGCAATGAACGGCAGCAACCTGACGTTTGACGAAGTTATCTCTGAACTCGCTCCCGGCTACGCTAAGACTAGATAAGGATACCGGCTGGCGCAAAGTAACTGATGATCGTGACAACGATCAGAACGGCGTACTCGATCTTGCGATCAACCTGAAAGTGGTCGTGACTCGCAAAGATAAGGCCAAGTACAAGACCGAATGGTAAGGCGTTGATCACGATATCACCGAATTGAATCGGTGAGGCAAACTTGAGCCACATCGAACCGAGTACAACATAGAGCACGAGTTTGAGAAAATAGGCGCCGTCTGATTCAGTAGCTTTGGTTGTCTTTTTCTTTTTTGTAGGCATGAGACAAGTGTAGCATGTAAAAAGAGCCGACGCGGGGTCGACTCTTTTGTTTTGATCAGGGAGATGCCCTTAGGACTTTTTGTCGTCCTTACGGTTGTCACCGAGGCTCTTTTTCGCAGTCTCTGCAACATTTGCACCGGTCTTTTTCGCGTCTTCGGCGATACGAGCAGCACGGACCTTGGCTTCCTCGGCGAGGTCGCCTAGTTCCTTGGCTGAACGCTTTGCAGCACCTTCAACTTCTTTGGCACCTTCTGCGACAACGTCTTTGACTTCTTCGGCTTTCTTCGCGCCAGATTTTTTAACCTCTTCGGCTTTCTTCATGATGTCGGTACGGGTTTCTTTACCGCTCTTTGGAGCAAAGAGTACACCAACTGCAGCGCCGACGAGACCGGCAAGAACGGCCAATGATAACTTGTTTCGTGCCATAGGATCCTCCTGGATGTTTAAGGTTATATCTATAAGTATAACGCCACGATAAGAGGTTGTAAAAAGAAGTCAAAGTATTCGGTGAAAAAGATTACAGCCTGTGCAAAGTCGGCAGATAGTCTAGAAAGGTTTTATTGACATTTTTAAGTTATTGTGATAATATAATACCGTTCTTCGTCGAGAAAGAGGACGCTAGCTATCCTCTTCTCCGAAGCACTTTGACAAGCAGGCAGATTGACGTGAGCTATGGTGACATAGCCCTGTGTCCCTATAGCTCACATCAACCAACCCTTAAGGAATCACCATGAACCGCACAGCCCCCGCCCCTTCCACCCCTGCCGAGTTCGAGGCCGAGTACGCAAGGCTCGGTGCCAAGCACAAGGCTGAGCTCGAGAGCGACCTCCGCCGGAAGTGCACTTCTTTCGGCTACCGACACGACGGCCACATCGGCATGGCGGGCTTCATGCTCGCCGTCACGATCCTCACGGCCCTCACCGTCGCCGCTCTCGCACTCATCGGCCTCAACCCGGTCGTCGTCACGGCCCCCATCCCTGTCGGTGCGGCCGGCGTCGTCGCAGCCCCCTTCCTGTTCCTGAAGCCGCGCTATGCGCTGCCGATGGCTCTGGGAGCTCTCGCGATCTTCGTCGCCCTCGGGGCACTCGTCTGGCTGCGCACCGCAGCCGTGTTCGGGTCGCTCTCCTAGCACCGGCGTGAGATACGGCAAGTGGCTATAGGTTCAAACCTAGGATTCACGGCTGTCCGTGATGCGTTTCCTTGACCCTATGCCTGCTTGTCGTATTTCACTCCATAACTGTGTCGTTATGCTGATGAGTCCAAAAGGACGAAAGTGAATACAAAAAGACCCGCGATCTCGCGGGTCTTTTTGTATTGCATGAGCATGACTACATGCGGATTTCTGCGTCACAACCAGCTGGGAGGCTGAGGTTCTGCAGAGAGTCGATGGTCTTTGGGGTCGCACCGATGATGTCGATGAGACGCTTGTGAACGCGCATTTCGAACGCTTCACCGCCCTGCTTGTAGACGTGCGGTGACTTCACAACCGTGAAGGTGCTACGACGAGTAGGAAGTGGCACTGGACCAGCGATAGATGCGCCGGTGCGAAGTGCAGTGTCGATGATTTGCTTTGCTGACTGGTCGATGACCTTGTGGTCATAGGCCTTCAGACGGATGCGGATGCGTGGTGCAGCTGCTTCTGCCATGAGTAATAACTCCTTGTTTACCTATATCCCGTAACCTCTGCTCGCTTCGTATCTTCTCACGGCTGGCCGAGTTCTCAGGACGATTTATATACAGAGGTTATTATAGCGTAGGCGTCGACCTTTGACAAGCTAGCTTATTTATTCTATTATCGCTCGAGTGTCATTCCCGATACGTACCTACCTGCAGAAGGAGATGAGATGCACCCCACCGAGAGCACGGAAACCTTCGACGAAAATGTCCTCGAGGCGCTTCGCGAGAAGATCGTGCGTTTCCTCGAAAACACCGAAGGTATTGAGATGGCCAATGCCACTCTCCGTATCGCTGACGTGGCGATCAACCATCACATCGTCAGCGATGAATACAGTCGCGCCCTGCGTGACGAGCTCTGCTCGCGCTTCAGTGACCGGCTGTATTACATCACCGTCACTGACTACACCGGCCGCAACGGTCGACGCTTTGCCGATGTCAAGATCGAGATGAAGCGCGGTCTGCTGATCTAGATCCCTGGTTCACGCAACACGTGTGGGCAAATACGACAGGAGGCCACCAATGGCGGCACAGCAGCACAAGCAAGGCAAGAAGCAGGACACCGAAGAGGAGTCCGTCAGTGAGCAACCCCAGGGTGCCGAGACGAAGCCCGGCCTCGAGGAGGATGTCGATGCGATCCTGGATGAGATCGACGACGTTCTTGAGACGAATGCCGAAGAGTTCGTGAAGGGCTTCATCCAGAAAGGCGGTCAGTAACCGTCCCACCCGGCAGCAGCCAGCTGCCGGGTTTTCATTTGACGCCAGTATGTATTCATGATTGAGTAGTAGGTGCCTTTTGCATCCGCAAGAGAGACACGGCTACCAGGAGGGGTATGTTTCCGTCACGGGAAGACGTCACGGCACATCGGCGCGCCAGAGCGCGCCTCAAAAATGAAGAGTTAGCATTCCGACGCCGTGCCGAAGAGATACGGACGCCTGCCCAGCTCAACGAATTCATCATCGAGGAGGTACGGTCGCGCTACCGTAAGGGGAGGCGCACCGTCACGATTGCCTTTTCGGTACCAGTTGTGAATTTTATCGACTGGGCAGTAGAGTCTAAGGTCATCGGCCAGCAAGACACCGATGTCTACATCAAACAGCTGATCCGCAAACCGTTGATCAGACTGACCAAGGCCGCGCTCAGACAAGAACTCAGCCAGAACGCTCTCACCCCGAGCATTATCTCGAGGTTCGAGTGCAAATACGGCAGCGATCTCACGCTCGAGTTTGACGTCAAGATCGCCGTCCTTGGAAGCCGGTGAGCCCTATCCTCACCATCCCGGCAGCAGCCAGCTGCCGGGATTTTCATTTCACTCCGGTTTGCATTTTATTGATATATAGGTTTTAAAATCGTATACTATAGCCAGTATCATCTCGGCTACCCCAAGAGAACCGAGGAGGTTGCACTTCATGGCATCATCGAAAGGAAGAGAGAGAAGCTGGAACAACCGGACGATGCGACTGTTCGTGATCACGAAGCGACACGAAAAGCATCAGCGCGAGCTGAAGCAGCGCGAACGGACGCAGCGCCGGCTCGAACGGCTCTACGCAGGCCAGCGCGAGGAGTACATCACCAAGGTGCTCAACCAGGCCGGTGACGCTGAGTGCTTCGGCGTTCAGTGGGTACCGGGCGTCGCCTGGGCACGCGGCCCGTCGATCTGGCCTCTCGCCCGCATCTTCGACGAGTTCGTTGGACCCGAATGGAAGATCACTGTCGTTGACGACCTCGACGACAGCGGGATACCTGGATGGCTCTTTGAGCGCGTCCGCCTCGCCGCCTAAGGCCTCGCAACCCCATTGAGCTAGAAGCAAACAGCCTCGCTCTGGGACCCGCGAGGCTGTTTGCTTGTAAGGGGGCACTCTATGCTACGATGAAAACATGAAGAAACCTGAGCCATCTGTCACACCTGTCAAACGCGTCATCGAACTCGAGGAGCACGTCGCGCACCGGCTCGCAGAAAGCCGCAATAACGCCGTGGCGAGATTCCCCCTTCTCTTTACGATGCTAACGACGTTTGGTATCGTCGCAACCTTTTATGGGTTTGAACACATGATCGATCAAGTAGAATGGCTCTCAAACAACCCGCTCACACTGCTCGGCGTGGGACTTGGCACCTTGTTGCTCACCGGTGCACTCTACAAGAAACTCGGCTAAATGGTAAAGCCCCCACTCCTCGCACGAGAAGTAGGGGCTGTCACCGGAGCACTAGCAGCTCAGGGCTGAACAGATCTTCGCAAGTGGGTGGTACAGTAGACTTGCTCCCTGAACATCGTTTCCCTCTGTTGGTGAAGGGCGGAGTCTCCACCTAGGGTGACGTTGACACCGTCGCACGCCGTGCTATCAACAGTAACTCCATAAGCATACAAGGTAACTGCAGTCTGTGCAATAAAAATACCCCTGGAGAACCAGGGGTATTTTGTGCAGTAAAAGGGTTTACTACTTGGTGATGCTCGTAACAACACCAGCACCAACAGTACGGCCACCTTCGCGGATAGCGAAGTTAAGACCCTGCTCCATAGCGATAGGAGCGAGGAGCTTGACCTTGAAGGTAAGAGTGTCACCAGGCATGACCATTTCCTTGTCAGCTGGGAGCTCAACTTCACCAGTTACGTCCGTAGTACGGAAGTAGAACTGTGGCTTGTAACCCTTGAAGAATGGAGTGTGGCGACCACCCTCTTCCTTCGTAAGGATGTAAACCTCAGCCTCGAACTCAGTGTGTGGAGTGATGCTGCCTGGCTTCGCGATAACCTGACCGCGCTCGATGTCGTCGCGCTCGATACCACGGAGGAGGAGACCAGCGTTGTCACCAGCCTGACCTTGGTCAAGGTTCTTCTTGAAGGCTTCGATGCCGGTTACGACAGTCTTCTGAGCCTTTTCCTTGATCCCAACGATTTCAACTTCGTCGTTAAGCTTGACGATACCAGTCTCGATACGACCAGTAGCAACCGTACCACGACCCTTGATTGAGAAGACGTCCTCAATAGGCATCAGGAATGGCTTGTCGAGGTCGCGAGTTGGCTCTTCGACCCAGTTGTCCATAGCGCTTACGAGTTCCATGATAGCGTCTTCGTACTTCGCGTCACCTTCGAGGGCCTTAAGAGCAGAACCCTTGATGATAGGAGCGTTGTCGCCGTCGAAGCCGTTCTTTGAAAGGAGTTCACGAACGTCCATTTCAACGAGCTCAACGAGTTCTTCGTCAGCCATGTCCATCTTGTTAAGGAAGACGAGGATCTTTGGCACACCAACCTGACGAGCAAGCAGAACGTGCTCGCGAGTCTGTGGCATAGGACCGTCAGCAGCAGAAACGACGAGGATAGCACCGTCAACCTGTGCGGCACCGGTGATCATGTTCTTGACGTAGTCTGCGTGACCAGGCATGTCAACGTGAGCGTAGTGACGCTTTTCTGACTCATATTCCTGGTGAGAGGTAGCGATGGTAATACCACGAGCCTTCTCTTCTGGTGCGTTGTCGATCTGGTCGTACGCAATTGGTTTGTTGACGTCGCTTGGAAGCTTCTTTGCGAGTACAGCGGTGATAGCTGCAGTCAAAGTCGTCTTACCGTGGTCGACGTGACCCATAGTACCTACGTTGACGTGAGGCTTGCTTCGGTCAAAATCTGCCATGTGTAGTTCTCCTACGTTAAATTATTTTTAGTGCATGGAAATAAATCTCGCAGCACGTATGGGGTAGATTATAGTGGTTTTATACCGGTATGTAAAGAGATGAGCAGAGGAATTAACTCTCGGTCGTATCGTCGTTTGCACGAGGTGAATCAGGCGGTGTCATATAGTGCATTTGCTCCACGATATAGCGGTATGCCAAGTTACGATATACGGCAATCTCAGTCGGAAGCATGAGCTTGTGAGCGACGAGTGACTGCTGTATCTGCAAAAGGTTGGCGCACGCTGGATCATCCTTGGGATCAAGATAGTCCTCTTGGTAGCTCCGCTGGATAACAAGCAGCTCAAACACCTCCTTGCCGATCAGACGACCGAGCCGCATCGGACAGGTCAGCTCCTGCTCACAAGCCACCGATCCAGATTCATCGCCAGTGATACACTCTTCATGACCCACCTCTTCACCCGCAAGCGATAGGTCAAAGATCATCTCGATACGCTTTGGCGTGAGCTGCTCCAACGGGAGCGGACATTCGAACAGATGCTGGTTAAGCAGTCGAAGCGGGACAAGCTTATACTCGAGTGCTAGCTCGGCCACACTAAACTCGCTGAGGGTACCCGTAGGGAGTAGTTCCCCAACCCCCTCGATGACCCGAATGTCATCCAGGTCAAGCTTTTCCAGCATGTCATAACATGCCATCGCGAGGCGCGAACGGTTGTTTTCTGCATCCGCCTCGCCATCAGCCTCAAAAGCCGCAACATCAAGGAAGTATCGTTTCAGATCATCCAGAAATGGATCATGGTTGGCCCAGGGTTCACGCTCAGGAGTCATCCTCGTCACTCTCCCGTTGTTCTGGGATTCGCCACGAACCATCCGTATCAGTCTGTTCAGGAGGTGGAACGATCTTGTAACCGTGGATCATCGCGATGCTTGCGAGACCACGCATGACGTGAGGCCATATGCTCGGTCTTTCACTACCCTGTTCACGCTTACGAAGATTGTGCTGGTGTCTCGCCGTGTAGGCAACGACCCGTCGAATGTGCTTCTGCTGCCAGTCCGGAGCAACCAACGACTGGCTCGTCGCGGCCTCGAGAAAGCCTCTAAAAAAGAGATCAAGGCTACCCTGTCCCCACACCTCGCGACGCATCTGCAGGTTCTGTAAAGCACGGTCGATGAGGGCGCGATCTTCGATGATGACCTCATCGAGATCGGTGGAGACTTTACGCCCTACTGCCCAGCCAAGCGCAGCCGAGGCTCGGTCGTCGCCGCTATATATCGGGTTTCTCAGCGCTCGACACACGCGAATAACCTTCCGTTCAATATCACCGCCTTCAGTCTCAGGATCATGGCCTGTGAGCAAAAAGTCTTTCATGGCAATCATGGCATCGACCTCGTCATACTCTCGAGGCTCACCGCTAAAACCAAGCGCGTCAAAGAGCGCGTCCGCATGACGCGACTCCATACCCAACTCTGATCGCTCAACCGACCACTTCATGATTGGGTGAAGTGTACGCCCATTTCACCGTCCTGACAAGCAAAAGCACCACGTCTCCATGGTGCTTTTGTGAGTAGAACCCAAAGAGAAACTACTTCTTTGCGCGTTTCTCGATGATCTCTTGCGCGACGTTTGGTGGAACTTCCTCGTACTGAGCGAGCTCCATGGTGCTAGCAGCACGGCCCTGGCTCATCGAACGTAGGTCGCTCGTGTAACCAAACATGCTCATGAGCGGTACGTATGCGCGGATCAGTTTTGCGCCACCGAGCAAGTCTTCCATTGCGTCGATACGGCCACGTCGTGAGTTAAGGTCTCCGATGACATCACCCATGAAGTCTTCAGGGGTTGTGACTTCTACTTTCATGACAGGCTCGAGAAGCACTGGTTTTGCCTTCGGAATACCTTCCTTGACGGCGAGAACACCGGCAAGGTTGAAGGCGAGTTCACTCGAGTCAACGTCGTGGTAGCTACCATCGTAGAGAGTCGCCTTGACGCCAATCATTGGGTAACCAGCGATCACACCACTCTTAAGGGTGTCTTCGATACCCTTCTCAACTGGCTTGCGGTATTCCTGAGGGACGACACCACCCTTGATCTCGTCGGCAAACTCGAAGCCTTCGCCAGATTCGGTCGGCTCGAAACGGATCCAGACGTCACCGTACTGACCACGACCACCTGATTGCTTGGCGTGCTTACCTTGAGCCTCAGCTGTGCCGCGAATCGTTTCACGGAAGGCAACCTGTGGCTCACCGATGTTAGCCTCAACGTTGAATTCACGCTTCATACGGTCGATAAGGATGTCGAGGTGAAGCTCACCCATTCCAGACATGATCGTCTGGCCAGTTTCTTCGTCCGTGTGAACGCGGAACGTTGGGTCTTCTTCAGCGAGGCGTTGGAGAGCGATACCCATCTTTTCCTGGTCGGCTTTGGTCTTTGGTTCGACAGCAATTGCAACAGGAGGCTCTGGGAACGTGATGCTCTCGAGAGCGATCGGGTGTGCGACGTCACAGAGCGTGTGTCCGGTAAAGGTACTCTTGAGACCGACAACGGCAGCGATGTCACCAGCGGCAACTTCTTCGATTTCCTCACGCTTGTCGGCGTGCATACGCACGATACGGCCAACGCGTTCCTTCTCGCCGGTCGTCGTGTTAAGGACGTATGAACCAGCTTTGAGGACGCCTGAGTAGACACGCACGAAGATCAGCTTTCCGACAAATGGGTCGGTGGCGATCTTGAAGGCGAGTCCAGCCATAGGCTCTGATGCAGATGGCTTACGCTCAGCCTGCTCACCAGTCTTAGGGTTTACGCCCCAGATGGCGTCAATGTCGAGCGGGCTTGGCAGGTAGTCGGCCATGATGTCGAGAAGCTTCTCAACGATCACACCACGTCCGTCACCACCACTCACGAGGTAGAAATCACCGGCGAGTACGCGCTTGCGAAGTGCAGCCTTGAGTTCAGGTTCGGTGATAGAGTCTTCACCCTGCTCGAGGAACCGCTCAAAGAGCTCGTCATCAGCTTCGACAGCTGCTTCAACGAGAAGGCTTCGGGCGTTCTTTGCTTTTTCAAGCATGTCAGCTGGAATCTCACCCTGAACAAGCGCCTTGTCGGTGTAGTCAGAGTAGGTGTATGCCTTCATGTCAACGAGGTCGACGACACCGTTGATGTCCTTTTCAAAGCCGATTGGCAGGTGAACAGGAAGTGCGTGCTTTGAAAGACGGTTGTGGATAGACTCGAGAGACTTGTAGAAGTCACCACCGGTCTGGTTGATCTTGTTGATGAAACAAATGCGTGGAACACCGTACTTGTTAGCCTGGCGCCACACGGTCTCAGACTGGGCTTCAACACCCATCTTACCGTCGAAGATCGTTACCGCACCGTCGAGAACACGGAGTGAACGCTCTACCTCTGCGGTAAAGTCGATGTGTCCCGGGGTGTCGATGATGTTGATCTTGTGATCTTTCCAGAAACAGGTGACGGCAGCTGAGGTGATCGTGATACCACGCTCTTTTTCCTGAGCCATCCAGTCGGTTGTCGCGCTGTCACCGTCAGCACCACGAACTTCACCAATCTTGTGGTTGATACCGGTTCGGTACAGGATACCTTCGGTTGTCGTGGTCTTACCGGCATCGATGTGCGCGATAATACCGATGTTGCGGTACCTATCAAGTGGTACGTTTTTTGGTGTAGCCATTATCCCCCCCTATTATCCTCGTGCAAAGTGTGCGAATGCACGGTTAGCTTCAGCCATCTTGTGGGTGTCTTCCTTCTTCTTGAAGGCAGCACCAGCTTCGTTATATGCGTCGACGATCTCAGCAGCAAGGCGCTGGTCGTATGGCATACCCTTGCGGGCACGTGCAGCCTGAACGAGCCACATATAGGCGTAGTGGTTCTGGCGGTGACCTTGGATAGGGAATGGAATCTGGTAGTTCGCACCACCAACACGGCGAGACTTAACCTCAAAGTTTGGCTGGATGTTCTTGAGCGCCTTTTCGAATACCTCGAGTGGGTCCTCAGACTTCAGTTTCTTAGCAGCGATCTCAAGAGCACTGTAGACAGCACGCTCTGCAAGGAGCTTTTTACCGTCAAGCATGCTCTTGTTGATAAGACGCTGGACCAGGATTGACTGGTACTTGCGGTCTGGGTTCAGACGGCGCTGGAGAGTTTTGGTAACTTTACGAGGCATTACTTGTCCTCCTTCTTAGCACCGTACTTAGAACGGCCCTGCTTACGCTTGCCGACACCCTGGAGGTCGAGTGCACCACGAACGATGTGGTAACGAACACCAGGAAGGTCAGGCACACGACCACCACGGACGAGCACGACTGCGTGCTCCTGGAGGTTGTGACCTTCACCACCGATGTATGCCCATACTTCCTGACCGTTGGTCAGACGAACACGAGCAACCTTACGGAGCGCTGAGTTAGGCTTTTTAGGAGTTTTGGTGGTTACCTTGATACAAACACCACGCTTGAGTGGAGCTTGCTGTTCGTAGTAACGGCTCTTGAGCGCGTTGTGGATGCGGCCAAGGGCTGGAGACTTCGACTTTTTAGCCGCAGTCTTGCGAGGCTTGCGAACAAGCTGGTTGATAGTTGGCATGTGAAATGCTCTCCTATTTACTTAGTTGATGTGAGCGAGATAACAGCGGTGATAAGCCGCCATTTCCCGGATAACGCCCGCCGAGCAGCACACTCGCGAGGCATGTCTCCTGAACGTTATGAGAGTGTACACATTTCTCGTAACTCCAGAAGAGGAAACTCGTCTGTTATCTTAGCAGAAAACCCCTATCCTGTCCAGACATGAAGAAAGCCTTCCGAAGAAGAGATACCGGAGGATAAACCTCGACGGAAAGCTTCTTCAGAAGGCTCACAGAGCAGTGCTTGGTGACTGGTAGCGGCGCTCCAGTTCAGCCATGATCTCTTGGATGCGAACGAGATCTGCACGCTTGGTGACGACGTCCGGGAACCGGTAGAAGTCGATCCAGAGGCCGTAGTAGCCTCCACGGATCGTGGCCTCCACGCCTCGAACGGTAGAAAGTCCGCAGATCTCCCAGATCGCCTTGTCGCGAAGCCGGATGTCGAGGTCGAACGGTACTGTGCACCTGATCGTGCGGCTCGTGGCGTGATCGATCGTCTCGGGCCGCTTGCGTCCGAACATATTTTTCTACCCCTGTCTTTCGATGGAATACGAATCGTTCGTTCAAATTACATAGTAACACTTTTTATGTTTATTGTCAACATAAACCTCGCAGACATGAAAAAGCCCGTCGAACGAGCTGCCGGAGCCGAGAAGCTCATGCGGCGGACTTTTTCGACGGGCTAGCTAGCCCTGCGTGCGCCTGTTTGCGCAGCGAGCACAGCACGCACGTGATGACGCATCGAGGCGTTCATCCTCTGCTCGAGCCGATCGTAAGCGCCCACGCGTGGCGTCACGACGAGCACCGAGTAGTCGCGATGAGACCGGAAGTTCACGAGGTTCATCACTCTCATTACTTCCCCCTCGTACTCTTTGCCGAGACGGTCACGGACCTCCTCGACGACGCACAGCATCTGACTGTCGACCGTAACGAGGAACTCCCCCTTCTCTTCGCTCCACTTGATGTACTGCACCTGTCCGTACATCTGCTCACCTCCCAGTGAGTTCTCTGCTAGCTTAGTGACAGTTATATACTGAGCTGCATACAAAAACAACCCCTGCAAACGAGGGGTTGTTTTTTGCCAGAGCCTAGGAGATCTACTCTTCGACTTCCATCACGTCCACGGCAGGAACCTGGACACCAGTACCGACTGGAATCTTGCGACCGATGATCACATTTTCCTTGAGTCCGTAGAGGTGGTCGACACGACCTGAGACGGCAGCGTTGATCAGTACACGGGTTGTGTCCTGGAACGATGCAGCGGAGAGGAAGCTGTCAGACCAGATAGAGACCTTGGTGATACCGAGCAACAGCTGGGTGAACTGCGCAGGGTTCTTGCCTTCTTCGGTCAGTTGTCGGTTCTGCTCGACAACTGCAGCCTTTGAGACGATGTCACCAGTTACAAACGGAGTGTCGCCTGGATCTTCGATCTGAACACGGCTGAACATCTGGCGCACGACGATCTCGAGGTGCTTCGCAGAAACGTTCTCACCCTGTGCAGCGTAGATACGGAGAATCTGGTTCACGATGTAACGCTGTGTTGCTTCGACACCCTTGAGACGCATGAGGTCCTGGAGGTTGACTGAACCTGAGGTCAGACGGTCACCAGCTTCGACACTGTCGCCTTCACTTACAAGCAATTGCTTGAAGCCTGGGATCTCGTAACGTGCAGGAGCCTGTGAACCACTTGTGATGACCAGTTCCTTGCCAGCCACTTCGACCTTACCGTCAAACGGAGCGATGACAGGAAGTGATTCGTCGTCGTTTGAGGCGAGAACGTCACCGGCGACAACGTCAGTACCGTTTGCAACGCGAACGATCTGATCGTCGAGCTTGACACGCTCAACCTTGCCAGTCTCAGGAGTGACCTGGACGACGTACTTGTCACCGTCTTCCCAAACCTGGACCATACCAGTCGTTTCGGTGAGATAAGCCTGACCCTTAGGGTTGCGAGCTTCAAAGAGCTCGTCAACACGAGGGAGACCCTGGGTGATGTCGTCACCTGCCTCACCACCGGCGTGGAAGGTATTAAGCGTCAGCTGCGTACCAGGCTCACCGACTGACTGTGCAGCGATAACACCGACAGGCTGTGCGTCAGCGATCAGCTGACCAGTAGCCATGTCGAGGCCGTAGCTCTTGCGTGGAATACCACGGAGGTTTGCTGAGCTGAGCGCGCTCATGATGTTAGCTTCCACGATGCTCTCATCGGCGTCGATTGCATCTGCAACGTCGCGGGTGATGAGATCACCAGCCTTAGCGTGGCCCTTGATGTCAGTTGCAACGTAGCGGCCATAGAGACGGTCACCAAAGGCGATCATTGTCTCGTCAGTTTCAGAACGGTAAATCGTGAATCCTGGGTCAATCGGCTCTTCGTCAACCGTAAAGACGTCCTGTGACACGTCGACGAGACGGCGAGTCAGGTAACCTGAGTCAGCAGTCTTGAGGGCGGTGTCGATAAGACCCTTACGAGTACCGCGAGTAGCGACGAAGGCTTCGAGTGGGCTCAGACCCTTCTTGAAGCTGCTTCGGATTGGCAGCTCGATCTCGTTACCAGTCGCGTCCACGACAACACCGATCATACCGGTTGCCCACTTGACGTTAGAGAGCGTACCACGAGCACCTGAGTCAACCATGACTGCGATGCTGGTGTCTTCCTGACCGACGCGGCTTTCGAGAACGGCGCTGAGCTTCTTGTCGATGTCACGCCATGTTTCAACCGTGAGGCTGTAGCGCTCGTCGTCGGTGATCAGACCGTTTTCGTACTGGTCAGAGATCTGCGCTGCACGTTCGTCACCTGCAGCGATGATGTCTTCCATCTCTGGGATGTCAAAGTAGTCATCCATACCAGTAGACACAGCGGCGCGGGTTGCGTACTCGAGGGCAAGGTCCTTGATGTCGTCAGCGGTGACGGCGGTCTGCTCTTGGCCGTACTTGTTAAAGATACGGGCAAGGACGCGGTTGAGGTTCTTTTTGTTCATGACTTCTTCGATGTATGGGAAGTCGACAGGCAGCACTTCGTTGAAGAAGACACGGCCGAGGGTCGTGACGCGAGTCTCACCCTTGACGTGGATGCGGATCGGCGTCTGGAGCATGATCGCACCGTGTTCAAAGCCCATGACAGCTTCAGCGATCGAGCTGTATGGCTTTGGCGTTTCAGCTTGAGCTGATGGCTTCGGGTACGTCAGGTAGTAACAACCGAGGATGATGTCCTGGGCGATGTTAAGAACTGGTGAACCGTCAGCTGGCTTGAGCAAGTTGTTGGTTGCAGACATCAGTTCGCGAGCCTCTGCCTGTGCGTCGTCGCTCAGTGGGAGGTGAACGGCCATTTGGTCACCGTCGAAGTCAGCGTTGAAACCTTTACAGACGAGTGGGTGCAGCTGGATAGCCTTACCTTCGATCAGCTTAGGCTGGAATGACTGGATAGAGAGTCGGTGAAGTGACGGTGCGCGGTTGAGGAGCACGTACTTACCCTTAATGACCTCGTCGAGAGCGTCCCATACGATACTGTCACCTGACTCGATGAGTCGGGTTGCAGAACGGATGTTGTGAGCATACTCACCGCGGAGCAGCCAGCTGATAACGAACGGCTTGAAGAGTTCGAGCGCCATCTGCTTTGGCAGACCACACTGGTGGATCTTGAGCTCAGGACCGGCAACGATAACCGAACGACCAGAGTAGTCGACACGCTTACCAAGGAGGTTTTGGCGGAAACGACCCTGCTTACCCTTGAGCATGTCGCTGAGGGACTTGAGGCGTCGGCGGCCACCGGTTGCAGAAACTGCACGGCCACCACGAGCGGCTGAGTTGTCGATCAGCGCGTCAACGGCTTCTTGGAGCATACGCATCTCGTTGCGACGGATAACTTCCGGCGCGTTGAGATCCTGGAGCTTCTTGAGACGGTTGTTACGGTTGATGACACGACGGTAAAGGTCGTTAAGGTCACTGGTTGCGAAACGGCCACCAGTCAGCTGAACCATCGGACGAAGGTCCGGAGGAATAACTGGAAGGACGCTTACACAGGTGCTCTCTGGCTTCACACCAGCACGCTGCATACCCTCGAGAACCTTGAGGCGCTTCATGATTTTCTTCATGCGCTGACCCTTTGCGGTTGCAACTTCTTCGGTAAGTTCTTCGATCAGCTTGTCGAGATCGATTTCCTTGAGCAGCTTCTGGAGTGCTTCACCACCCATACCAACTTCAACGAGCTCTTCGAACTCTTCTGGAAGGTTACGGTAGTCGTTCTCAGAGATGAGAGCGCCCTTGACGAGACTCTCAAGCTGGGTCTTCTTGAGCAGGTAGCTTTCGTTGAGCTCATCGAGTTCACGAGTTTGCTCAGCGGCAAGCGCCTTGACATCTGCTGTTTCGTCTTCAGCTGCTTTTTCGAAGCGGATCTTGATAGCCATGCGGCCAGCTTCGAGTTCAGCCTCTGCGTCAGCGAGCATCTGGTCGCGCTTTTCGGCGTCAACGTTTAGGATGACGTAGCTCGCAAAGTATGCGACGCGCTCGAGAGCACGGACAGGGATACCAAGCAGCAGACTCATTGCAGATGGAGCACCGCGCATAAACCAGATGTGTGCAACTGGTGCTGCGAGCTGGATGTGACCCATGCGCTCACGACGAACGATACTGCGGGTTACGAGCTCACCGTTCTTGTCGACGGCAGCTTCGCGTGAACGAACACCTTTGAGCTTCGCGTCGTGCGGGTTGATGTCTTTGACTGGACCAAAGATCCTCTCACAGAACAGACCGTCGCGCTCAGGCTTTTGGGTTCGGTAGTTGATAGTTTCTGGCTTGGTAACTTCGCCGTAGCTCCACTTGAGGATGTCTTCGGCACTAGCTACTGCCAGGCGCACTGCGTCAAAGTCAGCAATGCTTGTGTCGGTTACGAGACGACTCATTACGCGACCTCCTTTTCAGTTTCATCTTTGAACTCATCGGCAGTCTCGATACTCATGCCTTCACCGAGATCGATGTCACCAAATTCATCTGCTTCATCACCAACGCTTCCTTCGTCGTCGCTTGACTCGGTCGCAGGTGCTGCGGTGCCGGCGTCGAGGTCGCCGATAAGGACTTCCTCTGCGTCGACGATTGCGTCTTCTTCGTTTTCAGTATCAACCACGAGGTCAACACGGAGACCGAGACCCTGAAGTTCCTTCACGAGGACGTTGAATGATTCAGGAATCTTCGGACCAAGGATTGGCTCGTTCTTGATGATCGCCTCATATGCCTTAGCGCGTCCGTAGACGTCGTCAGACTTGATCGTGAGCATTTCCTGGAGAGTTGCAGCGGCACCGTAAGCTTCGAGTGCCCAGACCTCCATCTCACCAAATCGCTGACCACCGTTTTGCGCCTTACCACCGAGTGGCTGCTGGGTAACCATCGTGTATGGACCGATAGAACGTGCATGGATCTTGTCTGCGATCATGTGGTGCAGCTTGATCATGTACATAGAACCGACGGTGGTGCGCTCCTTGAACTGCTCACCAGTACGGCCGTCAAAGAGCTGGACCTTACCGTCAGCTGGGAGGCCAGCTTTCTGGAGTTCTTCGACGATCTTTTCGTTTGTAACACCGTTGAATGGAGGGGTTGCGACCTTGTAGCCAAGTGCGCGTGCAGCCATACCGAGGTGAGTTTCAAACAGCTGTCCGAGGTTCATACGACTCGGTACACCGAGTGGGTTAAGGATTACGTCGACTGGTGTACCGTCTTCCATGAATGGCATGTCAGCCTCAGGAAGGATACGAGCAACGACACCCTTGTTACCGTGACGACCAGCCAGCTTGTCACCGACTGAGACCTTACGGAGCTGAGCAACAAAGATCTGGACCTGCATGAGGACACCAGCCTTGAGCTCGTGACCGTGTTCGCGACTAAAGATCTTTACGCCAACGACCTTACCGGTGTTGCTGTGACCCATGCGCTGTGAAGTATCACGAACATCTTTGGCCTTTTCACCGAAGATAGCGCGGAGGAGTCGTTCTTCTGAACTGAGCTCCTGCTCACCCTTTGGCGTAATCTTACCGACGAGAACGTCACCGGCCTTCACCTCTGCACCGACGCGAACGATACCGTTTTCGTCGAGGTGGCGAAGTGATTCTTCTGAAACGTTCGGGATGTCGCGGGTAACGATCTCTGGACCAAGCTTGGTTTCGCGGACTTCAACCATGTAGTCCTTGATGTTGATGCTAGTCAGTTCATCGTCGCGGACGAGACGGTCGCTCAAGATGATTGAGTCGTCCATGTTGTAACCACCCCATGGCATGAAGGCAACGAGGAGGTCGCGACCGAGCGCGAGCTCACCGTCAGAGATACTAGCACCCTCGATGAGGATGTCGCCCTTCTTGACCTTGTCACCACGTGCAACAACGGTGCGCTGGTTGATTGAGCGGTCGTCGTTAGACTGCTGGAAGTGAACGAGCTCGTAGGTACGGACGTCTTTTGGACCGTACTTGACTTCAACGGCGTCACCGTCGGCGCGGATAACTTCACCGTCAGCGTCAGCGACGATCAGCTGAGAGGTGTTACGAGCGATGTCGCCCTCAACACCAGTACCAACAACCGGGCTGGTTGTCTTAACCAGTGGAACAGCCTGACGTTGCATGTTTGAACCGGTAAGGTTTCGGTCAATACGGTTCTTTTCAACAAATGGGACGAGTGCAGCTGTCGTACCGATGACGTGCATACGTGATGCGTCCATAAAGGTAACTTCGCTTGCTTCAACTTCACCAGGTGCGAGGTACTTACGAGCAGAGACACGCTCTTCGGCGAAAGCACCGCCCTTGAGCTTGTTGCTTGCGTCAGCGATGACTTCTTTTGCTTCAGCAGCTGCATCGAGGTAGACGATCTCGTCAGTTACCTTGCCGTTTTTGACACGAACGTATGGCGCTTCGAGGAAACCATACTCGTTAACACGAGCGTAACTAGCCATGTTGAGCACGAGACCGATGTTTGCACCTTCAGGTGTCTCGATGATGTCGACGCGACCGTAGTGGGTTGGGTGAGCGTCACGGACTTCGAGACCGGCACGTTCGCGAGAAAGACCACCAGGACCCATAGAGCTGAGGCGGCGCTTGTGTGAAAGCTCAGAGAGCGGGTTGGTCTGGTCCATGAACTGTGAAAGCTGTGAGCTTGCGAAGAATTCGCGGACAGCGGCGACAACTGGACGGGCGTTGATGAGCTGGCCTGGAGTAACATTTTCGATGTCACTCACGCTCATACGGTCTTTGGCGTTGCGGTCCATACGGAGCATACCGATACGGAACTGGCGGGCGACGAGTTCACCGACGAGCTTGATGCGGCGGTTTGAGAGTGCATCGATGTCGTCAGGTGCTTCCTGAGTATTGTTGAGACGGATGATCTCGCTGATGATAGCGGTCAGGTCTTCGAGGCGCATGACACGGTTTTCGGTCGTGTTTGCGATATCGATGCCGAGGCGCTGGTTCATCTTGTAGCGACCAACGCGTGAGAGGTCGAAGCGCTTGAAGTCAAAGAACATACGTTCGATCATCTGCTTGGCGTTGTCGACAGTCGCGAGGTCACCAGGGCGGAGACGGCGGTACACTTCGATAAGCGCTTCGTTGGTGCCCTTTGATGGGTCTTTTTCGATCGTTGCGTCGAGGTAGCTGGTCTCACCAGTGTCCACGTCTTTGAAGAGTTCCTTGATCGCAGTGTTGCTTGGGTAGCCAAGTGCACGAAGCAGCGTCGTGACGGCAATCTTGCGACGACGGTCGATCTTGACGTAGATAGCACCTGAGCTGGCGGTTTCAAACTCAAGCCATGCACCACGGCCTGGGATCAGCTTGGCACCGTAGAAGTTACGGCCGCCGTGGTTGTCGGCGGTAAAGAAGATACCAGATGAGCGGATCAGCTGTGAAACGACGACGCGCTCAGCACCGTTGATCACAAACGTACCGCGTTCGGTCATCCATGGGTAGTCGCCCAGGTAGATCTCCTGCTCTTTGACTTCGCCGGTCACCTTGTTGGTGAGCTCAACGACAGCCTTGAGCGGTGCGTCAAAGCTGATGTTGTTTTCGCGGGCTTCTACTTCAGAGACTTTTGGAGCCTCGAAGTGGTAGTCCTTGAAACGAAGTTCGAGCTTTTGCCCGGTGTAGTCTTCGATAGGGTTAATCTCGGCGAAAATTTCACCGAGGCCAGTCTCGACGAACTCTTTCCAAGAGTCGAGCTGGTGGCTGATAAGGTTTGGGAGCTCGAGTGCTGCCTTCTCGTCGCTGAAGAAAACGCGCTCTTGCTTCGCAGTTGCAGTTTTGGCCATAAAACTGTTACTCCTCGCAGTTGATTTAGTTAGTTACCGATGACGCCGCCGAAGTCACCCTAAGTCTGTAGTCTCTAGCACGCAAAAACGCCCGCCAAATAGCGTGCGTGCATAACCGACCCAGCTTATACGATCTTCATTACCCTCTATTATGAGCTTATTTTGATTCTACGTCAATACATTTTTCGGCTAAAAGTCGGTTCGAAGCACCTAGCTTGACTGGGCTTTTGTGATGACTTTATCAGCCAGACCGTACTCAACCGCTTCTTTAGCACTCATCCAAAAATCACGATCAGCGTCTTTCTCGATCTTTGAGAGCTTTTGACCGGTGTTCTTGGCTAGGATTTCGTTGAGGAGTTCTTTGAGGCGAAGACTTTCACGAAGCGTAATTTCCATGTCACTCACCTTGCCCTGTGTACCTGAGCTTGGCTGGTGGATCATGACACGTGAGCTTGGGAGGAGGTATCGCTTGCCCTTTGCGCCGGAACTTAGAAGAAACGCGCCCATGCTGGCCTGCAAACCGATGCCATAGGTCGCAACGTCAGGCTTGATGAACTGCATCGTGTCATAGATAGCCATGCCGTCGTACACACTGCCGCCAGGGCTGTTGATGTAGAGAGCGATGTCCTTGTTTGGATCTTCGTATGCAAGATGGAGTAACTGTGCAACGACGATGTTTGCCGTGTGCTCATTGACGTCCTCGCCGAGGAAGATGATGCGCTCTTTTAGGAGGCGCGAGTAGATATCAAAAGCGCGCTCACCGTCATAACTTTTTTCGACAACCGTTGGGACGAGATAGCTTTTAGTCATGTTTCTAGTTTAGAAAACAAATTAGCACTCGTCAAGTTCGAGTGCTAAAAAGAAACTACGCCCCGGCCAGGGGCGTAGTTTAGATCTTCAGGACAGAGAGTTGCGGGGGTCGACGGCATCGTACACACGTGCGATGAACCGTGCCGCCCGCTTCTTGATGACACCAATGAGCCTCATCGAACATCACCTACTTCCTTCCTTGGCCGGGGCTATCGTCTATACACCAGAGCCTTTCAGCTCCTTTTCGAGGTTGCGGATTCTCTCCTGGGTGTCGTTGTAGTAGTTCCGGAACGGAACACTGACCCAGAAAACCATGATGAAAGCCGCAGTGATCAGTACCACTGTCAAAATGATCATGACAGCGACACCCGGCAGTCCATCAGGGTAGAAATGTGGCCGAAGCCAGTGCGCCGGATACCGCAAGACAGCCAAGCCGAGACACAGGACGAGAAACCTCGCACCCGAGTTCAGCAACGCCTTACCGAGCATCGCAGGACGCATCACTTCCTTGAGAGTTACCATCTCACTCCTTTTAGGCTGTGTGCAGGACGAGGGTAACTATACTACTTTTTCGTGTTTAGTTCAACGAGTCGGTCAACAGTCTTTTCGGTGATAAGACGGTTTGCGATGTCGCGGCGCGCTTCAGGGGTATCAAGCTGCTCTTTCATCGTTGGGTACTGCTCAAGCATTTGGTTGAGACGTGCGTCGAGCTCCTCTTTGGTCACATCGATCTTCTCCGCTTTGCTGAGCTCAGCAAGCGCGAGGCCTGCGCTCACGCGGCGTTCAGCAGCAACCTTAAACTCTTTGTCGTGCCATTCGTCGTGATCCTTGTAGCCCATCTGCTTGAGGTATTGGTCAGGACTCATGCCACGATACATGAGGTTCTGCATAGCATCCTGCTCGATCTGACGGATTTGGTCTTCGACGAGTACCTGAGGTACTGGCACCTTGCTCACCTCAACGAGCTTGCCCACGAGCTCGTCTTTGAGCTTGTCCTCTAGCTCTTTTTCCTTCTGCTCAGTCAGTTGGACGCGGATATCCTCACGCATGCCTTCAACTGTCTTGAATGGACCGACCTTGACGGCAAACTTGTCGTCAACTTCAGGAAGGACCACTTCTTTGATGTCGTTTAACGTTACTTCAAACACAACCTCGGCGCCCTTAAGGTGCTCAGCGTGGTAATCGTCTGGAAACTTGAGGGGTACGTCGAACTTATCGCCCACCTTGTGGCCGACAATCGCTTCCTCGAATCCAGGAATAAAGCTGTTTGAACCGAGCACGAGATCGTAACCTTCGGCAGTTCCACCGTCAAACGGCTTGTCATCCTGTTTACCGACGAAGTCGATGTTTACTTCATCGCCACTGCTTGCTTCGCGCTTGACTGACTTCTTTTCAGAAAGCTGGGTGCGCATACGCTCGACAACCTCGTCAACTTCAGCGTCGGTAACTTCGACCTTGGCTTTTTTCACGCTCAGTTTTTTGTAGTCACCGAGGGTAATCTCAGGAACGATCTCGATCGTTGCCTCGAACTTGAGTGAGTCGTATGGCTGAAAATCTTTGAGGTCAACGTCAGGACGATCGAGGATACGGAGCTCCTCAGACATCGCGACATCGTTGAGCGCAATGTTCATAGCGTTTTCGGTCGTTGCATTTGCAAGCGCAAGCGGGTCGATGTGCTTTTCAGCAACGTTAGCTGGCACCTTGCCTTTACGGAAGCCAGGAACTTTGACGCTCTCTGACAGCTGCTGTACGGCAGCGCGCTTGGCGACAGCAAGGTCGCTCTTATCAAGCTCAACACTCACGTGAACTTGGGTATCTGAGTTTTTCTTGAGGGTATGTTTCATAACTACCCAGTCTAACAGATATGGGAAGTTGATGCGAACATGAGCGTCAAGAACCTAGAGATCGTCTTTGTTTTTACCGCGGTAGTCTTCAACGGTCGTTACGATACGCTCGAGTGAAAGTTCGTATTCCTTCTCGTGTTTCACATCTTTGAGGCGGTAAATTTCCTCACGAAGCTCTTTTTCGCCGATGAACAGCAGGTACGGTACGCGCATCTTCACCGCTGCTTTGATCTGCTTGTCTAGCTTGCGACCAGTGATGTCAACTGCAACGTTAATACCCTCTTCACGAAGTTCACGCGCGAGCTTTTGGGCGCCACGAAGGCTGTCGCCGAGTACGATCATGTAAATATCTGTCGTCGAACTGAAGTCTGGGAGTAGCTCATGTGAGCGAAGGAAAACTTCCATGGTCGTACCGCCAGGCGCGAAACCAACAGTCGGCACCGGCTCACCACCGAACAACGAAACCAACCCGTCGTAGCGACCACCACCGAACATTGCACGGTTGTTATCAGGGTGGTTGTCGAACACTTCAAATACCATACCCGTGTAATAGTCAAAGCCGCGCATCAAGGTGATGTCGAAAACGGCATTGCGCACACCTGCGCCATGTATGGTGCGGAAAAGCTCTTTGAGCTGCTGGACTGGTTCGAGCTCAGCAAGTTCACTCGGTAGTGTCTCAATATCATTTGAGCTGATGAGTTTCGCTATCTTTTTGAGACCCTCAGGAGCATGCTCGGCTCCAAAGATTTCAATAGCCTGGTCACGGAAGGCTTCGTGAGGGATTTTGCCCTTGCGGTCAAACAGTTTGATCATGAGCTCAGACTGAACCGTCGAAAGGCCGAGATAGTCATGCATCATCGCTTCGATGAGTTGACGGTCATTGATACGAATCGTGTACATCTTTTCAGTCGCGCCAAACGCCTTCATGAGCGCATGTGCGATAAGGATTTGCTCAGCATCCGCCTGGGTGCCCTCTGCACCAAATAGGTCGACGTTGAGCTGCCAGAACTCGCGCTCACGACCGCGCTGCGGACGCTCATAGCGCATGTAGTTCGCAATACTGAACCAACGGGCCGGATAACCAGTCTCTTGCTGGCGAGCAGCAATCATGCGAGACACCGTTGGCGTCATCTCAGGACGAATCGCAACCGTACGGCCACCGCGGTCAGTAAAAGTGTAGGTCTGTTCGTTGACGATCTCCTGGCCAGTCTTTGCTGCATAGAGCTCGAGAGGCTCGAGCATTGGGGCGCCATACTCTTCATATCCGAAACTTTCAGCAACCTTGCGCCAGGTTGAAAAGATATAGTTCTGTACCCGCTTGTCGGCAGGATAAAAATCACGTGTACCTTTGTAAGGAGCAGTTGATAAATGTGCCATATTGATAAGCAGTATAACAGTAGTAACGAGGGATGAACAAATGCTTGCATATGTTCATCCGAGTACGTCCTGGTATATCCCGGATATAACAGTAGTGGCAACAGATGAACAGATACGTTAGTTCGTTTGACGTCGCGACCATTCAAACATAGCGATGCCAGCCGCCACGCCAACGTTCAGCGATCGAGTGGAACCTAGTTGATCGATATGAACAACTTGGTCCGCAACCGCGAGCAGCTCCTCTGAAATACCGGAGCCTTCTTGGCCAAACAAAAAGACAGTATTTGCCGGCAGCTCACTAGTCAGTATCGACTCAGAGCTGACGTTATTTTCTAATGCCACGATGCATTTTCTTCCCTGTTGCATGTACGAACTGAACGCAGACGGTGATACATGGTACTCAACCTCTAGATATTTATCGGTCATCATAGCACCCCGCTTGTTCCACTGCCTTCGTCCGATAACATGAATACGACGCACACCGAAGGCATTCGCACTTCTGACAATCGTACCCATGTTAAAATCTCTCATCGTATTTTCGATTGCGATCTCGAGACTGACGCCGCGGCGATCAAGCTCGGCTACGATTTCTTCGTGAGCTTTGCCTTTAAACTCGTCCAGAACGTTGCGTGTATCATCCATAGATTTCCCCATTGTACGCCACAAATACCGGGTGTATGATGAGCAAAAGCCTAAAGCATAAAAACTATAGAGCAAGAATACAGAGTTTCGCCCCTGTCCCGGCTATTCGAAGCCCGGCATGCACTGCGCGAACATCTTTCTCTTGAAACCGCCCTGATAGAGCGTATCGGGGAGCTGCCGGAAGACGATTTTTGCCACACGGCTCGAGAGAGTTTCCAGCTCGGCACTGGCTACGCATACCTGCATCGAAATGACACCAACTCCCTCGAGAGTGTTCTTGAGACCTACTTTGCAACTCAACCCCGTAATAAATACCTAGACCCAGAAGTTATCGCTCTCGAGCGAAAGGAAGTCTCGGAAGCAGCGCTCAAACTTCTGGAAACTGGAGAGACGCCGGAACTAGAAGATCGTATCGATAAATACCAAGTAGAGGCATCTGCGGCTTTCACCGAGGGTTACTTGATAACCGTATCGATGCTGCCACGCGAATCTGACGTGACAGACGTTGCATAACCAAAACAAAAACCGGTCCAACGACCGGCCCATGTTCTGGTGCGCGAGAGAGGACTTGAACCTCCACGCCCGAAGGCACATGCTCCTAAGGCATGCGTGTCTACCAATTCCACCACTCGCGCAAAACAAATGAAAAATTTGGTACGCCTTATTGTACCAACTATTCAATAGTTCTTAAAGAGAGTTTGCAGCCGTAAGACGCTTCCGGTAGTACGCGCGAGCTATAAGCACTGATACCGTGAAGGCGCTCATCATCGCGCAGAAACGACCGAGGGCACCGTTCGAGACAAACAAAAGTCCGATTCCGCTGAAGACAGTCACGCCAAAACTCGCGAGCATCACCGTATACGCCTTTGATTCACGTCGAGCGTAGCCAGCCGCAAAGACGCCGAGGGTCGCGATCGTCATGACCAGCGCAACTGAAATATGGAGAGTAAGAATAAGCATGTTCATACTGTTACTGTACAGGAAAGGTCTATAAAACAAAAAACTGCCCGACCTAGGCAGCTTCATCTAACCGGTAGAACGCCAGCGCCGCGTCTCCGTAACTACGATTGTCCACCACAACAACTCCATTAACGGTCGGCGCTGACTCCCTACCTGGATGCGATAATATCATAAGCCCTTTGGGATTTAAATACCCGCTCAGTCGTGAAACTGTGGATAACTGCAGATCGTGGTACGGAGGATCAGCAAATATCAGATCAAACCCCTCACTTGATGCTGTCTCGCTCCAGCTTGCGACCGGCGCTTTTATGAGCGAAGCGCGAGTCTCAACGCCAAGCATGCGAATGTTGTTCGCGAGTACTTTTTGGGCGATACGGTCACGCTCGATAAAAACGGCTTGCTTCGCCCCACGACTGAGAGCTTCGAGCCCGATCGCGCCAGTACCAGCAAAGGCGTCAAGTACGCGCAACCCTTCGACGTCGCCGAGCATATTGAATAAGGCGCCGCGAATACGCTCTGACATAGGGTGTGTACGGGATGTATCAGGCGCATCGAGATAACGCCCGCCAAACTCACCAGCGATCAAGCGTACTCTCATGAACGCTCACCTTTTCGCCGTTTTTCTGCTTTAAGGCTCGCCGCGTACCAGGCAAGCGTCACCGCTTTGACGATTGTCGGTGCAAGATCTTGGCGCGTCGTACGCACGAGTGCCCGGTTCCACCCTTTTTTCTGAAAGGTTTCATACATCTTGAGCGCATGGATATGGTGCATATACTCGAGGAAGATAGGACGGATGCCTTCCTGTTTCACACGGATCAGTTCGTTTTTTGACGGCCGAGCGCTATCTAGCCGTAGCGAGGCCAGGGTTGTCGCAAACCCCCATTCAAAAAAACCGTGCGTCGTCATAACACCCTTCGCGCCCCAGAACTCCCAGTTATTTTTGATAAGCATGCGTTTGGTTGTTCCAGGAAGCACTATCTTATTCTTGAGTGAGTTACGTGTCTCCAACCCCTCCCCTCCGCGCAGCTCCTCGAGCTTAGCCTCTAGCGGATAATGATGCGCAGGCGTCAGTCCATCGACGATCGCGTGCGCGAGCCACGCCGCCTCAAATGCTGCCCGGGCTTCGTCGCGCTTTAGCAGTGCTCGCTCAAGATTCACCATGTGATCATCGATGAGATCGAGCAAGTTCGTGTCGTTTGGGTCGGTCGGATCGATGTAGTGCCACGGCTCATCCCGGGCCGGGCTTTTACGCTTAATGCCATCAGGACCATCACGTCCTTCAAACTTGAGGATCTGGCGAACGGTCGGAAAATACGCACGGCGCGGCATCACATGGTTCAGATGACGCTTTGCAATGCGATCAATGCGCTGATGTGCGCCCATGACGTTGCCGGAGCTGGTGCGTAAGGTTGTGCCAGAGTACATATAATGATTTTAGTTTAACGTGGTAAGCCGCCTGTAGCGCTCAACCTCTTTTGCTAACTGCCCATATTGTAACAGGTCGCCCCCGCCAGCCAGCCACCATGAGGCTGTACTTTGAGCACGCTTCAGCAGTTTCATGTCACCGATATTAGCCACGGCAAGGTTCAACGCGCCTGACTGGGCACGGCCATAGATCTCGCCCGGGCCACGGAGCTCAAGGTCACGTTCAGCAAGGTAGAAGCCGTCGTTACTTCGTTCAAGCTCACGAAGTCGCTCGGAGGGCTTTTGGCTCGTTGACGGTACAAGATAGCAATAGCTCTGTAGGTCGCTTCGACCGACACGACCACGCAGTTGATGCAGCTGTGCGAGTCCGAAACGATCCGCGCCTTCGATGACGATCGCCGTTGCATTTGGTACGTCGACACCAACTTCTACGACGGTTGTACTGACAAGAATATCGAGATCACCAGCCGCAAAAGATCGCATCACTGCGTCCTTTTCTTCGGCCGGTAATTTACCGTGTAGCAGCCCAATCCGTTTGTCCTTGAAGACAGATTGCTTGAGACGCTTTACTTCAGCTTGCACACTCGCCTGCTCATCCTCACCCGCTTCGATGCGAGGACATATGACATATGCCTGGCGACCCGCTTCAAGTTGCTTTTCTATTTCAGCGTACATAGGTGCACGCGAATTCGGAGAGATAATCTTCGTAAGAATGTCCTTCCTCTGAGCCGGTTTTTCGTTCAGGATCGAGATGTCGAGCTCGCCATAGACCGTGAGCTGCAGACTGCGCGGGATCGGTGTCGCGGTCATCGCGAGGAGATGTGGCATCTTATGACTCTTTGCAAGGAGTTTCTGCCGCTGCTCGACACCAAATCGATGCTGTTCGTCGATAACAACGAAGCCAAGTTCTTTAAATGTCACTTTGTCCTGGAAAAGGGCGTGCGTTCCAACCACCACATCACAACTTCCGTTTGCGATCGCCTCGAGGAGCGGTTTACGACGAGCGGTTGTCAACGACCCGATCAGGAGCCCAACCCGCAGGCCAAACGGTTCAAGAATCTGTGCCAGCGTCGATGCGTGCTGCGATGCAAGCAGTTCGGTCGGCGCCATAAAGGCAGTCTGAAAGCCTGCTTTTGCAGCAATATACGACACAAGCCCGGCAACGACGGTTTTTCCCGAGCCAACGTCACCCTGCAAGAGACGGTTCATCGGCTCGCCGCGTTCCAGGTTCTGGATGCTTTCCCAAGCTGCGACGCGCTGTGCATTCGTGAGATCAAACGGTAACTTCTCAACAAAGGCTTTAGCGTCGGCCGCATTGAAGGTGATCGTATGGCTCTCGAGCGCTGCGTTATCGGCTTTGTTGAGATGGCTCGCTACCATGAGTGCAAACACCTCCTCGAACCCGAGTCGATCCTTAGCGGCAGCTAATTGTTCAAACGATTCAGGAAAATGCATCGCATACACCGCTTCGCTTCTGGACATGAGTTTTTCGCGTGCAATCACTTCTGGCGGGAGTGTTTCAGGAAGCCCCATGATAGCTGGACGAAGTTCGATAAGGATCTTACGCACCAGCTGGGACTTGAGACCGCGTATCGCCGGATATACCGGCACGATCCGTCCGCCGCTAACTGCAAGTTCTTTGACAGCCTCGACGCTCGGGTTGACGATCTGATAGCGCTGGCGCTGCAAGCCAAATTCTCCAGACACCAACCACTCGCCACCGTTCTTGAATTGCTCGGCACGGTAACCTTGGTTAAACCACACGACCGGAACTTTGGCAGTGCCATCAGAGAGTACTGCTTCGGTTACCGTCATCCCGCGACGAACCCGCCTCGTTGCAACGTCAGAAAAACGTCCGCGAACCGAGACTTTGCCAGGTTTTATATGTGCGATCGACGTAACTTGAGAAAAATCTTCATGTTTTCTCGGTAAAAAATGAATGAGATCACCAACCGTGTGTAGGTTTGCGGCCGCGAGTTGCTCAGCCGTCTTTGGCCCAACGCCCTTTACTTTTTGAAGCGGCGTAGAGAGCAGACGCATTAGCGAACCAGGATGAAGCTGTTCTTGCCCTTTTTGATAAGACTTGGGACTGGCAGCTCCATGTCATCAGTAACCTTTTCACCGTTCACACTGATTGCACCACCGTCAATCAAACGACGCGCCTCACCGTTGCTACTCGCAACACCACTTGTTACGAGCGCATTGAGAACATGTGAACTGGTACTGACAGGAATCTCACGTGCAAGCATCTCCAGCTCCTCCTCAAACAGCTGGTTAAACGGCGTACCACCAAATAGTGCAGCCGTCACATTACGGGCTTGTTCGGCACGAGCTTCACCGTGAACAAGCTTAGTCACCTCAAAGGCTAGAACTTTTTGTGCTTCACGTCCGGCAGGATTATCAGCAGTCATCTTCTCAAGGCTTTCGACTTCTTCGCGGGGCATGAGCGTAAAGAGCTTCAGGTAATCAATCGCGCTTTCGTCATCAACATTGAGCCAGAATTGGTAGAACTGGTAAACGCTTGTCTTGGTTTCATCAAGCCACACGGCACCAGCCTCGCTCTTACCGAATTTTTTGCCAGTCGCCTTGTTGATAACGAGTGGCGCCGTCATACCATGGACGCTCGCACCTTCTTTTTTACGGATGAGATCGACACCCGAGAGGATATTACCCCATTGGTCCGATCCACCGATCTGGAGGTTTACGCCATAGTTGTTAAACAAATGCCAGTAATCATAGCCCTGGAGAAGCGTGTAGCTAAACTCAGCGAAGCTCATGCCTGAACCGCCTTCACCGATACGTGTCGCAATGTAATCACGCTGCACGAGCGTACTCATACCGAAGTGCTTGCCCGCGTCACGGAGAAAGTCGAGGATGCTGACTTTGTGCAGCCAGTCGTAGTTATCAACGAGCGTAAACTCTTGGCCGCTAAACAGCGCGCTCACCTGAGCTGCGAGCGCGGCTTTGTTGCGACCAATAACGTCAAGATCAAGCAAGTTTCGCTCGTCACTCTTACCGCTAGGATCACCGATGACACCGGTACCGCCACCAACGAGCAGCACAACCTTGTGGCCGCGGTCCAGGAAACGCCGCACCATCATATACACCGCCAGGTGGCCGACATGCAGGCTGTCGGCAGACGGATCAGTTCCGAGATACAGGCTAAACTTTTCCGTATCAAGGGTTTCAGGTGTCGTAAAGGTGGTTTGGTTGTAGAAGCCGCGCCAGGTCAGCTCTTCGGATAGCGTCATATAATTCTTAGATTTCCTGTATCTTAAATACCTCTGTTATCGAGTATACCGTAAAGTATATGGAACACCCACTCAGAAGTGCTATAATCATGCATAAGTTTAATTGACTCTAGGGGGAGTACCAAAGTTTTCTATGCCGTCGAACAAACGCAGCAACAAGGCGCTCAACGTCTACGCTAACCTCAACAATCGCCGCCGCTCCAACAAAGACTACCGTGCTCGTCGCAAGGCAGAATATCTTGCCACCCTGCCGAAACACCCGGTAAAGCGATTTGCGTACCGTCTTCACCCAAAGCGCTTCTTCACCTACTGGTTCAGCCGTGAAGGTGCAATCATGGCACTCAAGATCAGCGGCGTTGGTATCCTCCTCATGGTCCTCATTGGTGGAGCGCTCTTTGCCTACTACCGACGCGAGCTTGACGCGATTCGTCCTGGCGAGATAAACAAGCGCGTCCAGACCACTGTATCGAGATATTATGACCGCAATGGCAAACTCCTCTGGGAAGATAAAGGCGACGGCGACTACAAGCTCGTCGTAAAGTCCGAAGACATTGCTGAGCACATGAAGCAAGCAACCATCGCTATCGAGGACAAAGACTTTATGAAGCACGCTGGCTTTAGCATCGCCGGTATCATGCGCGCAGCTCTCAGTAACGTTAAGGGCGATGGTGCAACCCAAGGTGGTTCGACGCTTACGCAGCAACTCGTCAAACAGGTCTTCTTTAAAGACGAAGCCAACAACCGTGGCCTTGGCGGTATCCCGCGTAAGATTAAAGAAGTAATCCTCTCTGTCGAGGTTGAGCGTATGTACAACAAAGACCAGATTCTGACGCTATACCTGAACGAGTCACCGTACGGTGGGCGTCGCAACGGAGTTGAGTCAGCCTCACAAACCTACTTCGGTAAACCAGCCAAAGACCTCACACTTGCCGAGTCGGCCCTGCTTGCCAGTATTCCGCAGCTTCCAGGTTTGTACGATCCATACAACCCAGAAGGCCACAAAGCATTGATCTCGCGCCAGCACACGACTCTCGACTACATGGTAGACCAAGGCTACATCACGAAACCTGAAGCCGAAGCGGCTAAAAAGGTAGATGTACTCGCGACGATCAAACCGGAAACCGATCAGTTCGTCGGTATCAAAGCGCCTCACTTTGTTCAGATGGTAAAGTCTGAGCTTGAAACGAAACTCGGCAAAAAGATCGTGGGCGCAGGAGGCCTCACGATCAAGACGAGCCTTGATCTCCGAGTTCAAGAAATTGTCGATGCAGCTATCGATAAGCTGTTCGCGGGCAACCTGCCCCGATCGGCAAACTTTGATAACGGTGCCGCAACAATGGTGGACAACCAGACCGGTCAGATCCTAGCGCTTCGAGGTTCACGTGACTATAACTACCCTGATTACGGCGCAGTGAACGCCTCAACCTCGTTCATCCAGCCTGGCTCGAGCATCAAGCCGTTCGTGTATGCGACACTCTTCAAACAGCGCGATGGACAGAACTATGGTGCAGGGTCAATCCTCGCAGATGATCCACTCCCACAAAGCGTCTACCGCACCGACGACGGTAAGTCTGTTGCAAACTTTGACAACAAATTCCGTGGCAATATTCCTATCCGCTCTGGCCTTGCAGAGTCACGAAACGTTCCAGCCATCAAAGCCATGTACATTGCTGGTCGTGACACTACCATCAATAACATCCACGCTCTCGGTGATCTCAGCTACTGTACACAAGGTATCGACCAGCAAGTTGGGCTCGCTGCATCGATCGGTGGTTGTGGCCTCAAACAAACCGAGCATGCTAATACGTTTGCAACTATTGCCCGTATGGGTGTCTACAAGCCTGTCAGCAGCATTCTTGAAGTCAAGAACGCCCAGGGTCAAGTGATCCAAAAGTGGCGAGACGAATCAAAGCAGGTCACCGACCCCCAGATCATGTACATGCTCGCAGATATCTTGAGCGACGATGCAGCTCGTTCTCCGTCGTTCGGCCGTGGTGCATCAGGACTCAACGTTCCCGGTGTCAAGACTGGCACAAAAACCGGTACCTCGAACCTCGGCACCAAGTCTAAGGACCTTTGGATGAATAGCTTCTCTCCGAAAGCTACGCTCAGCGTCTGGGTTGGTAATCACGACAACCGCTCTATGAGCAACGCACTCTCAAGTATCATCGGACCAACAGTGAGTACCATCCAACACGATGCTCACTACAATGTCTTCCAGCCAGATGGTACATGGAAACAAGGTGATTGGTTCGAGGTACCAACAGGACTGCAGAGGATCACGGTTGCTGGTCGAACAGACTGGTTCCCTTCCTGGTATAACAAGAGTGCTACAGCTGGCACGACAATGAAGTTCGACCGGGTCTCGAAAAAGAAAGCGACCGATTGTACACCGGAAAGTGCTATCATTTCACTCACTGTTACGAAGACGACCGACCCAATCACCAAAAAAGAACGCTACCTTGCACCCGACGGCTACGACGCAAGCGCAAGCGACACCCTACACTCATGTGACGACGTAAAGCCTTTCGTGACGAACGTTGACTACAAGAGTAACAAGCTTGTCGCAACTGTCACCCAAGGTACTCATGCGCTTCAGTCCGTTGAGTTCAAGGTTGATGGCGCAGTGGTTGGAACCGTACAAGTCTCCTCAACTGGTGAAGTAAGCCTCGCCTACAATAACCCTGGCAACAAGAAGATAACAGTCACTGTTACTGTCACAGACGCCGCCCTCTACAGCGGCACCCAAACCAAAGAAGTGCAGTAATGTTCTCCTCCTAAAAAGAGCCGGGTATTCCGGCTCTTTTTAGATGGCTATCAGCTTAGTTGTTCGCGAGATCGACTAGCTTATCTTCGGGTGTACGTTTTTGACGACGACGCGGTTTGCGATTGTTTGAAGATGACTGGTCTTGTATGGGTCGTGGAGCTTGATCCCTGGTTGTGTTCGTGTGGTTCTGACTTTTAGCTGCCCGTGATCGCGGTGTTTGAGAAGAAACCTGCGTTGCAGTCTTCGAATGACGCTGGCTCGCGTCATTCTCGTTTGCAATCATACGGCTTCGGCCTTTGGCCTCCCCGCGTGTTTGCTCGCTCGACAGCTTCGCCGTTCGACGAGCAAACATCATTCTTCCGGCAGTAGTCTGAAGCACGCGCGTCAGCTCAACTGCAACACTCTGGCCGATGAGTTCGCGTGAGTCATCGACGACAACCATCGTGCCATCGTCAAGGTAGCCCACAGCCTGCTTCTTGTCCTGGCCTGGCTGAACAAGCTCGACGTTGATCCGTTCACCCGGCAGGTGGATAACGCGGAGCGCGTGAGCAAGCTCGTTGATATTCACGATCTCGACAGCCTGAACGCGTGCCGCCTTATTGAGGTTATAGTCGATAGTACAAAGTTTTGCGCCAGACTTTTGCGCCATGATGATCAGCTGCTCGTCGACACCATGTTCGCTGGTTGTACCGTCGTCACGGATCTCAACCGTAGTGCTCGGAAGCTCCTGAAGCTTTTCGATAACCTCGAGACCGTACCGAGCACGCTCACGTTTATCGTGGTCCGCTTTGTCGGCCATAAACTGTAGCTCACGGATGACAGAACGTGTGACGATGAGGCGAGAGCTCACGAGGCCCGAACGTGCAATCGCAAGGATGCGTCCATCGATGAGGACACTTGTATCAAGTAAGATGTCACCTTTGCTTGTCGTTGCTTTTTTAGTGATATGAAACGTCAGGTACGACGTCTCGGCGAGGATGACGAGTAGCGTCACCGCGATAAGTATTTCCATGCATCATTTCCTTAGGTTATTTTTTCGTAAGATAGGTATTGAGACCGTCACGCATATCCTTGATCGGGACGATAAAGGTGCCGCCGTCTTTGCTCTCGGGGGCAATTGCTCGTTTGAAGCCTAGCTTTTTAGCTTCACGGACGCGTGGCTCAACACTTGCAACGCGACGTACTTCGCCGCCAAGTCCGACTTCACCGAAGACAACGACGTCATCGGGGAGCGTGCGTTCCGCTGCTGCGCTGGCGATCGCCATACATACCGCAAGATCCGCCGCAGGATCAACGAGCTTGAGACCGCCGACGACATTTATAAAGATATCTTTGTCCGATAAGTTCAGTTTTGTGCGCTTTTCAAGCACAGCAATGAGGAGCGTCAGACGGTTCAGGTCGAATCCTGATGCGGTTCGCTTAGGATAGCCGAAATGTGTCGGATTGACAAGCGCCTGGATCTCTACCAGTAGCGGTCGATTACCCTCCATCGTTGCAAGCACGACCGAACCATCGCTCTTGCCGCGCTCAGCCAGCAGGCTCGCAGATGCATTCTCAACCTCTTTTAATCCCTCGCCTGCCATCTCAAGAATAGCGACTTCGGCAGTTGAGCCGTATCGGTTTTTTGCAGCACGCAGCAGCTTGAAGCCGCCATATCGATCCCCCTCAAAGGACAGGACCACATCCACGAGATGCTCGAGTACTTTTGGCCCGGCGATACTTCCTTCTTTCGTCACATGGCCGACAAGCACCACTGCTGTGTTGCTTGCCTTTGCGGCTCGGATAATGATGTTCGCCGAATTTGTGATCTGACTAACCGTTCCCGGCGCAGAAGCCACTTCAGCCATTGCGACCGTTTGCATTGAGTCGACAATGACGAGCCGGTACTCGCCTGATCCGATCGTTGCTGCTATGTCATCGGCGCTTGTTGTCGCGACAAGCGAGACGTTTGATGGCAATGATTTGCTGATACGTTCAGCACGCAGACGAACCTGGCCTGCCGACTCTTCACCGCTGATATATAGGACCGGCTCGTCGGTACCGATACTAAGTACGAGCTGCAGTAACAGCGTACTTTTACCAATACCCGGCTGTCCGGCAAGCAACACCACACCGCCTGGCATCAGGCCGCCACCAAGTACCTCATCAAGCTGCCCAAGCCCTGTACCGATACGCTTACCGATCATACCAGCCTGTACGGCGGCAATCTTTTCAACGCTCAAAACGTTACCTTGGGAACGATCTACAACTGCCTTTTTTTCTACTTGCTTAGCCTCCTCGATGAGACTGTTCCACGCACCACAGTTATCACATTTTCCGGACCACTTCGAAAAGCTGGCTCCGCACTGCTGGCAGACATACAGCGAAGATCGTTTAGCCATCGATACCTCCAGCCGGCACAGGTGTGAGCGAGCTGTTGATGCTTCGGTTCAGTGCGTTCGACTCGCTATTGATAGCAGCGAGTTGGTCACGCTTCGCTTCGTATGATGCGATGAGATTTTGAATCGTATCGTATTCACGCCTCAGCTCGTTTTGGCGTGAGACGAGAGCCGCGCGTTCCGTGTCGTACTGCGCTCGCGTCATAGTGCCGCTGCTTGCTCGACTGTTAAACGATTCGACATCGGCATTCAAGACTTCTATGTTTCGACGATAGGCACCTCCAAGACTATCGATCTGATCAGCCAGTGCGTTGATCTCATTCACCAGACCTTCTTGTTGATCTTTGAGCTGTTCAAAAACTGACTGGTACTGCTCAGCCAGCGATACAACGACGCGCCGATCAGTAAAATACTGGGCATAGTAGGTTTCGAGCTCGGGACTGAGCGGCTGTATTTCACTGCCAAGTATGGAGTGTAGCTCGTTCAGCCTTTCCCCTGGTTCCGACTTTGCGTATTCAGCCATGAGTTCATCTATTCGTGCTTGGTCTTTTCCGAGAGAGTGGGACTGTTTTTCAAGCAAATTATTCACCCTATCCTTCTCCCCCTTAGGGAGGCGTTGGTATGCAGCGTGGAGCATCTCATGCGCGGCAGTAACTTCCTTGATGCCATCAAGCTTGTCGTTCTTGATATCAAAGAGATAAATCGTATTCATGACGTAGCATCCTAGTACCGCAGTTTGCTCAGTCGCGGCAGAACGACAGGCGCCGTTAAACTGCTCCCGTTCAAGAAGTTCCGGTTGTGAAGCATAGAACAAGAAGGTACCTTTATCCGTAAGCTCCACTCGGTCAGCAATCGAGGCTACGGACGGACTAGGCTGGTAGCGCCATACGGTTACTTGGTCAATAAGCAGCTGACGGTTCAGGAATATAAACAGCGCAGTAGCGAGCAGTAGTATGCTCGCTACCAGTTTTCCTATTTGACCGCCGCTACGCTGCGACGTGCGTGCTGACACTCTCGGCATCCTCCTGGGTTACGCGTAACTGGAGCTCGTCTTTGACCACCCCCACTTTGATCACATCACCTTTATGATACTCCTCGGCGAGCAATCCGTCAGCAATCATATGTTCGAGGTTATTCTGAATAACCCGTCGCAGCGGACGCGCACCATTCTTCGCGTCATAGCCACGATCGATAAACCATTTCTTCGCGCTACGTTCGATCACGAGCCCAAGGCCCTTTCGGCTGAGACGAGCCCTGAGTTCATCGATGAGAAGATCAAAGATCTTGCCGACTTCAGCTCGCGTCAGCGCACGGAAGACCACGATTCCGTCAAAGCGGTTTATCAGTTCGGGTCGCATCATACGCTCCAAAGCCTCAAGTGCTGCCTGGCGATTTTCTTCGTGAAGATTCGCTACGTTCTCGGCATCTGATTTGCTACGTGCGCTAAAACCGAGTGCAGCTTCGCGTCGCATCTTATCTGCACCGAGGTTGCTCGTCAGGATGATGATGGTGTTACTGAAATCAACCGTTCGACCCTTGGCATCTGTTAACTTACCATCCTCAAGCAGCTGGAGCAGCAACTGGAAAACATCAGGGTGGGCTTTTTCGATCTCGTCAAAGAGTACGACACTATATGGTTGACGACGGATTTTGTCAGTAAGCTGGCCGCCATCTTCGTAACCCACGTATCCGGCTGGCGCACCAACAAGACGTGAGGTGGTGTGGCGCTCACCGAATTCGCTCATATCGATCTTGATCAGATTTTTTTCAGACCCGAACACCTCACGTGCGAGTACGCGTGCGAGCTCGGTCTTACCAACCCCGGTTGGGCCCATGAAGATAAATGAGCCGATCGGACGCTTGGCATTTGCGACACCACTTCGGGAACGGCGAATCGCTTTCGACACGGACTCGATAGCTTCCTCCTGCCCGATAACATGCTTGCCGAGGTGTTTCTCAAGACGACGAAGCATATTTGCCTCGGACCGCTTGAGATGCTGAACCGGCACGCCGCTCATCGTGGCGACGGCAGCGGCAATATCGTCGTAGGTGAGGGTTGCCCACTCTCCTTCGGGCTTGCTCAGCTCAGCAAGCTTTTCTTTGAGCCGGCTGATCCGCATCTTGTAGAGTGCCGCTCGTTCGTAATCCTGGGAGGTAACCGCCTCTTCCATCTTGTCGCCAAGTTGCCGAATCTCACGCTGATACTCACGCGCTTTGCTCGGTGTCTTACCGCGCTTTACACGAACGAGCGAAGCAGCTTCGTCGAGCACATCGAGCGCCTTGTCCGGCATGAATCGCTCCGAGATGTAACGGTCCGCAAGGTAGACGACATCTTCGATCAAGTCTTCGGCCACCTTGACGCCGTGGTGTTCCTCGTATTTTTCACGCATGCCGCTTAAGATCGCCTCTGTGTCTTTGAGTGTTGGCTCTTCAACAATAATCGGCTGGAGACGGCGTTCAAACGCAGCATCTTTCTCGATATGCCTGCGATACTCATCGAGCGTCGTGGCACCGATCAGACGCAATTTGCCGCGCGCAAGCGCAGGCTTTAGCATATTTGCAGCGTCCATCGCACCCTCTGCAGCACCGGCACCGATCAGGAGATGTAGTTCGTCGATAAAGACAATGACCGAGTCGTCTTCGGTTAGCTCATCGACAACTTTCTTCAGCCGCTCCTCGAACTCACCGCGGTACTTCGTCCCTGCGATCATGGCCGCAAGATCCAGCTGTATGACATGTTTATCGAGTAGATGATCAGGGACATCTTCACGCGCAATCCGCTGCGCAAGGCCCTCGACGATCGCCGTCTTGCCTACGCCAGGCTCACCGATCAAGATCGGATTGTTCTTGGTGCGGCGACTGAGGATCGTGACCATACGGGCAATCTGCTGATCGCGGCCGATCACGGGATCAAGCTCACCGTTTCTTGCAGCTGCTGTCAGATCGTTACCAAACGTTCGGAGTGCCTGATGGCGTGACTTTGAGCGTGATGTCTTTGCGATACCAATATCGTCAAAATCTTGAGCATCAGACTGCTGACGATTGAGGTACGCCTCGATATCACCGAGCAGTTCCTCGACAGAGATATTCATATCGCGCAGCAGTACTGTCGCGCGAGCGTTCTTTTGGCTCAAAATACTAAAGAGAATATGCTCGGTACCGCAATAATCCTGATGGAACTCCTGTGCGACATCCCAGCTCATACGAAGCGTTAGCTTGGCAGTCTCAGAAAGGCCTTTTGCGCCCGTACTCACGACCAGCGCACGAGGGGTGAGGTTGAGTGCTACACGGGCACGTTCAAGCGTGATACCAGCATCTGCTAGCATCTTTGCACCCACAGATGTTTCCTGGCTGAGTACACCGAGTAGGAGGTGCTCGGTTCCGATGTACGCACTTCCGAGACTACGGGCGATCATATCAGCCTGCTCGAGACTGCTGCGGGCATTTTCAGTGAGGCGATGAACAAAATCTTGTAAATTATCCATAAATGGTTCCCCTCTTTTTATGGAATCAGTGATTCCTTGTACTTCTAGTATACAAAATTAGCACTCCCCGTACAAGAGTGCTAATTTGTCAGATTTGACTGTCTTGAAAGTCTACTCTTCGCTTACTTCTTCAACGGCGCTCAGGAGGCTGTCTTCGATGTTCTTCTTTGGCTTTGGAGCAGCAGCAACAGCCGGCTTAACGACCGCTGTTTCGATATCGAGTTCATAACCGGTTAGCTTGCTTGCCAAGCGGACATTCTGACCACCGCGGCCGATCGCGATAGATTGCTGGTCTTCAGCAACAAATACCTTGGCGCGCTTGTCAGCTTCATCGATCTCGATTGAGCTGATTTCGGCCGGGCTCAGTGCGTTCGCGATAAAGTTCTTGATGTCGTCGTCAAAAGTTACGATGTCGATCTTTTCCTGATCGCCAATCTCGTTCATGACAGCAGTGACACGCGTACCGTGTCCACCGACAAAGGTACCGACTGGATCAACGCCTGGAACAGTACTCGCAACGGCAAGCTTAGTTCGCTTACCTGCTTCACGTGCGATCGCCTTGATCTCGACTGCACCGGTTTCCATCTCAGGAACTTCCTGTCGGAAGAGGTATTCGACAAATGCTTCGTTTGCACGAGAGAGGATCAGCTGCGGACCACGGTTTTCGCGCTCTACGTCTTTGAGAAACACCTTGATGCGTGAACCGATGCTGTAGTATTCGCCAGGGATTTGCTCTGACGCCGGGAGGATGCCAGTAGCCTTACCGAGTTCAACACGAACGACACGTGGTTCAACGCGTTGGACTGTACCGGTGATAACGGTACCGATTTTGTCTGCGAACTCTTCGAGGACGACTTCACGCTCAGCTTCACGAAGCTTTTGGAGGACGACCTGTTTTGCTGTCTGCGCGGCAACACGACCAAAGCTGTTCGCTTCAAACTCTTCCTCAACGACGTCACCGACAACAGCGCCCTTCTTAAGCTTCTGTGCGTCTTCGACCGTCAGCTCGGTTGCTGGGTTTTCGACTTCATCAACGACTTGGTACATCACAAAAACCTTTGCAGTTCCATTGACGGTGTTGAGTTCGGCACGCACGTCCTGCTCGCGGTCACCATTGTCGCGGCGCCATGCAGCAGCAATCGCCTGCTGGACAACATCCATGACGGTTTCTTCTGGAAGGTTCTTTTCTTCAGCAATCGTGCCCATGACTTGGACTAACTGCTTCACATTTAGTTCTTGCATAATTTCTGGAATTTCCTTTCGTATTTAGGCCTTTTCACTAAAAAACCCGACCTGCCGGCCGGATAAGTACTCTCTTAGTATACCGCCAAACGAAGGGAAGCGCAACTTGTTACAATAGTATATATGCAAACAGTACCCCGACTCCATGAATCGTTCCAACCCTCACACTACGACCTGACGCTCACGCTCAACCGAACGCAGCGAACATTTAGCGGATCCGTCACCGTGACCGGCAACCGGACACCAGGCAACTCTATCGCGCTCCATGCAAAAGATTTAAACATTACGAACGTCGCAGTAAACGAAGAACCGGCCGCATTTACGGTCGATGCATCCGCCGACACTCTCACTATCGACGCCAGTAACATCACAGATGAAGTACGTCTGAGCGTTGACTTCAATGGCACCATTACCGATGCGATGCATGGTCTCTACCCTTGTTACTACGACGTTGACGGTGAAAAGAAAGAGCTCCTTGCCACACAGTTTGAATCTCACCATGCTCGTGAAGTCTTTCCATGCGTCGACGAACCGGAAGCAAAGGCAACCTTTGACCTGACGCTTAACACTGAAGATGGCGTTGAGGTACTGTCAAACATGCCAGTGCTTGAGCAAACTAACAGCGACCTCGGTCTCCACACGAGCTTCGAAACGACTCCACGCATGAGTACCTATCTGCTTGCTTTCGTCGTTGGTGACCTCCAAAAACAATCAGGAACAACGAAGAGCGGTGTCGAGGTTAATGTCTGGGCGACCAAAGCACAGCCAGCCGAAAGCCTTGCTTTCCCGCTCGAAGTTGCCATTGGTTCGATCGATTTCTTCGATGAATACTTCGGTGTTGCCTATCCGCTGCCAAAGGCCGACCATGTCGCGCTGCCAGACTTTAGCAGTGGCGCCATGGAAAACTGGGGACTTATCACCTATCGTGAGATTGCCCTGCTCGTCGACCAAAACTCATCGGTTAGTATGCGCGAATATGTTGCGACTGTAATCGCCCACGAAACGAGCCACCAGTGGTTCGGCAACCTTGTGACCATGCAGTGGTGGGACGACCTCTGGCTCAATGAGAGCTTCGCGACCATCATGGAGTACGTCGCCGTCGACGCCCTCTACCCGGCTTGGCAAACCTGGAACACCTTTGCATCCCAGGAGACACTCTCGGCACTGCGACGCGACCAGCTCGCCGGCGTCCAAGCTGTGAAAGCCGAGGTTAACCATCCGGACGAAATTAGCACGCTCTTTGACCCATCTATCGTATACGCCAAAGGAGCACGCTTGCTCAAGATGCTCCGTAGCTACATCGGCGATGACGCCTTCCGTAGCGGCTTACAGTCCTACTTCAAAGAACATGCCTATGGAAATACGGTTGGTTCCGATCTATGGCAGGCTTTTTCTGCCAGCTCGGGTAAAGATATCGAGGCCTTCATGGACTCCTGGATCTCGCAATCCGGCTTCCCGCTTGTACAAGTCACCTCAACGCCAACTGGCTACAAACTAACCCAGGAGCGCTTTGTGCTCGGCGACACCGACACAACGAGCCTCTGGCCGATTCCATTGTTTGCGTCCAGCTCTGATTTTCCGGAGCTTCTCGCAGATAGGACGATGTCGTTCGAGGCTGAGCACACGTTGCCGCTTCTCAACCGCGATAACGACGCGCATTTCGTCTCCCAGTACGACGATGCTGGGTGGCACTTTATCCTCGAAGCCCTTAAAAACAACGAGCTCGGCCCGGTTGCTCGGCTCTCACTTCTGCATGAGACCAGCCTGCTTGCTCGTGGCGGCAAAACCCCGACAGCTACCCTTCTGCCCCTTCTTGCAGCTTATGCAAACGAAGACAGCGAGCCAGTCTGGAATATCATCAGCATGGTAATCGGAGACATAAAACGCTTCGTCGAAGACGATGAAGAATCAGAAAGGCTGCTTAAGGCTCTCGTCGTACGTACGGCACTTGGACTCTACGAAAAGTTAGGGTTCGAACAGATCGAAGGTGAGCCCGAACAGGACACCAAGCTTCGCGCTACCGTACTGGGACTACTCAGCTACGGCGAGCACAAAGAAGTCATTGATCGCTGTCTCGATACGTTCCATGAAACCGATGATGTTCAGACCCTACCGAGTGAGATTCGGGGTATCATCTTTTCTGTCGCTGCCAAACACGGTACAGTTGATGACTTTGAGCGACTCCTTAAACTTCACGAGACAACCGTCAATGCTGAGCTTCGCGACGACGTCACGTCTGGACTTTGCTCAACCCGGGATGACAAGCAGATCACAGTGCTTCTTAGCCGGCTCACGAACAATGAACTCGTGAAGCGCCAAGACCTTTTCCGTTGGTATATCTACCTGCTCCGCAACCGTTACGCACGTGAACAAACCTGGCAATGGATGGTCGACAGCTGGTCATGGATCGAAGAAACGTTCAAGGGCGACAAAAGCTATGACGATTTTGCGCGCTATAGCGCAAACGTACTAGCAACTCGCAAGTGGCTCGAAGCTTACAACGCATTCTTTGAACCGATGAGCAATCAGACAGCACTGAAGCGCGCTATCGAGATCGGTAAAGTTGAGATCGAGAGTCGCGTTGAGTGGCTCGAACGCGACATGGAATCAGTTCGCACTACACTTGCTCAAGAAACTGCGTAATCTCAAAGGCAGGTCCTGTCACCTCTATTACTGATAGCCGTGAGTCCCTGTCACCGTTTCGTTGCATCCAGAGCCTGGCAGCGCGTTCCATGTGTCTCAATTTGGTCGGGGTAATGGCCGCGATACCGCCGCCTTGGTTATGGTTTTTGCGATATTTTACCTCGATGAAATATACCACTTCGTCCTTTTCGGCGATAATATCAACTTCACCTGCCTTTACGCGCCAGTTGCGCTCACATATTCGATACCCGGCTTTTTCTAAGTATCGTGAGGCCGCATCCTCACCAGCCGCACCAGTCGTGGTCTCACGAACCTTTCCAGGTACAGGCCGCGCAACTACTGAGTCAGTGTACTTTGCAAGCGGCGCAAAGGAGAGCCGATGTAGCGGCGTTACACCAAGCTTTTCGATAGCCGCACGGTGCGCTGCGGTTCCGTAGCCAGCATGAGAGCCAAAACCATACCCTGGAAACACCTCGTCCTGCTCGGCCATATACGCATCGCGAGCGACTTTCGCAACGATACTTGCCGCACTAACGCTTGGCACTAGCAAGTCAGCTTTTGCCATAGTCGTCACAAACGGACCTTTGCCGGTATCCTTTAAGAAATTGATCGTACCATCGAGGATGATCTGTTGATACGGCACTGTTATCTGCTCAAGAGCGCGACGGCAAGCGAGCATGAGTGCCGCACTCATACCGATTTCATCAAGTTCGTTTGCACTCACCCACCCCAGACCCACGGCTGTTGCTTTTTCATACACCTCTGCAGCGAGCGCTTCTCGTCGTTTCTTGGTCAGTTTTTTACTGTCAGTAAGGCCATCGATATCCGCGTCACCAAGCACCACTGCCCCAAAGACAAGTGGTCCCGCCCACGGACCTCGACCAACTTCATCGATACCGACTATCATACGTACCAGTGTAATCTACTGCGCATAGGGAAAAGAAAAACTCCTACCGAGCGGTAGGAGTTTTTTAGTAAGCGCCGACCTAATGTTAGGCGTTTTCTTTGTGAGCAGCTTCAACGGCGGCAGCTTTAGCTTCGAGCTCTGCGTCAGCTTCTGCCTTCTTTGCAGCTTCTGCTTCAGCAGCCTTTGCAGTCTCTTCTTTGAGCTTAGCTTCTTCAGCTTCTGCGGCGCGGTCACGAACATCATTGACTGCTTCGCGGTCGAAATTAACGGCAGCGAGACGGGCACTCTTACCAGCGCGGCCACGGAGGTAGCTGAGGTAGTTGCGACGGACCTTAGAGCGCTTCGTAACTTCAACTTTCAGGACGAGCGGACTGTGGAGCAGGAAGCTCTTCTCAACACCGACACCACTTGCGATCTTACGAACGGTGATACGGCTCGTTAAGCTCTGCTTGCGGTCACAACGAATAACGACGCCTTCAAAAATCTGGGTTCGCTCTTTGTTACCTTCTTTAATCTTCTGGTGCACACGAACGGTGTCGCCTGAACGGACGTCGACGACCTTGTTCTTCATGTGCTGCTGGTTGACTTTCTGGATTAGTTCAAACATCTCTCGTGCTCACTTAGTTTTTATAATGACAATCAACCAATGACTATAGCACAAAATCAGAGGAAATAAAAGGGGTATACTAGAGGAATGGATTACGACCAAAAAGCCCTAGAGGCGCACAAGACCCATCGAGGCAAAATCTCTACCCAACTTCGAGATACATCTGAGCTCACCAAAGACAAGCTAAGCATCTACTACACCCCTGGTGTTGCCGCTGTTAGCCGAGCGATCGCCGACGACCCAAGCCTTCTTCCGACATACACATGGACGAACAATCTCGTTGCTGTCATCTCAGATGGTTCTGCTGTACTCGGCCTAGGAAACATCGGTCCACGCGGATCAATGCCTGTCATGGAAGGCAAGGCACTCCTCTTTAAACAGTTTGCTGATATCGACTCAGTACCCATCACACTTGACGTTCATAGCGCAGACGAGATCGTAAGCGTTGTAAAGGCTATCGCCCCGAGCTTCGGCGCGATCAATCTCGAGGATATCGCCGCCCCTATCTGCTTTGAGGTTGAAGACCGGCTAAAAGCAGAGCTCGATATCCCTGTTTTTCACGACGACCAGCATGGTACAGCCGTTGTTGTCCTTGCTGGACTCATCAATGCGATGAAAGTTACCGGCAAATCTCTCGCTGATTGCAAGATCGTCACGATCGGCGCAGGTGCAGCAGGTACTGCCATCATGAAACTTCTCCATAAATACGGTGCTGGTTCGATCGTCGCTGTCGACTCACGCGGCATAATCGGCGACATGCGCGATGATCTTAACGACGAAAAGAAGGCACTCCTGCCATACCTTGATACCTCACAGTCGGGTTCGCTCGATGACGCGATAGCTGACGCAGACATATTTATTGGTGTCTCAAAACCAGGACTGCTCACGCAAGAGATGGTACGCAAGATGGCGCAAGACCCGATTATCTTTGCGCTCTCAAACCCAACTCCAGAGATCATGCCGGACGAAGCACGTGCTGCTGGTGCGGCCGTTATCGCCACCGGACGAAGCGATTTTCCAAATCAAGTCAACAACGCCATCGCCTTCCCGGGTATCTTCCGTGGTGCGCTCGACAATGGCGTCAAACAAATCACCGATGAGCACAAAATCGCCGCAGCGGAAACTATTGCCAGCCTCATCGAAAACCCAAGTGCAGACGAAATCATCCCGAGCGTCTTTGACGAACGGCTCGTGCCTGCGATCGCAAAAGTAATTACGTAGTCTTAGATAACTCGGTTGACTTCTTCGATAGTCGTTTCGCCCCGAAGCGCCTTGAGCAAGCCGTCGTGAAGCATCGTCATCATACCGTCACTAATGGCAGTGCGCTCGATTTCGGCAACGTTGATATCTTTCATCTCGCCACGGAGCATCTTTTGGATACCTTCGGTCACCATGAGTTGTTCCATGATCATGATGCGCCCCTTATAGCCAAATGGTGCATCTTCGCTCGTTCCCGGCTTCCAAAGTTTAATGTCATCAAGGTTTGGTTTTTCGATACCATCGGGCAGAGTTGCGAGCGAATCACGAATCCAGGTCTTTGTGGCTTCATCTGGTTCATACTCAGTCTTTGTCGCGTCGTCAAGCTTGCGCACAAGCCGCTGCGCCAAGACCATCTGGATAGCGTTTGCAAAAATAGGGTTTTGGCCAATCATATCGATCATACGTGAGAAAGCCGCCGCCGCGGTGCTTGCGTGGAAGGTAGAAAGCACGAGGTGACCGGTGATTGATGCCTGGATAGCAGTCTTTGCCGTGTCGTTATCACGAATCTCACCAACCATCACGACATCCGGGTCTAGACGCATCACGGCACGGAGGTGATCGGCAAAGTTTGAACCGCCCCCAGTATCAACCGGTATCTGTGCGACACCCGGTACGGTTATTTCGATCGGATCTTCCAGCGTGAGGATCTTACGTGATGGCTCGTTGAGCGCGTTGATGATACTAAAGAGCGTCGTCGACTTACCAGCGCCAGTCGGTCCGACGACGAGCACAAGTCCGTGCGGGTGTTTGATGACTTCATTAATTCGTTCAAGCGTCTTGTCGGACAAGCCGAGCTTGTCAAGCTGCAACATACTCTCATCAAAGTTGAACAAACGCACTACGACGTCCATGCCATAGGCCGTTGCGACTGTCTCGACACGCATATTGATAAGTTTGCCCGGATGGACAACAGAGTCTTTTTGCATATGTCCGGTCTGCGGTTCGTTCGCAGCCGTTGAGATGTTAGCGCGTGATGCTAAGGAGCCTTGGAGCACTCGGTACTTATCATGGCTGATCGTTGCGATTGGGTGCAGCGCGCCATCAACACGCAGACGGATGCGAACATTCTCGCGCTGGTTCTCGATGTGGATGTCGCTCGCTCCGAGCTTATCTGCTTGGTCGATCATGTAGTCCAAGATCTTGTCAGTACTAACCGACTCCAATGTTTCAGAGACCGACGCGATAGTATCGCTGTCGCCCTCTTGGGCGATCTTGACGTCATCGTAATGAACTTCGCGAGGCGGATCGTAGCGGAGCATAAAGTCTCGGAAACCGAGATTACTAATCAGCAAGAATTCTACGCCGTGACCATTATCGTTATAGGACTTTTCGAGAGCCTTCATGACCGACTGAGGAGTGTTTGAGGTAACCGCAAACACATACGCACCGTCATCTGCACCGGCCTCAAGAGGCACTAGCTTACCCTGATACATTTCATTGACAGTCAGGACGTCCGGGACAAGTGGCGCAGTTTTTGCGAGGCCACGCGAGTCTAGATAACGAAGCCCCAAAAGAGCGGCGCGCTGTTGGGTACTTTGTTCTTCTTGAAGGCGATATTTTTCAGCTTGGTCATCAGGCATATACACCTGATTGTATCAGACAAGCGTAAGTTTTATGAGTTGCTACAATGAATGAACATGCCTGAGATTATTGTCATCGCTCACAACATCCGTTCGACACACAACGTCGGAGCGATTTTTCGCACTTGCGAGGGTTTGGGCATTAGCCGTCTCATCCTCAGTGGCTATACCCCATATCCAACCCTCCCAGACGACGACCGCCTACCCCATCTTGCTGCTAAGCTCACTGCTCAAATACATAAAACCGCTCTCGGCGCGGAGCAGCTCGTCCCGTTTACATACCAACTATCGCCCAACCTTCATACGCTCAAAGATCAAGGATATGTCGTCGTCGGGCTCGAACAGGATGACCGCTCAATCATGCTGTCCGAATATACACCTCCTGAGAAAATTGCCCTACTGATAGGTGAGGAGGTTGAGGGGATTAACGATGAGCTTCGGGTGCAATGCGACGTACTTCTAGAGATACCAATGCGAGGCAAAAAAGAATCGTTCAATGTCAGCGTCGCCACCGGCATGGCTCTCTATGCACTAAGTACTGCCTACTGATATAGTAGGTAGTAATACCATGAAACAAACACATAAGAAACATGTTTTTCATCTGAGAAGAGTTGGTCTCTTTGGTGTTTTGTTAGCCGCATTTTTCCTTGTCCGAGTGGACGCCGGTGCTATACAGCAACCCCTTCAGCAGCAAAGCAAAGTACTCGCTTACGCGACGGAGATGAGCCGTGACGGGCTACTGGCGGGGACAAATAACGCTCGTTCAGCAAACGGGCTTGCCCCTCTGAACCTCAACAGCCAACTAAACAGTTCGGCACAAGCTAAGGCTCAGGACATGGCCGATAAAAACTACTGGGCACACGTGAGCCCCGACGGCACCCAACCCTGGTACTTTTTTGATCAGGCAGGCTATGCCTATATCCGTGCAGGCGAAAATCTAGCGTATGGATTCATGACCAGCCAAGGAGCGGTGGACGGCTGGATGAATAGTCCGTCGCATCGAGCAAATATGCTCGGCGACTACTACGATGTCGGGTTTGGCATCGTCAATGCACCCGACTACCAATCAAGCGGCCAGCAAACCATTGTCGTTGCACACTATGGCGCAAAAGCTTCACCACCTCCAGCACCAGCGCCCGCTCCAGCTGCCCCTGCGGCGCCGTCAGCCCCGAGCCCACCACCAGCAACCCCTACAGCTGAAACGCCGGCAAATTCGCCAACCACCACCGATACTCAGCCTGCAAAAGAAACGCAATCTCCAAGGTCAGCTGAGCCAAGCACCGGACAGCCAACTAGCCCCAAAGAAACACCGACAAACACAGCACCTGCTCCAGTCCAAACCGCAACAACGTCGCGCGTTTCAGTACTAAGTATGATGGCAGCAAAAAGCGCGCCTGCTGCAGCGCTTGCTAGCCTCGTCATGGTCTGCTTTGCGATCGTCGGGTACGCGCTCACACACCGCGCCGCATTTCATCACGCTGTTGCCACGGGTGAGCATTTCGTGATGGCACACCCTGGCGTCGATACCGGTATTGTTGCCGCAATCACGTCTCTCATCCTGCTGACGACGTACGGCAATCTCGGCTAGTCGCTGGCCACACTACTTAACGACGACGTGTTCTGCGCCGTAGATCTCCCCGATCGCAACCTGTAGATCTGGGTGCGGATCTATCTTGAACGGTAGTCGCATCGCAGAAGATTTGTCAGCTCCAAGCACGAGGATAATTTCGCTCTCTCCTAGGAAATCGTTGAGAAGCTTCTTGAGTGCGTGGAGCTTTCCATGATCAGTTGGATCCGTTACGCGGACGTAAAGCTTTGGTGGCTCACGATCGTCAACTGGGCTATAGGTAAACTTTGGCTCTTCAGGGGCGGTCTTTTTTGCAGCGGCGCTGCCCGAACCTGCCTTTCGGGGTTTGAGTTCTTTCATCTTTTTGCCAGTCGCTCGGTAGTTATCGAGCTCTTCACCGGAGACAAAAATAAACTTGTCAGCGATGATCTTAGCTTCACCAAGTGAATTACCCTGACGGTCGGTACTGCTGATCTTGCCCTCAACTTTGACAACTTCATCCTGAATCAACCGAGCGCCAATCTCCTCAAACAAGCTCGGGAAGACCACAACCTCGCCTTCACCTGATTTATCCTCAAGCGCAACGAATGCCATCTTGGTACCGCTCTTTGTGACAATCTGCCGCACTGAGCTAATAACACCGCCAACGATCACCGCTTTTTTATCATGCTCAGGCTTGAGGCTGGCGAGTGGAACCGTCTGCTCGGAGAAGTACGCATCGTACCTGTCGAGTGGGTGAGCACTGAGATAGAGACCGAGTAATTCACGCTCCCACTGGAGGCGTTCCTTTTCGCTATGTTTTTGTGGCGCCGTTTCGAGTTTGATCTCTGGCGCCTCGACGACCTCCGCAAGACCTCCGAAGAGGTCTGCCTGGTTTGTTGCACGCTCACGTTGGAGTTTGGACGCATAGGCAAGGATCGTATCGAGGTTAAATAGAATATCAGAGCGATCGCCGAGCGCATCAAAGGCACCGGCACGAACGAGGGACTCCCATGCTTTACGGTTTACGCTACGAGTGCTTACACGGCGCGCAAAATCAGCCACCGTCTCAAATGGGCCTTCTTCACGAGCGCGGAGAATTTCCTCGACCGCGCCGGTACCAACACCTTTCACAGCCGCCATGCCAAAGCGGATTTGGTTCTGGTCCTTCACGACACCAAACTCAACGAAGCTCTCGTTCACATCAGGTGGAAGTACCTTGAGCCCCATGTGTTTACATTCGCTGATCTCGATCGCAAGGCGCTCTGTATCGTCCAGGTCGCTCGTCATGAGCGCCGCCATAAACGCGTCCGGATAGTGTGCCTTCAGGTATGCAGTCCAGTACGCGATGAGCCCGTAACATGCAGCGTGGGATTTGTTGAAACAGTAGGCTGCAAAGTCTTCAAGTTGCTTCCAGAAGCGCTCCATGAGACCGCGATCGATACCTGAGTGCTTTGAACCACCTTCGATCATCTTGTCGCGCATCTTCTGCATCATTTCCATGTTTTTCTTACCGATCGCCTTACGCAGGGTGTCGGCCTCACCACCAGTAAATCCACAAACTTCCTTTGAGATTTGCATGACCTGTTCCTGGTAAACCAAGACCCCGTATGTCGTTTCGAGGGCATTCTTCATGCTGTCGTGCGGATATGTGATGGCAAGCTCACCATGTTTTCGCTTGATGAAGGTATCGATGAACTGCATCGGTCCTGGGCGGTACAGAGCCACCATCGCCACGATGTCCTCAAAGACTGTTGGTTTTAGTTCACGCAGATAGCGCTTCATACCGGATGATTCAAGCTGGAATACACCGGTTGTGTCGCCACGCTGGAAGAGCTCGTACGTTTTCGCGTCATCGAGGGGGATATCGCCAAGGACGATCTCGGTACCATACACTTTGCGGATAATACGGAGCGCATTGTTGATGATCGAGAGGTTGGAGAGGCCGAGGAAGTCCATCTTGAGCAGCCCCAGATCCTCGACCGGCCCCATGGGGTATTGCGTCGAGACGACACCTTTTTGCGCCATTTCGAGCGGCACGAACTTAACGATATCATCCGGCGCGATCACGACGCCGGCAGCATGCACCCCGTGTGAACGAATCGTCCCTTCCATGCGAACCGCGAAATCAATCACGCGCTTTGCGGTTGGGTTCGCTTCGTATTCACGACGCAAATCAGGATCTTCGACGATACTCGTTTTGAGTGGGATGTGCCGCCCTTGTACTGGAGCGGGAATGAGCTTAGCAAGCCGGTCGGCATCACCATAGGGTACCTGGAGCACGCGCGCAACGTCACGCACTGCCGCACGAGCCGCCATCTTACCAAAGGTGACGATGTTTGCGACACGCTCCGAACCGTACTTTTCAACACAGTACTGGATAACTTCGTCGCGTCGCGTGTCCTGGATATCGATATCAACATCCGGCATGGAGATACGGTCAGGGTTCAGGAATCGCTCGAAGAGCAAATCGTATTTGAGCGGATCAAGCTCAGTGATATTGAGCGCATAAGCGATGATTGAGCCGGCTGCTGAACCACGACCAGGTCCAAAGATAATCCCTTGGTTCTTCCCCCAGTTGATAAAATCATGGATGATCAAGAAGTAACCATTGAAGCCCATACTCTCAATCACGCCGAGCTCGTAGTCGGCACGGCTAAGCGTCGCTTCATCTAATTTGCTACGACACTCCTCGATCGTCAGGCCTTCCATCTCGTCCCGCGAGACACCGCCATAACGCCACGCAAGCCCTTGCCACACCAACTTATCGAGGTAGGTCTTTTCGGTCTCACCTTCCGGTACCGGAAAACGAGGAATGAGGATCTTGCCAAACTCAAGCGTTACGTCGCAACGATCAGCGATCGCCCGTGTGTTTGAGATTAGTTCTGGGTCGCGCTCTCCCCATTTTTCGATCAGCTCTGCTGGGTCTGTTACATGGAGGTGAAAGTCCTTCAGGCTCATGCGGTCTTCATCGCTGAGATACGAGCCTGTCCCAACGCAGAGGAGGATTTCGTGCGTCTCCGAATCATTCTCACTGATGTAGTGGGCGTCACAGGTCAGTACTTTTGGTATGCCGAGTTCTTCGCTGATACGAAAAACGCCTTCGTTGATGGTGCGTTGCACATCCCAGTCCTCATGTCCCTGGACTTCCATGTAGTAGCGGTCGCCAAAGACGCTCTTGTACCACTCGGCGATACGCCTGGCCTCTTCGTAGTTCCCTGCACGCAAGTTCTCACCCACCTCACCGCTCGCACAACCGCTCAGAGCGATAATGCCTTCGTTGTACTGCTCAAGCAGCTCGTGATCGATCCTCGGCTTATAGTAGACGCCTTCAAGGTTCGCAACCGTACTAAGCTTCATCAAGTTCTGATATCCCGTGTTGTTCATTGCCAGCAGGATAATGTGATAGCGAGCTTTGTCTTTTGATGGGTCGCGGTCATGACGCGTACGTGCAGCGACGTATGCCTCAATACCAATGATCGGTTTGACATCTTGGTCCTTGCACGCTTTATAGAACTCGATTGCACCAGAGAGTGTGCCGTGGTCTGTCATTGCGACGGCATCCATGCCGAGGTATTTGACACGCTCAACAAGCTCATCGACCTTTGTCAGGCCGTCGAGCAGACTGTGATGCGTATGGTTATGCAAGTGCACATAATCCGATGCCTTCAGCCCAGATGAAACTGTCTTATTTACCCCCGTTGCCATGTCTTACCAGTATACCAGCTCCCGGCTACTCGCGCGTTGCTTCGTCGGTGGTTCGCTCGATACTGTGCTGGGCATCCTGAAAAAGCTCACCGACCACCGGAAGATTCACGAACAATGACAGAACCCATACGATCAGCGCGAGTATCAACGTACCACCGAGGGCGCTGCCGGCACCAAAGAGAAGGCCACGTACAAAATTTATCTTATAGATGCGTATACGGTTGCGATACAGGTCGTTAAACAACTCTTCCAACACTGTGCGCTGTGCATCGGTTTCGTTCTTTTTCATGTGAGTTTCGTGTCGTTTTTTGAAATACTGTTTCAGTTTGTGCATACACTTTTATTTACGTGCTTTTTTGACCTGGTCCATGATCATCTTGGCGATAAGCGCTGGTGAGGTCACTTTTGTGACGTTCGTTGCGATTGCACTGAACTTTTCGACGGTAGATTGAGCCGTGGTTGTAACGCTCTTTATCTGGCGAGTCACCTTGATAAGCAGAACGACAAGGATAACTGCAAGCAACAAGAACAGTGCGAGGAATGATGCCAGGATGATTACGAGTATTTGCATTGCGTCCATGGATAGACTCCTTTATTTCAGATTCGAGAAATACTGATGTTATATGCTCTCAAGTATAGCAAAGCAGCGAAGACGACGCTATTACTCCTCAAGACGACGGGTAAGGTATGCGCGAAAATCATCGCCAAGCTTTGGATGGATTAGGGCACTATCGACTACTGCTTGGAGGTACTTGAGCTGGTCGCCTGTATCATGCCAGATACCATCGATAAATTGTCCGTACACCTCGCTTGTCTGGGCGAGCTCATTGATACTATCGGCTAGCGTGATCTCACCTCCCTTGCCAGGTTTTTCTTCGGCAATGATCGGTAGGATATCCGGTGTCAGCAAATAGCCACCGACTGAGGCGAAAGTGCTAGGCGCTGCTTCGGCGCCAGGCTTTTCCACCAGCTCCGCAAGACGGAATGTACCGCTTCCCAGATCATCGCTGATCGCAGCCATACCATATTTGTCGGCATCGGAGCGATCAATCTCGATCAGCGAAATAACAGACTTGCCGGTGCGTTCGTGAGCCTGCTTTAGCTGAACGGCACGAGGCACTTCGGAGCGGAAAAAGTCGTCTGCGAAGAACACAAAGAATGGCTCGTCGTCATCGATGAGATGTTGGGCATTGAGTACTGGGCGGGCGTTGCCTTTTGGCGTGCCCTTTTGGCGAACGTAGACAAAGTTGGCCATCTCAGCGATTTTTTTGATCTCGTCGGCTTTGTCGTGTTTACCCTTTTCACGAAGCTCCGCTTCAAGCTCGTCAGTACGATCAAAATGGTCCTCGATCGAGCGCTTCGTACTACCGGTTACGATGATGATGTCGGTAACACCGGCCGCGACAACCTCCTCAACGATCAACTGGATCACCGGGCGGTCGATGATCGGCAGCATTTCCTTTGGCATCGCCTTTGTCTGCGGTAAAAAACGTGTTCCGAGCCCTGCTGCACATATGATTGCTTTAGTTGGTTGTTTCATATTCTCGGGCTCCTTTTAGGTGTTTAGATACGTTCGCGAATCAGCTTACTAGCAAGCCCTGGGTTCGCCTTGCCTTGGGATAGTTTCATGACCTGGCCAACGAGGTAGCCAATCGCTTTATCGTTGCCGGCTCTGATATCTTCGACTGCTTTTTGCGAAGCAGGATCAGCAAGCACGGTATCAACGATAGCAGCAATCTCACCCTCGTCACTAACCTGCAACAAGTTCTTTTCCATGGCGATTTCTTCGGCGCTTTTCCCTGTATATTTTTCGTCAAAGAGATCGAGAAAAATCTCTTTGGCGCCTGTGGAGCTCAGTTTATCATCACCTACCATCTGCGAAAGTTCAGTCAACCGTCGTGGCCCAACCAGCCCAGACTCAACGGCGGCAGCGTCTAGCTCCCCTGCCGATGCAAACCAGTTAAAGACACGTTTTGCGGTTGACACATCTGAACGCTGACGAATCGCCTCCAGTACTTCGGCGACACTCTTACGGCTTAGTACGGTATAGACCACCGAGTCATCAAGCTGTAAATCTTTCCAATTATCACGATACTCGGCAGGTAACATCGGAAGGATTGCTTTTACCTCAGCTACCCGTTCGGTACTGATACGCACCGGAGGAATATCGGCATCCGGGAAGTAGCGGTAATCATGGGCGTCCTCTTTGCTGCGCTGTGAGAAAGTTTTTTGCTTGTCTTCGTTCCAACCACGGGTTTCTTGAATGATAGCCTCGCCTTTATCGAGTAACTCAGCTTGGCGTTGGCATTCAAATTCGGCAGCTTTTTCAACCGCACGGAAAGAGTTCAGGTTCTTGATTTCGGCACGTGTACCGAGTGTTTCGCTACCGACCGGTGCGAGCGAGATATTCACGTCAAAACGCATATTGCCGTGATAGAGGTCTCCATGCGTCACGCCAGCATAAGTCATGAGACGGTATAGCTCTTGAGCAAATGCACGTGCTTCTGCTGGACTATGGATATCTGCCTCGGAGACAATTTCGATGAGTGGCGTACCGGCACGGTTGAGGTCAACAAAACTCTCACTTCCACCTGTTGGGTGAGTAAGCTTGCCTGCATCCTCCTCGAGGTGTGCGTGATGGATACGAACCGCTTTGACACTGCCGTCCAACTGCGGCGCTTCGACAATTCCGCCGACGATCACAGGCTCGGCCAACTGGGTAATCTGGTAGCCTTTCGGTAGGTCCGGGTAAAAGTAATGTTTGCGTTCAAAGCGGCTAATCTCTGGGATCTCTGCCTTTAGGGCGATTCCTGCACGGATTGCCAGTGTCAGTGCTTCTTCATTGAGCACAGGCAATACACCTGGGAAACCAAAACTGATCGGTCCGACGGTCGTGTTAGGCGCTTTATCGCGAGCATCATTATCTTCACCGCTGAAGAGTTTCGTTGCGGACTTGAGCTGGACGTGACACTCGATACCAATAGTGGGCTGATATCGTTCCATGATTTCGGCAAGTGACATTAGAGCGCCCCCAGGTCGGTTAGTGCCTTCTTAAAGATCTTAAGCGCTTCAGATGCTTGACGCTGCGACACCTTGACGCCATCATCGTGAGCGATACGATTACGGAGTTTGTGAGCACGCCAGACGCTATCGATGTTACTGAAGTACGGCTTTGCGTTTTTTAGGCGTTCACCGAGAGTCGTACCCGAAACGCCACGGTCGCGCAGCGCACTATCGAGCAGCTTGTCAGCGCTCATGATAGCGAACTGCCACGTCTCTGGTGTACTGCCTGCATTCTGTGTAATCTCGAGCCATCGACTACGATACTTCTCTTGATCAAGTGTTTTACCGCCACGCCTTGTGAGCGAGATAACGATAAGCAACGTGATACCGATGATCACAACACTGAAAAACATAATAAGGATGAGGTTGTTCATGCGTTTGTTTTCCCTTCAATCTCTGCGGCGAGTCCCAGCACTGCCACATCTGCGCCACGTCGTCCAATAATCTGAAAACCGACCGGTAGGCCTTCAGTCTTTGTCGGTACACTCACAGCCGGCAGACCCGCTAGACTCGCAGATACGGTCATTTGGTCGGCAAGATACATACTGAGCGGATCCTGCGTGTTCTGACCAAGCTCAAAGGCAACCGATGGTACCGTTGGGCCGACGAGGAAATCGTACTTCTCAAATGCTGCATCAAACTCACCTACGAGCAGCGTACGAACCTTGGCGGCCTTCTGGAAGTAAGCATCGTAGTAGCCGCTCGAAAGCACATAGTTACCAATCAAGATACGACGCTTGTTCTCGGGCATAAAACCGACAGAACGAGTCTGCTCATATACTTCCTCGAGAGTGCCGGCGCTCTCGGGTCGCACACCGTATCGAATACCATCGTAACGTGCGAGGTTCGATGCAACCTCCGCAGGCACGATGATGTAGTAGACAGCAAGTGAAGAATGCAATGATGGCAGAGCAACTTCCTCTATCTCATAGCCATTCCCACGGAGCGTCTCCAGAGTCTGTTCGATAGCAGCCTTGACCTCATCGTCTACTCCTTCGCCAAGCCATTCTTTGATCACGCCAACTTTCTTCCGAGACATAGAGACCTCGGCAGTATATGGTGAATCAATCGTTGTGGCGTCCTTGCTATCTTTGCCCGCAATGATTTCCATCACAAGTCGTGCGTCTTTGGCCGTATGTGTCAATGGGCCAATAACATCCGTACTGCTTGCCATCGCAACAACACCGTAACGACTGACCGAACCGTACGTTGGCTTCATGCCGACGACACCACAAAAGCTAGCTGGTTGACGAATAGAGCCACCAGTATCAGTTCCGAGGGCAAAGGGCGTGATATCGAGTGCGACCGCAGCTGCAGAACCACCCGAACTACCGCCAGCTACGCGGCTCTTGTCATGTGGATTCGTCGTTGGTCCGTAAGCTGAGTTCTCGGTACTTCCGCCGTGCGCGAAAGCATCAAGGTTAGCTTTGGCGATACAGATAGCACCCTCTGCTTCTAGCCGTTCAATAGCCTCAGCCTGAAACGGTGCTTCGAAATTTTCGAGTAACTTTGAAGCGGCTGTTGTTTTCGAACCAAAGGTTAGCATATTGTCTTTAGCAATAAACGGTACGCCTGCAAGTCGACCAGCATTTTCACCGCGAGCACGTTTCTCGTCGATCATGGCAGCACGCTCGAGTGCACGTCCTTCAATCACCTCAAGTAGTGCGTGGTTTGAATCGTTCTTGGCACGTGTGATTGCAGCACGCACAACCTCTACAGCTGACGTTTGATCAATCGCTGCCTTTACCTCGGCTATCGTCATTCGAGCACCCTCGGCACCACCACAGAGCCATCAGCGTGCTTCGGTGCATTTTTCAGCAACTCCTCCTGGCTAATGCCGTAGTCAATCACTTCGTCAGGACGAGTCACGGTCTCAAGGTAATGAACTTGGTACGTTGGTTCAACTCCTTCAGTATCAACAGCCTGAAGCTGCTCGACATACCCAAGGATCTGCGTAAGGTCAGTCTGCATCGCGACCGCTTCTTCGTCGGTCATACTGAGCGCTGACAGTCGTGCCAGCTTTTTGACATCATCAATAGAAATTGCGTTCATTTACCCTTAGTATACCAGAGGCGAGCCCTGTTATTTCATTGATTTTTTAATATCTGCTATCGTATCGCGCAGTTCTGCCGCTTTTTCGAACTCGAGATTGGCACTCGCCAGTTCCATCTGTGCAGTTAGCTCACGAACCAATACCGGGTACTCATCTTTCGGAATCTTTTTGAGATTGAGCTTACCGCTGGTATCTTCTTTTTGCGGAATGATCGCACGTAGACCTTCATCGATGGCTTTGTCGACTCCGCGTGGCGTAATGCCGTGTTCTTTGTTGTAAGCATCCTGTTTCTCGCGACGGCGCTCCGTTTCATCCATCGCGGCACGCATCGAGTCGGTGATGTTGTCGGCATACATGAGCACCCGACCTGATTCATGCCGTGCAGCGCGACCGATTGTCTGGATGAGTGCAGAAGTGCTGCGCAAAAAACCTTCTTTATCTGCGTCCATAATTGCAACGAGACTAACCTCTGGCAGGTCTAGTCCTTCACGCAGTAGGTTGATACCAACGAGCACGTCATACACACCAAGACGCAGATCGCGTAAAATATCTCCTCGTTCGAGCGTATCGATGTCGCTGTGAATATACGCTGTTTTGATATTGAGCTCAAGCAGATACGTACTGAGATCCTCGGCCATGCGCTTCGTGAGCGTCGTCACCAGTACGCGTTGCTGCTTCTCGATACGTTCACGTATCTCATGGATGAGATCATCAATCTGCCCGTCGATCGGACGGACTTCGATGATCGGGTCGAGAAGACCGGTTGGACGAATCACCTGCTCGGCAGGTGACGGCGAGTGAGTTAGCTCGTACTCACCTGGCGTTGCCGACACGTAAACCGCCTGGTTGATATGTTTCTCGAACTCAGTAAATGTTAGCGGCCGGTTGTCGAGCGCACTCGGTAGACGAAAGCCGTGTTCGACAAGCACTTCCTTTCTCGCGCGGTCGCCGTTATACATACCGCGGATTTGCGGGATAGTCATATGTGACTCATCGATCAAAAGCAAGTAGTCGTCTGGGAAGTAGTCCATAAGCGTTGCCGGCTGTTCACCCGGTTCACGGTTCGTGAGGTATCGGCTGTAATTCTCGATGCCTTTTACGAAACCCGTTTCTTCCAATAGTTCGAGATCGTAACGCGTGCGCTGTTCAATACGCTGCGCTTCTAGCAGCTTGTCATGCGAACGGAAGTAGTCAAGACGTTCAGCAAGCTCTTGTTTAATATTTGTGATCGCACTCGTCAACTTGTCTTTTGGCGTGACGTAGTGTGAGCTTGGGAAGATTTTGACCTCACTCGGTTCGCGAGTGATCTCACCGGTTAGCGGGTTAATCTCAGTGATGCGGTCAATTTCATCACCAAAGAATTCGATTCGGTAGGCTGACTCACTACCGGCTGGAAATACGTCAACTACATCACCGCGAACCCGGAATGTTGCACGGGCAAAATCGATGTCGTTGCGGTGATACTGAATATCAGTTAGGTGACGTAGAAATTTGTCGCGTGAACGACGCTCCCCTTTTTTGACTGTAATCGCCATGCCACCATAGTCATCAACGGAGCCGATACCGTAGATACAGCTGACGCTCGCCACGATAATGACATCACGTCGACTCAGCAATGACGCAGTTGCCGCGTGCCGAAGCCGGTCGATCTCTTCGTTGATCTTGCTGTCTTTTTCGATATAAGTGTCACTACTCACCATGTACGCCTCTGGCTGATAGTAGTCGAAGTAACTTACAAAATAGTGAACTTCGTTGTCCGGGAAAAAAGCCTTGAATTCAGAAAAGAGCTGGGCTGCGAGTGTCTTGTTATGTGCGATGACGAGCGTCGGGACATTGCGGTCAGCGATGAGATTTGCCATCGTGAACGTCTTACCGGAACCGGTCACGCCGAGAAGCGTCTGCTGCTTTTCGCCGCCATCGAGACCAGAAATAAGCTGTGAGATCGCAGTCGGCTGGTCACCGGTAGGCTGATAATTACTCTTGAGCTGAAACTTGTTCACTCTAGTATTGTAGCAGTTTAGCCTTGGCGGTTTTTAGCGACGTGGTCATACTCTACTGGCACGTCATCGCCAACCGGGTCGGTCGCGTACTTGACGTCGAGCGCTGCGATGACCTGTTTGACGAGTCGCTCAGGATCCGTATCGTAGATGATTCTATCCGCACCGGGTGTTGGGATATTCTGTACGAGCATCGGGATAAAGTCAGCAAGTCCGCCGCTACCGAGCAGCACACCGCAGACCTTATGGCTTTCGGCAGCAGTCGAAAACTCATGCAGGCTGCCCATGCGGCCACCGACGGTAATCACCGCGTCGCTACTGCGGACGAGATGGACGTCACGACCCACGTATTCCATGCCGGTAAAGTTGATGTAATCGAACTCCTTGGTTGGCAACCGATACGACTTGACGTGTTCGCGATGCGAACTAGCTGGACTAAAACCGATACTGAGCCCACCTTCTGAGTGGGCGCCAACGGCAGCATAGTGTGGCAAGCCAATCGTCGCGCCGGTCAGGAGTGTATGCCCTTCTTTTGCGATAGCCTTGCCGAGCCGAAACGCAAGTTGATGCGAAGCTTCAACAGTGTCACCTGCTGCCGCTCCAGAAACACAGATCTGATATTGATTCTTTTTCATGCCTTTTCTACCTCTAAGTCTTCTGGTGCGATCATATCGTTATCGAGCTGTTTGAGAATGCTATTTTCGAGGTTTTTATGCCCCATGTACCGCATAAATATCTCGTTCCAAAGGCTTTCACGGAAGTGGTAAACGTAACGGCTTTCGTATGGCTCGCTGTTTGAGTATGCAAGGCTCACATCCATCATGTTGTAGGTGATTGGAAGGCCGTCTTCGGCGAGCTTCGCTACATAGTCAAGGTCACACCAAAACTTCATCTCAGGATCAAGCTGGGCTAAGTTCTCTTCGGCTTTGCGCCAGTGGAGATCCTCCGGGTGAACGTGCGGCTCAAATGCTTCAGGGTGACTTTCATCTTTCATCTTGCCAAAGTAACGTTGGATGACGCGCCAGTGAACGTTCGTGCCAACCATCTGAGCAGCATTGCCGGGGTCGGCGATGAGCGTTTCGACAACTGTCTCGCCAAAGTTCTTGTTGACCTGCTTGAGCTTAAAGAACGCACTATAGAGGCGAATCTCGTTGATATAGTGAAAGACAAGCGGCAGTGATTTGAGGGTAATACCTTTCATCCGATCAACATGCATCGGCACGACAACGATCACTCCCATCTCTTTGGTGTGGGTGATGTTATGCAGCTTCTTTTCGACGAAATGCGTCGCAAGGTCAACGTACTTATCATGGTCCATGATCACGATCGAAATCTCACGAGTCTCGAAGTCACTTGGCTTGACGGTCTTGAACAGTTCATCAAACTTATTGAGCCACTCAGGGCCTTCCGAGAAACGGATCGCCGTGTACACCTCGTCGATATTTTCATGCTTGAGCATGCTATCGATCGAACGGTAGCCAAGGTGTTTCATGAGTTTTTCAGGTGGCATCTTTGCGAGCAATTTCTTTGCAACCGAACGCTTCATCACCCAGCACGAACGATTGATATCCATGCTCTCAACAGCTTTTACGATTAACGGCACGTTCGCCTTCACGTCATCAGGGTCGGTACCACCGATCAACTTTGTGACACGCAGGTTATCACGTTCTATCTGAGCGAGCATCGCAGCGTAGAGCTCCCTGTCAGTACTGTCGTCGGGATCAAGACCGATATGCTCAGTGGCTTTTCGCATTTTTTCAGCGATCTCGCCAATAAGCCGTGCGTCTGTGCCGTGTTCACCCGATGCTTTTTCCAGCTGGCGAAGGCTAAGTGAAAAGATCGGTTCTTCAGCGTCCAGCAGATCTCGTAATATTTTGGCCATAACTATAACTCCTTTTCGATCAATGGCATGTCATGTAGTTCAGTGTGTTCGTGGAGAATCCCAGGCTTGGCGCCTATCTGACCCACAACTGAGGTTGAGTTGGCACTGGCAAAAATGATTGACTCCTTGAGACTCTTGCCAAGTGCCCACTGGCTCAAAAAGCCCGAGCCAAATGCATCACCCGCACCTGTACGGTCAACAACAGGCACATCCTCGTACATACCCGCGTGAACAATCGTTTTGCCATCGCTCGCGACAACGCCATTCGGACCATCCGACACAATCACAACCGAGCAGTAATTGAGCCCGTGCCGGACAAGCTCTTCCAGGGTCTCGCCCTCAACAAGCAACTGCATCTCCTCTTTGTTGAGGCACAGGACATCGATTTCATCGAGCAGTGCGCGCAGCTTGTCCGGTTCGGCGAGCTCGCTACCTGCAGGATTTAGCATCACCTTCACACTACGCCGCTTTGCCTCATCGACAATCCGTTCGAGGGTCTCAAAATGCCCAAGTGCTGTTGGGTATACCCAGTTAACGCCATCAAGCGCATCGAACTGACGCGCAATGTCTTCGGGGTGCGGTACGGAACCATGAAAGTTGAGAATCGTACGCTCACCACTAGTCGCGAGAAGGATCGTTGAGTAACTGGCACGCATTTCGGCGGCCTGTCGCACGTAGCGGGTATCAACCATCTCTCGGTCAAGCTCATCGAGCACCGTCCGTGAGACCGGGTCGTCTTGGCCGAGTATCCACATGTATCGACTATGGAGCCCTTGTCGTGCAAAGGTCACAGCAACGTTCGTTGCGTTGCCGCCAGTTGTAAAGTGCGCCTCGCCAATATCTAACTTTGCGCCTAGAGGGAGGTGGGTATATAGGACCTTGCCCTCTTTGTGCGGATCAAACTCATCGTCACGTAAAAAGACGTCTTGGGTTGCTTTGCCGATACTAAGGATTGTTGGAATGTTTGTGTGTGCGCCCATCTCTGGTAGATTATACCACTTATGCTTACACTCACAACGGTGCCGACTATGGACGTGACTAGCGAACAGCTTTGCCGGCTGAACCAAAGGCATCGATCTTTTCTTCGACAACCTTTTGAACCGCTTCGTAAACTTCCGGCATCAACTTGACGACAGCATATTCGTCAGGATGGTCAGCGAGAACTTTTTCAAGTGTTTCACGAAACGCAACGCGCATGTCACTGTTAATATTGATCTTGCTGACACCGATCTTCGCAGCTTCTTCGAAGTAATGAAGTGGTGTACCTGATCCACCATGCAATGAGATCTGGCATGGGATTACCTCACGAATCTTGCCGAGAAGCTCTAGGTCAAGCTCTTTCGGCACAGGATACTTGCCGTGCAGGTTGCCAATCGCAGCTGCAAACGTATCAATACCAGTGGCCTCGACAAACACCTTGCTACCTTCAGGGGTTGAGAAGGTCTTTTTAATCTCTTCATAGTTGATCTCTTCTTTGTGTACGTTGCTGCTGCCACCGAAGTAGTGCGGTTCAGACTCAACGAGGGCGCCGGTGAACTTTGCATACTCAACGACTTCGCGCGTCTTCGCGATAATCTCTTCCTCGGTTGCGTCGTGATTTGCCTGGCTGATATCGATATGGATAAATTCATAGCCAGCGTCAATCGCCTGCTTACAAGCCTCAACGGTTGGGCTATGATCAAGGTTGAGATACATTTCGACACCATATTCGGCCTTGTAGTTGTCAACGAGGTCACGGATGTTTTCGAGGCCGATTGCTTTTACTTCACCATCACTCACTTCGACAAGCACTGGAGCATTTTTTGCTTGCGCCGCACGCGCCACAGCGATCAATGTTTCTTGGTTATCGATGTTAAAGGCGCCGACCGCAAAATGCTGGTCGCGACTTCGACGCATGAGGTGTCGCGCCTTGATACAGTTGTTGCGGATTTCCTGGATGGTAAGTCCCATAGGTTTAGCCTTTCAGAATTATTTTTTGCTGTCGAAAATGGTATGCACTTCAAGAACAATATGTTTTGCGGTGAGACCGAAATGTTCGAGAAGTTCGTTTGGGGCACCTGATTCACCAAAGCGATCCTGCATACCCATGCGGCGCAGTGGCACAGGGTATTGCTCCGAAAGTAGTTCGGCAAGCGCACCACCGAGACCTCCAGCAGCTTGTGCCTCCTCGATACTGAGTGCGCGGCCAGTCTTCCGAACGCTTGCGAGAATCGTCGCTTCGTCGAGCGGTTTGATAGTTGGTACGTGCACCACTTCAGCATCGATGCCGTCTTTGGCGAGCATCTGGGCCGCCAAGAGACACTGGTACGTCATCATGCCTGTACCAAACAGCGTGATGTCTTTGCCTTCACGTAGCACGTATGCTTTACCGATCACAAATGGTGTCTTTTCGGTCGTAAAGACCGGTGAGGCTTCGCGTGCGAGTCGGATGTAGCTCGGCTGCCCGTTCTTCGCGAGAGCGAGTGTCGCCTTCTCCGCTTCGATAGAGTCACCCGGCACCACCACAACCATATGCGGCAGCACACGCATCAGCGCGATATCCTCGAGCATCTGGTGTGTCGCGCCGTCGGGACCAACAGAGACACCAGCATGCGAACCAACGATCTTAACCGGTTGTTCGTTAAGACAGATCGTCGTACGGATCTGCTCCCAGTTTCGCCCAGGACTAAAAGCGGCGTAGCTGGAGGTGAAAGGAATCTTGCCCATTGCAGCCATGCCTGAGGCGACCGTTACGAGGTTCTGCTCGGCAACGCCGATCTCGACAAAGCGCTCAGGGTGCGCCTCTTTAAACAGTGACATCTGCGTTGAGTCAGTCAGATCAGCACAGAGTGCGACAACGTTTTGGTCTTCATCACCGGCAGCTTTGAGGCCACGCCCAAAGCCTTTGCGGATCGGTTCGGTGTTGATGTCATCGTGGCCGATTTTTGATGATAAGTGCAGCTCGCTCATTCGTGTTCCCCTCGGATCTTGCCATCAAGTGATCGGAGCTTTTTGAGTGCCTCTTTCGCTTGCTCGCTGTTTGGCGGAGCACCGTGCCAGTGATAGTCGTACTCCATAAACGGTACGCCCTTGCCCGGAATAGTGTGAGCGATAATCACGCTTGGTTTTTCGATAATTGCCCGAGCCATAGAGCACGCGTCGATAACACTTTCAATGTTGTTGCCGTCGATCTCTTGGACGTGCCAGCCGAAACTTTCCCACTTACCCTTGAGGTCTTCGAGCGGCATAACGTCTTCGGTATTGCCATCGATCTGGATGTTGTTGCGATCAATGATACCGATGAGGTTATGGAGCTTATACTTGCCAGCAAACATAGCAGCTTCCCAGATATTGCCTTCATTGAGCTCACCATCACCCATGACGGTATAGACCCAACGATGAGGTTGGATGTCAATATTTTTCATGACATATGCCATGCCGGCAGCTTGGCTGAGACCTGATCCGAGAGGACCGGACGTATTTTCCATGCCAGGAAGTTTCGTACGCTCTGGATGACCCTGGAGTCGAGAGCCAAGACGACGAAGTGTCATCAGCTCTTCAACTGGAAAGTATCCTGCTCGCGCCATTGTCGCATAGCGGACTGGCACCGTATGGCCATTGCTGAGGATCATGATGTCGCGTTCAGGCCACGCAGGGTTTTTCGGGTCGTGTTTCATGATGTTGAAGTACAGCGCCGTAAAGATGTCGGCAAGCCCCAGAGGTCCCGCGCTGTGGCCAGATCCGGCGTGCTCGAGCATACGGATAATATCCTCGCGGATAGTGTTTGCCATATGCTCAAGCTGTGGAGTTGTTAGATGCCCGCTCATTTAGCTCCATCTTAACATAAGCGTTATGTCTCTGTCAGTCATAAAGCCGGTGTTGCAGCTCTCGATAGGCGTTTTCTGGGTGGTTGGCTTTTTGGATTGCTCCGCCAACGTTCAATACATCAATTCCACCATCAGCGAGCTTACGGGCCGTGTCGGCATTGATGCCACCATCCCAGCCAATCTCGATATCAGGTTCGATACTACGAATCTGCGGAACTTTACCAAGCAACGACAGATCAACCCGTCCACCAAAGCTCCCGAGAGACCCGCTAAAGATAAGGACATGATCGCAAAGCCCTACGAGTTCAGCAACACTCTCGACTGTTGTGTGCTGGAGGAGAGCAAGTCCTGCTCGGATGTGGTGCTGCCGCAAGAGTGCAAGCGTTTCCGCAGCCTCGTCGGCTTCGGCATGAATGATCACCATACCAGGCTTCAAGGCTACGAGATCGGCTACCGCTTTCATCGGTTCTTGGTACATGAGGTGGATATCCGCGGTGATATGTTCAGGCCACCATACGTCAGAAAGTCCTACTGTTTCAGTTGTAAAATGCCCATCGCCGAGATCGATCTGTATGCGCGTCGCAAATCCTTGGATTGCTTCCATTTGATCACGGTAATCATCTACCGTGTCAGCAAGCACGGTTGGACAAATGATGCTCATAAATGCTTAGTCCTCCTAGCGTCCGCGCCGGCCAAAGAGCATTCCCGTAAGCATCCGCACACTGAGCACGATGATAGGGATAAAGACAACAAAGAGTAGCGGGTTGGTTCTGACGGTAATGTCGGAGCTCACAACAAGCTTTGGTGCGATGTAGAGGAGCGCGAGCAAGATATCGGCCGCAAAGAGCACGAGCAGATCAAGTGCGCGCTGGAGCGTATAAGCACGTGCGACAAGTACATATCCGAAATCAAGCAGCAGAAAACTACCCAGAACATAGATAAGAACGAGGATCTCCCCATCAACTGCCGCGTCGGTTGTCGCTTCGGAAAGTGCAACGACAAAAACTGCAGCAGCCAAGAACGCAAACAGCATCGTACGAACTGCCGTACCCCAAAAAGACAGCGCACCGATCAGTGTATGAAGTGTAAGGGTTGGTGTTTTTTTCGAAGTTTTCTTTGTCATATGCCCACTATACCGCTCATGCTTTTGTTCACGCAAGCTCATCAAGTTGACGGTTGCGACGCCTGAAGCGTTCAGCATTTGCAAACGGGGTATCCAGCCAGGTATCGACAATCCCCTGCCATTCCGTCCCATCCTCGAGTAGTCGTGAGGGTAGACAGAGTACATTGCTGTCGTTGTCGTTACGCGTCATCTTGGCCTCGTACTCATCCCATATCACACTGGCGCGAATACCCCGGAAGCGATTCGCCGCCATGCACATACCCTGGCCGCCGCCGCAAAGCAGGATAGCGCGTGCATCGTCATCCTCATCACCAAGAACCTTGAGCGCGGCGAGCTGTGCAAACTGCGGGAAATCATCATCTTTATCGAGCTCGGTATCACCCACATCTTCAACGTCAAAGCCACGTTTGCTTAGGTAGACAAACACATCCTCCTTGAGGTGGAAACCGTTATGATCAGAGCCGAGATAGATCTTCATAGGCTATACCGTCTTAGCGATATCTGCTGTCAGCTCAACGAGGCGGTTCGAGTAGCCCCATTCGTTGTCGTACCACGCAACGACCTTGAGGAGATTGCCGCCGACAACTGCAGTGAGTGGCAAGTCGACGATCGATGAGTGTGAGTTGCCCTTAAAGTCTGAGCTCACGAGCTCTTCTTCGGTCACGTCCAGGATGCCCTGGTAGTATGGTTCGCTTGCGGCTTTGCGGAAGACGTCGTTTACTTCCTCGACAGTGACGTCGCGCTTGAGGAGGACGACGAAGTCACTCATGCTCACGACTGGGGTTGGGACGCGGACACTGAGCCCCCCGAAGCGACCTTCGAGCGCAGGGAGCGCTTTGGCGGCAGCGATGCTCGCACCAGTCGTAGTCGGGACGATGTTTTCAGCAGCAGCACGAGCTTCGCGAAGGTCTTTCGCTGGAGCGTCCTGAAGCTTTTGGCTGGCCGTGTAGCTGTGCACAGTTGTCATCATGGCCTTTTCGATACCAAAGTTACTCTCAAGTACTGCCATTACAGGGGTAATACAGTTGGTCGTACAGCTCGCGTTGCTCACGACATCGGTCGTGCCTTCTTTTACCTTGTCGTCGTTAACACCAAGGACGATCGTGTCAGCACCGTCGCCTTTTGCTGGTGCGCTGATGATCACTTTCTTTGCGCCCGCCGGGTCGATATGAGCTCGTGCTTTTGCAGGGTCAACGAAAAAACCGGTTGATTCGATCACGACATCAATACCGAGGTCACCCCATGGCAGCTTTGCAGGGTCGGTTTCGGCAAAGGTTTGGATCTTTTTGCCATCGACGGTGATGCTGTTTTCGTCAGAGGTGACGTCGTGCGCATACTCACCATACGAAGAGTCATGCTTGAGCAGGTGCGCCAGCGTCTTGTTGTCCGTTAGGTCGTTGATAGCGACGATCTCGACGTCACTGCGATCGAAAGCGATCTTAAAGGCGTTGCGCCCAATACGCCCGAAACCGTTGATTGCTATTCGTTTTGTCATGCCCACTCCTTATTACTTTCAAGCATTAGCTTCATTTGTCTTTATTCTACTGTAGCTTGTTATCCCTGTAAAACATTGACATAACTACATCTAAATGATATAATGTAAAAGTACCTTAACACCTTTGAAAACGGCGACCTGAGGGTATCTTTACCACTGGATCGCCGTTTTCAATCGCCAGCCACCCGGCCAGCGAGCGGTAGCACTAGAAAGGGGTCCAGTCATCATGGCCAGACTCTATGACGTTCCCTACGGAAAGCTTCAGGAGTTCCTGAAGCGTCTCTCGCAAGCCGGCTTCACCGCCATACATCTCGAAGAACTCGTGCAAAACCCAGAGCTCATCGCACAATGGGTAAGGTGGCTCGACGAGAGCCCAGAAGCAGGGCTGCACGATACATCCACCGTACTAGAGCTTCCCATCAAGAAGTTCTTCGACGAAGACTCTCGGACCTGGCACCCGCTTGCCCGTGCAGGAATCTGTACCGTCGCAGGCCTCACCGACTGGAGCCGTGATGAACTTCTCGGTATCCGCACGGTAGGTGAAAAAACCGTCAATCGAATCGAGACAAAGCTCAACCGTCACGGCTTGACCCTATCAAGCCACTCAGCAGATGACCCCAACCGAGTACTGAACGTCGACAAGACGCGAGCCCACCACAAGGACCAAGTCAACAGCCTTGGCATCACCGAGTTCATCAAGTTCAGCGACCGCGACTGCGTTGAATCACGATGGTTCTACAGGATGAATCTGACTGTTGGTGACATCCGCAACATGGACGACGACAAGCTGGCAGAGCACTTCACCACCGATGGGATCCACGAGATCCGCCGGTGGATCGAAGCCAACCTTTTGTGAGGTACCCCTCCCCGCCTGTGCTATACGTGCAGGCGGGGTTTCTCATTTTCATCTTTCCTACCGCTATACTAGATACATGAAAAAACGCGAGTTAGTTCAACTAGCCTCCGGTCTCTACATGGACGATGAAATCGCCGAGCTTGTCAGTGCGATTGATTTTGCAACCGAAAAGCACCGCGGCCAAAAACGAAAGAGTGGCGAGCCCTACATCGTTCACCCGCTTTCCGTTGCAGGACTTCTCGTCGAATGGGGCCTCGATATCGATACAATCCTAGCTGGTGTTTTACACGATACCCTCGAAGACACCGACACAACGACCACGGAGATCGAGGCACTATTTGGTCGCGATGTCGCCTTTCTTGTCGATGGTGTCACAAAGGTCAGCCAAGCTCGATCTGGCATGCGCGACCTCAGTAGCTACCTTCCTGCCACCAAGGACAACCTAACGAAACTACTCATCGCTGTCGGACAAGACGTTCGCGTCATCATCATCAAGCTTGCTGACCGCCTCCATAACATGCAGACGCTTCAGTATATGAGCCGAGAGAAACAGCTCAAGATTGCCCGTGAAACTCTCGAGGTTTTTGCACCGCTCGCAGACAGACTCAACATGGGACGCGTTCGCGTACAACTCGAAGAGCTTGCCTTTTCATACCTGGAGCCGCGTGAGTTCAAACATCTTCGCAAAGTCATGAAGGACCGGCTCGGCAAAAGCCACCGCAAACTCGCCAAGGTTCGTCACGATGTTGACGAAAAACTCAGGAGTGAGTCGATCGACCACATCATGGACGGACGTATCAAGAGCGTCTACAGCCTCTATAAAAAACTCCAAAAGGTAGAGTCGATCGACGAAATCTATGACCTTATCGCCCTCCGTATCATCGTCGAGGACACCGAGAGCTGCTACCGGGTACTCGGTATCATCCATACGATGTACCGCCCGATGGTCAACCGCATCAAAGACTACATAGCCAGACCGAAACCAAACGGCTACCAAAGCCTGCACACGACCATCATCACCGAGAACGAACAGATCGTGGAGTTTCAGATCCGTACCACGACCATGCACGACTACGCCGAGCGAGGACTTGCAGCTAGCTTCCACTACAACGAGCAGAAGCTGACCGATGCGTACCGCAAGGGCAAGATTGCCGCGATGCCCGCTGACCTTGCTTGGATCCAACAGCTCCAGGAAGTTGCTGCTCAGGTGAGCGAAGGTAAAGATGCTGATATCGAGCGACTCAAAGTCGATCTGTTTGGTGACCGAATCTTCGTCTACTCTCCAAAAGGCGACCTCTACGATATGCCCGAAGGCGCCTTCCCGCTCGATTATGCCTATCGTATCCACAGCGATATCGGCCATGCAGCTGCTGGGTTTCGGGTTAACGGCAAGATGGTTCCTTTCGACCGACGCCTCCATCATGGTGATATTGTCGAAGTTATCACCAGGCGAACCGCGCGCCCGAAACCAGATTGGCTCGATATGGTTATCACCCGTCATGCTCGCGACAAGCTGCGCGCACAGCTGAAAAAAGACACCTAAAAAACCGCTCCGTTCTCGGAGCGGTTTTGGATTAGCTAGAATACTTGTCTAGACAGTTGCTGGTGCTGGTGTAGCGCCGCCTGCAGCCGGTCCAACATACTTTGCGCTACCGAAGGCGAGCATTGGGTAACCGATGAATGGCAAAAGGAGGAGTAGCAGGGTTGTACCGACGCCACGTCCGAATGATTTCGAAAGATCATGGGTGACGATAATCGCAACAACAATGTTCACGAGTGGAATGAGCATGAGTACGATCCACCATACCGGACGACCGACGATCTGCAGCTGAACGATAGCATTGTAGATAGGCACGATCGCGGCCCAACCTGGACGGCCAGCCTTAGTGAATAGCTTCCACAGCGACGCGAGCAGCACTACCAGTACTACTAATCCGATAAGGTTGCCTACCATTCCTGAGCCCGCATCAGCACCAGTCGTGGTTGTCATATATAGTTGTGAGTCGTCCATTTTTGAACTCCTTAAGGTTTGTAACGTCAGTATAGACCGCAAATCCGTAAATCACAACGAAAAATAAAATCGCGCCCTTCAGCGCGATTTTATCAAGCTCGTATCTTCTATTTGTTCTCGTAGCGTTCGATGCACTCGCGAATCACTACCTTTGCTTCTTCGGCGTCACCCCAGCCAAGCACCTTGGTGCTTCCTGGTTTCTTGAGGTCTTTATAGTGAGTAAAGTGGTGTTCGATCTTTTGGCGCCACCGTGCGTGGAGATCATCGAGACTTGCGATCGCGTCATCCGTGTTTCGGTCGTCGGCTGGCACACAGATAATCTTATCGTCAACTTCGCCATCGTCTTCAAACTTAAGGACACCGATCACTTTCGCTTCCAGGAAGACACCGGTTGGGATTGGGTCATTCGTGAGGACAAGCGTATCAAGCTCATCGCCGTCTTCATCAAGTGTCTGCGGAATAAAGCCGTAGTTTACTGGCTTTGCAAAGATGCTCGGTTCGACACGGTCAAGCTGAAACGCAGCAACGTCGCGGTTCCACTCGATCTTTAGTGTTGACCATTTTGGGATCTCAACGACTGTATTGATAAGGCCACCGTCGACATCACCTGGTGTCAGAACTTTATTAAAATCAGGCATAGGGTATTTCTCCTTTGGATGATAGGTAGTATTCGCTCGCTACTAGTGTATCAGTTTTTGTGTCTCACAGGATATAATGAACAGTGATATGCAGCCGATACCGAAACTCATCCTACCGCATGAGTATGTCAAAAATGCGACCGAACAAATCCGAGCAGCCAAGAAGCGTGTTGCTCTACTCACTATGGTGCTCGTACACGACAGTGCCACCGACGAACTCCTTGATGCCCTCTGCGAAGCAGCTGAACGCGGCGTGGAGGTGACAGTTGCGGCAGATAGTTTCACCTACACTGACTTCCAGGGCTCCTACATCCCGACTACCTACCGCAGCAAACGCGTGCGTGATGCTATGAACATGCAAAAACGATTCCGCGCTGCCGGCGCAACGTTTCACTGGCTCGGTCGGCTCAGCATGGTTGCGTTCGTTGGCCGCACCCACATAAAGTGGTGCGTCGTCGACGATACGGTTTATTCGTTCGGTGGCGTCAATCTCGATCAGCCCAGCATCGAAAATACCGACTACATGTTTATGGTCAAGAACGAAGAGCTCGCCTCACGGATCGTCGCTGAGCAGGAGCGCATCATCAAAGCCGATCGATCAGGCCATGCGTACCGCTCTCACCGCTTTGGCGATGACGATAACATGGTGCTCATTGACGGTGGCTTCCTCGGGGATTCGATCATTTACCGAAGAGCATGCTACTGGGCTGAACGCGCAACCCATGTCACCCTTGTTTCGCAGTACTGTCCGACCGGAAAACTGAGCCGAAAACTTAAGAAGATTAACAGCCACCTCTACTTCAACCACTGGACTAACGCCGGACTCTTGAACCGCTTCGTTATCCGCATCGGCATGGCTACGAGCAAGCATACGACATCCTACCACCGACGACCCTACCTCCATGCGAAGTTCATCATCTTTACACTTCCTGACGGTAAAAAAGTGGCCATCACAGGCTCGCACAACTTCGTCAGTGGCGGCGTCCTGCTCGGTACGCGCGAAGTCGCTCTCGAGACTACTAACAAAAAGATTATCGCGCAGCTCGAACGTTTCTTTGAAGAACACGTCAAGTAGTACAATAGTCTAATCATGCTGATTATCGGACACCGTGGATCCCAGGGGACAAAGCCGGAAAACACCATCGCCAGCCTTCGTGAAGCCATGCACGCTGATGCCGATATGATTGAGTTCGATGTCCGCCTTACTCGAGACCATATTCCAGTACTCTCACACAACCTTCACCTCTACGGTACCAGGAAGCGCGAGTTAGCCTTTTTGCGCCGTTATACCCTCGCCGAATTGCAGCGCCGTACAGCAGGCAGTGAATACCCGATCACGACCCTCGACATGGCCATGAAGGAATGTTTCGGTCGCATCTACCTCAATATCGAGCTCAAAGAATCTAGTGCTGTCATACCGACGCTTGCTGTTATATCGAAATACACAAAAACAGATCGTGACTGGGACAGTCTGCTCTTTAGCTCATTTAAGCCTCTTGCGCTTCGTGCTATCCGCAAACGAGTACCACATGCTGCACTCGGCATGCTCCATCACCGCAATCCGCTTGGGTTCGTAGGCTGGCACAAGGTACTCGGCCTCTCAGCGGTTGGTTTTCACCGCCTCTACATAAATACGATTGCTCTCGAAGTCGCCAAACGGCTCGGGCTCTTTACGTACGCATATACGGTCAATCGCCCCCACGCGGCCAAAAAGCTCGCCGAACAAGGCGTTGATGGCGTTGTCACCGACTATCCTGCGCAGATGCTCAAAGACCTTGAGATCCGCCACTAGTCTCTGCTAGAGCTTACCTTCCAGATATTCACGCATCTTGAGAGCGACCGTCGCGCCCTCACCAACTGCACTCGCGATCTGCATGGTTGAGCCGCTGCGGACATCACCACTCACAAAAACACCGCGGAGATTGGTCTGAAGGTTGCTATCAGCCATGATGAATCCTTGTTCATCGAGATTGACGCCACTCCCCTTTAAGAAGCCTGTGTTCGGGAGGAGCCCTACAAACACAAAGACACCGTCACATGCATACTCGACAGTCCTGCCATCCTGGGTTGCTTTGACAAGGTCAACATTTTTCCCGTCAGTTGCGACGATCTCGGTCGGTGTCACGCCCAGATGTACAGTAATCTTTCCGTCCTTCACGTACTCTTCGAGTTCACGTTGCAATACCTCACTTGCCTTGATGGTCGAACGCACCAACAGGTCGATATGCGTCGTGAAGCGCGTCAAAAAGATCGCCTCTTGCACCGCAGAGTTACCCCCGCCGACGACGACGAGTTTTTTGTCGCGATAGAAGGCACCGTCGCAGGTTGCGCAGTAGTGCACGCCCCGCCCGTAGTACTCAGCTTCGCCGGGGACACCGATCTTTTTGTAATCACTGCCCGTCGCGATAAGGACTGCTTTTGCTTGCACCTCACCGTCAGTTGTCTCAACGACCTTGTGGTCGCCCTTGTCATGGATGCCAACAACGTCACCGTAGCGGATATCAGCCCCGAATCGTTCCGCTTGGCCCTGGAGTTGTTCGGCTAGCTTGAGCCCTTCGATACCATTTGTAAAGCCCGGGTAGTTGTCTACCCAGTCGGTGATAGCAGCAAGGCCGCCAACGACGCCTTTTTCGAGCAGTACCGTATCAATCTCTTCGCGGGTCGTGTAAACGGCAGCGGCAAGCGCACTCGGACCGGCGCCGACCATAACAACATCGTGGAGCTTCGTGTCTGGTTCCATGAGAAAATGCCTTAGGCTACTGCTGACAGCAGGGCGCCTGGGTTCCAGCCAATACTTGCTACTCGTTCGTCACCAGCTTCATCGGTGACAGTAACTACTGGCACCGTGCGAGCACCACTCTTAGCAATGATCGAAGCTTCAGCCTCTCGGTTATCGTCGATATTGATCACATCGTATGTCTTGCCCTTCATGTCGAGCAGTTTCTTTACCTGGTTGCAGTAGCTGCAAGTCGTACGTGTGTAGATAGTGATTTTTTTTGACATTACCCTTCGCCCCTAGTTGATTTTTTCTATATAAAACCCATTATATAGCGCTTATGTGTAGTTTCAATACGCTATATGTTGTATTTTATTGCGTATAGATGCCGACGAGACGGATCGTAAAGATGAGGTCGGCATTTGCTGGAATCTCGCCAGCTGCCTTGTCGCCGTACGCCTTTGCACTTGGAATCTGGATCTGGCGCTCACCGCCCACCTTCATGCCAACAAGACCCTCGGCAAAACCAGGGACAAAGCCTGTAGTCTGTGAACGATATGGCACGCCCGACTCGTAGTTGCTGCCACCAGTAAAGGCTTCTCCATTGCTCGCAAGTGTTCCGTGATACAGAATCTCGACACAATCACCAGCCTTAACCTCGGCGCCGTCACCGACAGTTAGGTCGACTGTCCTCAGTTCAGGCACGTCTTCGAGCACCGGAGCTTCTGGTGGCACTGGACTTGGGGTGATCTTCTTTTCCGTCACCTCACCCGCCGGACACTTAGCCATCTCCTTTTGGTATTCCTCAAGTAACTTCTGCTGTTCGGCTGCTTCTTTGGACTGGCTCTCGCTCATGAGTATCGGTAAGAAAAATGCACCCAATGTTCCTACTAGCATTACAACCGCAATAATCCAAATACCAACGCGTTGGCTTGTTCGTGTAGCCACGTAAAATCCTCCTTTTTGACTCCTCCTAGTATACACGCTACCGTGCGTCGATATTGAGAACTTTGCTTGGCTTCTGACCCGCACCTAGTTGCTGGATCAGCTCTAGGTAGTCGCAGTAGTAGCGGAGGTTTTCTTTCGTCAGCTCCGTGATAGGCACCCAAGTAACGATAAATTGGTTACGCTCACTCATGTGCTCGGCCTCTTCCGAGTCCAGCATGAGTTGTGGCTCACCTTCGACAATATCCGCCGTAAAAACATAGTGCTCAAAGAACTTACCAATCCGATGTGCGACGAGGTCACCAAGCTTGATGCGCACCCCCATCTCTTCATAGAGCTCTCTCAGCGCAGCATCTTCCGGCGACTCCCCCTTATCAATACCACCGCCCGGGATACTGTAGTATTCGATCCATTCACCAGTCTTTCTGCTGTAGCGTTTACGCAAAAATGTCAGTAACTTGCCATCTTGAATGATAAGCGCCCGTGCGCTTTTTCGCCGCTTATTTAGCCACAATTTCATATGCTCGGAGCGCCTTCTTCGCTTTTTCAGTGTTACCTGTCTGGAGCTCAAGCAATTGTGCATAGATGCCGTCTGTTTTTGCGAGTTCGGCCGGAGTACCGATTTCATCAACTCGGCCGTTCTTTAACGTCACGATCCGATCAACATGCGCGATCGTACTGAGACGGTGCGCAATGATGAGTGTCGTGCGCCCACTTATGAGACGATTGAGCGCTTCTTGAACGAGATGTTCAGAGCGGCTATCGAGACTGCTTGTTGCTTCGTCGAGCACCAAGATCGGAGCATCTTTGAGGATGGCACGGGCAATCGCGATACGCTGCTTTTGACCGCCACTCAGCTTGAGGCCACGCTCACCAATCTCGGTATCGAGGCCTTTATCAAGCTTTTGGATGAAATCGTACGCATTCGCAGCTTTGGCTGCTTTGATAATGTCAGACTCTTCGGCGTGCGGCTTGGCATACGCGATATTTTCCCGGATCGTACCGCTAAATAACGCCGGTTCCTGAAAGACAACTGCGATATGCTCACGCAAACTTGATTGCCGTACCATTTCGATCGGCGTACCGTCGATACGGATTGAACCGCTCCGTGTATCGTAGAGCCGAAGCAGCAAGCTAGTGATAGTAGTCTTGCCTCCGCCACTTTCGCCGACAAGCGCAACTTTTTCACCTGGCTGGATATCAAAACTCACTTCGTGAAGGACGTTGTCTTCGTCATTGTAGCCGAACGATACTGCATCATACTCCACGTGACCCTTCGTAACCGTAAGAGCCGGCGCATGCGCCTTATCGGCAACTGCAGGTTTCAGCTCCATGACCTCAAAGTAGTCTTTCGAACCAGCGATCGCCCGTTGTGTACTGTCGACAATAAAGCTCATGTTAAAGATCGGGAACCGCATCATACTGACCAGCTGGACGAGCAGGACCATCTCACCAATCGTAAATCTTCCTTCGGCAGTCTCGACGAACAGGAAGGCAAAGATCGCAAAGAAAACGACGTTGAGAACGAGCCGGCGCCCGATATCCATATTGTGCCAATAAGCCGACTGCTTCCCAGTGATATCAACCGACTTCTGAAAACGGCGCTCAAAGTGACGGAACTCTAGCGTCTCCTGGATAAAGCTCTTTACGACACGTATCTGGGCAATCACCTCGGCAAAACGACCGCTCGCAATATCCACCTGTTTGTTTTTTGCTTTTTGGTAGGTTTGCCATTTCTTACTCGTCAGGGTCGTCAACCACATAAAGATCGGATAGAGGATGAATAGGAGGAGAGCAAGCTCCCAGCTGTACAGCAGCACAATGACGAGTGTCAGGATCATCGTCAAAATCATCTGGAAGAAGTTGTTCGCAAAGACGTTCATGAAACTTCCGACCTCATGGATCGTTCGATCAAGTCGGTTGATGATCGTACCGGTGAGCTCATGGTCATAGTAGCTCTGAGGCAGTTTCAGGAGGTGTGTATAGTATCGCTCAGCGAGCTGCTTTTTTAGTTTTGCGCTCATCACGTCACCGAGGTATCCGCCCCAGTTCGTAAAGAGCGTATTGAGCACGTCGACGACAAAGAGTGCGACAGCAAGCCATAGCGCACCAGCTACATCAGCGTGTCCGCTTGATAGCGACTTCACGATGAGATCAGTTGCCGACTTGATAATAAATGGCGTTGCAAGCGCCGTGAGGCTCATGAGGATTGAGAAAAAGATAATACCGGTATAGTACGGCCACAAATTTCGGGCATAACGAAGAACTTTTAGGAGAATTTTCATCTTGTATCCAAGTATACACTCCCCTGTTATAAGATGCCGCTTATTTTGCTATTGCAAAGTCATTCTCACGGGCCTATGATACGAACAAGAAACGGGAGAAATAAACATATGGATCTTGGCTCTACTCTTCGAGACTCGACGATCGGACGCACTATCGAGTCCTATCGCAACCCACGGCTTGAAAACAGCGAGATCAACTACTTGACGCCAGCCCACCGCGAGGAGTTAAGGCGTGAAAGTGAAATAGTACTGTGGGACGAGTACGCAGACCCGAAGTACGTCCCTGGAGTCGGCACGCTGCGTCGCATCGGTATCCAAACCGCCCAAGGTTATACCTATGACACGCTCGTTGGGATTCCAGAAAAACCCGAGTGCAATATACCCGTTATCGGTACGACAGCTTGGACTACCAGTCTGCGCGGCCATAACGAGCGCATCATCCGCAACTTTACCCGCGCCGGCAACTACGTCATCTATGTCGGAGCCGAAGGCAGCTACGTTGCCGATAAAGCCCCTGCTCCTCTTTCGCCTATTTCACTTGCCGGTTCGGCGGCAGCTGTTCTGAATTTCTCATACCATATGGTCGACGAACTTCGCACGCAAAATCATGACGTTGATCCAAGTCTCCGCTTTGTTCTCGGTGAATCGCGCGGCGGGATGGTGGCTGAGGGAATTGATGCGCTTGCCGAAGATTTTGCTCAGGATATCCTGTTTAGCGAAGAGGTTGCTCCCTGCCTGCCGGAGAAACTCAAGTCACTTACCGACCTCTATCGACTCTGCGAGCAGATCGCAAAAGAGCCTCGCGAGATGTACCGTCTCGCTGGCGCCCTCACTCTCTCTCGTCTTCGCTACTACCCATACACGATCGACGTCCGCAGTGACTGTCTCCGCCATCAAGCCATCATCGGCGGCGCCCTCTTTAGCGGTGAAGCTGGAGCGCTTGCACGGAAACATTCCGATGACACGCTCAAACACCTCACTGTTTTCGATAACGACTTTGCTTCGAAACGATCAGTATGGGAAAGTATCTACAAAGAAAACGAACAGGTTCGTATTACACCCCTACCTGGCGGCCACATGACGATTGCCGACCTCGGAACGCTTCGTATGGTTCTTGCTCGCAATAAAGCAGCGCAGCAGTGCGTCAATGACGGCGTCGACCTCACGCCTCGTAATGTCTTTGATCGGGCACATGACCTAATGCCTCACCAATATCCGATCACCCCGGAACTGATGAATCATCAAATCGCACGCACTGCTTAACGCTTCTCGTCTCCGATAACTAACTGGCGGCCAAACAGTAACGTGTAGCCTATAGCGATCATGTGCATAGGGATCTTGATATCAATTGCACGTACTCCCTCAATGCATGTATCCTTTTCGCCGACGACTCCGTCCCGACTCGAATAGATAATTTGCATCATGGCTTTTTCTGGTGGCGTCAAAACAGGGAGTGTCCTATCAGATGCGAGCATGGCGTCACGAAAGGCACGGTTTCTTCGGTAGAGAGACGGGTTCACGTTGCCCGTACCCTGGTTCATGCCGCATATAGTCACAAGCCTTGTGATCTTTCCGCGGAAATGATGCAGGCTAGCAATCGCGACCGCACCGCCCGCACTCTCGCCAATGAGAATAATCTCCCGATCCTCGTACCTATCTATTGCCTTGCCTATACGTGCGACCTTTTCTTCATACGTTTCGTGAGGATCTCGCCAATGCATTGGTACGAGCGTCACTGCAACAGATGGGCGTCGCCAGAAATATAACGCAACTCTGCGAAAAAGATCATACCCATCCCCGAGACCAGGGATATAGATAACGTGTCGCTTCATGCGTTAGATTCGAGCAGCCTGCAGCTCATTTGCTGCACGCTCAGCCACCGCGTCAAGTACTTCGCCAACTTGTTTGTCTGTCAGCGTCCCTGTCTCGCTCGCTACTTCGATGTGGAAGGTAAGCGTTTTTGTTGGATCACCTTCAGGCTGATAGATGGCCTGCGGCTCAACAAGTACATAGCCCGTACTGACGTCGGCTGCGCGGACAGTATCTTCGACAAGCTTAAAGAGGTCTGCAAAATGTACGTCTGTGGACACTTTCAGCGAGATGTCTTGAGAAACCTTCGGGAAACGCGGCAGTGGCTTGTACGGAATGCCTCGCTTCACACCGAGAAGACTCGCGATATCGAGGGTTGCGGCGGCTGTGTATTCTGGCAACTTAAAGCCCTTGCGTACCGTGGCGTTCAGTTCACCGACAACACCTAAAGTAGCCCCGTCGGTAGTTTTTATAAACGCTGATCGCTCGTGGTCATATGGTGCCATGCCTGCAAAAGGAATGGCGTTAGGAATCGGCTCAAATATAACCCCGAGACCAAGATCGTGGAGCAACGCCTCAACCATACGTCGTGCGTGATAATAGGCCGCGCCCTCACGTGGCTTCTGGCTCGTATAGACAAGTTCAAGCAGATCAGTTTCTGTCGGAAGACCGTCTTCGCCCATGTTCTGCTTGTGGTGACCTTTGCCTAGCTCAAAGAGGGTAAATTCACCAAAACCAGCCTTTATGCTTGCGCGGATTTTATCGAGCAAGCTTGGCAAAACACTGAGACGGTAGTACTGCAGGTCTGGACTGAGTGCATTTCCCAGCCTAAAGGCTTCATCAGGGTTTTGGTTGGCGCGCTTTAGGATATTTTCATGAACAAACGTGTAGGTGAGCACTTCGTTCGCACCAGATTTTGCAAGGCTCTCGCGGATGTTTTGCTTGAGCACACGCTTTTCGTTTCGAGGAGCTGGTTTCGTTGACCGTCCCGGCAGGATTCGTGGCAGTTTGTCGAAACCATAGAGCCGACCAACCTCTTCAACGATGTCCTCGGGCAGCTCAATATCAGTTCGCCAAAATGGTGCTGTATAGCGGATTTCATCAGACTCATCTTCGACGACAAACTCAACATTCCGCAGCAAGTCACCGATCTCTTTTGAGGTGAGATCCAGGCCGAGCCGAGCGTTAATAAAAGCGCGATCGATAGCCTGGGTCGCATGACCGTCAGACCGGAGCGATGCCGTATCGAATACTTCACTTGCCTGCTCGCCAGGAGATACTTCGAGCACAGACTGGAGCAGCAAATTCAAGACGTGATCGTTCTGAAGCGGTGACTGGCCTTTGTTGAACCGAGTGAGCGCGTCAGTAAAGAGACCATGGCGCATGCTGCTTTTTCGTACCGCATACATGTCGAATGTCGCAACTTCGAGAACGATATTTTTAGTCTCACTGCTTACTTCGCTGTCACCCCCGCCCATGATGCCGGCAAGTCCAACCGGACCTTCGCCGTCAGCAATGACGATGTCTGCACCGTTAAGCTGATAGGTTTTGTCATTGAGCAGCTTTACGGTCTCACCCTCATGTGCCATACGAGCAACAAGTTTGTGGCCACGCAGCTTGTCGTAATCGTAGGCATGGGTAGGCTGGGCAGTCAGCAACATGACGTAGTTCGTGACGTCGACGATATTGTTGATCGGCTTACCACCGAGACGCACGAGTTCACATTGGAGCCAGAGCGGAGATGGCTTTACCTCAACACCCTTAACCGCAACCGCCATAAATCTCGGCACAACCTCTGAGGCATCGTTTTCTATAGCCAGCTCAAGCCCCTCGCCCCCGTTAAATGTTGGCAATGCCTTATACCAATCAGGCGAGGTGAACGCGTTATGTTGAATCCCTGCAATCTCGCGCGCAACACCGAGCTGACCAAAGAGATCAGGGCGGTGCGTAAACATCTTGTTTTCGATATCAATGATCGTGTCATCGAGTCCATACGCTTTCGCAAAGCTAGTGCCCGGCTTGATCTCAACGTTACTCGGCTTCCATTCGTTCGAATCGACTTCGAGAATACCTTCATGGCTGTCACCGATCGCAAGTTCTTTGGCGCTCGCAAGCATACCGTTGCTCACGACACCGCGAAGCTCACGAGCATCGAGGATGAATGGCTCTTTGTCATCAAAACTAGAAGGTACGGCAGCTCGTGGCGGAAGCCATACTGCGAACATGTCTGCATGCACATTTGGCGCCCCGCAAACAACTTGGACAAACCCGTTCTCATCGCGATCGACATCCGGGACAACACCACCGTCATCAACCTTGCAAACATGAAGACGATCGGCATTTGGATGGTCATCGCACTGTACGACACGTACGATGACTGCGCCTTCGTAGCGTTTGCCGAGATCGGTAACTTCCTCGACACCACCGAGCTGGCGGTTGATCTTTTGGACGAGCTCTTCAACCGGCAGGTCAACACTCGTGTACTGTTTGATGGTATTAAGACTGACTTTCATAACTAAAACTGCCTCAAGAAATCTAGTTTTGCTGAATGGAAATGACGGACATCCTCGATGCCGTATTTCATCATGACGAGACGATCGACGCCACCACCCCATGCGAAGCCGGTGTAAACGGCCGGATCGATCTCAGCTGCGCGTAGAACGTTCGGATGGATCATGCCGCAACCGAGCAGCTCAATCCAGCCTTCGTAAGAACAAACGTTACAGCCAGCCTTCTCGCAAAACGGGCAAGAAAGCGCGAACTCAAAGCTCGGCTCGGTAAACGGAAAGTAGAACGGGTTTACCCGAACTTCAAGCTGTTTGCCATAGTACTCTTGCAAGAACTCCTGTAGCGTCGCGATGAGCATACCAGCGTGAACGCCTTTGCTGACGTAGATACCCTCAAACTGATAAAAGGTATGTTCGTGACGAGCATCGAGGTCCTCATTTCGGAACACGCGGTCAGGCACGACGGCAGCAATCGGCTCGCCAGCATCGAGGTTGGCGCGATATTTGCGAAGAACACGGTTTTGCATCGTGCTGGTATGTGCGGGTGCAATCAGTGGATCACCGTCCTTATCAGTCTCGACGGTCATAAACGTGTCATAATCATCGCGCGCTGGGTGACCTTTTGGAAAGTTCAGTGTCTCGAACATATGGTACTGATCATCAATCTCGCGCGAATCTTCGATCGCAAATCCCATGCGCTCAAAGATGTCAGAGAGCGATTTGATTTCTTGCATGAGCGGGTGGATGGTTCCCTGCTCGCTCGGCAATAACGTTGGCAGTTTTGTATTGGCATCAAACGGCGCGGTCACGTCGATCGGTGAAAGCTTAGTACTCTCATCGGCCTCGCCCTCTACCCTCGCTTTTAGCTCCTGGGCTAGCGCATTGACCGCCTGGCCAAACGCCGCACGTTCTTCGGGTTCAATAGTTCGGATAGCGCCATAGAGCTCTTTCAGTTCTGGTGCCTTTAAAATATCGCTCTTTGTCTCGAGCGCGTCATAGCGACTAAGCAGTAGGGCGCGAATTTTCGCAATATCAGCAAGCTGCGTCATATCTATCTAAAAGTATACCTGTTCGAACGGGGTTTAGGAAATACGGATTGCGAAGGCAATCACGGCGATAAACAGGAGCGCGAGCAGCACCATGATCACCATGCCAGCTTTTCGCGTTTCATGATGGTTCTCGAGCATACTTGGCTCGTGATCTCCAGTGTCTACCGGCGTCGCCTGCCGCAGTCGCTCCTGGAGTTCAGTGGCAACTCTCTTCTGTACTTCCGAGCGCTGTTCGTCTTGACGAAGAAATAATCCCATATATCTATGGTACCAGCTTTATTCGCCGTGCTCGTGTTCGTCAACGTGCTCTGATGTACCGTGGTCCGAGTGGACCTGTTCATGCTCGATAAAGCTATGAATAAACGTCGTCGTGAGGCCGACAAAGATGATACCGAAAAGCAAGATCATAGTTTGGTAATTTGCAACTCGAGGACTCGGCTCCTCGTGAATCGTTGGCACGAGGTCACTCGCCGCAATGTAAAGGAACATACCAGCAGCAATCGCCAGCAACACCGGCTCAAGTGCAGCAAGAGATGATCCGAGACCAAAGATGAGTACCGCAGCCACTACCGTCGCGAGCGCTGAAGCGATGTTGACCAGCAGAACATTGCGCCTCCGCATGCCAAGCGCCAGCAGGACACCGAAGTCGCCAACCTCTTGCGGTATCTCATGCGCCGCAATCGCGATTGTGGTGATAATTCCCACCGTCGGATCTGCGAGAAAGGCCGCACCGATGACCATACCGTCGATGGCGTTATGGAGCGTATCGCCGATAACGATCAATGAACGTGTGGAGCGCTGACGTTTCGTATGAACGTCTGAAGCTCCGTGATCATGGTGGTGGTGGAACCATCCGAGAAATCGTTCTAGTACAAAAAACAGCACGAAGCCGCTCAGGACAAGCGACATGATAGCCGGGAGCGAGCTGCCGTGCTCAACTGCCTCGGGCAAGAGATCCAAGAAGGCCGCCGCTAGCAACGCGCCTGCAGCAAAGGGCACCGCGATCCGTTGCACACGCTTTGTCGAGATACGCTTTGCGAGGAGTAATACGCCTCCTATGAGAGAGAAAACACTCCCTACTAAACTAGCTCCAATAAGTACTAACCATTCATTCATTTTCAGCCTCTTCTCATGATGTTTGCAAAGTTTCTAAGTTTATTCTGTTCATGCTATACTTCGCATTATACCTAACTTTTCAGGAGGATAGCCATGGCCCAGAAAGCCAAATCGTCTACAAAACCAAAAAAGGCGACAACCACTGCCGCCAAAAAAGTCACGACGAGTCGCGTCGTGAGCAGCACAAAAGTAACCCGTCCTGCGGTTAGCCGTTTCGCAGCCATCACGCCACAAGCGCTCGTCGCAGAAGCAGTTGGTACGTTCGGTCTCGCACTTGCAGCACTCACCGCACCAGCTGACCAACCACTACTTGTTGGTCTTGCGCTTGCCGTCCTGCTCGTCGGTATGATCAAGGTTTCTGGCGGTAACTTCAACCCTGCCGTTACCTTCGGTCTCTGGGCAATGAACAAGCTTGAGCTCGTCAAAGTACCTTTCTACTGGCTCGCACAGCTTATCGGTGCTCTTGGTGCCTTCATGGTACTCGGTGCCTACAACGGCAACGGCTCAAACCTCGACATGGGCAACTTTGCAGCTTGGGACTGGCGTGTCTTCTGGGTTGAGTTGATCGGTTCAGCACTCTTCCTCTTCGGACTCGTTGCAACTCTTAAGAACGCTTCATCTGTTGTCGCTCGTGCAGCAGGCATCGGCCTCTCTCTTGCTGTTGGTCTCGTGATTGCTGGTGGTCTGCTGACCGCAAACGCAACTCGCGAACAAACGAGTGTCCAAGGCGGTGAATCACAAACTGTTACCCGTACATTTGCTTCACAGGGTGCTGCTCTTAACCCAGCTATCGCTCTCGCGCAAACTGAACGCGACGTTGACGCAATCAACAAGAGCATCAGCGGTGAAACCTCAACAAGTGCACAGAAGACCCCAAGCCACTTCACACTTCCTGTGATCCTTGGTTCACTTCTCGGTGCCGCTCTCGGTGCAAACCTCTACCTGCTGCTTACGGGTCTCAGCTGGAAAGCAAAAGAACTCTAAGTTCTCTGATCCAACAAAAAACCTCCGCACTCGCGGAGGTTTTTTATATATCTAGTCAAGCTGCGGTTTGTCGACAACGACCGGCTCAATACCCGGACTCACCTCAGCGATACGCACAATATCCTTGTCGATCTTGCCGAGCTCCTTGTGTGCAGTATTGAAATGATTGACAGTCGTCCCAAGACTTGAGCCAAGCTTTTGCATAAAGGTTTCATACGCCCCGATATGACGCCCAAGCTGACCGACACGCACGCGGATATCTTTGGCCTGTTCCTCGATCTGAAGACTCCTAAGTCCCTGGATGACGGTCTGGAGGTAAGCCATGAAGCTCGTTGGGCTCACGATAATAACGTGCTTTTCAGCAAATGCATATTCGATCAAGTCACGAGCACTCACCCCGGCCGTACCAATCTTGTTGATGAGCAGGTCATAGTAGACGGCTTCAGACGGAATGAACATAAACGCAAAATCCATCGTACCTTCGTCAGCCTTGATGTATTTCGCCGTCTCATCGATGCGGTTCTTGAGGTCTATTTTGATCTGCTTGGAAAGCGCTTCACGCTTCGCTTTGTCAGTTTCTTCGACGAGCCGGTTATAGTTCTCGAGACTAAACTTGCTATCGATCGGGAGCACTTTGTTCTTGTCGAGGAAAATTACCGCATCGACAATATCGCCATTTTTAAAATGATACTGCAGCGCATAGCGATCGGGCGGCAAGACATTATCCAGTACAGTCTGGAGGAAGTACTCGCCGAGCACACCGCGCTGCTTTGGATTTTGGAGGATGTTTTGCAGTGAGCGAAGGTCATCGGCAACATCCTTCACCTGCCGGTTTGTTTCGTCTAGTTTCGTGAGGCGATTGGTCACATCAGCAATCAGCTTTGCGCTTTCGCTCAACTGTTTCGTAAGGGTATCGCGCATCAACGCCTGGTTTTTGTCGAGCTTATCCCCCATCGTGGTTTGGAGGTTTTCCCGGAGCATATCAACAGTTCGATTGAGCTCGATCATGTCCTGCTTGATAAGGGCGGAGGTGTCGTTACCTTTTAAGCTACTGAGTTTTACGTTTAGGAACCAAAGAACCAGTGCGAAGCCGGCGAGCAGCACGACCAGCACAACAATAAGTGTTATATCCATAACTCTAGTATACCGCGGCTAGGCATACATAAGCACGACACGCAGCAGAACCGCGAGACCGAGCGAAATGAGGAGCGCGGCGAGGAAGTTCATCATCCGTGCAATCTGACCAAAAAGCGTTACTGCGAGGCCAAAGAGCACCGCCTGCCACAAGAGTCCGACATACCATGCCATGCCACCGAGCCACGCATGTGCAGACCAGAGACTCACAAGCACAGCCAGTACCACGAGTAGCGGACGATATACCGCAAATCGCGCGAGCGCAGCAACAGCTGCGGCCATAACTATGATGTGTGCGCTGACCCACGCAACCGTTCCACCGTTCCTGCAGACACTAAACGTTTCAGCGCTTCGACAAAAGACTGGATCGATGAAGTAGTGGGCAATCGCAAGATACAGCAGCCATCCGACTGCCCCGCTAATTGCACCGATAACAAAGAGTTTTACGAGCGATGCGACATCAAAAGGATATGCATCGTACTTTGGGGCAGAATTTTCACTCACAGCATTCATAGCTGTATGATGGATCTTTTTGGTTACTTTGTCAATTTTTTGTACCAAATCGCACCGATACAGCCCGCAAGGATACCTCCAGCGACATCCAGTGGCGTATGGACAAGCGCCACCACTCGTCCGAGACCCATGAGCACGACAACAAGCCCGAGCACGAACGCAAGCTTTCGATTACGAGTCAAGGCGTACACCGCTAGAACTGCAACGGTCGCCAGCAGCGCATGGTCGGACGGAAACCCTGGATTATCGATATAAGCCGCACCCGGCTCCACACCTAGCTCTAGAAACGGCCGTGCAATCGCCGGTTGATAGAGGAGGCTCATGAGTTTACCTGCAAGCAGTGAGGTCAGGCCCGCCATCACCAGTACCGGAGCCACCTCCCAGAACCGCTTGCGAATTGCTAAGAAAATGAGTGGCGCAGACACAGCGAGCAGCGCAAGAAGTGTGCCGTCGGCAATAAACCTAACGAGCAGCTGCATGGGCATCCGCCTTATTCTCTGCGACTGAGCTGACGATCGAAGCAGCAACGATGAGAATACCGGAAAGACCAGCAACGAGCTCAGGGATGCGGAAGAATAACCCTCCGAGCAGCACAAATGACAAAATGACGATCGTGTAGTGTGCACCATGCTCCAAAAAACGGTAGGCACCGAGCACCTTTCGCTTCACCATAAAGAGGGTTAGGGAGCGTACCCACAGTGCTCCAACGCCGAGACCAATCGCGATCAAGATGACGTCTGACGTGATCGCAAATGCACCCAGTACACCGTCGAAACTAAAGCTAGAGTCCAGCACCATCAGATAAAGGAAGGCGGAAAGTCCAGCCATCATTGAGCTCGCGTTTTTAGCCTTTTGCTGCGACAAGGTAAAGAAGTCGTTGAACTTACTGAGCGCCAACTGCACAAGGATACCGAGACCACCGGCCACAAGCGTATCCTGTGGATGTGCATTCCATGGCAGTGATGCGATTATCACGAGAATGATCGTGGCAATACCCGTATAGATCCACCACTGGCCCAGCCGCTGCAACGGTCGCTCGATGATATTGATCCAGTTCACTTTTCGCCCTGGGTCAAAGAAGAACGCAAGGCCTAGCATCAACAGGAACATACCACCAAACGACGAGATAAGTGGATGAGCCCGCTCGAGCTCATGGCTGTACTGATCCGGATGGTTAAAGGCGAGATCGATAACGTGGCCAGCGCCAAGACCTGTCGTAATCATGACAAGTACGATCGGGAACACGAGGCGCATACCGAACACAGCGATAACAAGCCCGACGGTGATAAACATCTGCTGCCAAAAGCGGCTCATAGTAGCCAAAACGCGCGCGTTGATGATGGCGTTATCAAAGCTAAACGTTACCTCGACGAGCATCAGGACGAATGTCAAAAAAGCCGCTTGAAGCCCAAAGAAATACCAAACCCCAACCATTGATCCGATCGAGATAAGGGCCGAGATAAAGAAAATTCGAAACGGATGGTCGGGGTGTAGTGTGGATTGCATGCTTAGGATTATACGCTAAAGGCAAGCGGTTTGGGCATAGATGGCGTGAGCCTCGCAAGTCGCTTCTGGACCAACTCTTCGATCTTGCGCTCACTCCAACCACGACGACGCAGTTCATCTTTGAGCTTGCCGGTCATCGCTGTATAGAAACTGAGTCGATCCCTAAAGCCATGCTTTTTGACGATTGTGTCGAGCGATTTCACCTTGAGTTGCTCACGGAGCTCTTCGGGGCTGATGCCGAGGATACTGGCACGAAGCTCATGTTTGCGGTCGTGGTGCTGATAGACGCGCTCGAGCCGTTTCAACTGCTGCTTGTCGACAGAACCTGACTTTGCGAGCGCGGAAACATTGACGTTTGTGAGGCTTATCATGCCGATAAGCACCAGTGTTGCAAGCGTATTAGTCGCAATCTTTTTCATAGTACTATCCCCCTTGTTTTACGTTATTTTGTATTCCGGGATGGTGGTACTAACCAGTATAAACCCATAAATCTCGTGAAAAGAAAGTGCTTTTGGCAACAGGCATAAGCGGTATGATAGAGGTATGACACGGGCTAAAAAACACCGCCCATCAACTCGTCGGTCTTATGTGAGCCGAGGGCTTTATGTGCTCACTATCGCCCTTGCCATTTTGATGATCGTGCCCGTTTCCGTAGCGCTCTCTGCCGGCCTCGCGGGAGTCAGTATCATCGTCTTTGGCGCCGCGCTTTTACTCGTTACGTTCGTTTACAAACAACAAAAGCAGTACCCGATACTAGCTCGGCTTGCTTTTCTCGCTGCCGTCTTTGGTCTCATTTTTCCGCAGGCCGCATTCTGGTTAACGGCACGGCGAGAAGACGTCACCCTGCACTTCAACCCGGTAACCTACCTCAGTTTTTCGGGCGCCACGACTGTGAAGCCTGCGAAACTCATTACTTACAAAACCATTGACGATAGCAAGCTCCAGCTTGCCTACTACGAGAGTAAGCTTCCAGGCACCCGACCAGCTGTCTTGCTCCTTCACGGCGGTGGATGGCGCTACGGCAGCCATCTCGAAACTGGTCGTTGGCCACAGGCACTCACGGAGGCGGGGTTCCAGGTGTTTAGCGTCGAATACCGTCTCGCAAACGACAATTACCATACGTGGCGCGATGCACCCCGTGATATCCATGACGCCTACACCTACATCCAAGCGAACGCCGAGGCCATGTCCGTTGATCCTGGAAAGATGAGCCTGCTCGGACAGTCAGCCGGTGGACACCTTGCCCTTCTCGAAGCCTATCTTCATAACGATGCCGAGTCAGTCGTCTCGCTCTACGCACCGATAGACCTCGCTCTCGACTATGCGACAAGCCGCGACAAGACTTCGGAACTCGACTTTATCGGCGGCCCACCAAAGCAGTACGAAAATCGCTACCGCGCCGTTTCACCTATCACCTACGTATCCTCTCGTGCTCCACGAACACTTATCATCCAGGGAAAAACAGATGACCTGGTTGCCACCAAAAATGCCACCAGACTCTCGGGCAGCCTCACAGAAAACCGTATCGAGCACGAACTTGTCTTGCTGCCTATGACCGGACACTCGTTTGAGAATCAACGCGGCGGCTTTTCCACGCAAATTGCCGAAACCCGCGTCCTTCGATTTTTATTGAACTAAAATGTTACAAATCTCACATACTGCTCATGGTTCAAGCGCTACGCTTAGTACTGATAACGCTAAGTGAGAGGAGGGGTCTATGAGCACGGAAACGACACAGCAAGGCAATAAACTACCTGTACCAGGTACGGTATATCAAATACCAGTAGGCACCCACGCCGATCTCGACCTGCAGGACGATAAGGAACAGGTGCTGCAACGTTACAGTCACAGACTACGCAGGCGACGCTCTTCACGATAAATCATCCCGGCCAGTTCTCGTTCTTTTTTTGGCGAAAACTGGCTCTTTTTGGTACCGACCGCACCCTTGTTAGTGCCACCCATTCCTGCTCAAACCTTGACATAAACCATAGGATTGATTAAGCTTATACTTGCGTGTTTTTTACCGGGAGGTTTATTTCACCGGTAAACTACCTCTGTTATCCACCCTTATTTACTAACTAAGATAGTCGCGGATAACAACTTGGGGGCATGCAAGGAGGTTACAACCATAATGCGTTCACTCGCACTATCGGCCGCCATCCTGCTGAGTGCAGTTGCATTCACGTTTGGTAGTCCCGTGGCTCACGCCGCAACCCAAAAAGAAACTAAACCCGCTGCGAACATGGTCACCATCCAACCCGGTGACAACCTGAGCGAAATCGCCACCACAAACGGCACCACCGCTCAACGATTGTTCGACGCAAATACGAGCATCGAAAACCCTGATCTCATCTACCCTGGAGATCAGCTCCGAATCCCGACAAAGGACGAAAAACTCACCACGCGTCCAATGCCAGCCAGCTACGTAGCTCCAGCTGTTGAGGCGCCGGCACCGGCCGCAACCCAGAGCTCATACAAGCGCCCACAGGTTGCCGCACCAGCGGTCTCTGGTGGTAGTGTCTGGGACCAGCTAGCCCAATGTGAGGCTGGTGGTAACTGGGCTATCAATACAGGAAACGGCTTCTACGGCGGCCTCCAGTTCACTCTCTCGAGTTGGCAAGCTGTCGGTGGTAGCGGTCTGCCAAGTGACGCAAGTCGCGAAGAACAGATCATGCGCGGTCAAGCTCTCCAAGCCCGTCAGGGATGGGGCGCATGGCCAGCCTGTAGTGCCAAACTCGGTCTTTACTAGACCGGACCGGTAGAACCCTAAAACCTCCGCGTGGTTGGCGCGGAGGTTTTCTTTTCTACTTCAGCCACAACCGCTCAATAAGCGGGATGATGCTTTTTCCCACTACTAAGCCAATAAGAAATGTTCCAAAAAGCGCTATTGCCACAATCACTACCTTTCGAGAGCGTGGAATACGCTCAAGTATTTGAGGAAACCTCAACATAAGCCCGGTAATCACGCCAAAAAACGCCACTCCAGCTATAAGCCTGACCAGCAAAACGGATTGTGGGCTCAGGCGCCTTACGGTTGTCGAGGGCTCATTCACACGAGGCTCACTCGGTATAAATGAAGCCGTAAATGTCGATCCGGGCTGATAGACTGCATACTCATTTTTGTAAACCGGGTAGCTAGTACGCACTTGCTTTTGAAGGTCCCCCGTTTGGCGATCGGTATATTGAAACTCATAGTCGAGCTCGTAAGAAGCACCTCCGCCACCTCTGATTATATTGAAGTGGCTTTTACGGTCTGTGACAGTTGCCACGATCTGTACACCGTTTATCAGACGACGCTTGTTGATTAGTTCGGTCACAGCATCGATAGCGAGATATCCGACCCCTATCAGCAATGCGAGCGATAATGACACTAAACTGACATAGAGCGCCGGTGATTTCTTAAATTTTGTTTTCATGGATGTGTTTCATTATACGCACGTTTTGGGGATGAGGGATATCGCTCCACTTCGTTCCGCTCCTCCGCTTGCTTGAAAAGAAAATACTCCGTGCTTTCTTTTTTACACTGCGCTACGCCGAACCCCCGATTCGTTTTGCTTCGCAAAACATCGGGCATTCGGATCACTCAGACACGGGCACGAAAAAATCCGACCAAGAAGGTCGGAGCTTTTCGTGGCTGGGGATGAGGGATTCGAACCCCCGATCACGGGACCAGAACCCGTTGCCTTACCGCTTGGCCAATCCCCACTATGGTTAGCCGAACAGATGTAGATTGTACCAGAGGACGGCTATTTTCTCAACAGCTCTTTGACTTTGAGCTGGTTGTAGCCAAGTAGGTAGAGCGTGTAGTAGCTAAACGTAACCCATACGAGGTTCAGGAACAGTACCGCCACATTTCCCGGCACGGCCACAAACTGCCCTAGCTGGCCAGTATTATCCGTCAGTCCAAAGGTCCAGATATCGATGAGGAGCCACCAAAGTGGTGCGAGTGTCAGTAGAGCTCCGCTCACGAGATGGGCGAGTGGACTCAGCTTCATGCGCAGCGCAAACGGGACGGCAAACACTTCGCCGAGGATGATGACAAGTCCTACGAATGACGCTGTTCCAGTGCCGCCAGGCAAAAATTCATCGAGGATTGGCAAAAACGTGTCGATACGAAAGAGCTGTACGAGCGCCAAGATGACGAGGATCACTGCAGCTACACGGCCGAGTACGAGAGCGTATGGTTTGATGGGTTTCGGTGGGTTTACTGCTTTTGGAAGGATTATCATGATAGTTCCGAGTATATCGCTTTTGCTTATAAATCCATAGTGACGGCTGTCGGTGCTCTCGAAACGATTATCACCGACCAGATAGTACTTATTACCCTCGATACGCTCGACACGTTTGATAACCTCCATATCCCCACGTCGCGCCAATGTAATGTCACCGACCTTTGGCATGTGCTTACGAATAACGACGATATCGCCCGGCAGCAGTGTCGGGCGCATACTCGAACCATCAACTCGTCGGACTCGCATCATCTACTTCTGCTGTTTTGTATCAGCAAAGAGGTGTGCAACGTCATGGACCATACTAACCAGCTTGTCGGCTTCTTCCATGCTGACAGTCTGCTTCACGACGCTGGCCTGCTTGGCAACCGCCTGGAGCTGCTGATGAAGATCAGGATGAGTCTCAAAGTGCTCAGGCTTGAAGTAGTCGCTCCAAAGGATATAGATCTCACGCTTGACCTTTTGGGCGTGCTTTTCCTTGTTCACGACAGAGCGGACAAAGCCATTGTACTTCTCGATACTATCGAGTTCGCCCAGTCCCTCGATCTTTTGGATCATACGGCGGCAAGTCTCAGCCGAGTGCATCATCGTATCGGTTTCATAAATCCCGCAAGGAATATCGCAGTGGGCGTAGGCAGTCTTAAGTAGCTTCATAGGTTCCTCCTTTGGTTACTATACTTATTGTAGCAAGTTCGTGTTTTTGTTGTATTTTTACCCAAAACACTTGTGCTTTTTCGGTGAACCCAGTAGAGTTCTTGTAAGCGATAGCAAAAACAAAAACATTTCAAAAAAATCGAAATATCGGATTTGTGATTCGCCCGTTTGTCTCCACCACAACAACTCAATGCCCGGGCCTCTGCTCGGGCATTAACGGTTTTAGACGCTCGGACCAAAGTCCTCGCTCATAGAACAAACCTATGGTTTTTCCCATCGCGCCAGCAAAAAGGCGCGACTTTTTATTGGGCTACGCTTTTCCCTTGGTCGCAAAATCGCAATTAGTTGATTGAGGCTTTTTTGGAGTTGGCTTTGCGCCACTTCTCGATCTCGCCGTGATGGCCGCTGAGTAGGACGTCAGGCACTCTCATGCCTTGAAACTCTTCCGGACGAGTGTATTGCGGGAACTCAAGGGTTTCGCCATCGGCGAAGCTTTCAATCTCGGCGCTCAGTTCACCGCCAAGGACGCCCGGTATAAGTCGGACGATACTGTCGATGATCGTCATGGCTGGCAGCTCGCCACCGGTCAGCACATAATCACCAACGCTCACTTCCTGGTCAACGAGCTCCAGGATTCGCTCGTCATAGCCCTCATAACGCCCGCAGATAAAGATATAGCCATGATCTGACTCGGAGTATTCACGAGCCAGTGCCTGCTTCCAGCGCTCGCCACGCGGCGTCATGAGCAGTACTTTTGCCGTAGGGTCGTTCTCTTTTGCCTTCATGACCGCAGCCCAGAGCGGCTCGATACGGAGCAGCATCCCATCACCGCCGCCATATGGCATGTCGTCAACGGAGCGACGTGGACCGAGACCAAACGAGCGGAGATCGATCGTCGAAAGCTCGACGATACTGTCTTTTTGCGCCTTCCACATCATCGAGTTCTCAAAAACACCCGTAAACATGTCCGGAAACAGTGTGATCACTTGGAACTTTTTCATCTGTTCCAGCCTAACAGATATTGGGTTAACCACCAAAAAACCCCGGGGTTACCGGGGCTTTTTGGCACATACAAGGCTCTCAAACCTTAGATATTTTTGGTTTGCTCGCATAGAGCTTTTATTTTTGAGTGATAGATGTACCACTCGGTTTCTCGCAGTTCAGATGTGTATGTTTGAACTAAGAGAATTATATATCGAGATCGTCGAGCTCGGCAAGCTCTTTTCGCGTGTTCTTGACGCGGTCAGACTCGTTATCCACAGTTTCCGCTGTAGAGTTGTCCACAGTCTGGTTATTTGCGTCATCTGATGAGCTAGTATTTGTTGCTCGCTCGGTTCCCCGCTCGCCTTCTGGGCGGTCAACGTCAACAATCTTCAGGTTGTAACGTGCGTCATTTTTCGTACCAAGTGCTCGGAGCAACGAACGAAGGCTCTGAGCGGTTGAACCCCGCTTACCGATAACTCGGCCAAGATCTTCAGGATCAACAGTCAGCTCAAGCAGAACACCTTTTTCATCGATCGTTCGCTCGACTTTTACCGCGTCAGGGTTACCCACCAAAGACTTGACGATATACTCTATGAATTGTTGGTCAATGCTCGACATACAGCCTCTCCTCACTTAAAGTATCTGTCCCTTATATTGTATCACTAAACGAAAAAGACCACCCAGGCACGAGTGGTCTTTTGTTAGAGATAGAGAGGATCTACTCCGCAGTTTCGGTTGCTTCTGCTTCCGCAGGAGCTTCTTCTTTTGGCTGGTTCTTGCGAAGCTTTTCAGCGTTCTTGATAGAAGCTTTCTTAACACCAGGTTCTTTGACCCAAGATGGAAGTTTTACCTTCTGATCCTTCAGGATACGAACGACACGTGGAGTTGGCTGAGCACCGTTGCTCAGGTAGAACTCGACCTTTTCGGTGTCGATACGAGTTTCTTTGGTGTGTGGATTGTAGCTACCAACGTAGGCGACTACGCGACCACTTGATGGGTGACGCTGGGACTCTTGGACGGCCAGGCGGTAGACTGGCAGCGCTTTACGACCGAGGCGTTGCAAACGAATTGCGAGCATGTATTAACTATTTCCTCTCATTAACACGATTTTTATAACAATCAGTGGTTCAGTATACCCTAAAATCTCGCTATGGTCAATCTGTTATTTGACCGGGTCGCTCGGCAGCGGAAACTGTAGCGCAAATGCTTCAACTTCCGAGCGGAGCTGCGCGAGGCGCATAGGGTGATCGCGGGCTTCGATGGCCTGAGACATCCAGTCCGCAAGACGCGCCATATGCTCTTCCTTGAGACCGCGCGTTGTGATCGCTGGGGTTCCGAGACGAATCCCGCTCGGTCGGAATGGCGGGAGCGTGTCGTCGGGTATGGCATTTTTGTTGAGTGTTAGGCCGATCGCATCACAAGCTGCCTCGACGACACTGCCATCGATGCCAAAACTTGCCTGAACATCAGCAAGAATCAAGTGGTTGCTAGTGCCGCCAGTAACAAGCTTGAAGCCACGCGCCTGAAGCTCTTCGGCAAGCCGTGCTGCGTTTGCCACTACTTGGTGCGCATAGTCCTTAAACTCAGGCTGAAGCGCCTCGTAGAACGCAACTGCTTTTGCCGCAATCACGTGCATATGTGGACCGCCCTGCATACCTGGAAATACCGCCCGGTCGATGAGGGTCGGGATGTTTTCGAGCGTTTTTTCAGGAGCCTTCAGTGGGTTGCCGACGACGCCGCGGCTGAGGATCAACCCACCACGCGGACCGCGAAGCGTCTTGTGAGTGGTCGTCGTGATAACGTGAAAGCCGTAGTCAAACGGATTTTTAGCGACGCCGCCGGCAATCAGCCCGGCAACATGTGCCATATCAGCCATGAGCAGCGCACCGACTTCGTTGCCAATCTCGGCAAACTTGGCATAATCAAGCTCACGTGGATAGCCAGAGAAACCAGCTAGGACGATTTTTGGACGATGCTCGAGTGCGAGAGCTCGCAACTCGTCATAGTCGATCTCACCGCTCCCGGTATCCTTCATCTTGTAGCGGACAAAGTTGTAGAGCTTTGCACTTCTCGTCACTGGCGCACCATGAGTCAGGTGGCCGCCGTGACTGAGATCCATCGCAAGCACCGTGTCACCTGGTTCAAGCCAGGCACTGTAGACGGCTTCATTTGCCGGTGCACCGCTGTGCGGTTGGACGTTAGCGTGATCAGCCCCGAATAGCTGCTTGGCGCGGTCGATCGCAAGCTGTTCGAGCGGATCAGTAAACTCTTGACCGCCGTAATAGCGTTTACCTGGGTAACCTTCGGAATATTTGTTCGTAAAGATACTGCCGAGCGCTTCGAGCACCTCGGCACTGACGTAGTTTTCAGATGGGATCAGCTCAAGACCTGCTCGTTGGCGAGCAGTTTCATCGGCTATTAATTTTTTGGTTGCATCATCTTTCATGGTCGCTCCTCCCTGTTTCAGGATGTGATGGTTCGTACTCGGTCGAAAGGATGTTGCTAGATCATAGGGCTAGTCTATCACTTATCGCTGTTTTTCTTGCCGCGAGTTTTGTAGGCCTGGAGTGCTGCGGTCGCAGCCTGTTGCTGGGCAATTTGTTTGGAGTGACCGGTACCAGTACCCATCAGTTCGTTGCCAACATACACGCCAAGGGTAAAGATCTTTTCGTGGTCAGGACCAACCTCTTCGATAACCCGGTACTGTGGTGTCATGCCGTCAATACTCTGAGAAACTTCCTGCAGGTGAGACTTTGGGTCACGCCAGCTCTCTGTCTCGAGGATACCTTCGAGCTTTGAGAGAATGTTCTTGGCAATAAAGTCAGCGGCCACATCATAGCCTTTTTCGAGATAGATGGCGCCAATGAGCGCTTCGAAGGCGTTTGCCAGGATCTGCTGACGAGCACGGTCACTGCCCCGTTTTTCACCGCGAGAGAGGCGCAACAGTGGTTCATAACCGAGGTTTGCACCAGCTTCACCGATACTCTCAGTGCGCACGAGTGCAGAACGCCAGCTTGTCAGGATACCTTCCGGTTCGTCGTAATTACGGTAGAGATGATCGGTTACTACCAGTTCAAGTACCGCGTCACCGAGAAACTCAAGGCGTTCGTTGTGAACACGGGCGCTCTTTTTGTGCTCGTTCATGTAGCTGCGGTGTGTGAAGGCATCGATCAGCAGGTTGACATCACCGAACTCAAACCCGAGTTTTTCACGGGCGAAGTCTTGGTATGGGAGTGTATCAACGTGGTGCATCATATCTCTTTATAGTCCTTGCTGCCGAATACGTTTCATGGCGAGCAGCATCAACTTGCCGATGTCTTCGTACTCGATAGCTTCGAGGGCATCATGGAACTTAAACCATTTTATACCGTTCATCCAGTCTTCTTTCTTGATAGCGTCCGTATCTCCGAGCGCTTTCACGAGATAGATCTGAGTAGTCATGAGTACGAGCGTGCTCACGCGGCGGTAGCGGAAATGGATCTTGCCGAGCCAACAGATGGCTTCAGCTTCCGTGATACCAGCTTCTTCACCGATCTCACGGAGTGCGGTTTCCTGGGCAGTTTCACCCTCTTCGATGTGACCTTTTGGAATTGTCCAGCGGTCCTTGGCATCTTGGATGAGAAGGATCTCTACTTCGCCTTTTTTGTTGCGACGAAACACGATTCCGCCGGCGGTTGGTTCGCGAACGACTTCATCGATCGACTGTTTTTTACGAGAAAAATACTTCTTAAACTTGTCGATCTGGCCGTCAAACTTTGGCTTTTGCATCGGCATCTTTGTCTCCTACCAGCGTTCGATAGGCGGTGCCGAGGACACCGTTGACGAACTTGCTGGAGTTATCAGAACCGAATGCTTTTGCGAGCTCGACTGCTTCGTTGATCGCGACCTTTGGTGGTACGAGATCACCCGACTCCTTGAGCTCATAGATAGCCATACGGAGAATCGTGCGGTCGACACGAGCAATCTGGTCGATCGGCCATTCGGGCGCGATCGGCTGCAAAAGTGCATCTAGCTCAGCGGCGTTCTTTAAAACACCCTGCACGAGCTGCTCGATAAAAGCGGTGTCCTCGACAGTATCCTTATAGCGCTCGATATTACGAGCGAGGATATCGTCGATCGACACGTTTGGATCTTCGCATTGGGTGCGGAACTCACACTCATACAGACTCTGCAGAGCAATGATTCGTCCGAGGTGTCGATTTGATGCCATATCGGTTCTTTTTGCTTACGTTAAATTACTAAAGACTATACACTGAGCTACTTTTGTTTGCCAGTTTCGCGCTTTGTCGTGCGAACCTTGACTGGTGACTTGCCGTTAACGACACGAGCCAGCTTCAGCACGAGGTGTGAACGACGAAGACCGGTCTTGCGCGGGCTAGTCTGCTTCTTTGGTTTACCCATGTAAAAAGTACTCCTTTGCGGTTGATGATTAAACTTGGTAGTTATTGTACCAGTAACAGCGGTAATTCTCAAGTGGAACCCGTATGAACATTGACAATATATAGTATTTATGCTAATATAGACATATTGGGATGTTGTCTCATCTCAACGATCCCTTCATCGTTCGAAAGGTACAACGCATGTACATCGTCTTGACCTCGTATGTCTTCGGCGCGATCGTCATCTTCGTCATCCCGATGATGGCGGCACTCATGTGGTCCTCTACCTACCAAGGTACGCGCGTCCAACGTCTCGCGGCGTGGCAGCTCGTCACGCTGCTCGCCACCACCATGCTCGCTCTCTACACGTACTTCTACGTACGTCCGACTGGTGAGGTGGTAACCCTCCTCGCCGAAACGCCCCTATGGGTGTCGTGTGGGGCTGGCATCGTCCTGAGCTTCGTGCTCGGCGCCCTGCGGTGGCACCTCTCGAACAAGCTGCATCTGCTGGAGCAGCGTCTCGCAAGAGCCATCCTCCAGCGCTGACGCACCACCACGAAGGGATCGGCCCCGCCATAGAGCGGGGCCTTTTCCATTTTTCGGTTACTTTTTAGCTCCTAAACGACGATATTGACGAGGCGCCCTGGCACCACGATAACGCGCTTTGGCTCGCTGCCTGCGAGGAATTCTTGGACGCGTTCATTTTCAAGTGCAGCAGTTTCAAGTCCAGCTTTGTCGGTCTCCTTTGAGACAACGACTTCAGCACGGACCTTGCCGTTGACCTGGATGGCAATCGTCACGGTGTCTTCGACAGTTAGACTATCGTCCCAGACTGGCCACGGTTCAGTGTGCACAGAACCCTCGTGACCGAGCTGTTGCCACATCTCCTCCGCAATATGCGGCGCGAACGGTGCAACCAGCTGAGTCAGAATACTTAGAGCCTCTTTCCAGGCACCACCACCGATACCGTTCACCTTCGCCTTGTAGAGGTCGTTTACAAGCTCCATCTGGGCAGCAATAGCTGTGTTGAAACTGAGGCGCTCGAGGTCACCTGTCACCTTTTTGACGGCCTTGTGAATGGCTGCCACAGGTGTTTCGTCATCCGTGTTTGCCTCGAGGTGCTCTTGAACAAGCGTCCAGATACGGTTAAGGAAACGGTAGGTGCCGGCGATCCCGTTCGGATCCCAAGCGGCGTCGAGGTCATATGGCGCAATAAAGAGTTCGTAGGTGCGAAGTGCATCCGCCCCGTAACCAGCATCGATCAGCTCAAGCGGGTCAACAACGTTCCCTTTGCTTTTGCTCATCTTGAAACCATCAGGCGCATTGATATACCCGTTATAGACGAGTTTTTTAACTGGCTCACGAACATCAACAAGACCCATGTCAGCAAATGCCTTTGTCCAGAAACGGCTATAGAGCAAGTGACTCACCGCGTGGTCACCACCGCAGTAGTAATCGATCGGCATCCAGTAGTCGGCCTTCGTCTTATCCCAAGCAGCTGCATCATTTTTCGGATCGGTGTAGCGAAGGTAGTACCAGCTCGAGCAGGCATAGCCGTCCATCGTATCAGTCTCGCGTTTTGCAGGACCGCCACACTTCGGGCACTCGACGTTTACCCAATCATCAACGCGGCCGAGCACGCCAACACCGCTACCGTCCGGCTCGTAGTTCTCAACAGGCGGCAGCACGACTGGCAACTGTTCTTCGGGCACAGGAACCGCACCATCCTTTTCACAGTGAATAATCGGGATCGGCGCGCCCCAGTAGCGTTGGCGAGAGATTAACCAGTCGCGCATACGGTAGTTAGTCTTCTCACTGCCCTTGCCTTCTCGCTCCAGGTGAGTCACGATCTGTTCACGAGCGGCCGCAGAATCAACGCCGTCATATGGCCCTGAGGCCTTAAGTACTCCATCGCCGTGATAGCACTCTTCGTCAGTTCCTTCGGGTTTTTCGATAACTTCAACGATCGGAAGATCGAACTTTTTCGCAAATGCATGGTCGCGTTCATCGTGGGCTGGAACCGCCATGATCGCACCGGTGCCGTAACCAGTTAGCACGTAGTCAGCGATCCAGACAGGGAGCTTTTCGTTGGTTAACGGATTGACCGCATACGAACCCGTAAAGACGCCTGTCTTTTCACGGTTCGTCTCCTGACGCTCGATATCTGATTTTTTATTGGTCTCATGGATATAGGCCTCAACGTCAGTCAAGTGCTCCTCGGTGGCCAGGCTCATCACCAGCTCGTGCTCAGGAGCAAGCACCAAGAACGTCGCTCCATACAAGGTGTCCGGGCGGGTCGTAAAGACCTTGATCGTTTCGTTACCACCCTCAACCGCAAAATCAACTTCGGCACCAACGGAACGACCGATCCAGTTCTTTTGCATCGCTTTGATGCCTTCCGGCCAGTCGAGTGCGTCAACGTTGTCAAGCAGCTCATCAGCGTAGGCGGTAATCCGGAAGAACCACTGCTTCATCAACTTTTTAACGACTTCGTTGCCGCAGCGCCAACACTTACCGGCTTCAACTTGCTCGTTCGCAAGCACGGTCTTGTCGACCGGACACCACCACTGTTCACGTTCAGCTTGGTAGGCGAGGTCACGCTCAAATAGTTTCGTAAAGATCCATTGAGTCCAGCGGTAGTATTCAGGATCAGTCGTGTTGAGCTCACGCGACCAATCGATACTCATACCGAGGCGCATGAACTGGTTCTTGAAGTTCTTGATGTTCTCTAGCGTGCTAACGGCAGGAGGTGTGCCCGTCTTGATCGCGTAATTTTCAGCAGGTAGACCGAATGTATCCCAGCCGATCGGATTCAGTACGTTGTAGCCGCGTTGTCGATTGTAGCGCGCGATAACATCAACGATCGAATAGTTTCGGACATGGCCAACATGAAGACCAGCACCACTCGGGTATGGGAACATGCCGGCGACATACTTTTTTTCACGGTCATCGTTTTCTTGGACTTCATAGAGCTTGGAATCCAACCAAGCCTGTTGCCATTTGGACTCAATTTCAGCAGGACTGTAGCGTTTCATATCTGTTACAGTATATCATTCGATATACCAGGTCGCATTCGGAAAAGTATGTGCGCACGACTTTCCTCTCATCGCTACTGTTATACGGCTACTCGTCGCTTACGTCGAGAGAGAGGAAGAACAAACCTGTTTCATGTTCGAGCGCTTCATAAAGCTCGTACGTTCCAGGATAAAGTTGGTCGACGCCCTGAACCTGTGACCACTCATAGATAAATTTGGGTGATTCGGATGGCGGCGGGCCGTCATAAGCCAGCTCATAAACATGGGTGAGAACGTGCGTGATCAACACGCCCTTGCTGAAAGTGCGCTGATCAACGAGACCGCGTCGCGTCGGCTGACCCGTGAGGTTGAACTGTTCCTTAAGCTCACGAACCACATGATCCTCGGGCGATTCACCATAGTGCTGCTTACCCCCTGGAAATAGCAGCGTTCCAATGAACGGCTGATACTTGCGACGAGCGAGGATATACTCACCCCGTTTGTTTTTCAGCACGATAACGCTGAGGATTTTTGCCTGCTTCCGTGGCTGTGAACTCTTGAGGCTAAGTCCGTCTACGTAGGTGAGGCCGCTCGGCGTGAGCGTATAGCCTGCATCTGTTTTCTCGACATACCCACCAGCTATCAACTGTTTTATGTGGTACATGAACGCGTTGCTTTCGAGCTGGGCAGGTTTGAGCTCGCTAAAGCGGAGCTCTCTGGCCTGCGATAAACGGCGGATGATATCTTTCTGAATATGGTGCTCAATCATTTTGATAACCTGTCTAGTCAATAGTATTTGAGTCAAAACGCACTGTCTAGCATGAGGGTTATGACGGACATATGCTAGGAGTGTCCCGGGACGGCAACTATCAACTACTTATCGGAGAAAAACGATATGAGTGAATACTTGAGTCCTGATCAAGCATATGAAAACTACCAGCTAAAGCCTGACATGAGCGCGGAACGCTCCGCAACCGAGCAGCTCCTTGAAACCATGGGTATAGCTGCCATCGAAATGCCTCTCAGCAGCGATGATTTTCAGCGACTAAGCCACGGCATGGCCGTCTGTATCGAAGAGTGCCCTGATCTCCTAACAGATACGTTCTATAAGGCCGACTCTCGTTATGGCGGTGAGGTAGGCTATGTGCGCAAAGAAAAGAAGTTTGATAAACGAACCGGACTTCAGACCGATGATCCAAAGCACTACTTTCACTTCATGGAGCGCTCACGGGATTATTGGCGAGATAAATTCGCAAGCGGACCAAAGGCACTACGCGACTTTCTCGAAGATGGGTTTGAGATCCATGATGCAATGATCAGCGTCGCCAAGCAAACCGTGGCTGAGCTCGAGAACACCCACCCGAACATGAGCCAACTCTACTTTCCCGATGGTGAGAGCTTCTCTTTTCTCCGGTTGCTACGATATGACGGCTACGAGCCATATGAAGGCATGGGCGAGGTAGCGAAACCACATTACGATATCGGCGGCGTCACCATCCAGGCTTATGCCGATGCTCCCGGCTTTTGGGCCGCGCCTGAAGGCATCGATGGCTCACGACACCATTTTGATACTGAAGAGCACCGAGCCTGGACTTTTCTCGGCAAAGGACATGAGAAGGTGTACGGCACGGAAGACTCGATGAAACCACTCTGGCACGGTGTCGATAGGATTATCCCTGCAGGCGTAACCTTCGTGCCAGAGCGCACGGCTGTCATCTTGTTTGTGGACGCACCGGAGGTTGACTATCACGTTCGAAAGTCAGACACCCTTCCACAGCTCGCAAGGGTGGCGATGAGGTAGGTTCTAGTCTTCGGCAACAGGACGGTCGAACTGATCGTCCTTTTTCCTGAGCCAAGACTCCGACTGCCTGACTAGCCTCTCTTCGTCTTCGGTGCTGTGCAGCAGTACCTTGACGGCCTCTTCGGCAAAGACTCCGTTTTGAGAGCCTTTCGCAAGGATAACCGCACCAGGCTTTAGGACACTATGCACAAAACCACCCGCAAGGTATGGGCTATCAAAGGATTTGACCTGGCAGCCTTTTGCGAGTGCGGCTGGCGCCAGATATTTTTGCGCGTCTGCCCCAATCGTAACCACCCACTCTATCTGGGCTGGATCGCAGAGCTTACCGATCTTCTCGTGAGCCTGCGCCGAGGTATTACCGAGTTCATTCATCGAACCGAGGATAGCAATACGCTGCGGCGCTTCGATCGCAAGCAGCGTCTTGAGAGCAGCCTCAACTGCCAGTGGGCTTGCGTTATAGGTATCATCAATAATCGTTGAGTTTTCTAAGCCTCGCAAAACCTGCATGCGCCCTGGAACCGGCTTGATCTTGCTAAGCCCCATGACAACTTGCTGAGAGGTTAGTCCGAGCTTTGCACCCACGCACGCAGCGGCGAGCGCAGCCTTCAGGCTATGGTCACCTACCAGTTGGACTGTCACTGATGTCTCGCCCCACTCTGGAGTGATGAGTTTTCCGATGCGCCCGTCGAGCGGACTAGCCGGCTCCATGACGAGGCGATACTCGGCCTTTTCGCCCAAGCCATACGTGTCGATCGTATGTGTATCAGCGTACTTTGCGTAATCCTCGGACACATCGTCACGGTTCACAACCGTCAGCTTCGCGAACTTCGCGATACTCAGCTCTTCCTTTGCGACTGCCTCTATGGTTCCGAAAAACTCCATGTGCTCTTCACTCACAGCGGTAACGAGCGCTATATCTGGCGTGAGATATCGGCCAAACTGTGCGATATCGCCAGGTGTGTCGGTACCAAGTTCCTGCACGATGACGTCTACATCTTTCTCACCCTTGATACGGAGATTCATGGCCTTGAGGACCATACGCCATTCTTTGCCTGAACGCGGATCAGTCGGATATTCCACGCCCATAATGGCCGTTGGAACACTAAAGTGCGTGTTGTGGTTGCCGTCGTGCGCTCGGACGCGGTACTTTTCGCTTAGCACCGTCGCGATAGCCTGTTTGGCTGAAGTCTTACCGACACTCCCGGCGATTAGCACCAGTAGCGGCTTGTGTTTCTTGAGATAGGCACGGGTTTTTCGTTCGAGCAACCTTTGGATAATTTTTTTCATCATACTTATGTTTCAGTATACGGAAAAACCTCTCTCATGAGAAACTTCGCCCGTTTTTATTGTCTAAAACCCCAGGAGCCTGACGATGGATGCTGCGGGTTAGTCGACAGCCCGCGCCCGATCAGCAGCCTCTGACCCCATCAGGAAACTTATGGCGCGCACTGTATCTTCGCTGAGATCAGGATAGGCCTCTTGAAGTCCATGACGCACGGCACTGTCGATCTCATCCCACCCTTTACTCCATGCAGGATCAGGATAAGGCTTATCGGCTGGCAGCTCTATGCCCGCACAAGCACGTTCCGCTACTCCGATTACCTCGAGAACTGACGGCAACCTTGCTGGGTCGACAGCATCGGGTCGACGGCTTGGGAGAGCGCCCATATGGAGGTACTTGTTGAGGTATCTGAGCACCACCACGTCGAACTCGCTCAGACGCACCCCTCTGCGGGCACGGTCACGATTGATTTCGTATTCCGACACCAGATCCCAGTTGCCCGTCGCCGTGAGTCCGTTCTTGAATGCTGCGAATAACGTGCCCTTCTCTAACTTCTGTGCATTTGCACCATGAGCGATAAGCATGCGGGTCGGAACCTGTTCGTGCGCAAAATACTTCTCAACTTCGGCCTCGGATCCAAGTAGCACCAGGTCAATCGCCCTACGAGCCTTCTTTTTGTTCGGCTTGCCATGCCTATCCTTGGAGCCTGCTCGCTCGCACAATTGCTCCAGCACGCACCACAGCAATAGGTGACGTGACAGGTTGGTACGAATCACCTCGAGATGCTCATCGGTAATCGCAAAGAGAAACTCGCGTATGTCGTAACCGCGGTTGAAATCAACGCCGATCTCGATCTTGAGCTCCCCGTCTTGTTCGATCACCCGGGGTGCCCATGTTGTACCTGGGAGCCGATAGACCACTTGAGGGCTCGACATACCATCGCTAGGCCGTGTGTCTACTTCATGTTTCATGGCGCTCTCCCTCTTTATTACTACAGCTATTTAATAAAATCTATTTCTATCCCAGAAGGGACACCAAAAATAAAACACCCAGATATACTAGGTGCTTGATTTTTCTATGGTGGAGCATAGCAGATTCGAACTGCTCACCTCTTCGCTGCCAGCGAAGCGCTCTAGCCAAATGAGCTAATGCCCCGTAATGTTTCCGAAGGTCTACTAACTTTCGACATTTGGCTAAAGCGCTTGCGCGAATATAATCTTCCCGCCTCCGGCTTGGCCAAATGAGCTAATGCCCCGTGAACTCGACCATGGTAGCACAAAAAACGCCCCTGTTCTAGGGGCGGTTCTTGGTGTGAGCTGCTGCGCGCCCACCCGGGTCTTTTTTGTTTCTTTGGCTGTGTTTATTTCTGTCTAGATACGCAAAGGCCCGTGCGCACCAGCTAACATTTATATGATGACATAGAAGCTATTTTTATACAACTTATGCTCGCGTTTCTCGAGTTTTTATGTTTAACTTGTGGTGTCAGTGTTATGCGCAGGAAGACGATATTATATGTATACGTATCCCTTCGCCGGTCGAACTGAAGAATAAACGAAGGATAGATACGTGAAGAAATTGTTTGTTGGTAGCCTTGCATGGGCTACGACTGATGACACTCTCAAGGCTCACTTTGAAGCCGCTGGTACCGTTGCATCTGCAAAGGTTATCACCGACCGTGAGTCAGGCCGAAGCCGTGGTTTTGGTTTTGTCGAGTACGAAAACGACTCTGAAGGCGATGCAGCTATTGAGAAACTCAATAACTCAGAGCTCGATGGTCGTACGATCACAGTCAACGAAGCGCGCCCACGAGACTAATACTCTCGTCTAACGCGCCAAAAAAAAAGCCGCCCTCTGGGGCGGTTTTTTGTTGTGGGTTATGCGAGTAATTTCAGAAAGGACTGTTCATCAATGATCTGTACGCCATATGACTGGGCTTTTTTGAGCTTACTCGCACCCACCTTGCCGCCAGCAACCAGATAGGTAGTGTCTTTGGCAACTGACGACTGGAACGTGCCTCCTAGTGAGCGAATCTTTTCGGCTGCTTCGTCACGACCCATGCTCTCGAGCGTACCAGTCACGACAAAACTAACCCCAACAAGCTTTCCCGTCTTCTTTTCAAACCGTGGTCTTACCCCGAGCTGTTCGAACTTTTCGAGCAACTTTAGATTGTCCGTGTCCGCAAACCACGCCGCCACACTCTCCGCAACGACCACCCCTACGCCATCGACGCTCTTTAGTTCGTCGATGGTTGCATGTGCCAATGTGTTGAGTGATTCGAACTGCATCACGAGATCTATCGCGGTCTGCACGCCTACGTGCCGAATACCGAGACCGTACACGAAGCGCTCCAGTGGAGGCTGTTTTTTAGCCGCAATAGCATCTATCAGTTTTGTGGCCGAGATATCACCGAATCGATCGAGCTTTAGTAGATCTTCTTTCGTCAGCGCGTAAATGTCCGCCAGGTCCTGAACGTATCCCGCATCGACGAGCGCGACCACATTCTTTTCACCAAGCGTATCGATATCAAGCGCCCCTTTTGAAGCAAAGTGTTGCAATGCACGCTTAAGCAGCAACGGACCAGTCGCACCTTTGACACGATAGACCGCCTCCCCTTCGGGGCGCACGAACTCGAGCTCAGGGTATTGGCGGGTTAGCTCTGCTTCAAAATCTATTTTCTTGGCATCTTTTGGTCGTAGTTCCAGGATGACGTTCTGTACCTGCGGGATGATGTCACCAGCCTTAAAGATCACAACCGTGTCACCACGTCGTACGTCCAGGCGAGCAATCTCATCTGCGTTATGGAGGCTTGCGTGCTGGACGGTCGTTCCGGCTACGTCTACTGGATCAAACACAGCGACCGGAGTAGCCGCTCCAGTACGACCGATCGATATGACGATATCCTTGACGATTGTCGTTGCCTGTTCGGCTGCGTACTTATAGGCAACGGCGGCTCGTGGATTTTTTCCTACCGTACCGAGCGCTTGATATTGGGCACGGTCGTTAACCTTCACGACGAGACCGTCGGTATTGTACGGCAACTCATGACGTTTCTTATCCCACACATCAACATACGTCATAACGTCGTCAAGCGACGTAAACATGGTTGCCTCTGGTGAGGCGTATACGCCAAGATCTCGCAGCGCCTCGTAGGCAAACATATTGGTCGGGACCTCGCTCGTATCGTCGCGGATCAAGTCATAGCCGATAAAATGAAGCGGGCGCTCAGCAACGAGCTTTGGATCCAGCTGGCGGATCGTGCCGGCTGCAAGGTTACGCGGGTTCTTAAAAGCCGGCAAACCCTGTTGTTCACGCTGTTTGTTGAGACGTGCGAAATCGTCCTTGAGCATAACGATCTCGCCACGTATTTCGGTACGACCAGTCAGTAAGGTTTTATGTGTCGTAGATGCACGAAGTGTGAGCGGAACGTTCTTGATCGTACGAACATTCATCGTGACATCTTCGCCAACACGACTGTCTCCTCGGGTAATTGCTTGGACGAGGACGCCATCTTCATATATGAGTGCACATGCCAAGCCATCTTTTTTGATATCACAGAAAAACTCGTGTCTTGATCCAGGCAATAGCTTATCCATGCGCTTTACCCATGCCTCAACTTCGTCACGAGAAAATACATCGTTGAGTGAAATCATTGGCACACGGTGTGTAACTTTTTCAAACTTATCAAGCGGCACATTACCAACACGCTGCGTTGGACTGGATGGATCTATGTCATCGGGGTGAGCGACCTCGTATGCCTTCACCTCTTTCATAAGTGCATCGTATACTGCATCGTCGACACTTGGCTCGTCGAGGACGTAGTACTCATAGGAGTACGTAGCGAGAAGCTCAAGCAACTCTTGGTATCGCGTACTGCTAACTTCGCTCATCAATCACCTCGCGGTATAAAAGATATACATACGCGCTCGCGTAGACAGAAAGCATAACGCTAGCGAATTGCGTGACGAGTATGACGACGAGCGAGAGCCTATAGCCCGTCAGGGCATCAAGCAGCACGACAGGTGTCACGATTGCAAACATCGCAACCAGCACGATCAAACCAAGCCACACGAGACGCACGATAACGTCACGGCGATAGCCGTTTATAACCTGTCGGGCAGAACGAAGTGCAGCCCATGGATACGTGCCCGGCAACGTCACAATCACCGCCGCAAATACAGTGGAAGATAGCCAGTAGAGCGACAACGAGGCAAATACGACGATAAGGATCAGCCCGATAAGCCCCCAAAAGAGTCCGTGCAGAGCACCCGTTGACCCAACGGATGCTATCAGTGCAACGATCAGCGCAAACGGTAGCAGCTGGATCACACCCGCAAGTACTACCAGACAGGTAGATACAAGCGGGGCGGCAGCGTTATATAAGCCATCGCGAAGCCGCACCGTCTTGGTACTCATCAGATGACGCAATAACCATACGGTGATAAGCCATGTGAGTAGATACAGTATTCCAATAAATATTTGCTGTGCCTCGGTCAGGTTGCTGCTTGCGGCACCGCTAACAACCGATACGGTAAGTGCTGCGGTCTCCACGCCAGTACGAAAGCCACCCGTAGGTAGCTGCCCCGCCACTTCGTCAGTAGCCTGAGTGAGGCCGGCATAGTATGAGTAGGCAGTGACGCCACTTAACAGCAACGAAGCCACCGCAACGAGCACAGTAAGACGGAGAAATACTGCACGGTTTTGCCGTAATATCGAGAATACTTTTTTACTGAATCCCACAGAGCCAGGCAAAACAGCCCTACTTTTAGCGGCCATCACTTTGGGCTGTTTTGATGCTTTGGCGGGAGTTTTTTTGGAAGCTTTCGGCATAGTCCTCTGCTTTTGATTTAGAATTTGCTGTTCAGGCCACGAAGACGTGCGACGCGCTCTTCGATCGGTGGATGGGTGCTAAACGCGTTGAGGAATGCAGAGCGCTTGAGGGGGTTCGCAAAGAAGAGATGGGCTGTCGAAGTGTTTTGACGACGCGTAGCCGTACTGACAGCGCCGAGCTTTTCCAGCGCATCCGCAAGCCCTTCAGGGTCACGTGTCGTCATCGCACCAGTAGCATCGGCGAGGTACTCACGTTGACGAGAGACTGCTGCCTGTACGAGCATCGCTACGATAGGTGAAATAAGCGCAGCGACGATACCTACGATCAAGAAGATTGGGTTACGATTTTCACTGTCGCTAAACCAGAACATGCGCGACAGTACGTCAGCTATGAGGCCAATAGCGCTCACAAGACCAAAGACGATCATCATGACGCGAATATCATAGTTCTGGACGTGGCCCATTTCATGCGCCATCACCGCCTCGAGTTCGCGATCATCCATGAGTTCCAGGATGCCGCTCGTTGCGGCAACGTGTGCGTGATTGGGGTCGCGGCCAGTTGCAAAAGCATTTGGGGCTGGGTCGTCAACGATATAGACCTTTGGCATCGGCATACCGTTGGTGATCGCCAGGTTCTCGACGATGCGATAGAGGCGTGGGTTGTCGCTTTTCTGGATCTCCTTTGCCCCGTTCATGCTGAGCGCTAGTTTTGCCGCCAGAAAATACTGTACGAGGGCGTAGATGCCAGCACCAACGAGCGTCCCCCAGAAGATCCCCGTACTGCCGTAAACCGCACTAAATACCCAGCCAAGCCCGGCGATAATCACGATAAAAATCAAAATGATCAGAAATGTGTTGCGCTTGTTGGCTGCGATGGCGCTATACATAACTCTGCTCTCCGTCTATCTAGAACTTAACTTCGACTGGCTTTTCGACGCTTGCCATGTCTTCGACCTCAAAGAATTCACGGTTCTTGAAGCCAAATGAGCCTGCGATGAGGTTTACTGGAAACTGCTGGATGCGAGTGTTGAGGTCGCGGACACCACTGTTATAGAAACGGCGTGATGCCTGGATCTTGTCCTCGGTATCAACGAGCTCGTTTTGTAGCTGCTGGAAGTTTTCACTCGCGCGCAGCTGTGGATACGCCTCAGAAACAGCAAACAGACTCTTGAGCGCACTCTCGAACTGGTTCTCTGCCTTTGCTGTCGCGGCAGGACCTTGGGTGGTTGCGTTCAGTACATTTGCACGTGCTTCCGTAACATCCTGAAAAACCTGTTTCTCGTGCGCAGCGTAACCTTTGACTGATTCGATGAGGTTTGGAATGAGGTCGGCACGTCGCTTAAGCTGCACGGTGATATCACTCCACGCTTCCTGAACTCGGACGTTAAGGCGAACGAGGCCGTTATAGGTCACCCACAAAAACAAGCCGATGGCAGCGACGATAGCCACGATAATGATAAGTACTAATTCCATGATTACTCCCTCGTTTTATTTCTCTCTTTAGTATAGCGCTTTCACCGCTGTTTTAACAGGGGCTGAGAAACTAAAAAATCCACCTCTACAGGATGGATCCACTAGGTGGTGGGCGAGGAGGGACTTGAACCCTCAAGGTTGTTTAGACCAGCGGATTTTAAGTCCACCGCGTATACCAATTCCGCCACTCGCCCGTGCCTTTGCTGATTATATCAGTAATCAGCCCGTTAGCTGAGTGATTCGTGTAGCCGAGTCAGCGACCCATTCACCGTCCTGAAGCGCATCCGCGTAGGCGAGCCAGCGGGATGGGTCGTCATTTATCTTCGGCCAAGGGCTATCAATATCAATACTTTTTTGCACCGCCCGGGCATATAAAACCTCATGCCATTTATCCCACTCAGCACGATCCATGATTGCTCCACCACCCTGAAGTGCAACTTTCAACACATTTCTTAACTGAAAAAATGAAGAGAGCTCAAGCGTCCTGAATTCAACGCCTTTGGTATATCCGAGCGCAAGCTCATAAGGTTGCCTATTTAGCACGCCAGCTTTGCCTTTACGATTCCAGCTATTCGCCTGTAATACGCGGTCTGGGCGCACCCCACCAACCAACTCCAGGCCAAATAGCAACTGTCCAGTGGCGCGACTAAGCGCGACCCCACCGAGCGTTACGTGGAGTGGGTAACGCTCATCCGAACGTAGTAAATCCGATTCATAGAGATAGGCGACCTGTTCAAGCAGGGGCTCGATACTATAGTGTGGACGCAGCGCAAACTCGGCATATCCATCATTACCTTTGCCGATCCCGGCAGCATGTGCCGCAGCAACTTTAGGCTTGTATATTACATCAAGCTCATCGAGCGCCGCCTGTATAATCTCGCGGTCTTCACCATCCGTAAGCCAATAACTTCTGTGACGTTCGAGAGCATCAGCAGCCCTTTGATCAATGCGGGCTAGCATTACCTTCCAAGGAAGTTCGATCTCAATCCCAATAGAAGGTTGTATTTCTGTCATAAATATGGAGGCACGTACGGGAGTCGAACCCGTCTACAAGGTTTTGCAGACCTCTGCGTAACCGCTCCGCCAACGCGCCAAGTAAAAGTTACAGATGGTATTGTACCGGCTTTTGGACACTTTGGCCACAGAGATTACGACTAGCAGGCGATATCTTGATCGACTTTACTCTGCTTGGTACGGAACTGGAGAAGTAGCGTGGGCCCACCGGTAAACTCATGACCCTTGCAGTATTTGAGAGCCTGCTTGGCTGTTGTCCAGGTTGTCGCGCCCCAGTTTGGCCAGTTATTGCGCCATCCGCCCGTAATCTCGTTCCACTGGTCCGTCGTACCATACACCCCAACTAGTGCAACACCCTGCGCCTTTAGCGCGTCATAGGCACCCTGTATGCTCTTTCGGTTCTGCATCACGTCAACATTCCAGCTGTTTTCGATCTCAACGTCAAGCCACCACCTGTCGCTTGATACCCCGTGAGCACTCGCATATGCCATGGCTTCATTTGCTGCATTCCTGCCGTAGTTATAGGCCGCACATAGAGGATCGCCGCCACAGCCCTCCTGAGCTGCAGCGTAGTACGGTGAATCTTGACTCGCATTGAGACCGGTATTTATATAGAGGCTCAAGTCACGGAATTGCGCAGCCTGTTCGGCTAAACATGGGTTTTCACTATAAACCAACCCGCCAGTCACCCCAACGATACCAAAAGCCGACTTCGAAACGGCAACACCACAGTTTGGGTAGCTTATATCTACTCCGACACTGCCCGTTTGGTAGTAACTAACCGCTGACACCTGAGGCACTGACACAACTCCTAGGAGTAGCGATGCAACTACCGACATTAACAAGACCTTCATGCACCACTCCCTCCTTTTAGTTACTATCCATTATAGCAAGCAAGAAAAAACCAGCCATAAAGGCTGGGCTTTTCTTGGTGCGGGTTAGGAGACTCTAGACTCTTGACCAAGCCATTCGGCTGCGCAAGAGTTACTCCTGGCTATTATTTATTTTGAAGAGGCCATGAGTTAAGCATTCCAAAACATACCATTGAAAAAGCCCCGGATATACCGAGACTGTTTCAATGGTGCGGGTTAGGAGACTCTAACTCCTGGCCTCTTCCATGGCAAGGAAGCGCTCTAACAACTGAGCTAAACCCGCATGACCTGAAAGATTATAGATAACAGATAGGGAAAATGCAAGCACCTCGAGGCACGGATATTACCCGAAAGCTACTGTTGTTGGGCTGCTCGGATATTAGCTGCAAGCCGGTTGATTGCCGCAATATGCGTGGCCTCGTCCATATCCAGGTCGTTGATTTCGCTGAATGATCCAGCCGAGTGAGCTGCTGTAAAGCTGACACTGGCTATATACGGCCCAACTTTAAATATTGCGCCACCAACATGATCCTCGGATCCCCAGAAAAACGCCCCGTCAGCTGAACTCTCGATCATGCGTTTGGTTTTAAACCCTTCCAAATACTTTGCCCATTGGGCTTCGGCCTGTTTCGTGGAGTTTGCGTGGTTGATATCAAAACGAAGCACCAGGTAACCGCTTCTGCCGTATCGTTCCTCTTGGACACTCAACTGGTATTCGTCAGGTAAAGCACCTGCCCGGTAGCCACGTGCGCACTCGCTGGATGGCAACAGGAGACTGCCGTTGGCGGCTTTCTGCTCAGTACTTGGGCTGAGCGGAAGGCCTCGCCGCTCGACCTCATCATTCGGTTTGATGCCTGTAACAGTCTCAAAAGCGGCATCGTCTAGTACTTTGCATGCTTCAAGTAATTTTGTGGTTCCTAGTTTATCGGACGTACCGCGAACTGTTGGCGCTGGTGACTGACTAAGGGTATCATTATCTGCGTTTTTACGTACTTCGGCAAACGCACGTCCCATCATCGCTAATTCTTTCACCAGTTCGCTATCACTAAAACCAGCCCCATCGTCTCGCGTCCTTTCGCCTAAGGTATGCGAGATTGTTATAACCAGGTTTTTATGTATCCCAATAAACGAAAAATCATCAATACCTTTACGATCCGGGACCGTTATCCCACTGAGCATCACCTCGGAAGAAGCCTTTGAAAAGTCACTTCGTGCTGAATCGTATGCTTTGTACTTCGCTGACGATGCTTTCAAATGCTCAAGAAAAGCCTTTGCATCGGAATTGCTAGAAACGCCTTTCGCGCTCTCAAAACGCTTCATACTCTCACTGATCTTGTCCTGGTTGGAAGGTAGCTTGAACGAGTATCTTGAATCATTCAAGTCATCCTTTTCTGTCACTTGGTCGACTTCGATACGTATTCGCTGACCACCGTCATATGCGCAGTCAGTAGTCGGCGGACTATATGCTTCGTTCCGCGGGTTTGGCAGGTTTTGATCAATGTATGTTTCCGAGACGGTACTTCTCGCAGACAGCTTACCGAAGATCTTTGTGACTGCATCTTCGGGCAATAACTGACAGGCGCTTACATACCGAAAATCGCCCACTTTTAACTCCTCTGAAGGTTTGAGCCAATCAGTAAAACTAGGTTTTGCCTGTTTATTCTGCCCGTCAGACTCAGTACCATGAACAAGGATGAGCAAGAAAATCGCTGTGATCCCGATGATGCCCAGCGCTACTCCCACCGCAATGACAATAAAGAGACGTTTTTTATTGTTAGGTTTTTGCAATTGCGGTTCTGGTTGCGGTTGCAAGGGTTGAAAAGGCGTGTTCGGTTCTTCCATATAATCCATACTACCATCCGCCTCGCTCCACTAAGTCCGGCAAATGGGCTAAATAAAAAGCCCAACTCCAAAGGTTGGGCATTTTATTTGGTGGCTCCTCCCAGACTTGAACTGGGGACACAAGGCTCTTCAGGCCTCTGCTCTACCAACTGAGCTAAAGAGCCGTAACGTTGGATTAGTTCCGTATGTACGCTTGAGACTTCGATAAAACGAGGTCTCGCCCCTGCTCTACTCATTTCTCTGCCGCTGCCATGCAGCGAGGAGCTAAAGAGCCGCATTTGGTACGTTGAACAGCATTCATTGTACCGAAACAGGGGCGAAACGACAAGACTACTTAGAAAAGATGTCTTTGAGGTTCGTGAGTTCGCTCGGAAGTACGACGAGTGTCTTCTGGCTCGGCTCAACGGAGATCTTTTCAAGCGTCTGAAGGGTACGGATGTTAATACCACCAGGGATCTTACTGAGCATGCCAGCAGCTTCAGCGACAGCTGCTGCAGCTGCCTTTTCGCCCTCGGCGGTGATGATAACTGCACGGCGCTCACGCTCTGCTTCCGCCTGCTTAGCCATCGCGCGTTTCATATCCTGTGGCAGCTCAATGTTCTGAATCTTTACGTTCTCGACATCGATACCCCACTTGTCAGTTTCGCTATCGACAATCTCTTTGATCTTTTGACTGATTTCTTCGCGCTTACTGAGCAGCTCGTCCATATCCGCGTTACCAGTAACATCACGTAGTGCAGCCTGGGCAAACTGACTCGTCGCGTAAATATAGTTGGTTGTTTCAAGGACTGCCTTGCTCGCATCAATGACCCGCAAGTAAACGACCGCATCGACACCGACGGTCACGTTGTCTTTGGTGATAATTTCCTGCTTAGGTACATCGATTGGCGTCGAGCGAACGTCAACCTTGATAACGCGCTGAAAGATTGGGATAACGATACGGAGACCTGGCTGGCGAATACCCGTAAAACGACCGAGCGTCAGGACAACGCCTCGTTCGTATTGGTTAATGATTTTGATGCCGCTCAGCACAAAGACGACGACTGCGATGAACAGGAAAAATGTAAAGCCTTCCATGGTACCCTCCTTATTTACTCTCAGTATATCATTCGAGAGCGAGGTCGATGAGCTGACTAATCAGCTCAGGATAGGTAATGCCCTCATGACGCCACAGTTTTGGATACATGCTGATGTTCGTGAAGCCAGGGATGCTATTGATCTCGTTTAGAAAAACCTCACCCGCTTCAGTTAAGAAGAAGTCGACGCGAGCCATACCTCGACACTCTGTTACTTCGTAAGCCCTGAGAGCATATTCTTTAAGCTGATGCTGTACTGGTTCGGAAATATCTGCCGGAATGCTTACCTGTGATGTGCTCTCCGTGCCGTACTTGTCTTCGTATGAGTAGAAGTCCTCACCTGCAATAATTTCGCCTGGCGACGTAGCTCGCGGGTGATGATTGCCAAGTACCGCAACTTCTATTTCACGTCCTCTCACGGCCTTTTCGATCAACACCATTTCCGAATGCTCGGCAGCACGCTTTAGTATCTCGCTCCATGCCTCACCTGACGTCACATGACTAACACCAATCGAGGAACCGGCGCTTGCAGGCTTCACAAAAACATCAGCTCCTAACTCATTGGCAATCGTCTCATAGGTTGGCTCCTGGTTGTGAACGAGCCACGTCTTCCACGGCACAACGGGAATACCTGCATGCTCCAGCAGGCGCTTCGTCATGTCTTTGTCCATGGTTACTGCAGCCGACAGCAGACTAGGACCAACGCATGGTATGCCGAGCAGCAACGCCAACCCTTGCACTGTGCCGTCTTCGCCATTTTTACCGTGCAGAATAGGCAGTATGACATCAGGCTGAATAATCTTGTGGTCAGGTAATGTGATGAACTTTTGTTGTCCAAGTACCGGCAGCAGTTGCTGACTACCCGTATGATCGTCATCGATCGTCTCTTGTAGCCACCAACTTCCTTGTTGGTCGATGAGACAAGTCGTGATGTCGTATTTTGTATTATCGAGTGCTGCAAATACATTGCGGGCACTTGCTAGAGACACTTCATGCTCCGAGGATTGACCGCCATAAACGAGTAGCACGTGAATCTTTGACATAGCTAAGGCTAGTATACTATAGCTATGAACCGCATCCCTCTTGCTGAAACCATGCGCCCCACCTCACTTGATGACGTGGCAGGCCAATTACACATCGTTGGCGGCAAGGGTCTGGTACGAAAGATTGTTGAGCAAAAACAGCCGACGAGCTTGATCCTCTGGGGCCCGCCAGGCAGCGGTAAGACTACCCTGGCGCGCATCATTGCCAACGAACTGGAAGCTGATTTTGTAGAGCTTAGCGCCGTGACTGCCGGCAAGAAAGACGTTCTCGCTGTTGTTGAGCGCGCCAAGACAAACTGGAACCTCAAACAGCGTACGGTTTTATTCGTTGATGAAATCCACCGCTTCAATAAAGCCCAGCAAGACGCTTTTTTGCCGCACGTTGAATCGGGACTTCTTACGCTCATCGGCGCAACAACAGAAAACCCAAGTTTCGAGATCATCACCCCACTTCTCAGTCGCGCCCGCGTACTTGTCCTTGAGCCGTTATCAAAAGCCGATATTCTCACTATTCTCAATCGTGCACTCAAACACGAAAAGGCCGAAAAACGTGTCAACCCAGATGCTCTCGATTATCTCGCAGAACTCTCTGGCGGTGATGCGCGCCTCGCCCTGGGTAACCTCGAGGTGGCGCTTGGTCTTGCGAAAAAAGTGACAGTTGAGACCGTGAAAACAGCAGCGCAAAAACGCATCCCTGGTTACGACAAAAAAGGTGACATGCATTACGACGTCATCTCAGCGTTTATCAAAAGTATGCGTGGCAGCGACGTGAAGGCTTCTCTCTACTATCTCGCTCGCATGCTCCAAGCCGGCGAGGATCCTAAGTTTATTGCTCGCCGTATGGTCATTTTCGCTTCCGAAGATATCGGCCTCGCCGGTAACGGTGCGCTCAGTCTCGCCGTTGCGACCTTTCAAGCGGTTGAACGCATCGGCGTGCCTGAGGCTCAGTACAATCTCTTTCACTGTGCGACTGCGCTGGCGAGGTCAGAGAAATCGCGCGAAACCTCCGACCTTATGTACGAAGCACTGGGCCTTGCAAAAGCCCACCCGGACGCTCCGGTGCCACTCCATATTCGAAATGCACCAACGAAGCTCATGAAGGACCTAGGCTACGGCAAGGATTACAAATGGGAAGCTGACTTCAAGCCCGGCGAAGGCTTCCTTCCCAAAGAACTACAGTCTTAGCCCTTCGCAGCACGTTCGATGACCTCATAGTAGCGATCGATATAGTTACGTGCCATCACTTCGGCTGAGAACTTTCGCTTCACCGACATACGACAATCAGCTGGATCGATTTCATCAACGCGCTGCATATACCCCGCAAATTCCTCTTCCGTATCAGCTAGAAATCCGTTGATGCCATGTTCGATAATTTCCGGCATCGCACCTCGTCGCATCGCAACCACTGGCGTACCGCAAGCCAGCGCCTCTATTACTGCCATCCCAAACGGCTCTTCCCAGCGAATCGGGAATAGCAGCGCTTTTGCCTCGGAGATAAATTTGAGCTTTTTCTTGCCCGACATATTACCCGAGTACGTGATACGCGGGTTACGAACGACATAGGGCAAGATCTTGTCGCTATAGTATCGGAATTCATGGTTCTGACGGTATTTGCTCATCGGGTTGGCGAGTTCAAGCAGCAGCTTGCGTGGGGTTTCGATATCACCGATCGTTCCTGCCATGCGCAGCCGATAACGAAGCTTATGACAGTATTTCACTGCGATATCTTGGGCTTTTTGCTCGTTAAAACGCGCGAGCGTAATGAAATAGTTCTTTTTATTTTCAACGTACGGAAAGTCCCGAACGTCGACAGCGTTATACACAGTTTCTAGAACATGAGGTTTAAACTCGCTGGGCGCATCACGCATAAGGGCGTCTGATATACCAACGACATACATATGATGTCCATTACCGAGCTGGCGCCAAAACGGACGATTGTCAGCCTCGCCTCGTGCAACATCTTTATCGGTCGTAAACGGTGGTCCATGCAGCGTATGAATCGCGGGCGGCATGTCTTTTAGCTTAGTCGCCCAGGCGAGGACTTGCGGTCCGATATGGCCGTTATGGTCATGAATAACATCAAACGTGCCGTCAGCCTCAATACGCTTAAGGGCATCCTGCACATGCCCACCAACAAGCGGCAGTACTTTATACCATGGATCGTGGATATGCCTGAACTGCTCCTCTTTAGTGATCGGGTGCACTTTTGCACCGTTTAGGCTGCGCCTAGCAACACCAAAAACTTCTACCTCAACACCCTGCCGAACAAGCTCTTTCACCAGCGCATCGAGCACCATCTCGATACCACCATATCCTTTGGCTGGTATGGTAAGCCAAGGAGTTGCAATGACTGCAACACGGAGAGGTTTTCGAGGTTTCTTCTTCGGACGAGTAGGCATGATTCACGTTCAGTATATATACCCGTCGTATCGGATGATGTGAAATAAATCACTCGAGTAACGCTACGCGCACTCCATAATATATGGGTGATGTATGAGGCTGAAAATACTCACAATATAGAGATTCCATTGCCAAAACTTCTTGAGGGAGAATCATGGGAGAAAGTTGAGGATATACCACCCTACATACCCAGCGAACCACCCTCTAGTATTCGTGAACTACAGCGGCTCGCACAGGTAAAGGCTGAGGGAGAAGTTGGGGCTTTTGGGCCGGCGCTCGCAGCGATTGCGCTCGAACGACCCGGTGAAAGCGCTTCTCCAGAACTACGAAAGTATGAAGCGCTATTCGGCAGAGATTCCCTCCGAGTAGCACTCGATGTTTTACCTATGTACCCGCTGCTTATGCACGCTACTATCCACTCTCTGGCATCATTACAAGGCACGGTGACTCATGCTGCACGCGAAGAGGAGCCGGGTCGGATCATCCATGAATACCGGCGACCCGACGACCCGATCGCCCTCGAGCTTACCGAGCGCTACGGGTGGGAGTGGCCATACTATGGCTCTGTGGATGCCACACCCCAGTACATGCATGCCGTATTTCAATACGCACGTCACACACCAGGTGGCGCCTCGATTTTTCGCGAAACGACAAAAAGCCTCGATGGGCAAACGCGTACAATCGGCGATACATACCGGGCCGCACTCGCCTGGCTAGAAAATCGTATGAATGCCAATCCCGAGGGCCTTGTCGAATACAAATCATCGATTCCCCATGGCATCGAAAACCAAGTCTGGCGTGATTCATGGGATAGCTATTTTCACGCCGACGGCACGCTTGCAAACCGTGAGCAAGGCATCGCCTCGGTCGAGGTGCAGCAACTTGCGTACGATGCACTCCTCGAGGCGGCGATCATCTTCGAAACCGAATTCGAAGACCGCGAGAAAGGCGCTTCCCTTCGCGCCCGCGCTGAAACGCTAAGAGAAAAGATCATAGAGCATTTTTGGGTAGATGAAAAAGGTGGCTACTTTGCGCTTGGTACCGACCGCGACGATAAAGGCAACCTGAGACAGCTCAAGATTCGCACCTCAAACATGGGGCACCTACTTCGTTCCCGACTCCTTGTCGGCGAAGAGTACCGTCCTTTCCGAGAAACAGTGATCGCCCAGCTATTTAGTCCTGAGATGCTCAATATCAGCGGCATCCGCACACTCGCCAGCGACGAGGTACGTTTTCGTCCCGGCGCCTATCACAACGGCAGCGTTTGGCTCTGGGATACCTATTACGTAGCTGAAGGCCTTCGCTATCATGGCTACTATGGCCTCGCGACATTCCTCGCAGACAAGATCCATACCGTTATCAACGTGACGCAAAAATTTCCTGAATACGTTCGCGGTGACGGCCTACCGCTCCCGACGCTCAATCCTCGTATCGTTGATGTATGGGACGAGAGAGCCGAGCGAGTTAACCGTATCGAACAACCTCCCCAGGAAGTCCAGGCATGGTCGGTAGCTGCCGATATTGCTCGTGACTACTACAGTGGCCGCGTACCGGATCGCGCCTATGACGCCAGGGCTGTGCAGCTCGAAGATGCTATTCTGCGCATAGTAACAGACGACGAAAGTGAAGCACTAGCAGGATAACCATTTCTCTGTTGAAATAGAGAGGTGAAAAGAAACCTTACCCGTCTCATTCGTCTACTGATCGTGCTTACTATTGCGATTATCGGCTCGTATAAGGCGATTGAGATCGATGATAGAAAATATGACAACTCGGCTGTTGCTATCGAAGCAATAGCAACACCTGCTGGTGAAGCGCTTGCATCCCTACCTATCAAAGGACGTGCACCAAAAACCGATTACAGCCGAGAACAGTTTGGTGGTGGCTGGCAGCGAATCGACGACTGCGACATGCGTAACTATATTCTCGCTCGTGACCTCACGGAGACAACCTTCGTCACACCCAGCTGTAAAGTAGCCGGCGGTATCCTGAACGATCCATATGGCGGTAAGCCGATAGCTTTCGTGCGTGGAGCTGAGACAAGTGACGACGTACAGATCGATCATGTCGTCGCACTGAGTGATGCATGGCAGAAAGGCGCGCAAACACTCACCTACGAGCAGCGTGTTACTCTCGCGAATGACCCGCTGGAACTCATCGCCGTCGATGGAGACCTCAACCAACAAAAAGGTGATGGCGATGCTGCGACCTGGCTGCCACCCAACAAGCCGTACCGCTGCGAATATGTCGCACGACAAATCGCCGTCAAAAAGAAGTACTCACTCTGGGTAACCCGGAGTGAGTATGATGCCATAGCGAATGTCCTGCAGACGTGCCCGGAACAAAAAATTCCGAACTAGTTCTTTGCAGCTCGTTTGCGCTGGTTAGGGTCGAGATATCGCTTACGCAAGCGCAGGTTTTGTGGGGTCACTTCGAGAAGCTCGTCGTCCTTGATGAAGTCGATACACTGCTCAAGACTTAGCTGGGTGTGCGGTGTCAGCTGAACAGTACCGTCAGAACTGCTCGAGCGCATGTTTGTAAGCTGCTTCGCGCGACATACATTGATGTCGAGGTCATCTTGACGGGTATACTGTCCGACGATCATACCCTGATATACAGTCGTACCAGGCCCAACAAACAATTCACCGCGTGATTCGCTTGCCTGGAGTGCATACGGGGTTGTCGTACCAGCTTCGGTTGCAATAAGCGCGCCACTACGGGTGCTTGGGATCTTACTGCCGACTGGCTGGTAGCCGTGCGGGAGACTATGCATAATAACCGTACCCTTCGTTGCAGTGAGCAGTAGGTTACGAAGACCGATAAGAGCGCGAGTCGGCAGGATGTACGTTGTGCGAGTTGCACCACCACTTGTCTGCTCTTGTTTTACGAGCTCAGCCCGACGAGCACCAAGTTCTTGCGAGATAGTTCCTACGAACTCTGGTGCAACTTCGATGAGCAGCTCCTCGACGGGTTCAGATTCGACGCCATCAATAACCTGGGTAACAACTTGCGGACGACCGACTTCGAACTCAAAACCTTCGCGACGCAATGCTTCGATAAGCACGCTCAGGTGCAGTTCACCGCGACCGGAGATGATAAAGCCGATGCCATTCTCCTCGACACGAAGCGCGACGTTTGTCTCAAGTTCCTTCTTGAGACGATCACCAATCTGGCGTGATGTCGTAAATTCACCTTCTTTACCTTTGAGTGGGCTGGTGTTTGGTCCAAGGTACATACTGATCGTTGGCGCTTCAACCTCCATAACCGGGAGGGCTTCAGGGTTTTCTTTGTCAGCGAGCGTCTCGCCGATGTGCGCATCAGCGATACCTGTTACTGAGACGATGTCACCGGCTACCGCCTCGTCAACTTCCTCGCGGTTAAGGCCACGGTTGACGAAGAGTTTGTCGATTTTTGAGCTTACCTGGGTACCGTCAGTTTTGATGAGCATCACTGGCATATTCTTACGAACCACGCCGCGATGAACGCGACCGATAGCATACTTGCCAAGGAAGCTATCGTACTGCAGTGCGGTCACGAGCAGCTGAAAAGGTTTGTCGCTCTCAACAGTTGGAGCTGGGATATCATTTTTGATCGCCTCAAAGACAGGCGTCAGGTCGGCATCTTCAGTAGGGTTAGCAGGCACAGTTGTCCACGATTTTCCGTCACGGCCGATCGCATAGTAGATCGGGTAGTGAAGTTGATCTTCGTCGACCGCAAGCTCGAGGAACAGATCAGCTAGTTCGTCTTCAACCTCTGGGATACGGCTGGCTGGCTTATCGATCTTGTTAATAATCACGACTGGCTTGAGGCCGAGGCTGAGCGCCTTACCGAGCACAAACTTTGTCTGCGGCATTGGGCCTTCCTGGGCGTCGACGATGAGCAATACGCCATCTGCCATATTGAGCGTACGCTCGACTTCACCAGAAAAGTCGGCGTGACCTGGCGTATCGATGATGTTGATCTTGAGGTCTTGCCAGTAAACTGTCGTCTGTTTTGCGGTGATGGTGATACCACGTTCACGCTCCTGGTCACCACTGTCCATAATAAGCTCTTGACTCATCTCAGCTTGGTTGTCACGGAAGGTTTTTGACTGCTTCAAAAGCCCGTCAACAAGCGTGGTCTTGCCGTGGTCAACGTGCGCGATGATAGCAATATTGCGAATGTTTTTTGCGTCTGTCATAAAAATAAGCCCTTATACGGGCATTCCTTAATCTATATTATCGCATACCTCTGGCGGATTCGCAATGTTCAGTCGCATCGCCTCCTGAAGTAAGGTATCGCTATTTACATAGAAAAACACCGAGCAAGTGTCGGTGTTTTTCTATGGTGGGCGCTGAGGGGCTCGAACCCCCGACCCCCTCGGTGTAAACGAGGTGCTCTAGCCAACTGAGCTAAGCGCCCAAACTGTGTAATGTACCTACCGAGCATCTCAGTTAGTTGGCTAGAGCACCCTGTGGGTTACTGTTTGGCCAACTGAGCTAAGCGCCCGGGTCCTGAATGATTTTACAGGGATACGCTTGATTTATCAAACGTGGTGCGCGAGAGAGGACTTGAACCTCCACGTCCGTAAGGACACTAGCACCTGAAGCTAGCGCGTCTACCAATTCCGCCACTCGCGCGCGGCGTGCCTCATAGGCAACACGCACCACTATACCCGATAGGTGTGACCTCTGGCAAGTTACATTCGAGGCAGGTAGTCCGCGAATGTCTGTAGCGAGTAATCTTTCCTGAGGGCATTGACGAGCTCTTTGGCTTCCGTGCCGAGCTTGACGTCAGGGTTCAGCGTACGATGCGGGTCGGCTGCACCCTTCAGCTGCTCAAAGAGCGCATAGAGATCACCGCCGCTTTGCAGTTTCGTGAATGGTGCACGGAGTCGCCCTTCTCCGCCAATCGGCGCGATACTGCCTCCTAGTTTGATGACGAGGCGGAAATACTCATCCATGAGCTTGAAAACTTGCTGACGATCACCAAGCTTGCTGAGATCGATAAGCGGCATCGCGATCACTTCCCCACTCTGCGCATGAATCCATAGTGCCGTTTCGACATGATGCTTCTTGCAAAGCGCTTTAGCATCCTGAATAAACTGGTGTAGTGCGGCCTGCGGCACGCCCACGTTCTGTATGACCGGTGCTGCGGTCTTGCCGCCTACATCAAAACCTATGAACGACGCGGTTGCATACCGGTATGACCACAGCTTCTCACGTTCTTCAAAATCAGTCGCACTCACATAAGCCTCGGTGTAACGGGAAATGGTTTTAGTGACTTGCTTTGTAAATTTGCCGAGAGCACGATCGGGTAGGTTCTGTGCCTCGATAAACAGTGTCGTGGCTGGCTTTCCATCAACAAGCAGTTCAGCAGGTAGCTCGAGGCTATTGTGCTTTCGGACAAACTCGAAAAGTTCAGGCTCGACGAGCTCAAGTACACTTGGCTGGAAGCGAGCCAGCTGTTCACTAACTTCGAGTGCATCGTCGAGGTTTGCAAAGGCAGCAACGATTAATGTCGAAGCGGGTGTATATGGCGCAACCTTCAGGATAGCTTCGGTAATGATACCAAGTGTTCCTTGTGAGCCTACAAAGAGCTGCGTAAGGTCTGTGTCGCCGTTTTTTTGCCGCAATGTCTCAAGTCGGAATCCAACATTGTCCGACGCGGCATTGATGGCTTTCTGATAGGCGCTGATGGTCTCTTGGGCATCGTTTAGGATAGCGTCTACAGCTCGGTACAGCTCACCTTCGAGTGTCGGCAAACCAAGCTTTTTACTAAGCTCGCGTTTGCTGAGGGGACCGGTCTGGATAAGCTCACCGTTTGCCAGCACGACCTCAAGCCGGTCCACCCAAGCTGAAATATCACCGTATTTGAAAGAACGGACGCCCGATGCATTATTAGCGATCGCGCCGCCGATAGTAGAGTATTCGTACGATTCTGGCGTCGGCGGCAAGAACAAGCCATGAGTATGCAATGTTTCTTGAAGAGACTTGAAATTAACACCGGGCTGTACACGGACAAGCCGCTGCTTGGTATCGAGCTCAAGAATCTTGTTCATGTGGGTCGGAAACGACAAAATAACCCCCGTGCCAAGTGCTGCTCCGGTCAGGTCTGTTCCGTTGCCGCGAGCGGTCATCGGCAAAACATGCCCACGTTCAGCGAGCTGCCATGAAAAACGCGCGACTTTCCTGACGTCGTTGGTCGTGCGTGGATATACGACCATGCTTGGTTTTATGGTGAGAATACTACCGTCGGTTGAGAAATGATCACGGACGCGCTCACTGACGGAAACTTCGCCAGAAATATGCCCCTGTAAGTAACTAGCAACTTTGTTCATCGTAATAAAATGTTTCTTTCCTTTTCTCCATCATACCATGAGCGTTATAGAGATGGAGGGGCATTGCCAAAGAAAAAAGAGCTCGATTTTGAGCTCTTTTTTCTTTGGTGCGCGAGAGAGGACTTGAACCTCCACGATCGCAATGATCACTAGCCCCTCAAGCTAGCGCGTCTACCAATTCCGCCACTCGCGCATGCCGTGCATGCATCGAAACGTGCACCAAACTATAAACAGTACCGAGGTATTGTACGCGAAAATTCCGTTTAACTCAAGACCCCTTATGGTGTCGTGAACTGCTGATCTTTCAGTGTCGTCCACTGATCGATCGTGTGGTATCGACCAAGCGTATCGACAACCGGACCGGTACCGTTAATCGAGTTCGTGTTGTCGGTCGTCACATAGCGCATATGCGGCCGGTACAATGCAACCGCCGGTGCGTCCTCTAGCCACTGCTCGAAAAAGCCACGGTACTTAGCCGAACGGAGGTTTGCCTCGCTGCGACCACGTGCACTAAGCAGCGCATCGTCGGTCACGTCCGAGCGATAATTCGACAGATTGAAGCCACGCACACTTGCCTGGGATGAGTGCCAATACGCGAAGACATCCGGGTCAGCACCGAGCGCCAGCTCATAAAGAAGCACGTCGTAGGCGCGTGACGTAAGAATGTTCTGTTCAAAGGTGTTCGTCGGCACAACCTGCGTCTTAACGTCGACACCTATCTTGCGCCACTGACTCGCAACCGCTTCTAGTACTTCAGGGAAATCTCCTGAACGTGGCGCAACAATACTGAGGCTAAGCGGCTGACCGTCTTTTTCACGAACCTTGCCTTTCAATACCCAACCAGCGGCTTCAAGCTCAGCGGCTGCTGCTTTTTCGTCAAATGGCGCCTGTTTTAGATCCCCTATACCCGCAACTTGCTCGGGTAGGAGCGGCCCTTCTAGGTTTGAGGCATAACCGGCAAGCGTCTTGCGAATCGAGGCACGATCAGTCGCCTTAACGAGCGCACGCCGTACCTGGGCATTATCGAGCGCCGTTCGGTCGGTACGGAAAAACGCATAGACGCCGTTATAGAGAGGTGCGTCTGTGACAATCGTCGATGGCAGCTGATCGGTTACGGTACGCACGTCAGGTATCGTCAGTTCCGCAGCCGCATTAATCTCGCGGCTCAAAAAACCTTGCCTGAGATCGTCATGATCTTTGTAAGTGTGCAGCTGGAAACGTTCAAGCTTTACTTGTCCACGGTAGTAATCTTTGTTTCGCTCAGTTTGGAGAACGACACGATCTGCATCGGGATTAATGATCTGAATACCCTTGAATGCAAAAGGACCGCTTCCAATCGGATCACGATTAAAAGAGTGTTCACGCAAACGCAGCGGCGATACGTTACCTAAGATGTGCTTCGGCAGCACGCCGAATGTTAGTGCATGCGGAAATGGTGCATATGCCCCGGGAAGCGTAAACTCGAGCCGATATCTACCTGCTGCCTTTACCTGAACATCCTGCCATGTCCGATACAAGTAGGAGCGAGTTTGGGGATTTTTGATGAGACCGAGAGTAAACACGACATCGTCTGCAGTAACCGGTTTACCGTCGTGCCACTTCGCATCTTTGCGAAGCTCAACGGTATAGACCTTGCCATCCGCCGAAGCTTTGTATGACTTTGCGAGATCTGACTCTAGGTTATTCGAGGCGTCATAGCGGAGAAGGCTCGAAAAGAGTAGCTGACCTGCCGATCGCTCTGATTGCGTTGAGGCATAGATCGGGTTAAGTGTGTCGAGCCGACCGATGACGCCCTCGGCATAGGTTCCGCCCTCAACTGGTTGCGAGGAAGAGTATGATGACTGCACCCAGTACAACTGCAGACCGGTTGCAACGAGCAGCAAACTCGCGAGCACCAGCCACCCGAGTGCATGACGGCGCACATCACGCAAGTTTGCCCATCTTGAGATGATAAAACGGTGAGCATGGCGCATCGTTGCGCCTTCGATCTTGCGGGCGCGTACCCGAACGTGTTTCACAGTCGGTCGCTTTATGCGAACGAACTTCTTCCACTGTGGTGCATTCGGATCGTTAGGCATACGGACCCCTTGCCTAGGCGATGACGTTGACGAGCATCAGATTCGCCAAGATAGAGAGTACGAAGACGACAGCAAGTACGATGGTTACTTCGTAGAGACTCTTGTCGATACCGCGGCGAGTCGTAAAGAGCTCACCTGAGCTTCCAAAGCCAGCGCCGAGGCTTGCACCGCGCGCCTGCAACAGAATACAGACAACCATGAGTGCAGCAGAAACGATAGTTACGATTTGTAAAAGGCTTGAAATGGTCATACTGCGATTTCCTTTTTATTCTGATTGAGTTCCAAAAAACCACTGATGATGTAGTTTATGAGGCTGATAATAACGCCGGTGATAATGGCCGAAAAGAAGCTAATGTCGAGGTGCGGAATGAGGTTGAGGGCAATGTATACCATGAGGCCATTCACGATGAGCATAAAGAGACCAAGCGTTACGAGTATTGCAGGCAACGACAGCACGATGACGATTGGCCGTAGGAGCGAGTTAGCAAGTGACAGTGCGAGGCCGGCAAACAAAAAAGTCGTCGTCGTCGCTTCGGTATCGTCAAAACCGCTACCCAGCAATCGACTTGCCACCCAGAGTCCAAATGTATTGAGCAGCCAGCGAATCAAAAAGACTGCAAATTGTTTCCGCATATCGTAGTGTAGTATACCGCATCTACCTAAGTGCCGTCGAGAGAGCAACGGAGAGATTTTTGTGCCCGGTATCAGTGATAAGGATGTCGTCTTCGATCCGCACTCCGATTGCTTCATCGCGAATATAGATTCCAGGCTCAACAGTTAGCACCATGCCTGGCTGCAGGCTATCATACCCCGCAAGCGGGTCATGCACATCAACACCCAGCCCATGACCCATCGCGTGCGGAAAATACTCACGATACCGTTCAGGCGAGAGATTGAGGCTCTTGAGCGCAGCTTTCATAATCTCCTCGCAGCTTTTGTGATAATCGCTAAATGCAAGTCCGGGCCGCAGCAGTTCGATACAAGCTACCTGGGCTTCCCGAACTGCATCGTGAACTGCCTGCTGGCGCTTTGTCGGCGTTGAGAGTGTGTATGTTCGGCTGATGTCTGCCGCGTAGCCGTCGATCCGCGCACCGACATCAAACAAGACCAGACCCTTTTTGTTGAGCGGAGCTTCATTGTGTACGTAATGGAGCGTGCACGCATTGAGACTGCCTGCGACGATCGGGTCGTAAGCATGGCCTCTTGCGCCCTGCCGACGAATCTCGTAGTCGAGTACCGCTTGGAGTTCATACTCGTACTTTGCGACAGGCAGTGCTTTTTTCATGTATTCAAATGCCGTGACCGTTACTTTGATCGCTTTTTCGATCGCGGCGATCTCTTCGGGTTTCTTGATAGTCCGAAGTGTTGCGAGTTCACGATTGCAGACCTGAACGTTTTGGAAGGTGCGCTCGAGCACCTTCTTGAGATCAGTTTGAGCCGAGTTCAGCTGGAAGGTGGCGTGCTCGCGCAAATAAGCCGGCTGTTCGGTGGTATAGACGATGCTGTGGTGCTTCGCAAGTTCACGCAGCCGACGCATCGCATCGTCACGTGTCAAAATGGTTTTAATACCACTCACCTCTCTGGATCGTTCTGTATCAGCCGCTCCATCAAACACCTGTTGTACTTCGTCTCGATCCGGTGCGACCAACCACTCCGTACCGTGTGTGCCGTCCATGATGAGCCACCAGTCCGCTTGCTCTACCCCCGTGAGATACCAAAAATTTGCTTCTTGCTCAAACCGATGGGCGCTGTCGTGTGATCGCTGCACCTCGCCGTAGCCTGTCATCACAACGAGGGCGCCTTTTTTTAGCTGCTCGAGTAGCGCCTGACGATTGCCGGTAAAGAAAGTGCTGTCCATATAGTCTTAGTGTACAGCTTTGTCGCCTTCGGTGTGAAACCATGCATGTATCTTAGCAGCCTGGCGTTCGCCGAGAACGGCCGTTAGCTGCTCAAGCGTCGCTTCTTTGACTCCACGCCCACTCCCAAAACTCGCAACAAGCTTCTTGCGCGTAGCCGGCCCTACTCCGGGTATATCATCGAGAATACTCTTTGTCGCGGCTTTGCGCTTAAGCGTACTGTGATAACTTACAGCGAACCGATGCGACTCGTCGTCAAGTCGGGCAATCAGCTTGGCAATATGACTGTTCGCCTCAAGCTCTACCGTTTCGTAACCGTTATCTCGTGGGATAACTAACCGAACCCGGGCGTTACGGCTGTGGTCACCACTCTTATTACGGCCAACAAACGGGATATTTTCCGCCCGCAACAGATCCGATACCGCTCCGAGCTGAGGAATACCTCCATCGATCATGATGAGGTCGGGACGACCCCAGTCATCAAGGTGTCTCAACCGACGCGTAATCGCTTCCCGCATATGTCCCGTATCGTTATTTCCAGGCAGTTGCATCTTAAACTTGCGGTACTGGCTCTTGTCGGCCAACCCGTTCGTAGCCACGACCATACTCGCAACATTGTTCGTACCGCTCATATGTGAGATATCATAGCCCTCAATCCGACGGGGCACATCAGTGAGACCTAACAGCGTCTGAAGCCCGGCAAGCCCCTGGTCTTTGCTGATATCCATAAACTCACGATCTCCAAAAACAATTTGCCGCTGGAGCTCCTTGAGGTCACGGAGACGATTACGCAATTTTGCGGCACGTTCGAAATCTTGAGCTTTTGCCGCCACTCGCATCTCACGCTCAATCTCGAGCATGATAGCTTTTCGCTCACCTTTGAGGTAACGTACGAGCTTCTTGAGGATTTCCTTGTAATCACTTGAACTGATTTTTTGCGCCTCAACTCCTGGACAAAGACCTATGTGATACTGCAAACAGAGGCGCTTTGGCATCGTCTCGTGCACGCTATACGGGAAGACGCGGCGAAGGTAGCGGAGCGCTTTTTTAACCGCCCAACCGTTATAGTACGGCCCAAAGTATGTCGCACCGTCATCGAGTGGTCCACGAGTGAACGTCACACTTGGATAGGCATCTTGCATCGGAATTCGCACGAACAACTGGCTTTTGTCATCCCTGAGCAGTACGTTATAGCGCGGCTTGTAGCGCTTGATCATCTCTGATTCTAGGAACAGTGCATCGAGCTCAGTTTCAACAGTGATCCACTCAGTGTCGACGATTTCGGCAACCAGCGCGTCGGTCTTACTGTCACGCAGCCTCGATTTCTGAAAATACTGCCGTACTCTGTTCTTGAGGCTTGCCGCCTTGCCAACGTAGATTACTTCACCACTGGCGGATTTATGAAAATACACCCCAGGATCGCTAGGAAGCGTTTTGAGCTTTTTTGCCAATGCATCAGTCATGGGTACTAGTATACCTCCTAACACCTCTCATGCCGCTTGTGGTAAATTGATTTTTATGGCTAAATGTATTGACATATTTGAATTTTTGTGATAATATGTTCTTAACCTCAGTGAGGTGGGACATTGGAAACGGAGGTGTTACCTAAGTATTCACCCCTGACTCTCTTGTCTCATAACCGTTCACGTGTGAGGCGTCGTTTAACAATTTAGCCAAGAAATGTTTGCGACATTTCACATGTAAGCATGTAACTCGCAAACTAGATAGTCATTGGGTTTTTAAGCCCAAGACACCAACTACTGCATATATGGCACATGTTCCTTCACGGGTACGACGCTTTGTCGACAATAGGTTGTCGGTGAGGCGTCGTACCCATCCAGGGTTCGTCCAGGCGAGTATTCGTCTGAAGCATTCGTCTGAACTACGAGCCCTTTAGGAGGGTCAACATGAAGCGCATTCTCATGCTCATCACGGCGATCGCCGTGATGCTGGGAGGGCTGGCGTTCATGGCTCCGGCCGCGAACGCTGACACCCAAACCATCACCATCAAGGCGAAGGTGACCGGTTCCGCCGTGGCTTCGGCCTCGGCAACGGCCACGGCTGCCAGCTCGGCTTCCGCGTACAGCTACGCGGCGGCGCAGGTGCGAAGCACCCGAGCAACCACGAGTACCTGTTTCTGGTCTCCGGGCTGGAACTCGTACACGAGCGGTGGCAAGCGCATCTGGTGGTACGACCCCGTACCGTCCAAGGTGTGCAAGCTGAAGAAGCCGTTCTGGACCGGCGGCAAGAAGGCGACCCACAAGAAGGTCGGCGGCGGTACGTCCGGCGCCAACTGTGGCAACCCCTTCATCCCGAGCAGGAAGCCCCCGTCAACCACTCACGGCGCCATCCTCGACGTCCGCAGCGGCACCCGCGCCAAGGTCGCAGTTTCGGCCAAGGCTGAGGTGGATGTCTCTGTTGCCGTCAACGTCTCCCTGGAGTACACCTACAACGGGAAGACGTTCACCGTGACCGACAAGGCTTCGGCCACCGGGCACGGCGAGGACACCGCGAGCGACACGGCGTCGGTCTACGTGACTAACTCCACCACGCTCAAGGCGACCGGCTCGGCCATCAACAACGCGAAGGCTTCGGTGAAGACCAAGGCGACCGCGAAGGCGAAGGCGAAGGCTGTGGCGAACGCTCAGGCGAAGGCCGAGGCGTCCGTCGAGGTCATGATCGTCATCAACGTCGAGACTGGCGAGCCCGCAGGCCCGTCCGTCTCGGTCACGCCCAAGGCGTGTGTTGAGTCCGGCCAGACTCAGGATGTCACCCTCGTGGTGCACAACCCGACGAACAGCCCGGGCACGATCCGTCCTACCTTCAACGGTCAGGTCCTGGCGGACCGTCCGATCGGCGCGAACGCGTCGATCACGATCGTCATCCCCAACCAGCCGGTCGGCCCGTTCTCGGGTTCGGTCTTGCTCGTTGAGGCTGGCAAGTCCGCCGCCTTCTCCGGAGTGGTCGAGGAGTGCCCGCCGCCGCCGGACAACGCCCCCGTGGTCAACATCATGGGCAGCCCGGCACACCTGTACGTGGGCGGCAACGCCTACATCTGGATCGAGGCTTCGGACCCCGACGGTGACGCAGTCTCCGTTCAGGTCAGTGCTTCGGGTGCCGGCACGGTTGCTGGACTGGTTCCGAGCGATGTTCGCTGGGATGGTACGCCTTGCCCCTCGGGTAAGTCGTGCTACCGGGCTACGGCCTGGGCCGGCGATGCGCCGGGTACGCTCACCATCACCGCCAAGGTGACGGCGAACGGCAAGTCCGCCACGGACTCGGTTTCCTTCCCCGTGAAGGCTGACGAGTTCTAGCAGTAGTTGGTGTCGCGAGTGCGCACGAGTGTTTAGAGCCTAGCTCACCTCGTGCGCCTCGCGCACACCACTTAGAAATCACAATGACTATCTAGTTTGCCTATATTAACCCGCTACTTAAAAAGGAGTTCTTATGAAGAAACTACTTTCTATCGTTCTCGGTGCCGTTATGGTACCAGCCGTTGCCTTCTCTCAGGTTGCCGCACTTGCTGCTGGTCAAATCGAGGGTGGTGACATCTACCGCGTAAAGAACGTCACTAAGATGACTGACTTTACCGACCCTGTCAGTGCCGTTTGTGGTGACACTGTTCAGTTCAAGGTTCGTATCCACAACCCAGGTCCTGACGCCCTTACCGGTGTCAAGGTAAGCGCTACCCTCCCTGCCGCTGCTGCTACTTCGCACAGCTCAAAGGTAACGGTTAGTGCAGACAACGCAAACCCAACATCAGTTAGTGACACTGCAGGCGTAAACCTCAGCACTGCTGGTAAACTCGCGTACGTCGCCGGCTCAACCGAGCTGCTCGACGCACACAACGCTAAGCTCCAGACTCTCGCTGACGGTATCGTTGGCGGCAGCGTCGCCGTTCCAAACGGTGTCGGTGTCTCAACTGAGCAGAAGCGTTTCGTTCAGTTCCAAGCTAAGGTTGAGTGTGAAACTCCACCAACACCAAAGAACATCACTGTTTGTGACCTTGCTACTAAGAACATCATCACGATCCGTGAAGACCAGTTCGACGCAAGCAAGCACAGCAAAGACCTCGCTAAGTGTGCTGAAACACCAGCTCCTGGCCAGATCACTGTTTGTGACCTTACGACAAAGAAGGTTGTAAACATCAAGGAAACTGAGTTTGACAGCAACAAGCACTCTAAGGACCTCAACAAGTGTGCTCAGGTTCTTGCTGCTGCTCCTGCTACTATCGCCTCAACCGGTCCTGCTAGCGCAATCGCTACTATGTTCGGTCTGAGCGCGCTTGCAGCTGGTATCGGCTACGCCGTCCAACAGCGTCGCAACATTCTTGGCTAATCGAGTCTGACCGCTCTTCCCTCGTCAGAAGGAATCCTATGACTTCGTCAGCGGAAATCCGGACAGACATCATAAAAACGACCCCGTAGCAATGCGGGGTCGTGTTTATATGGTGAGTTCACGCAGTTTTTTGGTGGTATTTTGGGTGCGTATTTTGATATATCGGTATGCAGCCGTTCAAACGATATTTGGCCATA
>CBHTSZ010000004.1:0-146990 GCA_966095765.1 uncultured bacterium
GGCTGCTACTGTTCCTGTTTGCCTATGCACTCATTAACTATTTGGTGCCGGGAGGGGTGTTTGCTTGATCTTGACCAAGTCGGGTAAATACACCATGATATAAATAACCTTATGCAAAAGATAAAAAAAGCCCTCCAATACGCTCTCTTAACGCTCATAACTGTGTTTTCTTTGAGCGTTGCACCACCGCTGCCAGCTACTGCTAGTGCTGCATGTACTCAACGTGTCCTTACCTTCCCTACTTGGTACGCAGGCATCGTAGACAGTAGGTGTAACATCAGGATCCGACAACTCAACGACTTTTGGGTTATTGCTCTTAACTTTGTTGAGATACTGCTCCAGGTTGTAGCTTACGTCGCCGTTGGCTTCTTGATATGGGGCGGCTTCAAATACATGAAGAGCGAAGGTGATCCCGGAAAGATATCCGAGGCAAAGAAGGCGATCCTGAACGCGATCATTGGACTTGTCATCGCACTGGCATCAGTTGCGATCGTAGACTTCGTCCAAGGAGGTATCATACAGTCATGAACACACTAGTCAGTTTGCTTGCCGCCATTTCCAGCGATGCAGTGAATCTTCCGAAAGCAGAGATCAACGACGCACAGTTCCAGGGTGCACTGAGTGCAGTACTGGGTGTCGCTGGAGTCGTTGCCGTTATCTTCGTGATTCTTGGCGGCATCAAGTACTCGATATCCCAAGGTAACCCTGGAGATCTCGAAAAAGCCAAGGATATGATCGTCTACTCGCTTGTTGGTCTCGGGTTTGTGATCATGGCATTTACGATCGTTCAGTTTGTAACAGCTAACCTGTTTTAGTAGGAAGGGATTCAATATATATGCTTACGAAACTACGGAATAATCTCAAGCTTCTAGCGGCAGGCCTCGTGCTTTCAGCCGGACTACTTACCGGAGCCATGCAACCACAACCTGCATATGCTGCACCAGTAGATGTGCTGCAAAAATGTAACGATGATAGCAAGGTTTGTAAGGGTGTGAACAAGAACTCGCTCTATGGTCTCATGGCAAATGTCGTCAACTTGCTGATCGTTGTTGCCGGTATTATCTCGGTCATCATGATCATCATTGGCGGTATCCGCTACACGACGTCGGCTGGTGATGCTGGTCAAGCAAAAGGTGCACGCGACACTATCATCTACGCAGTGGCAGGCCTTGTTATAGCCATCATGTCGTTTGCGATCGTTAACTTCGTATTATCATATCTATAAGGAGAACAAGATGAATAAAGTAAAGACCCTAATCGTAAGTACTATGATGATGCTTGGCCTGGTCGCCGTACCGGCTCTGACGGCTCCAGCCGCATACGCTGCAGATCCAGTACCAGCAAATAACAAGACCTCGGCTTGTAACGGCGTTACACAGATTGGTGGTGGTGGCTGTAACAACTCACAGTTCAACAACTTCATCAAAGACATCATCAACATACTACTCTTCCTCATCGGTGCGATCGCAGTCATCATGATTATCATCGGTGGCTTGCGTTACGTTACCTCTGGTGGCGACCAGGGTGCGATCACTGGCGCTAAGAACACGATCCTCTATGCCGTCATCGGTCTCGTGATCGCCGTCATGGCCTTTGCGATCGTTAACTTTGTCCTCGGTGCGCTAACGCCTGGCCGCTAAGACGTCCTCTTTCGCTACTAGTGTTTTTTTGCTATAACTAACGTATACATCGTACAAAACCATAAGGAGAACTCATGAAATCATTAATCGAAAAACTAAGCCGCGGACTTCTACTCGTCCCTGCGCTCGTACTTGGGCTTAGCCTTGTCCCTGCTCCAGCGCACGCGGTTACTGATGGTACCTGTGACGAAACTGACATTAGCTTCTCAGAAGGTGCTGACTGTGCAAAGGGTGACGACCAGGCTACGAATCTGTTTGGTGGCTCTGACAGCGTCTTTGGTACGATCACAAACGTTCTCCTCTTCCTTGTTGGTGCAATCTCAGTCATCATGCTTATCATCGGCGGTATCCGCTACGTGATCTCTGGTGGTGACCAGGCACAGGTGACCAGCGCTAAGAACACGATCCTCTACGCGATTATCGGTATCATCGTTGCCTTCCTGGCATACGCTGCAGTTCGCTTCGTCACGAACAGTCTTGCAGCCTAAGCTATCTCTGACGGCTTGCTTTAAAACCCTCCCCTAAGCGGAGGGTTTTAAAGTGGTGAAAGTCAGGACAATCTGGTATAAATATAAGATATGAAACAGCGTATACAAAAACTTATCCATATCAGCGTAATGGCTTTCGCCCTCGTAGCCGCCGTGAGTCTTGTCTCGGAACCGAGCGTACTTGCAGCTTGTGACACGGGTAACCTTTCGATCAGTTCGGGTGCGGACTGTGCACGTGGTAACCAGCAGCCTGCCGACCTGTTTGGCGGAAACAACAGTATCTTTAGCCGTGTGACAAACATCCTCCTCTTTCTCGTTGGTGCGATCAGCGTCATCATGCTTATTATCGGTGGTATCCGTTACGTGATCTCTGGCGGTGACCAGGCACAGGTGACGTCAGCTAAAAATACCATTCTCTACGCAATCGTTGGTATCGTAGTCGCCTTCCTCGCCTACGCTGCGGTGAACTTCGTTACTCAGGCTCTTGCTGGTAGTAACGCCACCTAAGCGAGCGTTGATTCGGGCGCGCTGAGTCCCTTTTCCTTGCGATACTCGTTCACCGTATATCGCCATACGGCTCACTCCGTTTCTCAGTAAAAGCTACCCATCGCATCCCGACTGAACGCTCGCAGACGCAGTGTGTAATAAAAGAATACCGCCCGGTTTCCCGAGCGGTATTTTCGTTGTCGTCCCACCTACGAAAATGAGAGTACTTACTGGATCTCGATCTTGCGAGCTTGTTCCTGCTTGATCTTGATGAAGCTGATCGTGAGGACGCCGTCCTTGAGTACAGCTTCAACTTCGTCTTCCTTCACAGGCACAGGAAGCGCGAGGGTGCGGCTAAACTCACCCCAGTAACATTCCTGGATGTGCCACTGTGTTGCAGCAGAGTCATCGCCCGATGAGAGCGTACCTGAGATTGTCAGGATACCGTCAGAGATGCTGACGTCCAGGTCTGATTTGTTAACACCAGCCGTGCGGGCCTTGATAACAAGTCGTTCGTCGGTCTCGTACACGTCAACAGCGAGCTGTCCTGGCATCGCCTCTTCTTCTTCCCAAGCATCGTCGCTCTGCTGTGATTCCTCTACAGGTGCGTCTTGTACTGGTGTGTCATCACTCAAAAATGCTGCGGCAAGCTCATCTTCCATGAGCAAGTCGTCATTTTGTTTCTGTCCTCGTGCCATCTGTTTCCTCCACTTCGTAGGCTACTCAACGTATGTCTCACATAGTATAGCGTAAATTGTCAAAAATCTGCAATAATAGCCCTGGGGAAACGTAAAAACTACAATGATTGACCAACTACTCGCATTTGTCGCTCCTCACTCCTGTTGTGGGTGTGGAAATGCGGGGTCAATCATGTGTCTTTCTTGTAAGAATGACATCGTTTATGAGCCCTTTTCGGCCTGCCTAGGCTGCCTACGCCCTACCCTCGATACAAATATTTGCCCAGACTGCTCAAGACAGATGGGGATTGAGTCCGGCTGGTGCGTAAGCGTTCGTGAAGGCGCGCTCAAACAGCTTCTTGACCGTTATAAATTTGATTCAGCAAAAGAAGCAGGCCGGGTGTGCGCTGACTTATTGGACCAACGGTTACCGATATTAGCCCCGGATACGGTTATCGTACCGGCACCAACATCTCCTGTACACCGGCGAGCCCGAGGATTTGACCATACGCTATATATTGCGAAACGTCTTGCCATGCAGCGATCTCTCGCGTGCCGGCCATTGCTGAACCGATATGGCAGCGACACACAACACTTTAAGACTCGTGCTGAACGTCTCGAGCAGGCTGATCGCGACCTTGGGTTGGCGTCAGCAACGATGCCACCCAGTATTCTACTTATCGATGACATCTATACGACTGGGGCGACAATGCGCGCGAGCGTACGAAAACTTCGAGAGGCGGGTGCGAAAAAGATCTTTATCGCCATAATTGCCCGCCAGACTCTCGACGAGATGTCCGACCTCTGATAAAATAGTCGAGTTACTGTCACGGAGAGGTGACCGAGTGGTTGAAGGTAACGGTCTTGAAAACCGTCGTGCCGGCAACGGTACCGAGGGTTCGAATCCCTCCCTCTCCGCCACGTTTCGGCTATACTAGAGTGTGGCCGGCACGGAGGAGTACCCAAGTGGCTGAAGGGGACGGTTTGCTAAATCGTTAGTACGGAGAGATCTGTAGCGGGAGTTCGAATCTCCCCTCCTCCGCCAAATGAATGAGACCCTATAGGGGTCTTTTTCATTTGGCGGAACCAGGCGGAGATTTGAGCTCCCGCGTACTCGCGAAGCGAGAGCGGGAAGTTCGGTGTAGCGCAGTGCGGCGAGAAAAGCGCGTAGCATTTTTCGAGCAAACAAGCGGAAGAGGCCGTAGGCCGATATCTCTCTAAATCCCTCATCCCGCTCATGCTATACTCATCGTATGCAACCAGAGCAGAATCAGAATTACTGGCAACCTACGAATGAGCCACAAACCGATCAATCTGCTCCTGTGGTTAGTGATGCGCTCGAAGCTTCTCTTCCAGAGGGGACGCAAGCTCCACCGACTCAAAACGAAGCATCACTTGACGCCCCCCTGAGCTGGCAGGCGTCTGAGTTTGTTCATCACGAAAAAGATGGCATGTGGTTTCTGTCTCTGGTAGGGGCGGCAACCGTCCTTCTTGTGATCGATTTCTTTCTCGTGAAGTCATGGACGTTTGGTGCGCTCATTATCGTGATGACTATCGCAGTGATCAGTATCGCAAAGCGTCCTCCTCGGACTATCAACTACGCCCTGACCTCTCATGGTCTCCAGATTGACGAAAAGCACTTCAGCTTTCAGGATTTCCGGGCTTTCGGGGTTGTCCAAGAAAATGCATTTTATTCGATCCGTCTCGTACCGAGCAAACGCTTCATGCCGATGGTGAGCGTCTTTTTTCCACCTGAATATGCTGAGGAGCTTGTTGATATGTTCGGCCACGTGCTGCCGATGGAGAATATTAAGCGCGACCCACTCGACAAGCTTGTCGAAAAAATCCGCTTCTAGTTTGCTGTAAGCGGTTGTTTACCCCTGTCTTTTCTGATATACTAGCGCCTGTTCTCGCTGCAAAGCGAGAAGGTACATTCTACTATTAGGCGTGGCCTGGTAGTACGTTATGTACCGCGAGGCTACGACATGCACCCGTAGCTCAGCTGGATAGAGCGTTGGCTTGCGGAGCCAAAGGTCGTAAGTTCGAATCTTGCCGGGTGTACCAAGAAAAAGAGACTAGCGAAAGTTAGTCTCTTTTTCTTGGTCGAACGCCGCGCCAGATGAGAACTTAGCTTTTGCGTAGCAAAAGAAGTTCGGTGGAGCGCGACGCAGAAAAGAAAGCACCGAAGGTATTTTCTTTTCCAGTAAGCGGAAGAGCGAGTGTGCGAGCGATATCTTGCCATACGACGCTGAATCTTGCCGCATAGATTTGTTGTGGGTGATAACTTGCTCTACTCCTCGATTCCCTTTTTCATCACGACAGCCGTGAGGATATAGATGACCACCCCGGGCAAAATACCAGTGATAAGCGTTACTGCTGCCCAGAGTGCCCTCAGAAGTGTTGCGTTCATGTCAAAGTACTCAGCGAGACCCCCGCACACTCCCATAAACAGACGGTTGGTGGATGAGAGATGGAGTCCGCCTGTATGCGACGGTACGTTGTGCTGTGCCATAGATAAACCTCCTTTATCATCCTAAGTGTAGGCAGGCTAGCGGCTGCTGTAAGTAATAACTGTCACATTGAGAGGTTATTGCCGGAAGAAGGCTTGAATCTCGCCAAACTCTTTCATGAGGTCGCGCGAGTCGCCAATAAGTCTACGCAAGAACTTACTTTCCTTGCCCCGTAGAACATCTTTCGCAACCAAGAATAAAAGAACAGGGTATGGGAGTCTGACCTGTTCCGCAACGCTCCAGAGGGTTTCAGTAAATTTGTGTAGTTTCGTACGCTCCCGTGACGTAAGTTTTCGAGGTAGTAATTTGTGTAGCAAGTACCACAACACATATCCTGCTACCAACAGGAAGACGGTAAGAGGAACGAGCACGAAGAGGGCGAGTAGCCACCAGGTGCTAAACGTAAGGGCCAGTAGTATCGTGAGCGTATAGAGCGCAATCAGGATGATAACAGACATCACAAGCGCTGGCTGGAGTATTCGAAGGAGAAAGAGTGCACTGAGCGCTCGGAACGCATCCAAAGAAGCACGAGGGTCAGGCATGTCGCTTACCTCTTCTCGACCAGCGCCAAGCTGCGGCACCTATGACAAAGAGAGTACCCACGAACAGGCTCATGAGCGCATATCGGGTACTTGTCGTGACAAAGGCGCTAAAGAGAGCGTTCGTCAGCTCAGAGATGAGTGCATAGATGCCGTCGGAGCTTGCTGGCACGAGACTGCGGATAATCGGTTGGGTTAGCCAAATGAGAAGCGCTCCACCCACGAGACTTACGCCTACCGCGAGAACTCCCAGCGACCGGCGACTGATAACAAGAAAGAGTGAGACAAGGACAAAGAGCGCGATAGCGACATAATTCAGTACCCATAGGTAGTTGAGGTAGGTTGGTAGTTGCTTGAGCCCGCTAGGGTTGCCACCTGTTAGTGCAAACGTTTCGGGGGTGATCGTGTTGCCTATCGGCAGCTCATCAGTCTCAAGAGTGGCCATGGCTACGCTTGTCGCCTCTGTAACTGCGATGTATACCGGAATGCATTTGTCGACGAGTACAGCTTCCTCGGGCGGGTAGCGATAATCACCGCAACTAGGAAGCATCGTGAGCTTTTTGCCAAGTTGAACCTCTAGGACTCGGTAGAACAACTCCACCTTGTCGGAGAGATCGATAGAAAAGCTTATCTCCGGCTCTTTGCTATCGATCCATCGGTACAGTGCGTCGACAGCTGGCGTGAACCGCTGCTCCATCACCTCTGTCGGTAGGGTTTCGGCTAATATCTTTCGGAGCAGACTATCGTCAACGATGGTGTTCTCCGGGTAGCGCTCTTGGACGACAGTCCGCAACTTTTCGACGAGAACGGTATCGCGCAGCTTTTCATACGCCCCTGCTTTAGCTAACTGGGTTTTTGCTATGTTGCTATCGAGCACGGTCGTCTGTAGCGCGCGGTACTGCAGGACGAAGGTAGTGAGCAGCATGAGTAGAATTACCCAAACCGTCAGCGTAAAGCCTCGCCATACTTTCATACAGTCATTGTAGCCCATTTCACAGCGGTCGGCGAATTTATAGATGAGGTAGTATAGAAATACCTGGAGAGGTGTCTGAGTGGTTGAAGGTGCCGCTCTCGAAAAGCGGTGTGCGGTTTCCCCGTACCGGGAGTTCGAATCTCCCCCTCTCCGCCAAGAGAAAGACGATCGGGTATGGCATCTGGTCGTTTTTCTTTTGGCCGAAGAAGCGGGGCAAGTGAAACCCCCCGCTGGCTGCGAGGGGCTATTGAGGCCTGGAAGCGTCAGCTTGCGCTGACACCACCTTCGATGGCCTCGAGGTGACGGGTGCCGTCACCGGACGGGTTGTCTGCGGCGAGGATGGCGGCAATCTTCTCCGGAGGGAGCGGTGACTGCCTGATCGCTGCCGACAGCTCCGAGACGGGCCGGGGTACGAGTTCGGTGACGAGGACATCGAACACCTTTGAGCCGTACTTTTCCTCCAGACGCTTCTTTCGCGCCTTTTTCATGCCCTTCTCGATCTCATCTGCCGAAGCACCGGACTCCACGAGTTTCCGCAGACTGCGCTTGAGAATGGTCGTGATCTGTTTTACGTTCTCGGCGTTGTCCATGTCGCTCTTGTCGTTGTCTTCGGCGAAGTAGATTCGCGCGATGAGTGCGGCCCGGGTGTTGATAACCCGGATCTGCACAGCCACGTCGTAGCGGTAGATCAGCTCATCGCGCCGGACTTCGCCGAGCAGATCGATCTGACCGACGGCCAACGGGGCCTTCCGAACGTTGGTGAAGCCGGTGATGAAGAAGTGGGGCCCAGGCCCCAGCTTCCACAGCTTGACTCCGAAGAACTCTCGGATGCCGCCTTCGTTCGGACCGATGTTGCGGAACCCGACGTGGTGCTTGAAGATGCCGAAGATGAGCGACCCGATCAAGACGGCGAAGAGAACTCCCCTCCAACCGAGCTGGATGTAGGTGTCGTACTCGAGCCACTTCTCCAATGCGCTCGCGGACATAGGTACTACTTGCGCAATCATGATTCACCTCCCGGTTGGATCGTGTTTGTGTGTCACAAGCTTATGTTCAGCGTAACACCATGCAACTATTTGGCAAGGTGTCAAAAACTCATCGTTTTGTATACTAGTCTCATATGCAAGAACCAAGTATTTTTACAAAGATTATCCGGGGCGAAATCCCGAGTCACAAGGTCTATGAAGACGAGAAAACGCTCGCGTTTCTCGATATCTACTCACCTGTCGAAGGGCACACACTTGTGATTCCGAAGAACCAAGTAGAGTTTGTGTGGGATCTTGGCGATGAAGACTATGAGGCAGTTATGGCGACAACCAAAAAGGTAGCACACAGGCTTCGTGAAGTACTTGGCTCGCCGTATATTGGCGAAAAAGTGGTGGGCGTCGATGTACCGCATGCACATATCCACTTGATCCCTTTCACTACTACCGAGGAATATCATCGAGCAGGCATGGAAAATGCCGAGCCTGACCATGAGGTGCTCGCAGCACTCGCAGCTAGGTTGGCGTTTTAGGTATGAAACAGGTGCTACTCTCAGTTGGAAAGCGACATGATCCTGCGCTGAGCGCGGCTATTGAGGACTTTACGACGCGCCTTAACCGGGAGGTGGAGACAGTATGGCACCTTATCAAGCCGAGTGGCGCAGATGAGTTGACTGCACGGCGCGTTGAGAGCGCCGCTGTGCTCGATTTTGTGCGGAGCGATGACTTTGTCGTGTTGCTTGATGAACGTGGCAACGAGCTCAGCTCAAAGGCTCTGAGCGCACACTATGATGACTGGCTTACCCGTCCCGGCCGTATCGTCTTTGTGATCGGGGGTGCGTATGGCGTTGATGAAGCGCTGAGAGCACGGGCCGATTACATCCTCTCCCTATCAAAACTCGTCTTTCCGCATCAACTCGTACGGCTCATCCTGACCGAGCAGCTCTACCGCGCACGGATGATTTCCAAAAACCACCCATATCACCATAGTTGACAAAATGTAAAGCTTATGCTAATATGTTTGCATGAGTAACGAAAACCAAAACACTCTTCCGACAAGCCAAACGACAAACAACGAAACACTTAAGAAGCGAAAAAAGATCGCCGTTAAATATATCGGTGGAGCTGCTGCGGTTCTTGCCCTCGGTACGGCCTGTAGTCCTCTGGGTAGTCCTGAGATGACCGGCACCCAAACCGTTACGGTTAACCCAGGTGATACGCTCAACGATCTAATCAACGAGCACGTCGATGGTGGCGCAAGCCACACTGGCGAGGTGCGTGTTGAAGTAAAGAACGACCCTGATAACGCAGATGTGTTTGAAAACGGTCAGCTTGACCCTGGAGAAGAGCTCGAACTTCCCGAAAAAGTACAGTAACAGTCACTTCGAAAACCAAAAGACCACCACAATGATCAAAACTATTTCGAAACTATTCGCCAACGCCCTGCTCATCCAGATGATGTGTGTGTCGGTTGTCCTCTCGCATATGCATGCCAAGGACGCGGTATCGATATCCGTGAGCAACCCAAGTGCAAATAAGCTTGGTGCGACCGATATCACCGCAAAAGCACTTGGTGACCTCCATCACCACATCGACAAAGCGAGTGTCAAAAATATCCATAGTGACGCCTCATCGACCGCAGCCCGTACCCGTGAGTTAAATCCGCTTGCAGCAGAGACGACCGACGATTCACTCTCAGGTCGGATACATGACTTTATGCTTCGCTTCCGAGTCGTTGCAAGCCTCATCTACGCATACGTCTAAAAAAACAGCCCTCACCGGGGCTGTTTTTTATATGTACCTACAGTACTTCGAGCTCACGGCTCAAGCGTTTGAAGAGCTGCTCTTGCTCTGTTAGCTGGGTACGTGTTTCTTCGACGACCTTCGGTGGGGCTTGGGCGACGTAGTTGGCGTTAGCGAGGCGGGCTTGCAAGGCATCGATCCGAGCACGGGTTTCACCGAGACGGGTTTCGAGCTTTGACTGGTGTTCATAGAGGACTTCTTCGGTAACTTCGAGCCAGGCTTCCCTGTTTGGGACGGCCAGACGGAGACCTTTTGGCTGTTCGGTGTATTTGACTGCCTCGAGACGTGCGAGGCGCGCCAGAAGCTCTTCGTTGTCGGCAATCAACGAGTCGCTGCCGTAGATGAGTGTTTGCTTGCCACCGGGCAGTTCGATCGCAACGAAGCGGGCTTCTGTGATGAGTGCACGGAGCTGTTCGAACTCAGCAGCTGCGATCTCGTTACACTCCGTCTTTATTGGCCACGGGCACGATACGAGTGGTGTCTGGGTGCGTTCAAGTGTCGTCCAGATGGCTTCCGTTACAAACGGTGCAAATGGATGTGCCAGCGTCAGGCAGGTTTCAAGTACCCAGGCGAGAACCGATGGGTTCGGGTCAAGCTTGCTTGCCTCGAGATACCAGTCAGCAACGTCATTCCAGATGGTGTGATAGACAGCGTCGCTTGCTTCGGCGAATCGGTAGCCTTCGAGATGAGTTTCGACGGTTTGTCGGGCAGCCTCGAGACGAGAAATCACCCAGTGGTCAGCGATCGTTTTTGGCTCAGGCGTGTTCCCTGCGTGCTCGTTGATGTGCGGTTCGATAAATCGCGCCATATTCCAGAGTTTGTTGCAGAAGTTTCGCCCTGCCACCACGCTCGCAGTTGAGAACGCCTGGTTCTGCCCTGCTGAGCGTTTGGCGATGATACCAAGACGGAGCGCGTCAGATCCGTATGCGCTCACGATTTCCATCGGGTTGATGACATTACCTTTGCTCTTGCTCATCTTTTGTCCACGTTCGTCGAGCACCATGCCGTGCATGTAGACGTTTTTGAACGGTACCTGATCTGTTCGGTAGAGCCCGAGCATGACCATGCGCGCAACCCAACGGTCAAGCAGGTCACTTCCCGTCTCCATCATATCGGTAGGATAAAAGCGCTTTAGTTTGCCATCTTCCTCGAGAGCATCGGTGACGATGTACGGCCACTGGCCCGAGCTAAACCAGGTGTCAAAAGTGTCTTCTTCGCGACGGTAAATCTTGCCATCGATAGTGATCGTTTCTTCTTCAACACGATCATCAAAGATCCAGTCATCAGGATCCTCAGTATTTTGGAAGGCTGGGATCGGAATACCCCAAGGGATTTGGCGAGAAAGGTTCCAGTCACGGAGATTGTCGAGGTACTGAACGACGAGCTTACCCTTTGAAGCAGGCGTAAACTCGATCTCGCCCTGCTCTATCGCGGTTTTTGCACGCTGTGCGAGAGGTCGTACCTTCAGGAACCACTGTTCCTTGAGGAGTGGCTGGATACGAGTACCGCACTTGTAGCAGTGTCCAACAGCGTGCGTGAGGTCCTCGGTCTTTTTGAGGCTGTCTTCGGCCTGGAGCGCCGCCAGGATGCGCTTTCGTGCCTCAAGACTGTCGAGTCCGGCAAACTGCTTCCCTGCCGCCTCCGTCATCTTGCCGTCGTGGCCGATGACCGTGATCGCCTCTAAGGAGTGACGTTGACCGATCTCGTAGTCGGTTGGATCATGCGCTGGCGTTACCTTGACGGCACCGGTACCGAAATCTTTTTCAACTGCTTCATCGGCGACGATCGGGATTTCGCGTTTGATGACTGGGATCTGGACTCGCTGACCGATGAGGTCTTTGTAACGTTCGTCTTCAGGGTGAACCGCAATGGCCGTATCGCCAAGGAGCGTTTCGGGACGGGTCGTTGCAACTAGGATCTCCCCTACTCTATCGAGGAGTGGATAGGCAATCGTCCAGAGCGAGTCGTGTTCCTCGCGGTGCTCTACCTCGATGTCGGCAAAGCTGGTCTGGTGGAATGTACAGTAGTTAACGATACGCTCACCTCTGTAAATAAGCTCATCATCCCAGAGTTTCTTGAAGGTACCATACACGGTGTCGATAACTTTCTCATCGAGCGTAAAGACGAGGTCATCCCAGCTTGCACTCGTACCGAGAGCGCGGAGCTGTAGTTCCATGTCACCCCTTCGGGCAGCCACAAAGTCCCAAACTTGTTGGTATAAGTTTTCACGTGAAAAGTCGAACCGACTCTTCCCTTGTTTCTGAAGCTCTTTTTCGTAGACAACCCAAGTCTCGAAACCGGCGTGGTCAGCCCCCGGGATGTAGATAGCATCACGGCCACGCATGCGCTGGTAGCGGACGAGGATGTCCTTGAGGTTCATATCGAGTGCATGGCCGATATGGAGGTTTCCGTTGGCGTTTGGCGGCGGCATGATGACAGAGAAGGGCTCACCCTTTCCGGTTGGTACAAAAGCTCCGCTAGACTCCCAGAGCGCATAGATGGTTGGTTCGTACTGGTCGGGTTCGTAGACTTTGGGAAGTTTCATCAATATTTCCGTTTATTCACGTGAAAATTTTCACAAATCCACTCAACTCTGTGTCGTTACACAGGAGGAAGTGTCTCCGGTTTCCTCACGTGTTTGTTTCTAGGGATATTGTAGCACGAACAGGGGAGGGCTGTGCCTGATTGTGTAAAAGCTCAACCCAAATTCTCAAATATTGTGAGAGTTTGGGTTGAGAGACAGAGAGACGGCTACGACGGGTGGCTGCAGTTTCGCAGCCACCCGTCGTTTACTCAAGGACGGTCCGGCACGTCAACCGGACAGGTTGAACCGTCACGGTAGGCAACCCAGAGCCGTGGAGGCATCAGCGTGCCCCAGGTAGTGTAGCCGCGATCCTTGCCATAGATCCACGAGTACTCGTCGAGCACCACGATGGCAAAAGGACCGCCAAAGCTGTTGACGTGCTTGATCACCAGCCTGTTGGTGTCTGGCAGGGGAAGGGGAACCTCCTCATTCTCCATCGACCTGAGATAGTACCCCGGGTAGTACTTGTCGACGAGGTCAGAATCATCGAGAAAGAACTCTTTGAAACTTGTCATGGTAACCGCGAGCTCCTCACTCCCGGTTTCATATTCGCTGCTGATCTGCGTGATCTGCTCGGGAGTAACGTCCCCGATGACCAGGATTTGGTTGCTCACGTTTGTCTCTCTGTCTGGTGCGCCGTAGGGGATCCTACGGAATATGCCTATTTTAGAATAAAAATAGACAAAGTCAACTTTATGCCCAAGCAGTTTTTGTCATCGAGAGGGAAGGGATGATCTCGAGGTCGCGAGGGTCGGTCGGTTCGTTTTTCTGAGCATAGTAATAACCGAGAGAGGCGATCATAGCGGCATTGTCAGTACAGAGGTTGATTGGGGCATACTCGATGTCCAGAGGTAATCGTTCGCTGAGTTGACGACGCAACTCCTGGTTAGCGGCAACTCCGCCGGCGATGACAACACTCGCCGGTGAATAGTCATGGAAGGCCTTTTCAGCTTTATCAACCAAGGTTTCGACGGCAATACGCTGGAAGCTGGCAGCGATATCTGCTCTGAGAGCGTCTGAGACACGTTCTGGCAGCTGATGGGATGGAAAGTCGTAAGCAACACCGGTTTCGGCCTGTACCGTCCTTAGAACGGCTGTTTTGAGACCGGAAAAGCTGAAGTCATAGGCTCCTTGCATGCGAGCCTTCGGAAACGTGAAGGCGTGCGGGTTGCCGGACTCTGCGGCACGAGCGATCGAAGGACCGCCAGGGTAGGGGAGACCGATGATCTTGGCCACTTTGTCAAACGCTTCGCCGACCGCATCATCCTGGGTCTGTCCGAGGAGTTCGTAGTCACCATGGTCACGGAAGAGGACGAGCTGTGAGTGACCGCCAGAGACGATGAGTGCCAGAACAGGGAAGGCAGGGGCCTTTTCGATCAAGAAGTTGGCGTAGACGTGACCTTCGACGTGGTGGATAGGGTAGAGAGGTTTGTTCTTGAGGAGCGCCAAGGTGCGTGCCGCAAGCGTACCGATGAGAAGGCTGCCAACTAGGCCGGGAGCATAGGTCACGGCGATGGCGTCGATATCATTCCAGGTAGACTCGGCATCGGTGAGAGCCTTCTCGATAACCGGCAGGACTACTTCGAGGTGAGAGCGAGCTGCTACCTCTGGTACGACGCCGCCGTACGCACTGTGGATGTCGATCTGCGAGTTGACGACATTGGAAAGGAGCCGCCTGCCGTCCTGCACGACGCTCGCAGCGGTTTCATCACAACTACTCTCAATACCGAGTATTTTCATCTGTTACATTGTAGCGCCAGTATCCGTAGTATCATAGAGGTTATGAAAGAGAAACTTGTCAGGGGTGTACGACAGTACCTTCCAAGCGGAGCGGTGCATAGTGTTGAAGAGCTGTATCGTAGGGGACGTATTTACGCTCTCTCGGCACGCTATGGCTTTCCAGCCAGGCATCTGCGGGTTATAGCCGTGACCGGCACGAACGGTAAGACAACGACCGCTAATTACCTCAACGAAATCCTCAAGGCCGGCGGTATGAAGACAGCGCTCTTTACGACGGCAGTTATCGAGATCAACGGCGATCGCCAGCTCAACGAACTGAACGCAACGGTCGCTTCAACTGAGCGCATGCAGCAGTTTTTCCGCGACGCCAAGCAGGCTGAGGTCGACTACGTGGTGCTCGAGATTACTTCGCACGCCCTCGTGCAGCACAAGCTCGATGGTGTGCCGATCGAGTGTGCCATCATGACAAACCTGACCCAGGATCACCTCGATTACCACAAGACGATGGAAGAATACGCGGCAGCCAAGGGACTACTCTTTGCTAAACACCCACGTTTCATCGTCCTCAACCGCGACGATGAGTGGTTTGAGTACTACGATCAGTTCGAGGCAGGTGAGCAAAAAATTACCTACGGAACGAACGAAATGGCTGATGCCAGGATCTCCCAGGTCAAGCTTTACAAAAGGGGCAGTGAAGCCCGTCTCGTTATCGACCATCAAACCAAGCTCGAGCTTGCAACGGCGCTGCCTGGCAAGTTCAACGTCTACAATATGACCGCGGCCGCAACTGCGGCGTATCAGTTCCGTATCGACCTCGAGGCGATTGCCGATGGCATCGCGAACCTCGAAGAAATCCCAGGCCGGTTTGAACGGGTTGAAACCGGGAAGAACTTTGAGGTAGTAGTGGACTACGCTCACACGCCTGATGCGCTCGAGCAGCTGCTCGATGCCACGAAATCAATCACGAAGAACCGTGTCATTCTCGTTTTTGGTGCTACTGGTGACCGTGACAAAGGCAAGCGCCCTATTATGGGCGAGATTGCGGCCCGTCTAGCGGACAGGCTTATTTTGACAGATGAAGAAAGCTATAACGAAGACCCAGGCATCATTCGCTCCATGGTGATGGATGGTATCGCTGGGGCTGGTGGAGAGGCGAAGACCGAAGAGATCGCCGACCGTCGTGATGCGATCGAGAAAGCGCTCAAGATTGCGCGAAAGGACGACACCATCCTCATCACCGGTATGGGCCACGAACGTTTCCGTATCGTGAACGGTGAGCGTCTCCCTTGGAACGACGCTGACGTTGTGCGCGAGTTGACGGGCAAGTAAAAAGCTCAGAAATTGAACAGCCCCCGGTCGAATCCTTGTGGGATCCTTCCGGGGGCTTTGGGTGTTCAGCGCCTGCGCGTCTGTCGCTTCGGGGTGCTGGCGCGAGCCGGCTCCTCGAGCCCCATGACCTTGCGCAGCTCCGCCTCGGCGGTGCTGTCGGTCTTGGGGTGGATGACGGGCTTGCCGTTCTCGTCGAGGTGGCCGCGGGCGTACCGTGTCTTGGTGAGCTCGACGCCGTGCTCACTGGCAGTCTCGTACATCACGTCACCGCAGTCGAGCAGGGTGCCGGTGAAGGTACCCTGCTGCCACGTGCCGTCCACCTGGAAGACGAAGGTGAAGTCGTGCGTCGTGCGCGGCTTCTTCTCCTCCTGTGCCCGCCGCTGGCACTCTACCTCCGAGAGCTGGTCGAGATCGTCCATGTCAAGCCTTTCTAGGATGCTGTCAGGAAGCCTGGAAGCGGACGCCTCCAGAGCGTGAGCTCGCCTGTGACTGAGCCCTTGTGCGTTGCTTCGGTCTCGAGGTAACCCCCGAAACTGATCTTGCTGCTCTCGTTGCCGAGTTCGTCGACGAAAGCCCCGTACCCGTCGCTCACCTCATACCTGTGGGGGTTGTGTGGGTGGCGGGTCAGGTTGTTTCCTGGCCAGATCCGGAAGACGCCGTAGCTGTAGCCGTGGCGGACATCCAGATCAAGCGAAGTAATCACGTCTGACTCCAGCATGTGAAGCCATTCGCGAAGACCTCCGTCTGGTGCGTACACGTTGAAGCGAATGTCGTTGGCCTCGGGCGGGAGGTCAACGATGAAACCTTCGTCCATCATCTCAAGCTCCTCACTGTCCGAGAACCGATTGTTCAGGTGCTAAACAGTTCTTATATATAACACAGAGATGTCAGTTTGTCAATGGTAGGAGTATATGGTCTAAATAGGTAAACCCCTTCGGCTAGAAGTAGGCAATGTGAGGGCAATATATTCCACAAAGCGTTTATGTATATACATTGACAAAATTATAAAAATCTGCTATATTCAATACAGATAAGTGCTCATATCCACCACTATGACTACTCCAGAACATACAACGCATACACCCCAAGATCATGACGGCCAGCTCGAGTTGTTTGGTCTTCATGAGGTTCAGGCGAACAAAGAAGCCGCCAAACGCGTTGAGTATGAGATTCTTGATAACCCAGACCTGCGCTACAAGTACGTTCGTTACACTGAAGGATTGATTGCGCGCGCCATTGCTCACGAGGACGACACACTCATCTTTCTCGATAAATCGGCTCGACCGGTTGCGTGGCTGATGAAATCCCTCTGGCCGACACTAGGCTTTAAGGACTTCGACGAGCATGGACAGCCGATTCCGGTGCCGATGCCTGATATTAAGTTTGTGAACTTCGACCGAGAGCAGTGGGCGGCTGTCATGGGGCGTAGCGAAGGTAAAAACGGTCAGGATATCACGCTTGAAAATGTTCACCCGGACACAATTGACTCGCTGACCGGCCTATTTGCGGTAAAGAATATGGATGCTGCAGACTATGTTTCCGCCGATGATGAGACGATGTTCGATAACAAGAACATCATGATCGTTGATGAGGTGAGTGCCTCGGGCGACACGCTTGCGATGGCTCAGAAACTGTTCGAGCGTGCTTTTGAAAACGCGGCCTCTGTCGATGGCATGCACTGGATGCCGCCTGATAAGAAATACGACAAACGGAGCGGTGGTATGCGTAATGCTGATCTCCCTGTGTGGTACGACGCGGGTACGCCATACGGCCGGCTTGTCGGTGATCGTGACCTCTATAAATCGGGTCATTCTCCAAGTATGCGTCAGCGTCGTGGTGCCCAGTTCCTTAGTTATCGCTTGCCAGAGATTGATACCGCCGGGCGCCAGTTGCGCCGAGAGATGCAGCAACTTGGCCGCGATGTCGCTGAAGGCGTTATGCCGGTAGTTTTTGATGCAGCAAGTCGCCCAGACACTGACGAGTTCCAGGAGAACTTTATGCGACACGTTAACAATCTCTCGATCGAAGAGTTTGCGACACTTCGTCGTCAGGCAGAAAAAGAGCACACCTCTTTCCCGATGCTTGTCGCTGAGTACAAGCGCGCCCGCGATCAGCAGTAGCCTGCTACACTGGAAAGGTAATTTACGGAGGGAACATGCCAACACGACAGGTTATTGCGTTTGATCTTGATGACACGCTTGCGGTAACGAAATCACCGATCAGTGATCGAATGGGTGCTTTATTAGGAAAGCTGCTCGAGAAATATGATGTCTGTATTATCTCAGGTGGAAAATATGAACAGTTTAAGGTGCAGGTCGTCGATCGGCTCGAAGTACCCTCGCATCTCCTGAGCCGTCTTCACCTCATGCCGACGTGTGGCACCCGATACTACCGCTACGATGAACTGAAGCACGAGTGGGCGTTGCAGTACGCTGAAGATCTGACCGAGGATGAGAAGAAGCAGATCATGGAAGTACTTGAGGCGAGTGCAAAAGAAGTCGGCCTTTGGGAAGAGAAGCCGTACGGTGCCATCATCGAAGACCGTGGCTCACAGGTGACATACTCGGCGCTTGGACAGCAGGCTCCTGCCGAGAAAAAGTACGAATGGGCAGAGAAGAACGTTGAGACCAAGAAACAGCTTCGTGAGCTGGTGGCAGCACAACTGCCGAATCTCGAAGTGCGCCTCGGTGGCTCTACGAGCGTGGACATCACCCGTATTGGCATCGATAAGGCATATGGCATGCGAAAGCTTATGGATGCGCTTGAGATTGGCAAGGACGACATTCTCTTTGTCGGCGACAAGCTCGAAGAGGGTGGCAACGACTACCCAGTAAAAGCCATGGGTGTCGACACGATTGCGGTTGAAGGCTGGGAAGATACCGCACTCGTTCTCGAAGGTGTGCTGGCTGTTTCGTAGCAAATCTTTCAAAACTATAAAAAATAGAGCTCATATTAGCACTCGAACTTGACGAGTGCTAATTGCTTTGGCACAATAAGATTACAAAAGTGTAACGCTTCAAGGAGAGGGAAATGAGCACACCTATTTCACCGCTTGCTGATCGTGTCGTAGCCACCAGAGAAGCAGCAAAGACCAAAACAACAAGCGGTATCTATCTGCCTGAAACTGCCAAAGAAAAGCCAGTCGCGGCCGTTGTTGAAGCGGTCGGACCAGACGTAAAGACACTGAAAAAGGGCGATCGTATCGTTTATAAAGAGTACTCGACGACAGAGCTGACGATCGACGGCACTGAATACCTGATTATCAAAGAGGAAGATATCCTCGCAAAGCTGAGTTAAGGAGGCAAATACATGGCAAAGAAAGTTTTCTACGATGATGACGCCCGCCGCCGTGTTCTCGGTGGTGCCGAGGCGCTCTATAACGCTGTCAAAGTTACTATGGGCCCAAAAGGCCGTAACGTCGTAATCGCGAAACCATACGGCGGTCCGACTGTGACCCATGACGGCGTGACGGTCGCCGAAGGTGTCGAGCTGGCTGACGTCGATGACGAAACGCTCGGCTACTCTGTCGGTGCGAACCTTATCAAGCAGGCAGCAACCAAGATGAACAAAGCAGCTGGTGACGGAACAACAACAGTCACGGTTTTGACCTACAACATCTTGAACGAGGCGAACCGTTTGATCGCTGCTGGGCACAACCCCATGGAACTCAAAAAGGGCGTTGAAGCCGCCGGCGCAGAGGTGCTCGGTGCACTTTCAAAGCTCAGTGAGCCTGTTACGGGCAAGAAGAGCCGTGTTGCCGAAGTTGCAACGATCTCGGCTGGCGATGCGCAGATCGGTGAGCTGATTGCTGACGTTATCAACAAGGTTGGTCGCGAAGGTGTCGTTACCGTCGAAGCGGGGCAAGGTCTTGAGATGGAGTCTGAGGTTGTCGAAGGCTTTACGTTTGATCGCGGCTTTGTCTCGGCACTCATGGTGACCGATGCGGCTCGGCAAGAAGCCGTGTATGAAAAGCCGGCCGTCATTGTGACTGACCGGAAGATCTCGAGTATTCAGGAGTTCCTGCCAATGCTTGAGAAGCTTGCTCAAGCTGGCAAGAAAGAGGTCGTGCTGATCGCTGATGACGTTGAAGGCGAAGCCCTCGGTATCCTCGTGCTTAACAAGCTGAAGGGCGTACTGAACACTGTTGCCGTCAAGGCGCCGGAGTTCGGTGACCGTCGCAAGGCTGTTCTCGAAGATATCGCAGCACTCACCGGCGCGACCGTTATCTCAGAAGACCAAGGCCTTAGCTTCGAAAACGCTGAACTCGATGTTATTGGTACGGCTCGCAAGGTGATTGTCACGAAGGACGCAACAACTATTGTCGAGGGTGCTGGTAATCCAGTAGCGGTCGAGGACCGCCTCGCTCAGATTAAGGCGCAAGCCGAGTCTGCATCAAGCGAATACGAGAAGGAGAACTTTGAAAAGCGAGCTGCAGCCATCGGTGGCAAGGTTGCCGTTATTAAAGTTGGTGGTGCTACTGAGACCGAGATCGATGAAAAGAAGTATCGAGTGGATGACGCGGTCGCTGCAACCAAAGCTGCGCTCGAAGAAGGTATCGTTCCAGGCGGTGGTGTCACACTCGTAAACCTAGCGGCAAAAATCGATGCTAACGGCTCTGACAGCCTCGCTGCCGGCCGTTCGATCGTAAAGGACGCACTCGTCCAACCATTCCGCCAGCTGATGCTCAACGCCGGTCTCAATGCTGATGCGCTGCTCGCGCAGGTACAGGCCGCAAAACCGGGCCAGGGTATCGACGTGAACGCTCCGGATAAGGGAGTACAAGACCTGAAAGCCGATGGTGTCGTTGATCCGGCGGCCGTGACGCGCCAGGCTGTTCAGAACGCAGTCTCGATTGCTGCTACGGCCATGACGATGGGTGCGCTCGTTGTTGAGGTTCCTGAAGTCGAGAGCCCGGCTGCCGGCGGCATGTCAGGCGGCATGGGAATGATGTAGCCCGAATGATTCGTAAAAAACCGCTCCGTATAGGGGCGGTTTTTTGTGAACGACGTCATTGACGAGGTGGATCCGATCTGGCATGATTGGTTCCTGCCTTGAGTAACCATCGAGAGGGGAATGGCATGAACTTTCGAGTATCGCTGACGGCTGAGGCCGCCAAGCAGATGCTGAAGCATTACCCGACCTACGGTGGCTCAAAGGGCACGGCCATCATGCGCGAGGCTTCGTAATCGCCATGAAGTCGCTTTCGGGCGCCGCCGCATCACATCCAGTGGTGCGGCGTTTTCACGCCAAAGAAAAAAACCGGCTCGTTGGTAGCCGGTTTTAGGTATCGTTTACTGTGGTTGCTGGCCGTGGCCGGAGAAGTAGTCGATTTCCTTGATCACATCGAGGAGGGCCTGGGCACGCTTGGTCTCGTCAGGAATCGCACGGGCAGCTTCGTGGGCAGCTGCGACAAGTGTTTTGTCATCGGTTGAACGGATGAGAAGCAGGAGGGTGTCGAACTTTTCATCAGCTGGGAGTTCTAGCTTGTCAACGAGAGGACGAAGTTCTTCGAGGGCAGTCTTTTTGATCGAGTCGAGTTCTGGTGAGGTGTTCATGACAGGCGCTGCGGCAACCGGTTGCTCGACAACTGGTGCGGGCTCTACGACAGGAGCCTCAACAGGAGCGACTTCTTCGACGGCAGGTGCAACGGGGGTTTCCTCGAACGCCATACCGTCAGTCTGAGTGGCATCATCAGCAACAGGGGTTGCGGTTGTGTCATCGGTCGTCGGTATAGCAGGCGCTGCATCTACCTGCTGGTTCATATTTTCAAGAACTTTTGCCAGCTCCTGGTCATCTGTAACGCTTGACGTGTTTGTTGAATCCATACCCCACCTCTTTATAAATGCTATAGCTTATTTCCTTTATCCTACCACAGACCGTTATCGCCTGAAAAGTGATCCACGATAACGTATGATAAGTTCATGGACATACTCGATAACCCCCAAGTACTCAGTCAACGTGACCCGCAAAATGCCCTCGGTATCGCGCTGAACCAATGTGATTATTTCTCTGCAACGTTTGAGGCTAGTTTTGAGCCAAAAGGCCAGATCGAAAACATCGTCTGGGCTGGCATGGGCGGCTCGGCACTGCCGATGGTTGTCGTGCAGTCGTGGCCACGACTGACGATTCCTTTTGAAGTAGTACGTAACTACCAGATCCCAGCATACGTCGGCGAAAAGACATTGTTTATCGCTTCGAGCTACTCTGGCAATACCGAAGAGACGCTCGAAGCGCTCTCGCATGCTGAGGCGGCTGGCGCCCAGATCGTTATCGTCGCAGCTGGTGGAAAGCTCGCTGAGATCGCCGCAGAAAAAGGCTACCCGCTGTTTTCGATACCTGGTGGCATCCAGCCACGCATGGCGACGTTTTACTTTGTGAGCGCCTTTCTTGCGATCATTCGACCGCTCAATATCACCGTTGAGGACGTGAGTGAGCTACAGTCAGTTGGCGCCTGGCTCCGTGAGCAGCTCGGTTCATTTGGCGCAGAAACACCAACAAGCGAAAACTACGCAAAGCAGCTTGCTACTAAGCTCGTAGGCAAGACAGTGATTACCTACGCAGGACCACTCTTGTTCCCGGCGGCAAACAAGCTCAAGATCTGTATGAACGAAAATGCGAAAAATACTGCCTGGACTAATCAATACCCAGAGTTCAATCACAACGAGTTTATCGGTTGGAGCTCGCACCCGGTTGAGAAGCCATTTGCGGTTGTTGAGTTCCGCTCGAACCTCGAGCACGAACGCGTCCAGAAACGCTTTGAAGTCAGTGAACGGCTGCTGAGCGGCATGCGTCCAAGCCCGATCGTCATCGAGCCAAAAGGCGAGACGCTTCTCCAGCAGCTAGCGTATAGCTTTGCGCTCGCCGACTTTGCGAGTGTCTACGCAGCTATCCTAAACGGCGTAAACCCGACTCCGGTTGAGCTGGTCGAAAAGCTCAAAGTTGAGCTTGGGTAGATAGCTCTAGTACCCTAAAACAAATACCGGCCTACCTAGGGCCGGTATTTTTATTGATACTGACGGAGCGCGTCGATCGGGTCTTTTCGAGCTGCCTTGAGTGCAGGGTAGAGGCCAAAGATGACGCCGACGGCAAGCGCGAGACCGAAGCCGGTAGCGATGATGATCGGGTTGATGCTCGGATGGAAGTAGAGCTGGGAGCCGATAAAGAAGGCGAGCGCGTAGGCGAGGGCAATTCCCACGATGCCACCGACGATACACATGATGAGAGCTTCGATCAGGAACTGGACCATGATGTTTTGGTCGGTTGCACCGAGGGCTTTTCGGATACCGATCTCACGGGTGCGTTCCGTCACGCTCACGAGCATGATGTTCATGACGCCGATACCGCTCACGACGAGGGTGATGCCTGAGATGATGGCTGTCACGGTGACGAGCGAGGCAAAGAAGCCGCTCGATGCATCGGCAATTTCACGGCCAGCGAGTGTGGTAAAGTCCTGTTCGCCACTGTGGTTTTTGAGGATAGCAGAGTGGATCGCTTGGGCGGTGTTGCCGATCTTGTTCACGTCATCAACCTTGATCGCAAGCTGCTGGATCTGGGCAATGCCCTGGTTGAAACTCTTGCCGTCATCGAGACTCACGTAGGCAGCATGGTCGAGATCGATGCCGGAGAGGTTGATTGGGGTGTTGGTGTTCTTGATAGTGCCGATAACGGTGTGCTGACGACCTTTGACGAGGATTGATTGGCCCATGGCTTCATCTGTGCCAAAGATGTCGATCGCAAGTTGCTGGCCGAGCACGACGGTGTCACGGCTCGTCTCGGCGTCGATAAATTGGCCTGAATGAACTTTGAGGTTGAGGATATCGACAAGCGCCTCAGAGGTCGCCAGGATTGGTGCGTTCGCGCTGTGGTTGCTGTCGTCCTTGATGCTGCCGCTCAGGATCATAACGGGGGCAATTTCGCTGACATTGGTCACCTTTTTGGCCGTATTGTAGTCGCGTTCCGTCAAGGTTGTTGTCATCGCGGTGTTGTACGGGCTGTAGGAATTCATGGCCTGGTTGTCGTCGCGCCCAGGCTTCACGACGATGACGTTGCCGCCGAGCTTGCCAACTTGCTGGCTCACGGCCTCACGGATACCTTCTCCGAGAGCCATCACGATGGTGATCGAGGCAACACCGATGACAATGCCAAGTGTGGTGAGCAGGGCACGGGTACGGTTAGCTGCCAGGTTCTGACGAGCTATGCGGAATTGTTCACCATTCATGAGCCTTGCTCCTCTTTGATCATTTTCTTGAGGTGTGATCCGAGACTGCGCTTCTTGCCACGCTTGCCGCGAGACTTCTTGGCGTCTTTCTTTGTGTCGCGAACGACGCGGCCGTCTTTCATATGGAGGATGCGGGTCGCGTAGGTAGTGAGGTCTGGGTTATGTGTCACCATGAGTATGGTGTTGCCGGCCTTATGGATATCGCGCAGTTCGTTCATGATGAGCTCCGAGCTCTTGCTGTCGAGGTTGCCGGTCGGCTCATCCGCGAGGATGATACTCGGTTTGTTCACGAGGGCACGAGCGATCGCAACCCGTTGGAGCTGGCCCCCAGAAAGTTGTGATGGCATGAAGTACTCTCGCTCTTGGAGCTCGAAAGTCTTTAGCATCTTGCTGGCACGTTCAAGCCGTTTGTGACGGAAACCGCGTTTATACGAAAGCGGCAGGGCGACGTTGTCGATGATGTTCATGCGTGAGAGTAAGTTGAAGCTCTGAAAGATGAAACCGATCTGCTCGGCACGGATACGGGCGCGGGTGCGGTGAGAAATCTCAGCAACGGGACGGCCAGCGAGCGCGTAATCACCGCTCGACGGGGTGTCAAGGAGACCAAGGATGTTGAGCAGGGTTGTTTTACCACAGCCTGACGGGCCCATGATAGCAACAAACTCGCCTTCGTCGATCGAAAGATCAACGCCATCGAGTGCATGGGTGATAGTGTCATCGTGGCCGAAAATCTTGGTTAGATTAGCGAGTTCGATAACTGGCGTTGCTGGTGGTGCAGTCTTCTTCTTTGGCATATCGGAATTCCCTCGGGTTCGTATAACTCTAGTATAGAGGTCGACCCCTTGCAAGCACAACCGGAATATGACGTATTACAACATGTTTTTTGTACATTTTCGCTATACTGGGTGGGTTGGAAGAGTGTCCGAGTGGCTGAAGGAGCACGCTTGGAAAGCGTGTGTGCGGGCAACCGTACCGCGGGTTCGAATCCCGCCTCTTCCGCCACTAAAAATACCCCGGTCGCTTGGTCGGGGTATTTTTAGTGGTTCTAAAGGAGAAATAGACCCAGAATATATATGACAATGAGAGAGATTAAAGGGATACTAAAACGAAAGACCTGTAGGGCGGCTGCCGTTTGAGCGCTTCCTCTGCGTTGAAGAGTATCAGCTACGAGATAAGTGATGATAAAGGGCAGGACAGCGACTCCAGTGTAGAGGAATAGTCCGAGAATAAAATAGACAGCCTCAGCTTGGCAGCCACTACAGCTCTGCGTATCTGCGCTTAACCAGAGAGGAATCCATGACAGAAACGCACACACGAGGAGCATGGGTAGGCTGAGTATTTTGAGGATCTTAACCATAAGGTGGATTATAGACTAAAGACTATGAAAAGCACCCATAGAGGGTATATTTTTGGTTTACATGCTATAGTTAATCTACATGAGCGATCATGTGTTTTTTATTTTTGAAACAAGTGGTCCTTTCGCCGCCCCCTCAGGGCGGTTTCTCTTTAATAAACAGGCAGAAGGAGTGTTTTGAGGATGGCAGGGACTAAGTACATATTTGTAACCGGCGGTGTGCTTTCAGGTGTTGGTAAAGGCATTACAGCAGCAAGCATCGGTGCGGTTTTGAAGGCTCAAGGCCTCAAGGTCTCGATCCAAAAATGTGATCCATACCTCAACGTTGATGCTGGTCTCCTGAATCCGGCCGAACATGGCGAATGTTTCGTCACAAAAGATGGTGCTGAGACTGACCTCGACCTCGGACATTACGAACGCTTCCTTGATATCGAACTTACCCAAAAGAACGCGACGCTGTCTGGCCGGCTGCTGCGCCAACTGATCGAAGACGAACGTGCGGGCAAATTTGGCGGCAAGACCGTTCAACTCGTGCCGCACCTCACACAGTCGATCCAGGCGGCCATCCAAGAGGCTGGAGAAGGCAGTGACGTGCATATCGTTGAGATCGGCGGCACGGTTGGGGACTATGAGGGACTGAGCTTCGTGGAAGCTATCCGTGAGTTTGCGTTGACGGCCGGACGAGCCAACTGTATGTACGTGCACGTCGTCTACGTGCCGTTTATTGGAACGAGTAAAGAGTTCAAGAGCAAGCCGGCTCAGAATGCACTAAACGACCTGCGCGGTTTTGGTATTGTACCGGACGCGGTGATCGTCCGCACTGATCAGCCTGCGCCAGAATCGATCGCCCGAAAGATCGCGCTGTTTGGCGGGGTCTCGGACCAATCGGTCCTTATGATGCCAAATGTCGATAGTGTCTTTAGGATTCCGTCGATCGTTGCAGGCAGCGGACTCATGGTACGGCTCGATGCCTTTACAGGGCTCGCTGCTGAACCGGACCTTTCTGAATGGGATGAACTTATCAAAAAGCAGCAATCGAAAAAATCGAAAAAGGTGCGGGTTGGACTCGTCGCGAAGTATATGGATAACGAAGACACCTATATCTCGGTACTCGAGGCGCTCAAAGCAGCTTCGTGGCAAGAAGAGGTGGATCTCGAGGTTGTCTGGATCAATGCTGAAAAAGCGAGTGAAGCAGAGTTTGCGAGCGTCGATGGACTATTGGTACCAGGAGGGTTTGGTGAGCGCGGTGTCGAAGGTAAGATCGCAGCGGCAACGTATGCACTCGAACACGATACGCCATACCTTGGTATCTGTCTCGGTCTGCAGGTTGCGGTGATCGCAGCAGCACGTCGGGGCGGCCTCAAGGATGCCCATAGCTCTGAGTTTGACCCTGGCACGAAACACGACGTTGTCTACATCATGGAAGGGCAGCAAGGCAAAGAATCGACCGGCGGCACGCTCCGTCTCGGTGACTACGTTGCGAAACTCGAAGAAGGATCGGTGATTGCTAGGACCTACGATGCGGCTGAAGTGGTCGAACGTCACCGTCATCGCTACGAGGTGAATCAGACGTTTAAGGCAGATATCGAAAAGGGCGGCCTCACGATATCTGGTACCAGTCCTGATGGCAAGCTCGTTGAATACGTCGAAGCAGCGAATCACCCATACTTTGTCGCAACCCAGGCCCATCCTGAGCTTCGTTCGCGTCCGACTCGGCCGCACCCGATGTTCGTCGGTCTTGTCCGCGCTCTGCTATAATTCGTGAAAAGATAGGCGATACCTCAAGCTTGCCGGAGTACTCTATGCGTCGAGTGCACGGATGAACAAGTGAAGCCACGTGATTATCATCGACGCATCCTGTCACGAATATAAAGGTCGACTGACAGCGGTTAACAAACAGGAGGAGTGACATGGCTAAAAAGTCACAAGAAGAACAGCTCGAAGAGTATCGCAAATGGCGAGAAGTAGAGCCGGCGCTGCATTGGCGCGCCTGGGGTAGCTGGTTTAGCTGGGGCAGCCCGGTTGGGCTCGGCCTGTTCTTTATCTCGCTCGCGGTCACATTTTGGGTCGTGATGCAGGCACTCTAAGAAAAAAGCGGCTCCTAGGCCGCTTTTTTTATGGTTTCGATAAGTTCATCAAGGGTGTTTGCTGTGGTGATACCCTTTTCGCGTAAGTAGGCGGCCTTGGCGCCAGCTGATTCGCTATCTGTGCCGACGATCGCACCGGCGTGGCCAAACGTTTGTCCAGCTGGGGCACTGTGGCCAACGACGAGGCCATAGACTGGCTTCGTGACATGTGCAGCGATATAGTCGGCCGCAATCTGCTCAGTCGTGCCGCCGATCTCGCCAACCATGACGATTTGGCTGGTTTGCGGGTTAGCCTCGACGAGCTTTAGTGCATCAACGAAGTTCATACCCGGCACTGGGTCTCCACCGATGCCTAAGATGATCGACTGGCCGATACCGGCTTTGGTAAGGGCGTCGGCAAGTTCGTAGGTGAGCGTACCGCTACGGGAGATGATCGCGGTATTGCCGGGGCTCGTGATGTGTGCAGCAATAATACCGAGCTTGTGGCTGCCGGGAACGATGAGGCCGGGGCAGTTCGGACCAACGAGGGTAACGTTATGCGCGGTGGCGTACTCATGCATGACAAGCGCATCGTGCACCGGGATTCCTTCGGTAATCACGATGACTTGCTGGATACCGGCGTCGATTGCTTCAATAACTGCATTTTTGGCAAAGGCGGCAGGTACGAACAGGACGCTGGTATCAAGCTCGGGGTGGGCGCCGCGGGCATCGCTAACAGAATCATAAACGGGAACTCCATGAACCAGTTCTCCAGCCTTGCCAGGTGTGACGCCGGCAATGATGTTCGTGCCCGCATCTAACATGCCTTTTGCATGAAAGGCGCCGTGTCGGCCGGTGATGCCCTGGACGAGGACGGTCGGAGTATCAAAGAGAGTCATGCGGCTACCTCCATGGCTTTTTTCACACATGTTTTTAGATCGGGTTCGATGGCGATATTGGCTTCACGGAGTAGCTCAACGGCAATGTCGCGGTTCGTACCTTCGAGGCGGATAAACAGTGGTGGAAGCTCAGGGAGTTGTTCACGAGCGGCGATGATGCCGCGGGCGATCTCGTCGCACCGCGAGATACCCGCAAAGATGTTGACGATGATACTCGTGACGCCCGGCAGTTCCATGATGTTTTTCAGCGCTATGACAAATTCTTTTTCACCAGTGCCGCCGCCGATATCAAGAAAGTTGGCGGGTTTGCCGCCAGCTGCGACGATCGTGTCCATGGTGCTCATTGCCATACCGGCACCGTTGGCGATGCAGCCGATAGTGCCACCCAGCGGCTTCGGAGGGTTTCCTTCGATGGTTGGCCACGGTAGCTCCGGGTGACGGAAGTGTGCGTTATCGTCGACGAGACATTTGGCGTCAGCACAGATGAGAGTGTCGTTACTTGTTTCGATAAGCGGGTTGATTTCAAGGAGAAGTAGGTCACTCGTAAAGAAGCAACGCTCGATGCCATCGAGAATGGGTGCGAGAATTTCAGGCTGCACACCGAGGATGTCGGCAAGTTCGCTCTGTGCCTCAAGGGGTACGGTTTTGACAGAGTTAGCATTTTCCTCGATCTCAATACCGCCGCTTGGTGAGGCGAGCCACTCGACTGAGCGGGTGTCACGGTCGAGGCGGAGGCTGAGGTAGAGTTCACGGGATGCGCTGAGTTTTTCCTCGAGCAGGATGGCACTTGGGCGGTGCCCCTTGATCTCAAGCGCAAAGATGCGCCCTAGGGCTGGAGTGAGTTCTTTATCGGAGTCAACGCTCACGATACCGCCTGCCTTTCCGCGACCACCGACGGGCACCTGACTCTTGGCGACAACAGGGTAAACGATGTTCTCTGGTATCGAATCGCCTGGACGGACGAGCCACGACTGGGGTATTGGCAAGCCATGCTCTTTGAGCAGATTCTTGGCATGGTGTTCGAGTAAATTCATAGGTAAATTCCAGTATAACGCCAGACAAGTTTAAAAATCATCTCTATCTCTCGTTTTGTTGCTCGTCTCACCTCTGTTATACTGGTACGCAATATGCAGCGTGCCGTTATCGAATGCCTCAAAGAAACCATCCAATCCAGCTATGGCCTTGAAATTGAGCCAGTACTGACCCGCCCTGAAGCGCAGTTCGGGGACTTTGCGACAAACGTGGCGCTGCAGCTCGCTGGTCGAGTCGGCAAGAAGCCGCAAGATGTCGCAAGCCACCTAGCCGATGCAGTGCGTGAGCTCGATGATGTACTCGAGGTATCCGTAGCTGGACCGGGCTTTTTGAATATCAAGCTCACCGACGCAGCCCTTGCTGGAGCCTGGTCGCTCGCACCAGAACAACACTATCGCCACCAGACGGTTGTGGTCGAGTATTCTGATCCGAACCCGTTTAAGGTTCTGCATGCGGGACATCTCTACACCTCTATCATGGGTGACGCGATCGCGAACCTCGTTGAAGCTGCGGGCGGAGATGTTCACCGGGTAAACTTTGGCGGCGACGTTGGCCTGCATGTAGGGAAAAGCATGTGGGCGATTGTGAAAACTCTGGGCGGGGAATACCCCGATAAGCTCGCTGAGATTCCGGCTGATGAGCGCGCCCCGTGGATGGCTGAACGTTACGTCGAGGGTAGCAACGCGTATGAGGACGACGCCGAGGCAAAAGCAGCGATTGTTGAGTACAACAAGCGGGTTTATAAGTTGCACGCCGGGAACGACCACGAGTCTGATTTTGCAAAGATCTACTGGACCTGTCGCGAGTGGAGTTATGCGTACTTTGACGCGTTCTACGCGCGTATCGGTTCACACTTTGAAAAGTATTACCCGGAAAGTGCTGTTGCAGAGCGTGGACTTAAAGAAGTACGTGCCCAGATCGGCGAGGTTTTTGATGAATCAAACGGCGCTGTCGTGTTCGCAGGAGAAGCATTCGGACTCCATACCCGTGTGTTTATTAACCGAGAAGGGTTGCCAACCTATGAGACTAAGGATGTTGGCCTTATCTTCCATAAATATGACGACTACCGTTTTGACCGTTCAATCGTGATCACGGCAAATGAACAGGCGCAGTACATGGCAGTAGTACTCAAAGCAATCGAGCAGTTTGCGCCAGAACTTGCACGCAGCACGACCCACCTCACGCACGGTATCGTTAAGCTTGCTGGTGGCGTCAAGATGAGTAGTCGTAAGGGTAATTTCCTGCGTGCTGTTGACGTGCTCGATGTGGCCGAGCAGGCAAACACCGCGCTCAACAACACCCCTGATGAGCGCGTCAGCCAAGGGGCAGTCAAGTACGCCTTTTTGAAGCAGCGCATGGGTAACGACATTATCTACGATCCGGAAGAATCAGTCAGTCTGCAGGGCAACAGTGGTCCATATCTCCAGTACGCGCATGCCAGGGCTTGCTCGATTATCGGCAAGAGTACTGTCGCGCCTGAGTTTAGTAACGAGACACTTGACGCTTCCGAGCGTCTGTTGGTGCGAAAACTGAGTGAATACCCTGAAGTGCTCACCGATGCAACGCGCGAACTCATGCCGCACCTCGTCTGCACCTACCTCTTTGATCTTGCTCAGACGTTTAACCGCTTCTACGAAAACTCTCGAATCATTGGTGACTCACGCGAAGCATTGCGCCTTGCGCTTGCTGTTCGTTACCGTGATACGCTTGCGCATGGTCTTGCGCTGCTTGGTATCGGGGCACCCGATAGTTTGTAAATATTGCCACGACTCAAAAATAGCTTATAATTAACCTCACTAACAGAGGTAATAAGGAGTTATACAAAGGTATGGCAACGAAAAGTGAAAAAGCAGCTGCAGCAAAAGCCCGTGCAGCAAAACTGACCAAAGGACATGGTGGTGGCTTCCTGACGTTCGTGCGTGAACAGGGTGTCGTCGGTCTTGCTGTCGGTCTTGCAATCGGTACTGCAGCTGGCGCAAGCGTGAAGGTTATCGTTGATGAGTTCATCTCACCACTCGTTGCTCTCATGACTCGCGGTATTGACCTCAACAGCCTCAAGTGGGTAATCATGGCTGCTGATGGTAACAACAAGGAGGTCGCGATCGGCTGGGGTGCTATCCTCAGCTCTGTCATCACACTGCTCGCAACGGCATTTGTGATCTACTGGATCGTTCATATCGCCAAGCTTGACCGCATGGACAAGAAAAAGGACTAGTTTCGACAGTCGTTATTACTAAAAACTCCGGTGTTATGCCGGAGTTTTTTCTGTACTTCGAGTATACTTGTCACCCCAGTCTGCCATAGCCCTGAGGACAGGGATGAGGGCTTCACCTTTTTCGGTGAGCTGGTAGCCACCTTCGGTGCAGGTGCAGATAATGCCCTGCTCGGTGAGATCATCGAGGCGAGAGGAAAGGGTGCGGGGGTTGAGTTCCGGTACCGACTCAGTAAAATCACGAAAGCGCTTTGGGCCGCTGCACAGGTCACGAAGAAGCAGGGCGGTCCATTTCTGACCGATCACTTCCATGGCGGCACCGATACAGCCGACACGGTTTTCAAGTGGGGGTAGCGCAGAGTTCATACTATTTACTATACTCTATATAGCAAAAAGAAAGGTAGCCTCTATGAAGATTCAAATTATTACCTGCTCCATCCGTGACGGCCGGGCAACGCCGCGCGTGGCACGTTGGGCTGAAAACAAAGCTCACCAGCTCTGGAACGACATCGAGATCGAAGCAGTTGATCTCAAGTCATTTGATCTGCCGCTCTACACCGAAGATCCTTCTCCGCTTGATAACAAAGATCGCCACCCCGAGCCAAAGGTTCAGGCGTGGCTCGATACGCTTTCGCGTGCCGATGGCTATGTCTTTGTGACACCAGAGTACAACCACGGTATGCCATCAGCTCTTAAGAACGCGCTTGATTTCGTAGATGTGCAGCTCCAGCGAAAACCTATGGCTATCATCGCGCACGGTACGGTTGGTGGGGCGCGTTCGATCGAACAGCTCAAGCTAGTACTCAACAGTAGTATCGGCGCTATACCAGTTCCGCAAACAGTAACATTGGTCGGACCGGTGTCGCGTGGTGAGCTGCTTTCCGAAGAAGGCGAAGCGCTGTCATCGGCACTCAGCGGCGCTGAGCGGGCACTTGAGTCAACGCTCCAGAGTCTTCGCTGGTATGCGGAAGCGCTCTACGAAAAACGTAACGCCTAGCGGTCGCAAAACTATAAAAAACCGGCTTAGAAGGCCGGTTTTTGTTTGGCTGGGTCATAGAGCCATTCCCAGTCGACTTCATCGATTGCAGGATCGGAATGTACCAGGTCAGACTCGGTATCGTTTGATATTTCAAACGTTCGTTCTTGCCAGCTTTTTTCACTTTTACCGATGAGATGTGAGCCGTTTGCTGAGCTGTTGTCATGGATCGTGAGGCTGTCACCGGCATCTGTCCGTATGTAGCCGAGCACAAGGTGTTCTTCGGAGATGATCTCTGACTCTAGGAGCGGAAGTTCAATCTGATTGCGACCAATGATTGCGGTATGGCCGAGAGGAATCCTGAGTCGTTGCACGGCAGCGTCGTCGCCGCGCAGCTCCGCAAAACCAGATCGGTCGACGACATCAACCTCAAGGACTTTTCGCCCGAGATGACGACGGACAGTAAGACGTTCGAGGTCAATGTGCGCCAGGCTACTCTCCTGAGATGAGAGCGACACCGAGATGGTGTCAGCTGTCTCGTGCACCGGAATAGTAGCGTGGATTCGTTCAACGTAGCCGGTGTGGTTTGAGTAAGTGTTTGGCACGATATTCTTTATTTTCTAAATCGCTTCTGCTTTCGACTATAGACCTGTCGGAATAGATGTCAAGGAATGTCCGTTATACTAGCTGTATGAGCAAAGTGAACGTGAGTGATCGACTCCTGTGGGTCGACCTGGAAATGACCGGCCTGGATCCGGTAAACGACCGTATTTTAGAAGTGGCGGCTATCGTCACTGATTGGGACTTTAACGAACTCGGCAGCTACGAGGCTGTGATAAACCAGCCGGACAGCGTTCTCGATGGCATGGATGAGTGGTGCACGACCCAACACGGTGCGAGCGGTCTCACGGAGCGCGTCAAGAACAGCAGGCTCTCTGAGACAGAGGCCGAAGCTCAGTTGATTGAATTTGCCAGGGCACATTGTGGCGACGAGGAAGGAGTAAAGATCCTTCTCTGCGGCAACTCCATCCACATGGACCGGCGCTTTATAGAGCAACAGTGGAAGCAGTTCGATGCACTCCTGCATTACCGGATGCTTGACGTCAGTGCCTGGAAGGTCGTTTTTGAAGGGAAGTACAAAAAGCGGTTCACGAAGCCCGAAGAGCATCGTGCACTTGCCGATATCCGTGGCAGTATCCAGGAGCTCAAACACTACCTTGGAAAGGTGAAAGTGTAATGGACAGAGAAGCGATCGTAGAAGCAATCACTAGTCTTCCTGGTGTCGTCCTCGACTATCCGTTCGGTGAAGACGTCGCTGTCTATAAACTTGGATCTGAGAAGGGGAAGATGTTCGCATTGATCCAGGAGGGTTCAAGGCCGGTACGTCTCAGCCTCAAGTGCGATCCAACGCTTGCCGAGCTCCTACGGGAAAAATACGAGACGGTACTGCCGGGCTACCACCTCAACAAAAAGCACTGGAACACGATCATCTGCAGCGGGCAGGTACCTGATGACGAGCTACGTGACCTCATTCGTCACAGCTACGAACTCGTCAAAAACGGCTAGTTCGTCGCGAGCTTTTCAAGTTCGCTGACGTAGCCGCTGAGATGCTTATACTCGGCTACTAGCGCTGTCTTAAGTGTCTTTGATTTGGTTTTGTCGTGTAGTTCACGGAGCAGAGCAGCCAGTGATTCAAGCTTTTGACCAAGCGTTGTGCGATATGTCGTGTCGTACTGGGCGTTAAGCTTTGCGGTTGCGAGCTTATCAAATGTAGCGGAGTCAGCTTCGGCAGCGACGATGTCTTTATCCATCTTTTTTGCGATACCAGCTTTGGCCATCTCGCTTTGTATGTGTGCGCTGTCGCTGAGCAAAATGAGGTTTAGCTCGCTGTTGATCTTTTGGAGGTTGTCGTCTGAGAGATTCTTTTGACCATCGGCAACGAGCTTAAGAGTGGTTGCTTGGCGGGCACTGAGGCGCTGCATGAGCTGTCCGCTATTGTCTGAACCTGCCGCGATGAGCATGAAACCACCGACGAGTACAGCGATAATCCCCAGTATGATCAACACGACCCGTGCGGGAAAGGCACCAGCTGGTTTTTGCGCGGTTGGTGTAGGGACCGGTCTGCCGAGGAGTGTGGGATCCATATGCACCTTATTTAAGCATAAGTATCTACAGAGGTACAGGGTGTTACAATAAAACAAGATGAACGGGGAAGCAAAAGAGGAAGTCCGCGCAAAACTCGATATCGAGGCGGTTATTGGCGAGTACGTGCAGTTGAGGCGAGCCGGTCGAAACTGGAAGGGTCTCAGCCCGTTTTCGGATGAGAAAACGCCGAGCTTTTTCGTCAGTCCAGATAAGGGTATTTGGCATGATTTTAGTTCAAATCAGGGTGGCGATGTCTTTAGTTTTGTCATGATGGTCGAAGGCTTGGACTTTCGCGGGGCGCTCGAGCACTTAGCACGCAAGGCAGGCGTTGACCTCAGTCAGTATGAACAAAAAAGTGGTGCATCTCGAGGCATTGCCGAAAAGAAAAAGCGCTTGCTCGCCATGCACGAGAGCGCAGCAACGTTCTATCAGCGCAGTTTACTGGCGCGCCCAGAAGCCGTCGAGTACGTTAAAAAACGTGGCTTCAATCGTCAGGTGGTACATGACTTTCGTCTTGGCTATGCACCGAGTGACGGTCGCAGTCTTCTAAACTTTCTGACCAAAAAAGGGTATACCACCAGCGAGCTCCGTGATGGCGGTCTGATTGGCTCTCGTGGATCTGACCTGTTTCGGGATCGGCTCATGATACCGCTCATGGACGGCCAGGGGCAGGTGATCGGTTTTACGGCACGCCTGGTCCGTGACGTCCAGGGCGCACCTAAATACCTCAACACACCCCAAACGCTGCTTTACGATAAAGGCCGTCATGTATTTGGGCTCCATCTTGCCAAGGAGGCGATCAGAAAAGGCGACCAAGCAGTCATCGTCGAGGGAAATCTCGATGTCATCAGCTCGCATCAGGCAGGGGTGCAGCAGGTAGTGGCGACTGCCGGTACCGCGCTTACCGAGTACCACTTGCGAGCGCTCAGTCGATTGACTGAACATATCGCGCTGTCGTTTGATGGCGACAAGGCCGGTCTTGCGGCAACGGAGCGGTCTATTCCGATAGCGCAGCATGTCGGCATAGAACTGAGTGTCGTGACGCTCCCGGATGGCTTTAAAGACCCAGATGAACTCATACAAAAAGATGTCGCCCTCTGGCAAAAAGCACTTCGCGATACCCAGCCTGCAGTTGAGTGGATTATTTCTCACTACCAAACCCAGTACGATATCGAAAAGCACTACGATAAGGAGCAGCTAGTAAATAGAGTTGCACGACTGCTCCGGCAGATCGACAGTATCGTTCAGCAGCGGCACTATGCGCAGATCCTAGGGAAGGCAACAAACCTGCCGCCCGAAACATTGGAGCAGGCTATCGCGCTGCTTGATGCTGAGGCGCCTCAGAGTTCGTTTAAGGCTCCCGAGCAGAAAACATCAGCCGAGACACAGTTAGACCAGCCGAAACAGGACCATTTGCTTGCGCTTTTGTGTCTTGGGAGTGACATGCGTGACATCGCGATGGAGCTCAGTGTCGATGCGTTTGACGGCGAGGCTCGACAGGCGCTATTTCGCTATCTCGTCACGCATCCTGAGGCGACGCCACTGACAGACGTGCCACCGGAGTTGCAACTCTATGAAACCTATGTCAAAATAGTACAATTGAAAGCCGAGACGAAGTACGTTGAGCATACTGCTCAGGAGCGCATCTATGAAGCCTCCCATCTCGTAGGGCAAATAAAGCAGCAACATCTGAAACAAAAGAAATTATCGCTGACAGCTCGGCTCCGCGAAGCGGAAACGGGCGGAAACGAAGCGGACATACTACGGCTCAGAAATGAGCTAAATGACCTTATCAAGGAGGAGCACACCCGTGGCAAAAGCCGTACATGACGATGATCTGCAAGACGATCTCGTACAAGATGAAGCAACCGTAACCCTCGATGACGCAGCGGAAAAGCTCGCTGATGTTGACGAGCCAGACACTGATGAACTCGAAGAAACTGAGGATTGGCAAGAAGACCAACCGCAGACTTTCTTTGACGATGTTTCAGACGACTCGGTTCGTCTGTACCTGCGTGAAATCGGTAAGATTCCGCTACTAAATGCCGAGGAAGAGCTGGCGCTCGCCCAAAAAGTCGTCGCTGGCGACAAGAAAGCAAAAGACCAGATGGCTGAGGCGAACATGCGTCTGGTCGTCTCGATCGCCAAACGCTATAGCGGCCGTGGGCTTGATTTCCTCGACCTCATCCAAGAGGGAAACACTGGCTTGCTTCGAGCCGTTGAAAAGTTTGACCCGGACAAGGGGTTCAAGTTCTCAACCTACGCAACGTGGTGGATCCGTCAAGCAATCACCCGTGCGATCGCCGACCAGGCTCGTACGATCCGTATCCCAGTGCACATGGTGGAGACTATCAACAAGCTGCTCCGTACCCAGCGGCGTATGACTCAGGACCTCAACCGTGAACCGACTATCGAAGAGCTTGCCAAAGAGCTCGAGATGGAACCGGAAAAAGTCGAGTACGTCATGAAGATTAAGCAGGATATCCACTCGCTCGACGCAGGTGTCGGTCGTGATGGTGATGACGAAGACTCAGTGCTTGGTGACTTTATCGAAGACGAAGACGCCGCAAGCCCAGAAGATTCAGCTGCCAACCAGCTTCTCAAAGAGCAGGTTCAGGACATCCTCTCGGTCCTCACTGAACGTGAGCAAAAGATCGTCAAGATGCGCTTTGGTCTCGAGGACGGCAAAAGCCACACCCTCGAAGAAGTCGGTCAAGAGTTTGCCGTGACCCGTGAGCGTATCCGTCAGATTGAAGCCAAAGCTCTCACGAAGCTTCGCAAGCACAAAGATGCCAAGAAACTCTATGAATATCTCAGCTAAGTCTGAGCTGATCGGCGTTGCCGGGACGTTTGCGAGTGGCAAGGATCTCCTTGCTCACTACCTGAGTAATCACTACGGCTACACGCACCCGTCAACCAGCGAGCTCGTACGCAACGTTGCGATGAAAGAACGGGGCTCGGTAGAGCGAGACGTGCTACAGCAAGTTGCAAAAGACTATCGCTATACGCACGGTGCTGATATTTTCGTGCAGATGTCACTTGAGGCGCCGCGCCCAACGATTATCACTGGCCTGCGCTCGCCTGGCGAGGCTAAGGCTATCAAAGCTGCGGGCGGCACCCTCGTGTTTGTCGATGCACCTATTGAGCTACGGTACGAGAGAATGAGAAATCGTGACCGCGACCAAGAATCCCAACTGACACTCGAAGAATTTAAAGCTCGTGAGCAAAAAGAGTGGCATGCTGGGGACAGTGACGCCGACTTCAGCCTCAAAACCATCAAAGAGATGGCAGACATTCAGCTCGATAGTACTTTGGGCAAAGATGATTTCATCGCCCATGCGGAAAAGCTTTTACACCTTTCCGAATAGCGCGCCTTATTACGGGATAAGCTAAAATGCCAACAGTGTCATCACCGATACTGTTGGCATTTTGAAATGAAGCTGTACAATGAAAAAAAGTGTAACGCGAGAGGTGATGAGGGGTATGAGGGGTATGAGGGAATTAGGATACGAAACTAAGTCGATGGTTTCCCGAGAAACCGAAACTAAGACAAGGCCCCCTAAGATAACGCAGCAAGAAGCTGCTTTTTTGTTGGAACGAGGTCCGTATGTGGCACGACTTGCTGCACAGGAGAGGCGACTCGCCTATGCAATTTCTTTGACAACCGCAGAAGGTGAATATGGTCCGAATCTGCCTCCCTATGTTTTAGAGGAATTGTCGGCCCTGGTTGAGTCAGCTAAACATGATTTAACGGATTTTGACATTTCTCGCCAACTACCCGAGGCCGATGTTATCGAAACAGAGCCGGACGCACCCTCAGGATCTAGGGAGTCACTGGGGCATTCGGCGGTCGGCAGTACAGTGAAGCTGCACATCATAACTACTCAAACTACCGACTGGAGAGAGAACTCCCTATGCGCTCAGACTGATCCTGAGGCATTTCATCCAGAAAAAGGTGGCAGTACACGAGAGGCCAAGAAAGTATGTATGAGCTGTGAAGTTCGCGAGGAGTGCTTGCACTGGGCGCTCGATAACAACGAGCGCTACGGTATTTGGGGTGGCTTGTCTGAGAGAGAGCGTCGAAAATTACACAAAAAAGCAGTTTAAGATTACGTTTATGCTTGCGCATTTATACCTCTGTTGAGACGATAAGAGTATGAGAGAGTTTCGGAGGATGCAGGAACAGGAAGACTGGCGCTATAGAGCGGCCTGCCTCAAGGAGGATCCGGAGCTATTTTTCCCAAAAGGCAATACTGGTCCCGCGTTGCTGCAAATCGAAGAGGCTAAACGGGTGTGCCGTAACTGTGACGTCCGTGAGCAATGTCTGTCCTGGGCACTTGAAACACGACAGGATCATGGTGTCTGGGGCGGACTCAGTGAGGACGAGCGCCGAGCTCTCGCTCGCCGCCAGACACGGTCGCAGCTGCGGCGTACGTTAGGCAGCGCTGGCCTGAACGGCTAGGCTATACTAGTCCTATGACGAAGCGTCTCGCAATTATTGACGGTAAATCAGTCTTTTATCGTGGTTACTATGCCATGCCAAACCTCAGCATGGGTGACGGTACGCCAACGGGAGGCGTGTATGGGTTCACAGCACTGGCGCTTGAGTTGATTAAGAAGCTCAAGCCGGACTATGTCTGTGTTGCGTGGGACAAGCCGAAAACGAATATCCGAAAACGTAAAGAACTCTATGCTGAGTACAAGGCGGGGCGCAAGCCTGCACCGCCTGATTTTTACGCACAGATTCCGATGCTGCACGAGCTGCTCGAAGCCTTTTCGTGGCCACTCTATGAGCTTGATGATTACGAAGCTGATGACATCATGGGCACACTCGCAAAGCAAGCAGCGGAGCAGGGGATCGAAGCCTGCTTGATTACGAGCGATCTGGACCTCCTCCAGGTGACGGGACCGCTCACGCACATCTATGCGCTCAAAAAAGGTTTCAGTAACATCGAACTCTTTAACCCGGAAAGCTTTGAAGCGAAGTACGGGATCCGTGTCGATCAGTTCCTCGACCTCAAGGCGCTTAAAGGGGATAGCTCGGATAATATTCCGGGCGTGCCAGGTATCGGTGAAAAGACCGGTGTTCAGCTGCTGCAGCAATACGAAACGCTCGATGGTGTCTATGAAAACCTTTGGGAGATCAAAGATAGTACTCGGCGCAAGCTCGAGGCTGGCAAAGAGTCTGCTTACCTGAGTAAAAAAATTGCCGAGATCTGGTGTGATGCGCCGCTCACGCTCGACCTCAAGGCGATGGACGTGCACGATCTCGATAAACTGCAGCTCAAGACGTTACTCACAAAGCTTGAGTTCCGCAGCCTCCTTCGTAATCTGCCAGAAGGGATGCGAACCACAGAAGCAGTTGCTTCCGATGACCCAGCTCTGGTCGATATCACGCCAGCCAAACTCGCAGAGTTCAAGGAACTGCCTACGAACGTCGACAAGGTTGCCGTCTGGCAGGCAGAAGACAAGGTCTATATCTCATGGGATCGAGGATCAGCGGCTGAAGTCAGTATGGATGTGCTCACCAAAGTACTCAAGGATGCCTCGCTCATCGCCCATGGCGCAAAGCATGTCTTAAAAAATGTACTCAGGGCAGGCGGTACACATCTCCCGAAGGTTCTGCACGACACCGAACATGCTGCGTTTTTGCTCGATCCGCTCCGTAAGTCACGGACGCTGGGTGATCTTGCTGGGATCGATGAGAGTGACCCGCTCCTAGCTGTTGCGGCCCTGTGGCAGCTCTATGACGAGCAGTCGGCAAAGCTAGACGATCTGCCAAAGCTCGCGAGCATCGCCCGTGACGTCGACTTTGCGCTCATGAACGTTCTGGCGCGCATGGAGGTCCGCGGTATCACCCTCGATACGGATTTTCTCGCTCGTATGAACAAAGATTTGACGCGTGATATCGAGGCGATCAAAACCGAGATGTTCGAGCTGGTTGGTACTGAGTTCAATATCGGCTCGCCCGCGCAGCTTGCTGACGTGCTATTCGACAAACTCCAGCTCCCGACTATCGGTATCAAAAAAGGTAAAACTGGGTACAGTACCGGGCAAAAAGAACTTGATAAACTACGCGGTCAGCACCCGATCGTTGAGCTTATCGAAAAGTACCGTGAGCTGACGAAACTGCAAAATACCTATGTCGAAGCACTACCAAAGCTCGTCGACGAGCGGAGCAGGTTGCATACTGATTTTCGTCAGGATGTCGCCGCTACCGGACGGCTCAGCAGTGCTGATCCAAATCTGCAGAATATCCCCGTTCGTACTGAGCTTGGGCGTAAGATCCGTGAGGCGTTTGTGCCAGCCAAGGGTAATGTCTTTGTCAGTGCTGACTACAGTCAGTTTGAGTTGAGGCTCGCGGCCGTACTCGCTGGCGACAAGCAGATGATCGAGGACTTTAACTCAGATATCGACATTCACGCAAAGACCGCGAGCGACGTTCACAAGATCCCGCTCGAGCAGGTAACAAAGAGCCAGCGCCGTGATGCAAAGGTCATCAACTTTGGTGTCCTCTATGGTATGGGGCCTCATGCGCTGGCACAAAATACCGGTATGAGCTTTGCCGATGCCAAGGCGTTTATCGACGAGTATTTCCGCCTGCGCGCACCGATCCGAAAGTACATCGATGAAACCATCGCCCATGCCAAACGCGAAGGCTATGTCGAGACGTACTTTGGCCGCCGCCGTCCGACGCCAGACGTGCAGTCGAGCAACTTTGTTGTGCGCCAGGCAGGAGAGCGTGCAGCTGCAAATATGCCGATTCAGGGGACAGAAGCTGACCTCATGAAGATGGCGATGCTTGAAGTTGAGGAGAAGCTGGATGGCCTCGGTGAGCAGGTGCTCCAGATCCATGACTCAATCCTTGTCGAGTGTCCGGAAAAGAATGCCGAGCAGGTTGGCGCGTTGCTCCGAGAAACGATGGAAAATATTTACCCTGAGCTTGGTATCAAACTGAAAGTCGATGTGAGTACTGGTAAGAACTGGGGAGAGGCGTAGGTTAATGGCTGAAAAAGTAACTTTTCGTCTCGATAAGATTGTTCGCGACAAGATCCTTCAGGATATGTTAGAGCTTGGACAAGAGCCGCAATATCGAGAACTTCAGGGCGATGAGTTGGTGAGGGAGGGTATCAAGAAGGTTCAAGAAGAGGCAGGTGAACTGTTACCTGACGACCCTGACCGCATAAAAGAGCTTGTTCAGTTGCAATCTGCGGTCAATGCGTTAGTGCGAACGGTTGGGATCACAAGAGAAGACTTTTCTCGTATGGTTGAGCAGCTCGAAGTTGAACGAGGTGGGTTTGAAAAGGCCTATTACGTCAGTGATCTAACGTTGAAAAGTGACGACCCATGGGTGGATTACTATCGAAAAGACCCGGTGCGCTACCCAGAGCTAAAGGATGATATAGAGTGACATATAACGGGTGGAGGCGGTTTCGACCAACGATTCGTATGAGACGGGAGGCGGTGCAGCCCAACCTTGTGGCCGGTATGCACGCCAGGCTCGACGAGCTGCTTGGTGGGCGACATGGCGCACACGCCTATGACGATATCGACCATCTGGACGGACTCGTTGAGGAGCAGGTGACGCGGCTGATAGCCCATCCAACTGCAGTTGAATGGTTTACGCTCCTCGTACTGAGGGCGCCCGGTGCTGCACGGGCGCAACAGCAGATGGATAAACACCCGCACGGTTATCACAACCAGCAGGCGCGCCTCTTTGAGCTCATCGATTTTAACGATGCCTTTGTTTCGACGGTACTGGCGCTCAGTGACGTGCAGCGAAGAGGGTTTATCGATACCGCGAAGCGGGAGATTGATGCGTTCTGTAAGCTGGTTGGGTCTCGGAGCTTTTCCGATGGTCAATATGAGGCCATCACGCATGGCCTTAGTCGCGAAGTTGCCGTATATCTCGGCGCACTCGATCAAGGATATTCTGTCGTCATGACGACACGCGGGCAGGATGCGATGGGCGTCGACATGATCATTACTGATCCGAAAAGTGGAAAGTCTCTCAATATCGACTGTAAAACAGCCTCCTCATACCACTATCGCATTAAAGATCTTGTCGAACAGGGTCGTCTGAGCGAACAGGAAGGACTGACAGCTGAAGAACTTGGCTACGCACATGAGGTAAATGGCCATGGACCGGAGGCGGTCGCCGTAACCTTGCTTCGGATCGATCCTAACGAAGTCGGCGATATAAAAGACTTTAAATTCGTGGAGCCTGAGCTCCTCGGCGAGCGGCTACAAGTGCTTTTTGAATCGCTGCCATTATCCGCCCTTAGGGGCCATCATTGACAGGTTTGTGTCTCGCTATTATGCTTATGGTACAGCTTAAAAAATAAATAGTGGGACAAACTTATGAAAGCAAAGCGTATCTTCGCTTCGTTTGCTGCAGTTGCGGTGGCTATTACGCCAGTTGTGGCTTCGGCGGCGTCGCAGACATCGAACACGACAATCAACGCGACTGTCAATGAAGTCATCAGTATGACGACATCTGGTACGGTCGCTCTAACCCTTACTCCGACATCTGGCGGTGTTGTCAGTAGCGCGAGTGACACCGTAACGGTGAGTACAAACCGTACGACTGGCTACACGTTGACACTCAAGAATGCCGACACGAACACAAGTCTCGTGAGTGGCGGCAACAACATCACGGCGCATAGCGGCACACCTGCGACACCTACTGTGCTCACCAACGGCACCTGGGGTTTTGCGATCGCCGGTGCTCCATTTGACGCGAGCTATTCTGCGGAAAATAGTAACGGCTCAAGTGCCTCGAAGTGGGCCGGCGTACCTTCCTCATCAGGTACCGCAGCAACACTTAAAACGACTTCAGCAACCGCAACCAACGATACGACAACCGTCTGGTACGCGGTAAAAGCTGACTCGTCACAGCCAAACGGCATTTATAGTGACACAGTCACCTACACGGCAACAACCAACTAGGCACTTTCCTTACATAGAATACCGGCACGGTCCCACGCGTCGGTATTTTTATGGCACAATAGAGCTAGATGAATGTTGAGATAAAGCTGCTAAAAGAAAACGCACAGCTACCCGTTTATCAAACGAGCGGTAGTGCTGCCGCGGATATCGCAGCGTGTCTAGACGAAGCCGTCACACTGGCACCAGGAGAGCGAAAGGTTATCCCGACCGGCTTTGCGATGAAATTACCCGAAGGATATGAGGCGCAAATCAGGTCTCGAAGTGGCCTTAGTAGCAAACACGGGATTTGTATGGCGAACGGCATCGGCACGATTGATGCGGACTATCGTGGCGAAGTTGGGGTGATCCTACTCAATCTCGGGCAGGAGCCGTTTACGGTAGAGCCTGGCATGCGTATTGCCCAGATGGCGGTGGTACAGTGCGAGCAGGCCACGTGGCAAGAAGTTGATGAACTCGACGAGACGGACCGAGGACAGGGAGGATATGGCAGCACCGGACATTAAGGCGGTCATCTTTGACTGCTTTGGCGTGCTCTATACCGACTCGAAACAGTCCTTGCTCGATGTCGTCGCACCCGAACGTCGTCAAGAACTGCAAGACCTCTATACCGCAAATAACTACGGGCTATACGGACACCAGGACTATTTGACGCAGGTCGCAGAGATCGTCGGCATGCCTGTCGATGAGGTGGCGGACTATATCGCACACGAACATCACCTCAACCGCGAGCTTGTTACCTATATTTCCGAGCAGCTCAAGGGCAAGTATAAGATCGGGATGCTAAGTAATATCGGTAGAGAGTGGATCGATAGCTTCTTTTCGAAACACCAACTGCACGAACTGTTCGATGAAGTAGTGCTCAGCGGCGAAGAGGGTATCGTCAAGCCAAACCCAGCGATTTTTGAGCTTGCTGCAGCCCGGCTTGGTGTTCAGCCAGCTGAGTGCGTGATGATCGATGATATCCCTGAAAACTGCGATGGTGCGATCGAGGCGGGGATGGTTGGTGTCCACTTCCAAAATAATGCCCAGCTACTGGATGATCTCGAAGAGCTACTCGGTGGTAAAACCGTTTGACATAAGCGTTTTCCGCTGCTATATTCCAATCTAGAGTTACCACCACAAAAAAACAAAAAGGAATAAAACGATGGCAATCACCATGCGCCAACGGCTTACCAGCACAACGCTTGCGTTGTCTGCTATTGGTATCGCCGCTCTTCCTGTAGTTGCATCTGCGGCTACTCAATCAGCTAGTACGACTATCAACGCAAATATCGGTTCGACGATCAGTGTCACCACCTCGACCACAGTTGCCATCAACGCGACGCCAACTGCTGGCGGTGTCGTAAGTAGCGCAAGTGATACAGTTACGGTCAACACCAACAATGCCGCTGGCTATACGCTCACGCTCGCGGACGCCGACACGAACACTAACCTGGTGAGCGGTTCTGATACGATCGCGGCTCATTCGGGTACGTTTGCGGCGCCAACTGCTCTTGCGAACGGCAGCTGGGGTTACCGTATCGTCGGTGCAGGTGGCTTTGGTGCCACCGCGTACACGGGTGAATCAAACAATGGTTCAAGTACTTCGACCTGGGCCGGTGTTCCATCGAGTGCAAGCCCGACAACCATCAAGACAACCGCCTCGTCGGCTACGAACGACACCACGACCGTGTGGTACGGTACGCGCGTCTCATCATCACAGCCAAACGGCACGTATACAGATACGGTTACCTATACAGCGACTACCAACTAAGTTACAATCGTAAGCATTGTGACTCAGGGGTACCTACAACTGAAACTTGCAGCAGGTCTTTTTGTAGGCCTGTTGCTTTCTCTTTCGGCGGTGCCTACCGCCCATGCTGCGGAGAGGGAGAGCATTACGCTCTCACCCGTCAGTAAACACTACCAGCTAAAGGCAGGTGAGACCATCGTTGACGAACTCACGATCATCAATGACGGCGATACGGCCTATGAGTTCACTGTGTATGCTCAGCCGTACTCAGTAAGTAGTGAAAATTATGATCCTGATTTTGTGAATGATCGCGATAATACCGATGCCTATAAATGGATCAAAGCGGAGAAGTCTCGGTATCGTCTTGCTGCTGGCGAGTCTATCAAGGTGAAATATACGATTACTGTACCGAGTGGTGCGAGGCCTGGTGGCCATTTCGGGGCGATATTCGCCGAAACGCAACCCGCCGAGACTGCCGGAGCTAACTCGGTTGCACGTAAAAAACGTGTTGGAGCCATCGTCTACGCAACTGTAGACGGCCGGTATCGTACTGGAGGATCCCTAAGGGACATCTCAATCCCGAGGCTGCAACTCAAGACACCGCTTCTCACAGAAACACGTGTTGAGAATACCGGCAATACCAACTTTGAGACTGATCTCAAGCTTACAGTGGCCGACCTCTTTGGTAACGTGAAGTATACAGACACTAAGGCTTATCAGGTTCTTCCAGAGACGACTCGCAAGATGTCTCTCGTGTGGGTTCAGGCTCCGACGTTCGGCCTCTTTAAGGTTTCGGTTTCTGCGAAATTCTTGGACGAAAATGTCACCAAGGAGGGGTATGTACTCCTGGCGCCGCTCGGTGCTCAGCTTGCTGTAGTTGGTGTATTGTTCGCCGCCATCGTTTACTTCGTGCACAAGCGACGCAAGTAGCCCCAGTGCTATAATTGCCGTAAGTATATGGGTAAACGTCTGGGGATTACTGTCGGGCTCTTAGGTACAGCTTTTGTACTGCTGTTTGCGCAGCCGGCACTGGCGAACCGTTTTACGAGCCCGAGCTACACGATCGATATCAGCTCAACGGGGGACTCTCTCGCGGGAGCTATCGGTTCTCCAAACTACCAGCTCGTCAGCACCGGAGGTGAGTCTGTTGTTGGCAACGCGGCGAGCGGGAGTTACAAGCTCAGTCAGGGCTATACATCGCAACTCGAACAGTCGATCGAACTTTCCTTAAATCCGACGGCCATTAACCTGGGCAGTTTTACCCCCGGCACTTCTACTGCTGCGACCGTCACAGCCAGTATCGTTACCGATGCACCAGGCTATAACTTGAGCGTTAGCCAGGATCATAACCTCCAGAGCGGGGCGTATACGATCGCACCGGTGAGTGGTTCGATTGCCTCGCCAACGACCTGGGTCGAGGGAACGACAAAAGGGCTTGGTTTCACGCTCGTGAGTACGAACGCAACAGCAATACCGGCTGCATGGAATTCGGGCAATGCGTATGCTGCCTTTCCGGGCTCGAGCACGACCTTTTACACGCGGACAGGATATAGCGGCGGAAATACCGATACGCTTACCATGCGAGTCAAACTCGACGTCGCGTCTTCGCAAGAAGCGGCAAGCTATTCAAATACCGTTACCTGGGTGGGAACGACGACACCATGAGGCTGAGTTTGCTCGGACTTGCACTAGCGTTCGCAGGAGCGTTCTTTGTGACGTCAGCGCCAGCGCATGCATCTGGCCTCAAGATAGCTCCACTTGAGTACCGCACGACGCTAAAAAGCGGAGAAAAGCAGCGAGGATTTATCGACGTAAGCAACCCGAGCAAAGAGACGGTTCGTGTATCGGCCTCAACCCAAGCGTTCCGTCAAACCGATGACAACGGTAGTCTGGAATTCTTTGATGACGCACATGTGAGCGCGGGCATCCTGCTCGACCTCGATGAGTTTGACCTCGGCCCTCACGAAGCAGTCCGGATGTACTTCGTGCTCGATGGTACGCGGCTGCCGGCGGGCGATGTGTACGGCGCGATCTTTTTTACGACTGCACCCGCTCGGTACCGTGAGAGCGGTGTAGGGCAGTCGATACGGCTTGGGACGTTGCTGAGCATCACGAACGGCTCACCAGGCTCGAGAAAGGCCGAGATCACCAAGCTAAATGTACCTTTTTTGCAACTCGGCGATGTGATTCGAGGAGATTACCGCATCAAGAATACTGGCGATTCGCGTGCGAGCACCGGGTTTTACCCGAAAGTAAAGCTGAGCGCTCGACTATTTGGAGAGGAGCGGCAGAACAGAGCTAAGCTCGTCTTTGCCGGCCGAACGAGACAGAACGATTTTGAGTTGAAGACGCCACCGTTCGGTCTCTACCGAGTGACCGCAGGGTACGGCACGAGCAAGCAGTCGGCGTGGGTTTTTGTGGCTCATCCGATCGCTCTGATCGTCCTTGCGGTTGCCCTGGTGTTGGGCGGGCTGATTCTATCTCTACGACACCGCAAAAAGCGGTCATCTTCACGAGGCACTGAGTAGTTCATCGAGCTTGTGCTTTACCCCTTATCAGCGGTATAATTTATGATGTACTGAGCGATGAGCGCACGGTAGGGAAACGGAGACAAACAACAGATGAGAAGCAGCCAGCACATGCTTGGCTGGTATCCTCTCGCGAAAGGATATCGTATTGTTCTTGCACTCCTCGTGCTTTGTAGTGCGTTGTTTTTCGTGCTACATTCGACTCCTGCTTCTGCGCTTACGACCGTGCCGACCAAGATGAACTTTCAGGGTCGTCTCACGAACTCTTCTGGCAACATCATGCCAAACGGCACCTATAACATGAAACTCCGCCTCTACACGGTCTCGAGTGGTGGCTCAGCGGTTTGGAGCGAAGACCGACTCGTTTCAGCTTCACAAGGTGTGACAGTGACAAACGGCCTCTTTGCAATCAAGCTCGGTGATGTCACAACATTGCCAGCCAGCTTGTTCGCGAGCGGAGCGCTTTATCTCGAAGTTGAGCTGCCAACACCCGCAACCGCTACGAGTTCAAGTCCATCGTGGACTGAAGGTGCAATGACGCCGCGCAACCAGATAGCAACGTCAGCATACTCGTATAACTCAGAGACCCTCGATGGCCTCGACAGTGTTGCATTCGGCCAGCTCAGCCAGGGAAACACCTGGACTGGCGCGAATGTGTTCAACGCTGACACGAGCATCATCAAGGCTGGCAGCGCATCCGCATTTACAGTCAGCTCCGCTGCAGGTGCTGAGTTGTTTAGTGTCGATACCTCCGCGAGCCGTGTTATTGTCGGTGATACTGTAGCTGATGGCACTGGCGTCGTGCTAGTGCTCGATACGAAGAATACCTCGGGAGATCCGACGGGTGTCGACGGTGCGATGTATTACAACTCAAGCTCAAAGTCATTTCGCTGTTATAAAAACACTGCATGGAGAAATTGTCTGGGGAGTCTTGCATATGCTAATACGGCCGTGTCTAACTCGGTTGTCAACACGATCACTGAGACGAATTTTGACAAGAACTACACGATTCCAGCTGATGACTGTCAGCCAGGAAAGGTGTATAGGATAACTGCACGTGGTCTCTATGGTACGCAAAACTGGGGGATTAACCCCGCAAGCACTCTAACGATACGCGTAAAGATCGGCTCGACAGTAGTCGCTAGTACCGGTGCTATTAACCCTGGCGCAAACAGGGTTAATAGACAATGGACGCTTGATTTCAATATCACTTGTATTACTGCCGGCTCCAGCGGTTCGGTTGAGGGCCAAGGAATCTTTAGGTTGTTTACGGCTGCGGCTACTGAAGCAGAGAGTGAGGTTTCAAATACGGCTACGATTGGAGCTATAAACTTCACTACTGCTCAAACGCTTCAGCTGAGTGCTGAGTGGAGTGCTGCTTACGCTAACTCTACAGTTACAATCAGGCAGCTTGTTATAGAAGAGCTTGGACCGTAGCCAACTCCAAGTCTGATATCATACTGTAAATACGAGAGAGGATTTTATGGAGCCACGGAACGGACGGACAGGACAACGGACAACGACGAGCAGGGCGGACTCACGCGCAGCACAACGAAAGTCTAGCTGGGTATTTCCAACGATCGTGATCGGTCTTCTTGTCGTCGGCGCTGTCGTCTGGTATCTGCTGCACCGATCGACGATGCCGCGGGCTGATCGCTACCAGGCGGTGTATGTTGAGACAGGGCAGGTGTATTTCGGCAAGCTAAAGAACATCGACGGACGTTACTTGCGCATCGAGGGTGCATACGTGGCTCGGGCACAGGACATACCGCCAAACGCGACAGAAGAGCAAAAGGCCACTCTGAACGCCAACGTGTCGCTCGCGAAGGTCTCTGAGCAAGTATATGGTCCCGAGGACGCGCTCGAGATCCGCGCTGACAAAGTGATTTTCTGGCAAGACCTTAAGACCGACAGTAAGGTCACAAAGGCGATCGAAGACGCCCAGTAGCCTCCCCGCGGTATACTAGAGGTATGCCAGAGTTACCAGAGGTTGAGACAGTCAGGCGAGGGCTCAGTGTGCTTGTTATCGGCAAGCGCATCCAGTCTGTTACTCACGACACGCCCAAGAGTTTCCCGAACTCGCCATCTGAAGTCGAAACTTTTCTCATCGGCAGCACGATCACGGATATTCGTCGTCGTGCAAAGGTGCTGCTTATCGACCTTTCGAGCGAACATACGCTCGTCATACATCTCAAGATGACCGGACAGCTCGTTTATCGCGGCGAACAAGTCTTTGGTGCGGGCCATCCGAACGACAGTCTCATCGGAGAGCTCCCCGATAAAACAACCCGTGTCATCATCGAATTTACCGATGGAGGGTTCCTGTACTTTAACGACCAGCGCAAGTTTGGCTGGGTGAAGCTCTATCCGACTATCGAGGTTCCGAACATTGATTTTATGCAGCGCGTTGGTCCCGAGCCCCTCGAGGACGAGCTGACGCACCAGGTGTTTATAGAGCGCATCCGCAGGCGCAATGGTACGACAATAAAGGCCGCGCTGCTCGACCAAACCGTCGTCGCTGGTATCGGTAATATCTACGCCGATGAAGTACTCTGGGGCGCTCGGATCCACCCGGCACGACGTATCCGTGATGTTGCTGATAAGGATCTTCGTACGCTGCTCGACGAGGTCCGCTACGTCCTAAAACTGAGTATCGAAAAGGGCGGCAGTACCGACCGAAATTACGTAAATGCCGAAGGAAAACGGGGTAGTTACATAGATTTTGCGCGTGTGTTTCGTCGTGAGGGGCAGACCTGCCCGCGTCATCCGGATGTGATCATCGAAAAGTTGCGTGTTGCCGGACGCGGGACGCATATTTGCCCCGTCTGTCAGGTAGAATAGAGGGACATGATCACGCTACTGACTGGACCAAATACGTTTGCGATCGCTGAGGTAATTCGCGAGCGAGTCGGTGCTTTTGACGGGGAAGTTGAAAAGCTCGATGCAAGTGAGCTTGAGCTGCGAAACCTACCCGATCTCTTTATGGGTGCGTCACTTTTTTCACCGAACCGACTCATCGTACTCAGGGGTGCATCGGCCAATAAAACGCTATGGTCGGAGTTAGAGCAGTGGATCGAGCGGGTGCCGAATGAGACAGAGATCCTGCTCGTTGATGCAAGTCCAGACAAGCGCACCAAGACCTACAAACTGCTCCAAAAATACGCCACGATCAAAGAGTTTGGCGACCTGAACGAAGCCGAACTGGCCTCGTGGCTCCAGGCTCACGCGCGAACGCTCGGCTTCGAAATCCAGCCGGACGTACTGCGATACCTGATCGCCTATGTTGGCCGGGATCAGTGGCGTCTCAGGAGCGAACTTGACAAGCTGTTGCTCGCCGAAAAACCGCTTACGAAAGAGTTGATTCAGGATATTGCTGAGCCGTATCCAGAAGCAACCGCGTTTGAGCTGCTCGATGGTGTGTTTTCAGGTTCTGATGCACGAGTACATGAACTACTCGCTCTGCTGCGGGAAAGGGAGGATCCATACCAGTTCTTCGGGCTACTCAGTTCGCAGGTTTTGGCGCTCTTTGCGATCGCAGCTGGAGGTTCGCGCAGACCTGACGAAATTGCTCGTGACATGGGACTCCACCCGTTCGTTGTTCGCAAGCTCGGAAGCGTCGCAAACAAGCTCGGAAAAAAGAGTATCGAGCGGCTTATCGAACAGCTTGCATATGCCGATGAGCGCATCAAAACATCAGGTGTTGACCCCTGGAGACAGCTCGAAATCACGCTGCTCGCAAAACACTAAAAAACACCGCCACTGGGCGGTGTTTTTTAGTAAAGCGGGAAGGCTATTTCTTTGCAGCTGGTTTCTTAGCTGGAGCCTTTTTTGCAGCAGCTTTTGGAGCGGCTTTAGTAGCTGGTTTTGCAGCAGCAGTTTTCTTTGCAACTGGCTTTGCGGCGGCTTTCTTTGCGGTACCACCGGTCTTGACGCCAGCTTCTTTTGCAACGCGAGCGAGCTGGGCTTTGCGACGTGAAGCGGTGTTCTTTGGAAGCAGGTTTTTCTTGACCATAGTGTCGAGTTCAGACTGAGCTGCGCTCAACGTTTTTGCGTCGGGGTTTGCGAGGAAAGCCTTCACAGCGCCCTTGAGGTCGCGCTTTGCGGTGACGTTACGTGCACGGCGTTTCGCGGTTTGGCGCATGCGTTTGATAGCTGACTTGATAATTGGCATTAAAAATTCTCCTTTTGGATGGTTGTGTACACGAGGCGAGGGCGCTACGAGTGTATCTGCTGTTTACAATTCACGCCAATATTAACAGATATAGACACTTCTTGCAACTGTCCGGGTGGGTTTGGCGGACAAGTGATCTCAAACAGGGGTGAGCTCTCTGTAAAAATAATTGTCTTTTTACCATAAACGCTATATACTAATTTGTGAGGATTTATAGAGACAAAAAAGGCAATTAACGTGGATGCAAACGACGCAGGATCCGTGTCCTCTAACGTAGGTACACAATCTCCACAAAATGGGGTATCTTCGTCACGCAACGTGATGGGGCTTTTTAAGCTCATCTTTGCGCACAAAGCGATAGCTATCATCGCTGTTGTTTTGCTCATCATCATCGGTGCCGCGATCTTTGCTGGGCAGAAGCTCTACCAGGCTAACAAGGATGCATCGCCTGTTGCCTCACGCTTTGATGATCAAAAGATTCCGCTCGGAAGCGCGGCGGGACCAGGTGCGTTGCAGCTTAACACCTCTCAGGCACTGAGCATCAACGGACAGTTGCGCGCAAACAACACCTTGGTGTTGTCGCCGTCTACCCAGCCAAGCCGCGGTACGGCAGGGCAGCTGTACTACGACAGTACGGCAAACCAACTCCTCTACCACAACGGCCAGTCGTTTGTGGCTGTCGCCGATACTACCCGGGTTGATCAGCTCCAGACACAGCTACAAGGAACCGCATCTCAAGAGGAGGTGGCAAGCATCGCACAGCAACTCCAGGCTATCCAGTCGGAACTGGGACAGATCCAGGTACCGGACAACATCGCTCAGCTCGATGGCGTGAACAACTTTAGTGCTCACAACACCTTTGCTGCTGGACTTACGGCAGCAAACCTCAGCGTTTCAGGGGCAACGGCACTCGGCTCGACCACTGCTTCATCGCTTATCCTGAGCAATCCTCTCGGGGTGACGAGCGGTGGCACCGGTCTCAGCTCACTACCGCTGAACGGGGTGCTGATCGGTCAGGGAACAAACCCGGTTGCTGTCGCAACGGCAAGCGGGGCCGGCCAGTGTCTCGTCTCAACCGCTGGTGCACCAACCTTCCAGCCGTGTCCAGGCGGGGGCGGTGGAGTCAACAGCCTCAACGGATTGAGCGGTGCACTAACGCTTGCGAACGCCTCAGCGGCTGGTTCGACGATCGTCATCAACGATGCGACGACAGCCAGCAAGGGTATTGCGAGCTTTAACGCCGCAAACTTCACAGTGAGCGGTGGTGCGGTGAACACCATCCAGAACATCAGCACGACAGCGGCACCGCTCTTTAACGGACTAACCGTGACGAATAACCTCACCGCCGGTACGCTCACTGGTGACGGTACAAACGTCACGAACGTAAACGCTGCACAACTTGGCGGGCAGGTCGCAACCTTTTACCTCAACGCCAGCAACATCTCATCCGGAACCTTGAACGATGCACGTTTGAGTGCGAACATTGCACAGTACAACGCACCAACGGCTAACTTTACCGGCAACCTCCAGCAGGGTGGCAACAGCGTCTGTACCACTGCCGGTAACTGTGTTGGCACTGGTGGTGCGGTTGGTGGTAGTGGTACCGCAGGTACGATCGCTGTGTGGACGGGAAGTGGCTTTACGCTGACCGACTCACTCCTCAGCCAATCGGGCGGTACCATAACGGCAAATGGTGACCTGACTGTTTCGGGTGATGTGACGGCCACAAATCTCCAGGGTAACGGTGCTGGTGTCACGAACGTAAACGCCGCACAGCTCAACGGCCAAACTGCAGCATACTACCTCAACGCGACGAATATCTCCGCTGGCACGCTTGCTGATGCACGGCTAAGCAGCAACGTCACGCTCCAAGGAAATGTCTTTAACGGTGCAGGGCAACTCGTACAGCTCAACGCCAGTTCGCAACTGCCCTCAGTGTCCGGAGCACTGCTGACCAGTCTCAATGCGAGTAATATCTCGTCCGGTACGCTCAGTGACGCTCGGCTTTCGAGTAACGTGGCGCTGCTAAGTAACGCCGTGAACTTTACCGGTGGAGCCTTGCAGTTTAACGGCAGCGATGTCTGTACGACTGCCGGCAACTGTGCCGGTGTCGGAGGGGGAGTGACGACGTCCGGTGGAACGCCCGGAACACTCGCAGTCTTTGACGGTGCTGGCTTCAGCATCGTCGATTCGCTTGTAAGCCAATCAGGCACGACGGTCACCATCAGCGGTGACCTCGTCGCAACGAGCCTGGCGGGTGATGGTACGGCTATCACGAACGTAAACGCCGCACAACTCAACGGACAGGGCGCTGCATACTACCTCAATGCAACGAACATTAACGCTGGAACCCTGAGCGATGCTCGCCTGAGTAGCAATGTTACTCTCCAAGGAAACACGTTCAACGGTGCTAACCAACTCGTACAGCTCGATGCGACGGGTGCACTGCCTGCGCTCGATGGATCAAACTTGCTTAACGTGAACGCAGCGCTCCTCGGTGGTCAAAACGGGGCTTACTACCTCGACCTTGCGAACGCTACTGGAACACTAAACGACGCCAGACTCTCAAACAACGTCGCACTCTTTGACGCAGCAACTGCCAACTTTACCGGCAACCTCCAGCAGGGTGGTAACGACGTTTGTACGACTGCTGGCAACTGTATCGGTTCTGGAGCAGTTGGTGGTAGTGGTACTCCAGGTACGATCGCCGTATGGGACGGTAGCGGCTTTACGCTAACTGATTCGTTGCTGAGCCAATCAGGCACGACGGTGACAGTGAGTGGCGATTTGGTAGCAGATAACCTGCAGGGTAACGGTGCTGGCGTTACAAACGTGAACGCAGTTCAGCTTAACGGCCAAACCGCAGCCTACTATCTCAACGCAAGCAACGTGAATGCTGGAACGCTCGCTGATGCACGACTCAGTGCGAACGTCACACTCCAGGGCAATGTCTTTAACGGTGCAGGACAGCTCGTTCAGCTCAACGCCAGTTCACAGTTGCCAGCTGTATCGGGTGCTCTGCTTACCGACCTCGACGCTGACCAGATCTCGGCAGGTACCCTCAGCGATGCTCGACTTTCGAGCAATGTTGCGCTCTACAACGCACCAACGGCTAACTTTACCGGTACCCTCCAGCAAGGTGGCAACAATGTCTGTACGACCGCAGGCAACTGTGCTGGTGTAGGCGGCGGCGTCACAACACCAGGTGGTACCGCAGGTCAACTTGCGGTCTTTAGCGGCGCTCAGACGATCGTCGATTCGATCATCTCAGACGATGGCTCGACGGTAACGATTGGCGGTACGCTTGCAGTAAACACGATCACGCCGACGGCTGCGATGACGATCGGCTCTACGTCACAGGCACTGACGCTTCAGGGTAACGGCTCGACTCAACTAAGCGTTACAGCTGCTGGTACGACGAACTCACTTAGCTTCGCTACTCCGTCCGGAACTAACAAGAGTGTCGTCATCCCTAACGCGAGCGGTACCGTCGTCGTGAGTGCGAGCGGCCCGCTCAGTATCGATGCCAACGGTAACATCAGCTGTGCAACCTGTACCACCTCAGGCGGGGGAAGCGGCGGTGCTGTTGATTCGCTTAACGGTCTGAACGGTGCTCTAAATATTGCTAACGCCTCAGGATCAGGTTCTACGATCACGATCGACGATGCCTCAACTGTCAACAAAGGTATTGCATCATTTAATAGTTCAAACTTTACGGTCAGTGCCGGTGCGGTCAATACTGTACAAAATATTAGTGTGACAGCTGCACCATCGTTTGCCGGCCTCACCCTGAGCGGCAACCTGTCGATAGGTACGAACAGTATCGTGACAGGCGGTGCAACGATCGGCTCGACCGAACTTGATGTTCTCGATGGTGGTATCGACGAGACGGAAGTAACGGGTGTTATCACTGACGTTACGGCAGGTAATGGCCTGACGGGTGGCGGCGCATCCGGCAACGCGACGCTCAACGTTGTCTCGGCTAACGGTGGTATCGTCGTGACTCCTGATAACATCGCTCTCACTCTTCAACCAAGTGGCGACGGTCTCTCGACGACCACCTCATCAGGCTCAGGCCTTGAGATCCTTGCCGGTGGTATCACGCTTCTCCAAGGCTGTAGTGATGGCCAAGTACTTAAGTGGAACGAAACGAGCGACACGTGGGGTTGTGCGGCGGATGCTGGTGGCACTGGAGTGGGCGACGACATCCTCGTTAACGGTAGCAACGCGAATGGCGCCAACTTCCTCGACACTGCTTCAAGCGGTACGGCTACGGGTGTGACCTGGGCGCTGAACACGACACCAAGTCCTAACGAAGTATCGATCAGTATTGCGAACGCCTCTGCAACGCAAGCCGGTTCTGTTACGACCGGCGTACAAACATTTGCAGGTGACAAAACGTTCAACAACGCTGTCACGATAACAGGTCTATTTACGGCAAACGGCAATATCACGCTCGAGACAGGTGACACGATCACCGTGAACGGCGATGCTGTCTCTGACTTTACAGGCACGGGTCTCACGGTCACGGGCGGGGCACTCCAAACGACACTCGGTACGTCTATCGATTCATCAGAGATTGTCGATGGAACGATAGTCGGCACGGATATCGCAGCTGCTACGATAGCGAACAGCAACTTAGTGAACAGCTCGCTCACAGTCACTGCTGGCAACGGTCTCACGAACGGTGGTTCAGTTTCGCTCGGTGGCAGCACAACACTCAATATCGCTAGCGCTAACGGTGGTATCGCAGTCAACGCTGACAATATCGCCCTCACGCTCCAGCCAACTGGCGACGCGCTTTCAACCACGACTTCATCAGGCTCAGGCCTTGAGATCCTTGCCGGTGGGCTCTCGCTCCTCCAGGGTTGTTCGGACTCACAGGTTCTTAAGTGGAACGAAACGACGGACACCTGGGGTTGCGCAGCAGACGCTGGTGGCACAGGAGTTGGTGATGACGTGTCGGTAAATGGCAGCAATGCTAGTGGTGCTAATTTCCTCGACACCGCGGCAACCGGGACCTCAGCGGGGACGAGCTGGAATCTCAATACGACTCCGACGCCAAACGAGATAACGCTAACGATCAGTAACGCATCGGCGACCGATGCGGGCGTTGTTACGACTGGAGCACAGAGCTTCTCAGGAGTGAAGACCTTTGGTGGGCAGATCGTTGCAAATGGTGGCATCAGTCTCGGCACCCAGACTCTGCAGGGTACGACGGCGATTATCGACTTCACGAACTTTGACGTCGCAGCAAACGGTAACACATCGGTTGGCGGCACGCTTACGGTCAGTCAAGCAGCCACGTTCAATGGTGACGTGACGGTTGCAGCTGGTAAGTCACTGACGCTCACTGGGGGTGTGACTGGTACTCGTCCGGCTAGCCCAACTGAAGGCATGCTTTACTTCGACACCACGACGAAGCAGCTGTTGACCTACGCAAACGGCAAATGGCAGGCTGATCGTGAAAGTAACACTAAGATTGTAGCTGCAAGCAACAGCACACAGGCAGCTAAGGACGCAGCCGACTATGTTGCAAACGGTGATACGGGTGCTGCTGGAGATGGTGACCAGATTGAGATCAATGCCGCATTGAGTGCAGCAGGAACCGGCAAGGTCTACCTCATGGAAGGAACCTATACTATCGATGCAACGATCAACTTCAGTGGTGCGGCCGCCAACAGGACGCTCGCTGGTTCGGGTAGGGGATCGATAGTTCAGTTGGCCGATCTTGATGCAGATATTGACATGTTTACTATCGCAAGCAACCGTTCTGTCATCCGCAACCTTTATCTTGACGGGCGCAGTGATCTGAATACAGCTGGTACTCAAAGGGGTGTTAACAGCACAGCCGCAGAGCTCTTGATCGAAGGTAATTACTTCACGCGGTTCAGGTCGTTTGCCTTCTATACAGGCCTTTCGAGCTACAACCAGAACAATATTCACGGTAACAACTTTGTAGCCAATGCAACAGCGATCCAGGCAAGTGGTACGGGTGACGTTATCGACGACAATATCTTCACAAGCCATACATCAGAGGCTGTGCAGCTGTTTGGATCGGGCAGTACCTTTAGTGGTAACACGCTAACGAGCAACGCGGTTGGTGTGAACGTGAGCGGTGCTAACCTCGTTACGGGTAACACTATTCGATCAACCACTACTTTCGGTATTAGCTCGCAAAACTCGGGCAGTACGATCAGTAATAATATCGTATCGGGCAGTGGTAGCTCAGGTATTATCATCCAGGGGACAAATGCGGTCGTCTCTGGTAACCGCCTCATCGATAACGGTGGCAGTGCAAATAATAACGGCATCGACATGACAAGTGTTTCGGCGGACAACAACATGGTTACTGGAAACGTTATTACCGACAGCTCAGCAACTAGCACAAACTATGCGATCGCCATGACAAGCGGTGCAACCGGTAACTACATTAGTGGTAACACGCTTGGAACGGGTACTATCAACGCCCCAGACGCAAGTACGGTCTTTGGCGGTCAGGTAAACAGTTCGGGCAACTATATGCTCCAGCCATCTGGGACTATCGAACTCATGAAGAACACGAACATCACCGGCACGCTCAATATCACGAGTGATGTTGATACGAACGGCTCGCTCACCGTCGGTACGGCGAACCAGTTTGTCGTCAGCAACGCCGGCGTTGTGACTAGCGGTACTTGGCAGGGCGGTAGTATTCAGGATGCGTACCTAGCCGATAACATCACGATCAACTCTGCGGGTACTGTCGACTGGGCTGCGCTCAACAACTACCCGGCAGCTTGTCCAGCTGGCCAGGCAATAACGCAGCTTGGTGACACGGTGACCTGTATGGCATTCGCAACTTCATCTGGCTCAGGCAACTACATCCAGAACCAGTTTGCGACTGACCAGACGGCCGACTTCCGTATCTCTGGTGTTGCTCGCGCAAATACTGCGGTCGTAACGCCAGCTATCCGGCCGGTTGCTGACTCAACGACCGCACTCAACATCCAGAATGCAGCTGGCTCGACAAACATACTCACGGTCGACACGACAAACGGCCGTATCGGTATAGGTGCGACGCCTGGTTACAAGCTGCATGTTGCCGACACGACAACCGCAAATAGTGGTACGAACAATATAGCCGCATTCTTTAACTACAACGTCGACCCATCCTCGCTACCAGCGGCGACAACGACCTACTATGGTCAGCAAACATTTGTTACCTCAAGTTCAGTCAACCTCAACGCGAACGTTACGATGTATGGTGATGTCGCTACTGTTCAGAACGCTGGTAACGCGACGCTTGGTGCGGCTGTTGGTGCGGGTGCTGTCGCTCAGAACTCAGGTACTGGCGTGATCACGAACGCTATTGGTGGTAGGTTCAAGGCATCAAATACCGGTTCCGGATCGATCACGAATGGTGTTGCACTCCAAGCTTCCACTCCGGAAGTAACAGCTGGCTCGATAGGCACAGCATACGGCCTGTTTATTGAAACCCAGGATGTGTCAGGCGTAGGAACAGGCTATGGTATATGGCAGGCCGGTGCAGGCGACCTCAACGTCTTTGCAGGCAAGGTTGGCATCGGTATGGTGCCGAGCGCGAATGCTCTTGAGGTCAACGGGACGGGACTGTTCGGTACATCGGTACTGACGCAGACAGTCGATACCTACAGTGCGGCGGCCTTGAACGTTGGTACTGCAAACGCAACGCAGATCAACCTCAACAAGAACGTCGTCGTAGCGGCAAACCAGTCACTCACGATCACCGGTGGGGCTACTGGCACTCGTCCCGCTAGTCCAACTGAGGGCATGATGTACTTCGACACGACTACGAAGCAGTTGCTAGTGTATGCAAATGGCAAGTGGCAAGCTGATCGCTCGACATCGACCAAGATTGTGGCAAGTGGCGGCTTCTCTGGATGTAGCGGATCGGTACCTGTAGCTTCGTCAAACCCTGACGGCGCAGACTACGTGACGAATAGTTGTACGTCTGCTCAGACGGCAATCAACAATGCTATCAGCGCGCTACCGGCAGGTGGTGGTACGGTCTATCTCATGGAAGGAACGTACATCATCGATGGGCCGATCAACCTCGTATCTAACCTAAAGCTGGTCGGTGCCGGTAACGGTACGATCATTAAGCTCAAGAACGGCATCAACGCTGACATCAATGTGACTGATAACCCAAGTGGTACTAAGACCAGCGTTTCCATCTCCAGCATCAAGTTCGACGGAAACAAGGCCAATAACACAGCTGGTAACCAAAACGGTGTCTACGCCAATAGCGTTGGCGCAACGACTGCACCTGGTCTGACAGTACGGGACGTGTATGTCGAGAACTTCCGTAGCAACGGTATCTACATCATTGGTGGCGCGAAAGCTATCGTTGCCCATAACTTCAGTACCCTAAACGGTGGTAACGGTATCCATGTGAACGGTAACAGCAACGCAACAATCAGTGACAATGAAGTGCGCGGTAACACCGCAACGGGCGGTATCATGTCGAGTGGTATCTCAACGACACTTTCAAACAACAAGGTGATCGGTAACACAGGTTACGGTATCACCGTAACGGGCGACCGTTCAACGATCACTGGTAACGTCGTGGAAAGTAACACGACGCACGGTATATCGATGGGTGGTAATAATGGATCCGTAACGGGCAATACCGTGTATGCCAATAACAGCAACGGTATCTACCTGACGACATCGACTGTCTCAACGACGGTTTCAGGCAACACGGTTACGAACAGCGGTGCGAACGGTATCGAAGTTTACAACTCTAGTTTCAATAACATTATTTCGGGTAACACGGTTTCAAACAGTGGTACGGTCACCGCGAGCAGTAGCGGTATCGTGTTAAACGCAAACTGCGACAACACTCGAGTGACCGACAACCGCATCACCGACACTGCTGGAACGGGCTATGCCATCTTGATCACCGGGCCAACCAACGACACGGTCAATGCGTACGTTGCGGGCAATACCTTCTCGGGAACAGGTGCTACGAGTATCAGTGACCTGGGGACGAACACGATCTACGGCGGGCAAGTGAACGATACCGGTAATTTCCTGTTGCAGCCAACGGGTACGATCGAACTCATGAAGAACACGAACATCACTGGCACACTCAATATTACGAGCAATGTCGACACAAATGGCTCGCTCACTGTTGGTACAGCCGATCAGTTTGTTGTTAGTAATCTCGGTGTTGTGACTGCCGGTACTTGGCAGGGTGCGGCTGTTGCTGATGCCTACGTTTCGGACACTCTCACCGTCAACAGTGCAAGTACTGTCGATTGGCAGGCGCTCAACAACTACCCAGCCGCCTGTGCCGCTGGTAGTGCGATTACACAGCTCGGCGATACGGTTACTTGTGGCGCATTTGCTGCAGTGAGCGGTTCAAGTAGCTATATTCAAAACCAAAATGCTGCACAGCAGGCATCGGCTAGCTTCTGGATTTCCGGCACGGGTCGTGTTGATACTGCACTCCAAGCACCAACCTTTGACACGGCAACCGCTAGTACGCTCACACTCGGTGGAAACGCGACGAGCATTAGTGTCGCTGACGATGTGACCGTTGCAGCAGGCAAGAGTCTTACGGTTACAGGTGGCAACACGGCCTCTCGCCCGAGCTCACCAACCGAAGGTATGATCTACTTCGATATAACCACGAAGCAGCTCCTGACCTACGCAAACGGCAAATGGCAGACTGACCGATCGGATGCCGTATTTGTGGCCGCGAGCAATTCATCTCAAGCCGACAAGGATGCTGCTGACTACGTTACAGATGGCAACACCGGTGCTGCAGCAGATGGTGACCAAGTGCAGATCAATGCAGCACTTACGGCGGCAAGCGGTAAGAAGGTAGTACTCCTTGCAGGTACGTATGTTGCTGACGCATCTATCTCTATCCCGAATAACACAATCCTTACCGGTGTTGGGCTAGGGACAAAGATAGAGGTTGCTGACCTTGACGCCAATATCGATCTCATTACACAGTCCAACGCTACCGGCGAAGGTGTCACGGTTCGCGACCTTATGCTCAACGGTCGCAGCGACCTGAACACTACAGGGAATATAAACGGTATCTACTTTAGTAATATGGGCGGCGGTAGCGGTTCATCAATTCGACGGGGCGCAATTATCCAGGATATCGAGCTTCGCAACTTCCGTAACGCCGGCATCAGCCTCGTTGGCGCAAATAGCAAAGTAAGTAATACGAATAGCGTTGCTACGCTCAATGTAGGTATGTCGGTATCGGGTGATAACAATACTATCAGTGATAATAAGCTTGATGGTAGCAACAATGGCATGGTCACGAGTGGCACAAATAACATACTTCGCGGAAATAAGATTAACGGCGGCAATTCCGGAATTGTAGCCACAGGTACAGGTACGGTAATTGGCGGTAATACTGTTTCAAACGCAATCGGTTCCGCGATAAACCTTTATGACGCTGTCAGTGTGGCAGTGACAAACAACACAGTTACGGGTACTGCCCATGACTACGGTATCTTTAGTGCTGACGACACGACGATATCCAACAGTACCATTACGGGCAATGCGATAGAGGGTAGCGAGATTACAGGTATCCACCTGTGGTACGCCACGAATGTCACCATAAGCGCGAACAACGTTAAGACGTCGGCCGCTGCGGGTATTCGGCTTGAGAGCTCAAGTAATAACAATGTCACCAGCAACACCTTGACCGATAATGGTGGGTCGACAACAAACAATGCAATCTACCTCGTCGATGCCGATAGTAACAGTGTCTCGGATAACAAGATTACCGACAGTTCAGCGACGACCAATAACTACGCGATCAATATCAGTGACGCGATATCCGACACGAACTACATCACGGGTAATACTCTCGGCACAGGTTCTATCAATAACCTTGGTACGGGCACAATCTTTGGCGGCCAGGTTAACAACGCCGGCAACTATTTGCTCCAGCCGTCTGGTTCGATAGAGTTGCTTAAGAACACGAATGTGACTGGTAATCTCACGGCTACCGGTACACTGCAGGGAACCAGACTCATCTCAACCGTCGCAACTGGTACAGCGCCACTCACCGTCAACTCGACAACACTTGTCGCCAACCTCAATACTGACCTTCTCGACGGCCAGGACGGCAGTTATTACCAAAACGCGAACAATATCAACGCTGGTACTTTGGCTGTGAGCCGTGGTGGTACGGGCGCGGGTAGCTTCACTCAGTACGGAATCTTGTTCGGTAATGGCACCGGTGCCTTCGGGGTAACGGCTGCGGGTACGACTGGTCAGTGTCTGATCGCAACGACGAGCGCAGCGCCAACCTGGGGTGCTTGTGCGACAACTACCTTACAGGGCACGTACGACAGCTCTTCGCCAGCAACGATCAACTTGAGCGACAACAAGAACTTTACGATCAACGCGGCTGATACGGCGACCGACTCAAGTATTGTCTTTAATCTCCAGTGCGCAACCTGTAGTGCAAACGGTGGTCGCTTTGCTGTCCAGGACGCTGGTATTGATATCTTTACGATCAACCCGAACGGCGACATCATCATAGGTACGAGTACGAACAATATCACACTCGCATCGGGTGCTGGTTACGAACCGATCCTAAACGGAACAGCCCGTCACAACAAGAAGATTGTCCTAACGCCTGAGTATGTCGGTACGGTTCTCGATGCTGCCGATGACACTCCATGTGTTAGCGCAAACAGCGGGTCGATGATAAGCGGCTATGAACCCGCTGGTCGTATGAATTACTACCGCTGGACAAGTACTATGGGTACGGCACAGTGTTACGATGTAGTGGTTCAAGTGCCTATCCCGAGTGATTGGGCTGGTTGGACGGGCACGCCGATAAATGTCCAGATGAAGAAAAATGCTACCGGCACCGGTGCATACGCGATACGGGTTCTCGACTCTGCCGGTACCGGTGATAGTACTTTCTGTGCCGGCGGCGGTTACTGCAGCCCAGGTACTCTCACAACTAGCTGGGGTAACATGACTTCGGGTACGACGTTTGCAGGCAGTGGCTATACGGCAGGTGATTACTTCACAGTCAAGATACGTATGTCTTCCACAAGTAGCGCCAACGTCTACCTGGGCAACATAACACTTAACTACATGAGTAAGTACTAGAGCGTGCCTATGAAGAAGTTCTTGTTTTTCACGAAGGGAAGTGATTACGCGCAGAAGATGAAACGAATCTTTGCGAAGGGGTCTCTCTATACGAAACGCATCGGCATCAAGCTCACAAGGCCGCGTTGGAAGCTGATCCCGCTATCGTTTGCGATCATCCTGCTGGTTGCGGAGCTTGCAACGGTCGTGAAGCCATTTTACGAAAGTTCACGCTATGATCTTACTGCCGCCAAGGCTCTTGTTGCGCCAACGGCGGACCACTTACGTGCAAAGATCCGATATGACCAAAAGCAAGGGACCTGGCTATTCAATGAAAATGCTCAGCAAGAACTGGCCGGTGTTTCCGGAGAGGCGGCAAAAGTTGGTGGTGCAAGGTATAGCGCCGAGCTGCCGCTGAACGCAAACACGGCTGACGGACTAAAGTTATCAGATGCGGACAACAAGCTGGATATTTCATTCAAGCCTGATTTCAAGGTCGGCGACGGCAAACTCGAGGAAGGCTATCTCGTTTATCCTCTGAAGAAAAACGATGCGCAGTTGGTGTACACCTTTGCGCAAGACGGGGTGAAGGAAGACATCATCCTTCATAGTGCATCGAAAGACACTGCATCATTTAGTTATTCACTCTCACTCCCAGTCGGTCTCGAAGCTCGTTTACAGAGCGACGGTTCGGTCGGTATTTTTGGTGGTGACGCGACGCTGTTCGGCAACATCAGTTATGGCAGCGACAAGGATAGGGTGCTGGTTGAGAAGGCGCGCAAAAACAGTAAGAAGAATAAGCTCTACTATGTCATCCCAGCGCCGGTCATCAAAGGTGATGATACCAAGGATATCAAAGCCGCATTTGCACTCGATGATGACAAGTTGACTGTGCAGGTGACTGGTCTCAAGGATGCACGTTACCCGCTCAGTATCGACCCGAGTTTCGTGATGGACACCTCGAGCTGTACGTGGCGAAAAGGTGGCAACAACGAAGACGGCAGTATGAGCTACGTAGGTTGCCAGCTTGGTCGCAGTCTACTGAGCGGCGGAACAGTTGGATCATGGACGCAGAGCACGTCTGCCGCAACAGGAAACCTTGCGCAGCCTCTCCCGTCGGGTATTGTTGCGTACAATGGCTATCTCTACACGGTCTCGTCGGAGACAGGTGCGGGTGCGGCACGCTTGGTGTACTACGCGCCTATCAATGCTTCGACCGGTGCGGTTGGGCAGTTCGTCGCAACAACGAGTACAAATGCAGACCGGCGTAATGCGGGGATCGTTATATATAACGGCTATATCTATGCGCTTGGAGGTGTTAACGTTAATAACACGACCGAATACGCCAAGATCAACAGTGATGGTAGCGTTGGGACATGGACTGCAGGGACAAACCTCAACGTAGGGCGCCTTGTCGACAATGCTGCGGTAGCATATAACGGACGCCTCTATGTTGTTGGTGGCTGTAGTGCCCAAGCGCTTCTTTGTACGGGTCTAACAAATGTTACCGAGTACGCTACGATCCGTGGTGACGGCTCGTTGAGCGCCTGGACTGCAAGTACCTCTGCGGCAACCGGTCATCTTCCGACTGCCGTGCTCTGGCACACAGTGGTTACGGCAAATGGCTATCTATATTCCATAGGTGGCCAGGATACTGGTGGTGCTGGGCAAAATACCATCAACTATGTCGCAATCAAGAGTGACGGCAGCTTGGGCGCTTGGGCGAGCGCCGGGGTAACTCTACCCGTGAACCTGCGTGGCTCTGTCGCAGTTATCTATAATAACTACCTGTATGTTATGGGGGGGAACCGAGGTGGTGATTCGACGACGACACAAAACATTACGTATGTCGCGAAAATCTATGCAGATGGCAGACTCGGCCCATTACAGCAGGCAACGGCCTTTACGACTGCTCGGGCTAGCGCCAAGGCTACTACGTATAATGGCCGAATCTATATAGGTGGTGGGCAGAGTGACTACGGCGGAGCGCCCACGACGTACCAGGATACGCAATATACAACAGTCAGTACGACTCCTGGGGACATCAGTCCGTTTGCAACCGAAACGGACACGCTACCGGGTGCGAATGGGGGTTTGAACTCTGCAGCGACTGTATTTTACGGAGGATATATGTACCTCATTGGCGGAAACGAGGTGGATAGCGGTGCGCTCACGAACAAGGTTAGGTACGCGAAGCTAAATGCCGATGGCAGCACCGGAGCTTGGGCGCAAACCAGTACGTTTACCGATGCGAGAACCGGTATGGCCGCCGCCGCATACAACGGTTATATGTACATGGCTGGTGGGCATGAACTCAGCGGTAGTGGAACGGCTAACTGTGTCGATACGGGACTAGGTGCAAACTACTGTCGAGATATCCAGTATGCCCCGATCAACAGCGATGGAACCCTCGGTGCATGGGCGAGTGCGGGTGGCGTGTATGCGGGTACTGGCAATACTGGGCGTGGTCACCTCGGCATGGCGATTTATAACGGCTATGTATATGTGATGGGTGGTAACTACAACAACAACTCAAGTGTTTCAGCCGAGGTTGACGTCGCCCCGATCAATGCCAACGGCACAGTTGGTACCTGGACGCAGAACCCAACCGGGATGGGGTCGTTCGGGCGCTCGAACTCACAGCTCGTACAGGCAGGGCCATATATATACTTTGCCGGTGGTCGTCAGAACTCTGGGGGTAATCAGCTCTCTACTGTTGTCTACGCTACGTTGAGTTCAAACGGAGGTATATCTGCATGGGCATCGGCAGGACCTGACTTTACCGGAGCGCGTGCGATGAACGTCGCAGCAGCAGCGAACGGCTATCTATACGTATCAACTGGTGAGTTGAGTTGGTATAACGACGTGCAGTACATAAAGATCAACATGTCGAACGGCACCCTGAGCGGCAGCTGGACGACGTCAGCGGTTACGCCCGGTGGACGGGCAAATGCTATGGGCGGTATCTACAACGGCTACCTCTATATAGCGGGTGGTTGTCAGAGCTTTACGCTCGGCAACTGTAACAGCCCTATTAATGCCCTGAGCTATGCCCAGATCTACAATGGTGGCGGTGGTGGGACGTTCACCGGCCAGGCTAATAGTACAAGCGTGACGAATGGTAGGAAAAACGCTGCAGCGATCGCCTATAACGGCTTCATGTACGTCCTGGGGGGTAGCACTACTGGAGGTGGTACGAACAACAACACCGTAGAATACGCACCTATCAATGCAGATGGCACCTTGGGGACGTTTAACCTCACCTCCGCCTATAATAGCAATAGCAATCATGCGGTCGGCTTTACGCTATACAAGGGCTATCTATATAAACTGGGTGGCTACAATAACGGTACCGGCAATTTCCTGAATGATGTTCAGTACGCGGCAGTGTGTACGGGCACGAATACGACCACAGCGTTCGCGACTAACTGTACGACCAGCAGTACGCCGGGGACACTATCGAGTTGGGCCTATACGGCTAACTCTGCAAATAACGGCACGACGCAGTCGGGCGGTTTCAACACGGCACGGTCGGGCTTGGAGACGGTAGCTTATGATGGCTATATCTATATCGTTGGTGGTTGTACGGCTCGAAACGCGCTTGACCATAAGTGTACGGGGTGGACAAACACGCTTGAAGGTGCTCAGCTCAATGCTGACGGGACGGTTGGCTCTTGGACGCAGAGTGGTAGTACATTTACGACCGCGCGAGGTGAGTTTGCATCTGCGGTCAGCTCAGGCTACCTCTATATCATGGGTGGGTGCACTGGTGTGGACGGCATCTCGCGTGATTGTAATGCGGTAGCAAATGATGTGCAGTATGCTCGGCTTAACAACGGAGCACTCCTGGCCGATGCTGGATGCGGAGCGGCTTGGTGTGCAGGCCCTAATTTTCATATCGGTCGCTACTCGTTCGAGGCTACGGTGGCAAATGGCTATCTCTATATTGTCGGAGGATCAGATAGCTCGAATGTGCGCAATGACGTGCAGTATGCGCCGATCTTTACTAATGGGTTAGTCGGTCGCTGGGCAATGGATGGTGGTGCTTTTACAACTGCGCGAATGGGGCAGGCAACTACGGCCTACAATGGTCGTCTATATGCAATCAGCGGCTGCACTAACTCAGTGGGTAACTGTAGTTCTAGTGGTATGGTAAGCGATATTCAGTATATGGGCCTCATGTCTACGCCGCATATAACCCGCCACTCTATGCTCCTGACTACTGACGCCCGTACGCTCCCGGCAAACTTCTTTACGACCGTGACACCACAGAGTGCGAGCTCTTTGATCAATGCGAGCGTCTCAACCGCTAATGATCCTGCGACTGTTCTCAATAACCTTGGTACGAATCGACAGATTACGTCGGCAACGAAGTACCAGCTCCTTCCGGGTAATGACGGCACGAAGTATTACTGGCTCACAGTAACGCTCGACGACAGCCAGTCTATGGTATGGGGGGAGACGAGCGGTTCGACGGTAAGTTATCTCCAGCTCAACTATGTCCCAAACCCGGGCTTGCGCCTCCGAGGTGGTAAGACGTTCAACGATAACATCCAGCAATCACTCGACGCTCCGTGATAGCAGGCTAGTACTAGGGACAACCGACGCTTTGCGATACAATCATAACCAGTAATGAGCAAAAAACGCGTACGGGTATCAAGAAAGACTGGCATGATCGGGCTGGCGAGCGCATGTTTGGCGCTGGTCACGTTGTTTATGCTGGGTGGTCTGTACCCTGTGAGCGCAGATTCGGACGCGACTATTGCTCAGGGATTCAAGACGCGTCAAGAGGTAGGCCGCGGTGGACTGGTGAGTATCGTGCCAAATGCTGACAGGACGGTTGAGATTGCAACCCAGTCCCATCCGGAGCGTCTCATCGGCGTCGTTACAGAGAATCCGCTCCTCGCTATCTCCGGCGGCGAGACAGAGGTGCAAGTCGTCACAAATGGCCTCGTGCATGCACTCGTGAGCGATATCAACGGCGAAGTGAAGCGAGGTGACCATATCGTTGTCTCAGCAATCGAAGGTGTCGGTGCTAAAGCAGTAGTCGGGTCGCGAGTTATCGGCGTGGCACACGGTGACTTCAGTGAGGCGCAGCAGGTCAAAGAGCATCAGCTCACGGACGCTTCGGGTGTGAAGCGTACCGTCAAGATCGGCCTCCTGCTCGTCAACGTAAGCCCGACTTACTATGAACCGCCGTCTGATGACAACTCGCTTGTTCCGGGTTTTTTGCAGCGCTTCGCAAATAGCGTTGCTGGTCGTCAGGTGGTTCCACTGAGGATCTTCATCAGCGTTGTCGTCTTCCTGGCAGGTATCGTGGCTATCGGTGTGCTGTTCTATTCATCGGTGAGGTACAGTATCACGGCTATCGGTAGGAACCCACTTTCAGCCACTGCGGTCCACAAAGGACTCGTAGAGGTGGCTATGATCGGTGGAATGATTTTGCTGGTTACGCTTATTACGGTATATTTAGTACTAGTAATATAGGATATTTTGGGTGGACAATTCCGAGCTAATACTCTTTGCAGGACTGATCTTTATGGCATCTATAAACGCTGCCAGTTTGATCTGGGCGTTTTATCTTGATCACCGCCTGCGCCAAAAGCCGGTCCCGAAGCACTACGAAGTCCATATCGACGGTGAGAAGGTTCTCAAAGAAGTTGACCTCGACCAGGTTGAAGTAGAGGCGGTTAACGAGATGCACACGATCATCAACGGCGCTACCGAGCAGCTCAAGACTTCGCTCAGCAGTATGACAACTGCGGTGACGGGAAGTGTCGAGGAGAAGGTGAAAGAGCTGGCTGACGCGCAATTTGCGCAGTACCAAGAGGCGCTCACCAAGTCACTCCAGGACAACCAGCAGGCGATGATGAACCTGGAGAAGGAAGTCGCAGACAAGCGCGCCCGTCTCGAAGCCATGTTACGTGAGGCTGTCGAAAAGGAATTCAATAACAAGATTGCAACGTTCGAAACCCGTCTCAACGATGTCGTGTCGAGCTACCTCGTCGAGAGCCTTAGTACAAATGCCGACATGAGCGCTCAGGTTGATGCCATCGTTGAATCCCTCGAAAAGCACAAAGAAGAAATCAAACAGGATATCTCGGCATGAACATCGAGCTGCCGGACGAGATCCACTCTCTGAGCCAGTTGAGTGAGGTTATCTACGAGGTGGAGCGGTTGCTTGGTCGTCTCCAGGATACCCAGGTGCAAGCGCAGGTACAAGGTGCTCCAGTTGAAACGGCATCAGCAAGTGCGCGTTTGCAACAGCTTGCAGACCGTAACAGTCTCAATACCGGTATCACTGGCGATCTCGAGCAACTCCTTGAAGGGCTCAAGATACTTCGTGACAAGGCGCCACAGGTGAAACTGACCGTGGCAGGCTGGCCTGACGCGCTCGTGCAGGAACGGCTCGTCGAGTGGTTCCGACGTCAAATCAGCCCAAACATACTTATCAAGTTTGTCGTCAGGGCTGATATCTGTGGCGGTATCATCGTGCAGACGGAAAATCGTCGACACGACCTGTCCTACCGTGAGCTGCTGATCAGTAACCGTTCTAGAATCTCGGAGCTTACCTACCATGCAGGCTAGTGGGCGATTTGAAAAGGAAGTGGCTGCCGGTAAGCCAACTGGTGTCGTCTCGGCTCTTGATCGCTTCCTCGTGACAGTGAAGGGACTGCGAGGTGTCACGATCGGTTCGTTAGTCCTGTTTGAAACTGGACAAAAGGGGATGGTGCGCGAGGTAAGCGGTGGTCACGTTGTCGTGCTCAATATCGACAGAACCTCACCAGCTATCGGTGGGCTCGCGGTGGTTGCTGAGCGAGAGCTCGGTATCCCGGTCGGCGAGGGGTTGATTGGCCGCGTGGTTGATCCGTTTGGCCAGCCGCTTGATGGCAAGGGGCTTATCCAGCACGCTGGTACGCATCCAGCCTTCTTTCCTGCACCAAGTATTGCCGAGAGGAGCATGCTCCAGGACCAGTTGCCAACTGGCGTGTCGATCGTTGACTCGCTGTTTCCTATCGTCCTCGGCCAGAGGATCGCGGTCCTTGGCGACAGCAAGTCGGGTAAAACCAGCTTCTTGTTGCAAATGGGTGCCCAGCAGGCTGGTACTGACCGGATCGTCGTCTACGTTCTGATCGGCAAGCGCCGCGTCGACGTCGACAAGATCATCAGCACGCTGCGTGAGACGGGCGCCATGGAGCATAGCATCGTCGTGGTTGCGAGTATCTTTGATTCGCTTGCACAGTCGTACATTGCCCCCTACGCAGGCTGCGCGATGGCTGAATACCTCTGGCACAGTGGCCGCGACGTCGTGATCGTTTACGACGACCTGGCAAGCCACGCCAAAGCCTACCGTGAGATCTCGCTGCTCGCAAAAGCAAACCCAGGCCGCGAATCGTACCCAGGTGACATGTTCTATGCGCATTCATCACTCCTGGAGCGGGCAGGCAAGCTCGCGAAGAACGAAAAAACGCTGACAGCGCTTCCGGTTGTGATCACCCCAGGTGATGACATCACGGCAAACCTGCCGACCAGTATCATGTCGATTACTGATGGTCAGATCATCTTCGACCTCGAGCATTTCCGCCAGAATATTCGACCAGCGGTCAATATCGGCCTTTCGGTATCGCGTGTCGGCGGCCGTGCTCAGAACTCTCGGCAAAAGAACCTCACTTCAAAGCTGTTCAAGCTCCTTGCAGAATACCGGCAGACGTTGGAATTTGCGCACTTTGCCTCAGAAATGAGCATGGAGTCAAAGCGTCTCCTAACGCTTGGCGGTCAGCTGTATGAAACCTTCCGGCAAACTCCCGCAGAGCGGTTCTCGCTCGAGGAGCAGCTGCTCATGTTCGAGACACTCGTGAAAGCGGCTGGTGCATCAAGTCTCAATATCGCACAGCTTAAGCAGCGTGCTCGTGAGCTTGCGGCAGAAGGCGGTGCTGACAATGAAGCAACGCTTGATATGCTCCTTGCGGACGTCACGGTAGAGGCGGTTGCATGAGGCGCGCACTGACAATCCAGCAAGAAGCTGGCCAAATCCAAACGATCGAAGAGCTGACAGGAGTTTTCGAAAGCATTGCCAGCCTCAAGATCGCTCGGCTCCGAAACCGTGTTGTGGCCAGTAAAGAATTCTTTGATGAGCTGTGGCAGACCTATAGCCAACTCCGTATCGACCCGGCAACGCGGATCGGCCAACGCAACAAAAAGATGGATGACGGAGCGATCTTTGTTCTCGTCACCGGTGAGGGCAAGCTGAGCGGTGAGATCGATGACTTGATCGTCGAGAAATTCCTCGAAGCGTACACGACGCCGGGAGCGGCTGTAGCGGTGATCGGTTCGCATGGTCTCGCTAAGCTACGTGAACGAGGTATCGACGTCACCTACCAGTTCCCGCTGCCGGAAAGCGATGATCATATCAGTGTGGCTGATATCATCGAACCGGTCTCAAAATACAGCAGGGCAGTCGTTTTCTATCAGACCTATGAATCACTCCGAACACAAAAAGTCGCCAGCATCGAACTCGCTTCGGCGATTCAGGAGCTCAGTAGTGATGTCGATGACGCCGATGCCGAGGTGGTGAGCACGAAGGACTACGTCTTTGAGCCGGGTATCAATGAGATTGCCGAATACCTCGAATCACTCATGATGGGCGTTGCGCTCACGCAGGTAATCATGGAGTCAAAGCTCGCGCAGTACGCGAGCCGGTTCAACGCGATGAGCTCTGCAAAACGACGCGCACACGACCTGGCTACTGATCTGAGCAACCAGTATTATCGCTCAAAGCGTAACGAAGGCGATGAACGACTGAAAGAGGTCATGAAGGTCATCGTCAACGGAGGAGCGGCATGAGCAGTAGTATGCCGATCGGATACGTCCAGGCTATGCGAGGGTTGGTTTGCGACGTCGCGCTCACTGGTGAAGCACCAGATATCAAAGAGGTGCTCACGCCTCTCGACAACCCTGAGGTCGTGCTCGAAGTTCATAGCATCATCAACCCGTACACCGTACGTTGCATCAATGTTCTCGGCTCGAGTGAGGTGTATCAGGGTGTCCAGGTGATGCGAACCGGTACGACACTCTCCGTCCCTGAAGGTCCAGCAGTGCTAGGGCGTATTCTCAACGCTATGGGCCAGCCAGTCGATGGCGGCGGTCCGATTGAGGGTAAGCGCCGCAGTGTCTATGAGGGTATGCAGCAGACCGAAGAGGGCTTTACGGCCAGCCCAAAACTGCTCGAAACCGGCATCAAGGTGATCGACTTTTTCGCACCGTTTATCATGGGTCGCAAGATCGGTATCATCGGTGGTGCCGGTGTTGGTAAGACGGTGCTCACGATGGAGCTGATTCACAATATCGCGAAAGACGAGTCGCGTCTTGCGATGTTCGTGGGTATCGGTGAGCGTGTCCGTGAGGGACACGAACTTCACGAAACACTCAAAGAGCGCGGTATCGCTGATAAGACCGCGATGCTTATGGGGCAGATGCATGAGACGGCAGCCATGAGGTCGCTCGTCGGTCTTGCAGGCGCTTCGGTTGCTGAATATTTCCGTGACGTTGAAAAGCGTGATGTGCTCGTATTTGTCGACAACATCTACCGTTACATCCAGGCGTCTAACGAGCTCGCGACCACCATGGGTACTCTGCCGAACGAGGGCGGTTACCAGGCGACGCTGTTTTCGGACCTCCGACGCCTCCAGGACCGTCTGACATCCAACCAAAACGGATCGATCACCTCAGTTCAGGCGATCTATATTCCGGCGGATGACCTGTCCGACCCAGCAGTGCAGGAGATTTCTCAACAACTGGACTCCGTCGTTGTGCTCTCGCGTGCCGTTGCCGAGAGCGGTATTAGGCCGTCGGTTGACCTCATACGAACGACCTCATCACTGCTGACTCCTGAGATCGTCGGTGATCGGCACTACGTGCTTGCCTCTCAGGTGCAGGGGATTCTCCAGAAATATGACTCGCTCAAGAATATCATCGCCATCATCGGTAAGAGTGAGCTATCAGTCGAAGAGCGTCGTGACTACGATCGGGCATTGAAGCTGATCGAATTCTTCAACCAATCATTCCATGTTGCCGAGGACTTGAACGGCCAGCAGGGAGAGTACTTCACCCGTGAGCAGACCTTGCTCGGGGTAGAAGAGATCTTGCTGTCATGAGCGAGGAAGGGCTACTCAAGGTACGGATCCTGGGACCAACCCGTTCTCTCTATGACGGCAAAGCGATATCGATTTCAGCGCACAACAAACAAGGCGCGTTCGACGTCCTCTATAACCATCAGAACTTCTTTTCACTCCTCGATGAATGCCAGGTTGTCGTCAATACCGGCACCCAAAACCTGACCTTTCCAGTCAACGAGGGGTTGCTGAAGGTTAAGAGTAATACCGTCACGCTCTTTGTTGATATCGACCCGACATATAGTCCTTCGTAAAGTTGCGTTGATTCGAGATAGTAAGTCGTATACAATGTAGGCATAAGCACTACATAACAGAGAAAATAGAGGTGGATTATATGGAGTTAAATGCTCAGAATGGTCAAGCTCGACCACAGTCAACACAACAGTCAGCAGCTCAGTCTGCGCCGCGCGCAAACGCTCCTGCGCCAAAAAACGGCGGCAAGCTAACCACGGTTATCGTTACCGCACTGCTCGTTCTCGCTGCCCTCGTAGCAGGCCTATATTTCTGGAAGTCGGGGGATGGTCACGATGCTTCGTTCGATAAGAGCAAGTTCCAGGCGGTATTCCTCAGTAACGGCCAAGTATACTTCGGTAAGCTCGACAGTCTCAAGGGCGACTACGTCGAACTCCGTAACGTTTACTACCTTCAGGTGCAGCAGTCTGTGCAACCTGCTAAAGAAAACAACGCAGAGAAGTCTCAGGTCTCACTAACTAAGCTCGGCAAGGAGCTCCACGGTCCAACTGACAAGATGAACATCAAAGCCGACCAGGTTCTCTTCTGGGAAGATCTCAAGGACGACAGCACTGTTGTCAAAGCGATCAAGAACTTTGAATCTCAACAGTAGTCAAAGGGAAGCGATCGACACTTTATCTAAAAGGCGCGTGAGGCGCCTTTTAGATATTTGACGTCATAAAAACACTTATGCTACAGTGAAGCAAAGTCTAATAGCGAAAACCAAAAAGAAGCATCATGCAGGAAAACGCCAAACAACAGATAGTAGAGCGCATCAAAAATGCGACAAATATTTTGGTAACCGTTGGCAAGAATCCATCGGTCGACTCGCTGAGCGCAGCACTCAGCCTCGCTATGATGCTGAGCCGCCTCGACAAGCACGCGACAGCCGTCTTTAGCGGGCAGGTACCGCCAGCGATAAACTTCCTTAACCCTGATAAGACGTTTGAAAACAGTGTCGATAGTTTGCGTGACTTCATCATCGCCCTGGACAAAGAGAAGGCAGATCGTCTTCGCTACAAGGTAGAGGATGATGTTGTCCGAATCTTTATTACGCCATACAAGACGGTGCTAAGTGAAAAAGATCTTCAGTTTAGCCAAGGCGATTTCAACGTGGAACTTATCGTGGCTCTCGGTGTCGAGACTCGTGAAGATCTCGATACGGCGATCACGGCACATGGTCGAATCTTGCACGATGCTACCGTTGTTACGATGAACGCCGGCAGTGGTCAGTCAACACTCGGTTCGATTGATTGGAGTGATGCTTCGGCAAGCAGCCTCTGTGAAATGCTTATGAGCCTTAGTGAAGCGCTCCAGTCTGGACTGCTTGATGAACAGATCGCCACTGCAGTACTAACAGGTATTGTTGCGGCGACCGATCGTTTCCGTAACGAGCACACGAGCCCACGTGTCATGACGATGGCTGCTCAACTGATGGCAGCTGGAGCAAACCAACAACTGATCGCCGCTAAGCTTGAAGAGGGGCATGAGCTGCCTGCGGCTACGACGCAGGTTGATAAGGATGGTGCAACGCACCTCAGCGAAGGGAAGTCTCAAAAGGTTTCAGAACCCGAAGCGCCAGCTAAGCCTGACGATGGTGCGCTCGAAATTGCACATACCCCAGTGGCAGACGCCGCACCGTTGCCTGACCCAGGAGCGGATGCTCTCAAAGAAGCTGAACAAGAGCTCGCTGAAAGTCTCCAAAAGACGAACGCTAACCCTGTAGCACCAACATTGTCTGTTGAAGACATGAAGAATGATATTGCCGCTGCAACTGACGAAGTAACCGAGGCTGCGGGTGAACCGGCCGTTCAGGCGGATGCAGGAGGACCAAAGATTATTAAGCCAGAGCGCAGTTGGCGTACCGAGCCCCTTGATGGAAAGCCAACCTTTGGCGGTACGCTGAACGCGACTGCTAGTGATGCCGAGGAGGCAAAGCGTCGTGAGGCTGAGGAACGTGCCAAGCAGCAGCTTTTGAGCCACGATGGAGTAGATACGGAGGCTCCTGACACTCCGGCTCCAGTGTTTGAGCCGACAGTCCCATCGGTGCCTGCAGAGCCGATGCCTATGCCAGCACCAGCTTTTGAGGAGCCGACGCCAAAGCCGCTCGAGAGCACAGATGATGATGCCCTGAGTTTTGAGCCTGCGCCGATCAGTAGCGAAGGTCCTACGCTCGCAGAAATCGATAGTCAGACCAGGGGCAAGGCCGCCGAGGAAGCCCGCGCTGCAGTCGATGCTGCGCTGAGTGCAATGCCGTTTAATCCTGCGGGTCAGCCGCTTGAGAGCGCGGGAGCAGCGCCTGTGTTCGAACTGTCTCATGACGAGCCAGCACCAGTGAGCGCACCTCAAGAGCAGCCAGCACCAACGATGCCAGATATGGCACCGCCACTTCCTCCACTTCCAGACTTCTCAACCCTCCCGCCATTGCCAGGGGAGGCTCTACAAACAGCTCCTCCAGTGCCATTTGATCCAGGCCAGACTTCAGACTCTCCGGCACTGCCAAGCACGCCGCCAGCCGTGCCGCCGCTACCAAGCCCGGCTGACCCAGGACAGTTCAAGATCCCAGGTCAAAACTAGGTTTCGACGCGAAAGCATTCGTATGATAAGCGCTCTGGTCCGAGCGCTTTTATACTGGCTCCGTCTCCACGTTGTGAGTAGTGGGCGTCTATGACTTGGTACTTGTCGTTCAACTGTTTTGAGACATCGATACGTGTCGTGATGTAGTCATCTTCGCGAGCGCGTGGCTCGTAGTAGGCGGTACCCTCGAGTGGCGCTTGATCTTTGTCGAGACAGAAATACCACACAGAACTCGCCTTAAAGGCTTTTGCAATCCGCGTCGTGAGGTTGGTCGCAGCGATGTGGTCGCGATGACCGGTGAGACCAGATGGCTCGAAGGTTACAAAGGATACTTCTGACGGCTCGTCGTAGTCCTTCATGATACCCGTGATGATACTCGATGTCTTTTGTTCGAGTTCTTCCTCTGAAACGGTCTCTAGCGCGCCATCAGGGTAGTGTAGGGCGTGAGTATAGTCTGCGCCGAGGAGCTTGGCTGCCGCTCGCCACTCATCTAGGCGCACTTTGCCAAGGTCTGGCGCATTATCGGGGTTCACACCGGCTTCACCGTCGGTAAGTACGATGAGGTGGAGATCGCAGCCTTCCTCGCGTAACTTCAGCAGTGTACCGCTTGGCCCAAAGGCTTCGTCATCAGGGTGAGCGAATATACCGAAGATGACCTTTTTCATAGCTTCAGTGTAAACTATAGGTCGTGACAGACGGAATACTTCTCATCGATAAGCCGGCCGGTATGACTAGTTTTGGAGTCGTGGCGAGAGTTCGCCGTGTCCTGAGCGAAAAGGCCGGGAAAAAGGTCAAAGTCGGGCACACCGGGACACTCGATCCCTTTGCGACTGGCCTCATGATCCTTGTCGTCGGCAAAGAGACGAAAAACGCCATGAGTCTTACGAAGCTCGATAAGGTTTACGAAGCAACGATAGTTCTTGGCCAGACGAGCTCGACCGGTGATACCGAAGGGGAACTGGCAACCGTGAGTGATCGGCAGCCGTCACGCGAAGAGATCGAAAATACGCTCGTGTCGTTTGTCGGAGAGATTACCCAGACACCCCCGATGTTTAGTGCCATCAAAGTAGGAGGTGTCCGTGCATACAAGCTCGCACATAAAGGTGAAGAAGTAGAGATCCCGACGCGTCAGGTCACTATCTTTTCTCTTGAACTCCTCGACTACACCTATCCAGAGCTCAAGATCCGCACGCACGTCAGCAGTGGCACCTATATCCGTACGCTTGCCCAGGATATCGGTGAAGCACTCGGGACGGGTGCCTACTGCCGTGAACTGCGCCGCACGAGTATTGCCTCACATACGCTTGCAGAGGCGGTAACCCTTGAGACGCTCGGCATCACGACGTAGTGGACAGGGGCGCGTGCGCGTCATATAACAGAAAGTATGGAGCAGACGCCACAACCACCGGAGCGCCATAACCCGCTGCTTGAGCAAGCGGAACTCGATGGGTTGTTTCGGGCGATTACGAACGTCTTGATCACCAAAGGTGAATACAGGCCTGATCCGAGCGCCTATATACCCGAAGGGCAGCCGGAATCGTTGCTGTTTCGTATCGGCGTAGATCCCTGGCTCGTCAAGGCGATCTTTTATCCTGATGACGACATGGTTGAGATAGTGGGTGATTATTTTGACACGTTCTTGTCGTATGCGACACCGCATGTTCTCGACATAGACGCTCCGGATGCCCAGTACAGTAACGTTTACCTGGAGTTTAACGGGCGCTTACAGGGTACGGATATCACCTTTCAGGAAACGCATAGGATTGCGGTAGGAGAGGTTACCTCCGGGATTTATACAGGCAGCATCGAGCGCGAATATGAGTGTGCGGGACGGCTTGTGAACCAGGAGGCGATAGAGATCAACGGCATGCTCATGATGGTGTCTTCGGAGTACCGTGACATTCGCCTGGAGGACGCTCAGAAGCTTCGTCGACTACTCGATCATCTCTAGCCCCTTGAAAAACTGATCGCACGCTGTTACAATAGGCCCCTGATGATTACAAAAGAAGCTAAATCCAAGGCGATGAAAGACGCAGCTGTTCACAAGACTGACGTTGGCTCACCTCAGGTGCAGGCAGCAGTTCTGACTGCTCGCATCAAAGAGATCACTGAGCACCTCAAGGCCAACAAGCACGACCACATGGCTCGTCGTGGCCTCATCCAGATGGTCGGTAAGCGCAAGAAACTTCTCAAATACCTCGAGAACAAAGACTTCGCCGCATACCAGGCAATCGTCGCCAAACTAGGACTCCGCAAGTAGCGGGGTTCTTTTTTTGTCGCTCATCCACCCCTTGAAAGGTGCTATACTAAAGAGGTAAATACGCGGGCAGAGTGATAGATGCGTGTGCTTGAAGGATCGAGCACCCACACCTGTTACTCTCCGCACTAAATAGAGGAGGACATACCTATGTCTACTATCAACCCGACCGGGAAAGAGATCATCTCTGTAACCGGTGATTTTTGTGGGCGACCACTCACCCTAGAAGTAAACCGCGTCGGTTTCCGTACGACTGCAAGTGTTATGGTTCGCTACGGCGACACTGTCGTACTCGGTACATCCATGGTGGGCGGCCGTCCGTCATACGCGATGGATTATTTCCCGCTCAGCGTCGACTACGAAGAAAAAATGTATGCAGCTGGCAAGATTAGCGGCTCACGCTTCATCAAGCGCGAAGGCCGTCCATCAGACGAGGCGATCCTGGTTGGCCGTCTCATCGACCGCCCGATCCGTCCGCTGTTCCCTAAGGGGTACCGCCAAGAGGTACAGGTAGTAGCAAGCGTGCTTTCTATGGACCCATCGTTCCGACCTGACATGGTTGGTATGATTGCGGCGAGCGCAGCACTCACTCTTACAGGCGCACCATTCGACGGTCCGGTAGCAGGCCTCCGTGTCGGCCGTGTTGACGGTCAGTTCAAGGCCTTCCTCAGCCCTGAAGAGCGCGAAGCGAGTGATCTCGACCTCGTGGTTGCCGGTATTGAATCAGGTGTCATGATGGTTGAAGCAGGGGCGAACGAAGTCTCTGAAGACGTCGTCGTCGACGCGATTGCCTGGGCGCACGAGCAGTTCCAGGTCGCGATCCAGCTTCAGCGAGAACTGGCTGAAAAAGTCGGCGTCACCGCACTTGAGTATGAGCTTGTTCTGCCAAATGAAGACATCCAAAAGGAAGTCGATGCATGGGTTGAGGGCAAGTTTGGTGAGGCGCTTCGCCGAGCCTACCCAGAACGCAACGAACTTATCTCTGATATCCGCAGCCAGTTCCACGAGGCAATGCTCGAGGAAAAGGGCGAAGAGTACGAAGCGCTCCGTGGTGAATACGACGAAGCATTCACCTCAGCGCTTCACAAAGACGTCCGCAAGGGCATCGTTGAAGACAACACCCGTCCTGATGGCCGTGAACTCACCGAGATCCGTCCACTCAGTTCAGAGGTTGGTGTACTGCCACGCACTCACGGATCTAGTATCTTCACCCGTGGTGTGACCCAGGCACTCAACATCGTGACCCTCGCGCCACTGAGCTACGCGCAGATCGTCGACACGATGGAAGTTAGTGACGGTGAACGCCGCTACATGCACCACTACAACGCCCCAGGTTACACTGTCGGTGAAATCCGCCGCCTCGGCTCGCCGGGTCGCCGTGAGATCGGTCACGGTTACCTCGCTGAGCGCGCGGTTATGGCTGTTCTGCCATCTGAAGAAGACTTCCCATACGCGATTCGTTCCGTAACTGAGATCATGAGCCAGAACGGCTCCACTAGCATGGCGGCTACCTGTTCAAGCGTACTTGCCCTCATGGACGCCGGTGTACCGCTCAAGCGCCCAGTCTCTGGTATTGCTATGGGCCTCATGATGGATGGCGATAAGCCGTATGTCATGAGCGATATCGCCGACGCAGAGGACTTTGCGGGTGACATGGACTTCAAGGTAACCGGTACGACCGAAGGTATCACGGCACTGCAGATGGACATGAAGGTTCACGGTCTGCCAGTTGAAGTACTTCGCAAAGCGCTCGAACAGGGACGTGACGGGCGTGCGCATATCCTCGAGCACATGCTCACGACTATCGCTGAGCCACGCATGAGCCTCAGCCCGTACGCACCACAGATCGAAAAGATCATGGTCAACCCAGAAAAGATCGGCGCCATCATCGGTAAGGGTGGTGAAACGATCAACAAGATCACCAGTGAGACCGGTGCAGAAGTTGACATCAAAGACACCGGACTCGTGACTGTGGCTGCGACCGATCTCGATAGCATCAAGCGCGCGGTCGATTGGATCAAATCCCTCGTCGAAGAGCCAGAAGTCGGCAAGATCTACGAAGGTCCAGTCGTTAAGATCATGGAGTTTGGTGCCTTCGTCAACATCATGCCGGGCAAGGATGGTATGGTGCACATCTCACAGATGGCAGACCACCGTGTCGAAAACGTGACTGATGTTGTCAAAGAAGGCGACATCGTCCGCGTTAAATTAACCGCTATCGATGAGCGGGGCCGTCTCAACCTAAGCATGAAAGATGCCAAGTAAGTTAGAGCTTCTCGAGCAGCTTAAGGCAGATATTCTTACTCAGAATATCTGCCCAGACCTCCGCGAGCAGGCTACACAACTAGTTTTAGGTGACGGGAATCCCGACGCCAACATCGTGTTTATCGGCGAAGCGCCCGGTAAGGCCGAGGACGAGCAGGGGCTTCCGTTCGTTGGTGCGAGTGGCAAGTTTTTAAACGAAATGCTGGCCGCCGCCGGGCTAGTCCGTTCCGATGTCTACATCACAAACATCGTGAAGTACCGTCCACCGAACAACCGCGACCCGCTTCCAGAGGAAAAGCGCGCGTTTTGGCCGTTTCTGATGCGACAGCTGGAGGTTATCAATCCAAAAGTTATCATCACGCTCGGTCGGCACAGTATGGAGTGTTTTATCCCTGAGGCTAAAATCTCCCAGCAGCACGGCCAGGCTAAGCGCGTGAAATATCACGAACACGAGTTTCTCGTCATCCCGCTCTACCATCCGGCGGCGGCACTTTATAACGGCTCGATGCGCCAAGTACTCGTCGATGATTTTCTTGCGGCCAAGGCTCTCGCAGACGGCGAACTTGTCTAAACAGGGGTGACGTGCTATACTAAGGTCAACTTTTGAGCAGCGGAGAGTAGCGGCCGAAACTTCTATCTCCAACCCCTTCAAACTGACGCTAGATAAACTTTTGATATAACTCAAAAAGAAAGGAAATAACTAAACATATGGGTCAACGTAGACTCGCAGGCCCGCAAAAGGACGACATGTCCAAGCGGCCTAACAACCAACAACCACGCAAAAAATCAGACAACACCGTCCTGAATAACACCAATACTCGCCGCGGCGAAGTATTCCGCGCGCAGCGCAGAACATCGGAGAACGTCAATGTTCGAGCCAGCCAGCACGTCATCGATATTCCGGTAAACAAGTCACGCTACAACGGCTACGGCGGCAATCAGTTCAGCCTCGCTGACATGAAGCGTCAGCGCGCTAACCCGAACCGTCCAAGCCTCCGCGTCATCCCGCTCGGTGGTCTCGGTGAAATGGGTATCGGCAAGAACATGATGGCCCTTGAGTACGACCAGGACATTATTATCATCGATATGGGCTTCCTGTTCCCAGGCGGTGACTACCCAGGCATCAACTACATTACGCCGGACATTACCTACCTCGAGGAAAACAAGCACAAGGTGCGCGGTATAGTCTTTACGCACGGTCACCTCGACCACATCGGTGCGTTCCGCCACATCATTCACAAGATTCCAGCACCGGTTTACGGTAGCAAGTTCACCCTCGGCATGGTCGAAAAGACCATGGAAGAGGCAACATCAGGTTACACTCCTGAGTACCACGTCATGGATCCGGAAGCACACGAGCGCGTCCAGCTCGGTGACAGCTTTAATATCGAACTGGTCCGCGTGAACCACTCGATCCCAGACGCAACCGCAGTTGTCGTGCGCACCCCAGTTGGTAACGTCATCGACACTGGTGACTGGCGCTTTGAAGACAATCCAGTTGACGGTAAGAAGTTCGACCTCGAACGTCTCACCGAAATCGCCACCAAAGAGGGTGTGCTCCTCCTCATGAATGAATCGACCAACTGTGAGTCTGAGGGTACGCACCACCACGGTGAGTTTGATATCCAGGCGAGCTTCGGTCAGATCATGGAGAGTTACCCGAACAACCGACTTATTCTCTCAACCTTCTCGAGCCAGATCCACCGTATCCAGTTGATCCTCGATGAAGCTAAGAAACACGGCCGCAAAGTCGCTTTTGCCGGCTACAGCATGATTCAGAACGTCGAGCTCGCGCTCCGTACGGGCACGATCAAAGTACCAAAAGACACCGTCGTAAAGATGGAAGACCTCGTCAAGCAACCTGACGGCAAGGTGCTCCTCGTCTGTACTGGTTCACAGGGTGAGTTCAACGCCGTACTTAACCGTATGGCGAGCGGTGCACACAAGCACATCAAGGTGAAGAGTACCGACGTCGTTGTCTTTAGCTCAAACCCGATCCCAGGTAACGAAAAGTACGTCGTCCGTACCGTTGACGGCCTGATGCGCGAGGGAAGCGACGTCATCCAGAACGGCAAGAGCCACCTCACCGGGGTCGGTCCGATCCACCTCTCGGGTCACGGTTACTACGATGACCACGTCAAGCTGATCACTGCGATCAACCCAACATACTACCTGCCGATTCACGGTGAGTTCCACATGCTGCACCACAACGCGGTCCTCGCCGAAAAAGAATGTGCGATCCCTAAGGACAACATCTTTGTCTGTGACTCAGGTGACGTTGTTGAGTTCTATCACGACGGCAGTGCCAAGAAGACCGGTCGCGTGCCAGTCGGTGGTGTCATGTATGACGACTCTGGAGCGGAAGTCTCCGAGGTCGTCCTCAAGGACCGTATCCACATGAGCCACGAAGGTATGTTTGTCGTTGTGTTGACTGTAGCGCGTGGTAACGGCCGCTTACTCACCAGTCCGGACATCATCTCACGCGGTTTCATCTACCTGCGCGATAGCGAGGAACTCATGAACCTCATCCGCCAGTACCTCAAGCAGAAAGTCGCCCGTTCATTTGGTGGCCGCAAGGTTGACATGGACCAGCTCAAGAAGGAGCTCAAGGACGAGATCACTCACATCCTCTACGACCAGACTCGTCGTACTCCGATCGTGATCCCGGTTATCAACGAGATTGGTGTTGGCGGTGGTCAGCAGCAGGGTGGTAGCGGTGGCCAACAGCGTCAAGGCCAGAACGGCCAACGTCGCGGTAACGGCGGAGCTCAGCGCCCAGCCGGACGTCCACAGCCACAGGCTCGACCGGTCGTCGATGTTGCTGGCGGTGAGAAAGTAGTCCAGGCACCAGTGTTGCCTGAGTTGCAGCACCAGCCTTTTGCTCAGCAGCCGGAAAACAAGCACATCCGCGAAGTCTAATCGTAGATTTCTCGAAAACAAAAGAGCCCCGCACCGCGGAGCTCTTTTGTTAGAGCTCGACGCGGACGGGGCTATTGGTTGAAGATGTCGATCGAAAGAACGGTGCCGACCTCGATGGTGGCAACGTCCTCGAACATGCGCGGCGGCAGCTTGAAGCTGAGTACTCGACCGACCATGATCGATGTGCAAGTGATCTGCTTCTCGATGACGGGCTCTGCGCGATCGAGTATGCATCGCTCGAGGTCGAGAGTCGCCTTGGCGAGCCCTGTAAGGAGCGTCCGTCGCGGTGATTGCGCCACTTGCTCCTCCAGCTTGGCCTCGACGGCCGACAGCTTGGCATGTGCCGTGTCAAGTCGTTCACGGAGCTCTTTCCGCCGCGCTGTCATCGGGGCGATCAACTCTGGGTTGGAGTCGATGACTGGGGAGAGGGCGGGATAGCCGTTGATAACTAGCCCTTCCGGGTGGAATACCGCGAGTATGGGCACCTGGTCGGTACTGATTAGCGCGTAGCTACCGTCAGTAACTGGCAACCGTGCAATTAAGCGAGGGCCGGTTTGGCCCTCAAACATCTCAAGGGGCATCGCCCTTCACCTCCTTCTATGTACGAGAAAAGCGATTGTATCCACTCTAGGCAGAGCGGGGTGGTAATGCAAGCATAACTTTCTTGCATTTTGTAGCAAATTATGCTACAATAAAAGGGTAAGCAGATATCGACAGGGTAGTACCCGATATCTATAATGAAATCTGATATATGGCAAAAAAGAAAAAGCGCGCAAGCAAGAAATCTAAACCGGTCGCAACGCATACGCTGCCGGATGGCTTTTGGCCGCAAGTCGGAGCAGTAGTCCTCGTTGTCCTCGCGCTACTCCTCGCACTTGGCATTTTTGGAAGTGGCGGTCCGTTCCCCGAGGCAACGTACGGTGTCGGAAAGGCGCTGTTTGGCTGGGCGGTATTTATCTTGCCGCTTCTGTTTATCTACCGAGCCGTGCAGATCTTTAAGGCCGATAACAACAAAGTTCCTGCAGTCGTTACTGGAGCAACCGTCCTTTTCATGGTAGTGGCAAGTGGTTTCGTCCAGCTCATGCAGGTCAATCCAGCTGCCTTCAGCCCTATTCACGAAGATGGCGGCATCGTTGGCTGGCTCTATGCACAGGCAGCGCTGACCGTCGTGGAACCGCAGATCGGTGCGCTCGTGAGCGTCATCATCCTGCTCATCACGAGCCTGTTTGTGCTCAGCGTTGAGCCACGAGCGGTCATTGACTGGTTTGTCAGCCTCTTTAAGCGCGAAGACAGCCCGCTTATCAAAGCAAATGCTGCGATCGCTGAGAAGGCTGCTGCTGTCCAGTTGCCAACAAAGAGCATCGGCGAGCTCAAGCTCAACCAGGGCGTGCCAACCGTCGACGCCAGTGGCGACGAGGAAAAGAAAGGCCGTCTCAGCAGCCTCCGGAACAGCATCCAAGCTGATAAGGCAGCCGAAGAGCAGAGCGCCCTCACAAGTACCACCGACCCTGACTGGGAAGGTCCTGGTCTCGATATCCTCGAGAAAAAGCAAAAGCCAGCCGATGCCGGTGACGTGAAACATAACGCCCAGATCATCCAGGATACGCTCGGCGAGTTTGGTATCGACGTCGAGATGGAGGGCGCTAACATCGGTCCAAAGGTGACCCAGTACACCCTCAAACCGCCAAGCGGTGTGAAGCTGACCCGCATCACCCAACTCGAGACGAATATTGCCCTGAACCTTGCGGCCCAAGCTCTTAGGATCGAAGCGCCGATCCCTGGTCAGCGCGCCGTTGGTATCGAGGTGCCAAACCGCAAAGCGGCAGACGTTCGCCTCTACGGTATCCTGAGCGCCCGACAGTGGACTGGCAACTCTGAGCCACTCGCCTTTGCGGTTGGTAAGGATATTGCTGGTGACGCCGTGGTCGGTGAGCTCAATAAGATGCCGCACCTCCTCATCGCTGGTCAGACCGGTTCTGGTAAGTCCGTCATGATCAATACGCTCCTGACGAGCCTCCTGTACCGCAATAGCCCGTCTGACATGCGCCTTATCCTCGTCGACCCGAAGCAGGTTGAAATGGCGCCGTACGAAGATATTCCGCACCTGCTGACACCCATCATCACCGAACCAGAGAAGACTATCAGCGCCCTCAAGTGGGCGGTGAACGAGATGGAGCGTCGCTATAGCCTCCTCGCCGAGCAGAAGCTCCGTGACATCAAGACGTTCAACCAAAAGAACTCTGAGGAAGCCATGCCGTACATCGTTATCGTTATCGATGAGCTCGCCGACCTCATGATGGTTGCAGCCCGCGACGTTGAGGCGCTCATCGTCCGTCTCGCGCAAAAGGCCCGTGCCGTCGGTATCCACCTCGTGCTCGCGACCCAGCGTCCATCTGTCGACGTTATTACCGGTCTTATCAAGGCTAACGTGCCAGCCCGCATTGCCTTTACTGTGGCGTCTCAAGTTGACTCACGCACGATCCTCGACCAGGTTGGAGCAGAGAAACTGCTCGGTCAAGGCGACATGCTGATGCTCACACCTGCTATGAGCAAACCAAAGCGTATCCAGGGTGCCTGGGTGACCGACGACGAGGTCGTCAAGATCACCGACCATCTCCGTCTCCAACGACCACCACAGTACGACGATGAGATCGTTGCGCAGCCGGTTCAGCTCAACGGCAAGGGCGGTATCGTCATGGACCACGACGCTGGCTCAGGTGACGACGACATGTACAAGGATGCTGTCCGCGTCGTTGTCGAAGCCGGCAAAGCTTCTACCTCACTCCTGCAGCGACGTTTGCGCATCGGCTATGGCCGTGCGGCTCGTATCATCGAAGAGATGGAAGAGCAGGGTATCGTTGGTGCTGCCAGCGGCTCAAAGCCACGAGACGTGCTCATCACGAGCGTTGACGACCTGTACGGCACGAATGAGGACACAGTTTAATGCAAGCCTGGCATATTTTTGCCGGTTTCCCGTGTCGAGTTTGGGCTGATAACAAGGAAATAGGTCTTACACTTCTAGCGTTCATAGGAGCTGCGGCAATTGTTCTATGGCTCGTCAAGAATCGTATGAGCGTTAGAGTATTCCATCGTTCACTTATTGGTCTCGGTGTCACTATAGGTCTGTTCTTGGGAGGGTGGGCATTTGCATATCTTTACCTCTTTTGTACGGGTAAAGTAATATTTTGGTAGTAAAACGCTTGCGTTTTCGCTAGCGGGAGCGTATACCGGAGATAGAAGCAGTCTCTAACACCAAAAAGGTAAACAGATGTCAGCTGAAACACTTACGGCTCTCGAACCCAGCCCCCAGGAAGCGGTGCTTGCTCGCAGCGACGAGGAGATCGAGCAGGAGATAGACGGTATTCTCGCCGCTACAACAGCTCACGAAGCACGTGAGCAGCAACTGAGTTTCGAAGAGATTTCAAAGCTCTTTTTAGATGCGCATAGCACCAAGGTACAGGAACTGCAGCAGCAAAAGCGTGAGCTTGTGCTCGACATGTTACTCGATAACCCGGCCGAAGCTTTTCGCGGTGAGTTTTTGCAGCTCAAGCTGCTCTATGAAGACAGGACGATTCAGGAAGCGCGCTATGACGGCACGGTGATCCGTGAGTTTTGTACACAGAACCACGAACGCGGTACCTGTGACTATCTATTCCGGCAGTTTACCCGTGGTGACGGTAGTGAAAAGTACGAAGTGAGCCGCGTGTTTCATACCTTTGGCTATCCTGTGACGATGACGCTCTCTTGGCAAGATGAACAGCTCCAGGTGATCGCGCACAAGTACGAGCGCGGTACAACCTCTTACGTTGAGCTTGAAGGGGATAAGCGTGAACGGATCCTGGCAGAACTGTTCTATGACACGATCAAAGCGAGCGCCTTGCAGTTTGAGCGCCGCCCAGATGAGCGCAGCGAAAACGACCTTCGGGCAAGACAGTATCTCAAAAAAGTCCGGGATGACGACTACCTCCTGTTTTAAGCTTTTCATAATCCCATTTTTCTGGTACAATAACCCCTGTTAATAACTAACCTGCGACTTAGGTCGCCTAGATGAGCACCCGTTCATCTGAGTCCATAGGAGGTCTCAATTATGCGAGAGTACGAACTAACCGTACTGATCCACCCTGATCTCGAGGCTGATCTCGAGACACCACTTACCACTGTTCGTGACATCGTGTCGAACAACGGCGGTAAGGTAGTAACTGAGGACAACTGGGGCAAAAAGCGCCTGGCATACCGTATTGCCAAGGAAGACTTTGCCGTTTACGTCCACATGGAAGTCGAACTGCCGGCAGCAAGCGTTGCCAAGGTCGACCAGACACTCAACATCACCGACAGCGTGCTTCGCCACCTGCTCGTGAGCGTTGATCCAAAGGCTAAGGCTGCTGCAGCCGAAGCTGCGAAGAAGTCAGCAGACGACGAAAAAGAAGAGGAGTAGAGCATGGCCAAGGGGTTTAATAAGGTGATTTTGATGGGAAACCTCACGAGGGATCCCGAAACACGGACGACGCCAAACGGCCAGACCGTGACAAACTTTAGCCTGGCAGTCAACCGCACCTGGAAGGGTGCCGACGGCCAGCAAAACGAAGATGTGAGCTACATCGACTGTGTTGCTTGGGGCAAGCCTGGCGAGATCATCGCCCAGTACCTCGGCAAAGGACGTGCAGTCCTCGTCAGCGGTCGCCTCGACCAGCGCAGCTGGGACGACAAGGAAAGCGGCCAGAAGCGCTCAAAGATCGAAGTTGTTGTCGAAGACTTCAACTTTGTCGGCGACGGTGCTGGCGGTTCTGAGGGCGGCGGGGGCGCACCACGCAGCTCATCTTCTTCACAATCAGCATCTAACAACGCTCCTGAGATCGACGACAAGCCGATCGACCTCAGTGAGATTCCATTCTAAGGAGTACTATGGCACGACGATTTAAGAAAGATATCCCTGCATACTTTGACTACAAAGACGTCAAAACTCTGCAGCGTTTCGTTAACATCTACGGACAGATTGAGCCGTCAGCAAAGACTGGCCTCAACGCCCGTCAGCAGCGTCAGCTCGGCGTCGCGATCAAGCGCGCACGCCACCTCGCACTTATGCCTTTCGTGGCACAGGGCTAGGGTTTAGGGCGCTCCGCAGCGTATATCGGCGTTAGTATCTCTGGTGCTCGTTCACTGTACTGAATTGTACAGTTTACTCCGCTCCTCGATACTGCCTTGATCTACGCTGCATAGCATCCCTAAACAATCACAGGATTTAACTGAGGAGAAATTACACATGTACCAACCAACTGATCTCAAAAAAGGCACCGTTATCCAGATCGATGGCCAACCATTTCGCGTGACCGACTATTCACAGAAAGTCATGGGGCGGGGCGGCTCTATCGTGAACGTCAAGCTTAAAAACCTCGTAACAGGCGCAGTGATCCCAAAGACCTTCAAGGGCGCAGACAAGATCGAACCGGCTGAGGTGAGCACTAAAAAGGTTCAGTATCTCTACGCTGATGGCGAAGGCTTCCATTTTATGGATCCTGAGACGTTCGAGCAGTTCCAGCTCGGTGCAGACGACGTAGAAGATGCCGGTGATTACCTCAAGGAAGGCGACGAAGTACAGCTCCAGTTCTTTGGTGAGCGCGTTATCAACGTTGAGCTGCCAAAGAACCTTTTCCTCGAAGTAACCTACACCGAAGACGTCGTCAAAGGCGACACGACCAGCTCTGTTCTCAAAGACGCGACACTTGAGACCGGCAAGGTCATCAAAGTACCGGCATTTATCAAGGTCGGTGATATCGTTTCTGTTGATACCGCAACCGGTGAGTACCGCGAACGTAAAAAGTAGGAGAGGGGCATGGCTGCCGAGTACCTTCTGACGAGTAGTATCGATCCGATAAAGAAGGGCGAACAATTTGTGGACGGCCCGCTTCCTCGGCATGTCACGCTTCAGCAGTGGTTTACGCTTGACCACGTACCAGCGTTTAAGAATGCTCTACAAAACCTTGCCACGACGCTCGAGCCAGTCGAGATTATTGGCGGAGAGAACGCCGAGTTTGGTCCGAACAATGACGTACCGGTTCGTTTAGTGCGTAACATTGGCCGCGTTGCACGCCTGCATACAAAAACGGGCGAGCTGATCGAGCGTTTTGGCGGAGAGCTTAGGAATCCTGAGTGGGCAGGGGACGGTTATAACCCGCACGTCACCTATGTCGATGGCGCTGCGCTCGATGAGGGTGAGGCTGTGACGCTACGCACTATCGAGATGATTAAGCGCGAGGATGGCGTCCGCACCGTGGAAATGGTGCTCGGGTTTAGTGGAAATGGGCGCAAATGAGCAAGCAGCGCCTCGATCACGCGCTCGTTGCCCGTGGCCTCGTTTCGACGCGTTCTCAGGCCGAGAGCTGGATCCGACTTGGAAAGGTCAAAGTAGACGGTAAGGTGGTAACGAAAGCCGGATACTTCGTGGATGACAGGTTCCCGGTAACGTTGGAAGCGGCCGAACGGTATGTTAGTCGAGCTGGTCTCAAGCTGGCCAGTGTCACCGAGAAACTAGGAGTGTCATTTGCTGATACCGTCGTGCTCGACGTCGGCAGCAGTACGGGCGGGTTTACGGACTACGCGCTCCAACATGGTGCACAAAAGGTGTTCGCCGTCGACGTCGGTACCGACCAGCTCCACCCATCACTTCGTGACGACAAGCGCATCGAGCTTCATGAAAAGACCGATATTCGTGACTTTATTCCAACCGAAGTACCTAACGTTGTCGTGATGGATGTGAGTTTCATCTCTCTTAGAGAGATCCTGCCGCACATTGCTGCAGTTTCTGACACGAATACGGCTATCGTCGCTATGCTCAAGCCGCAGTTTGAGGCAGGCAAGCACCAGGTGAACAAAGGTGTTATCAAGAATGATGCGATGCGTCGTCAGATCCTGAGGGACTTTGAGAACTGGGCCAAGCAGTACTTTGTGATCGTCGACAAAGCCGACAGCGATGTTGCTGGCGCAAAGGGTAATCGCGAGCGCTTCTATCTCCTCAAGAAAACAGCATAGCTAGCATTTACTTTTATCGATAACTATTGTAAAATAAGCATAATCTAACTGTGTCTGTGCATGGTTGGTGTCGTTGCGGTAGAGGGATGGACCATGCCGTCCGGCACCCGTATCGCAGCATGTTTAACAATTCGGTTCTAGCAAGAACCTGGCAGAACCCAGCACTATCGGCGCAGTACTCGACTCTCTGAAAGGGAGTGGTCCACGTGAGTGGTAAGTACAAGAGGCGACGCAAGGGAAGCAGTGTCTTCCTGGCGGTCGGGGCCGTTCTCGGTCTCGTGCTGCTGTCGTCTGGCTTCAGCACCCTGGCAGCTCAGGCTGCCGGCGGCGAGGACAACTCCAAGGTCTTCGTCTGCAAGTACGTCGGCAAGCCCGGCGTTGATGAGCGGCTCCAGACCGGGAACAACCCGATCAGTGTCAGCATCAGCTCTATCCTCAACTACCCCGGCCTGGGGCAGTTCTTCAAGGATGGTCAGAACCGCTCATTCGTGCTCAGGGAGGATGACACGCCTCCCGGTCCCGAAGGCGACCCGAGTGTCGGAGAGTGTCCGGCGCCCGATGGTCCGGACGAGATTCCGGTTCCGACGGTGCCGGTGTCGGACCCCTGTGGTTCGAACAACGCAGTGTACGGCGCGGTGCCGTCGGGCAACTACGACGTGCAGCGGAACGGGGACGGCAGCATCACGCTGACCGCTCATGACGGCTACGCCTTCCCGGGCGACAAGACTTCGGTCACGTTGCCCGCACCGACGGAAACCAACACCGAGCCCTGTCCGCCCGAGGTGACGGTCATCGAGATTCCGGCGGCTCCGTCGCCCAATGACCCTTGCGGTCCGGGCAACGCAACCTGGAGCGCGCCGGCTGATACCGACACGCTCAACTGGGAGCTCTTGCCGAGCGGACACCTCACGGTGACCATCATCCCGGCGAACACGACGTTCCCGAGCGGTGCTACCTCGCATGACTACGGTCTGGCGGTGGACTCCGGCAAGCAGTGCCCGCCTGAGCCCACTCCGGTGGCTCCGGCTGAGCCGCTGCAGCTCGACGTCTGTGAGCCCCCCTCGGGTCCCACGAGCGACGAGTACACGATCCCGGTCGACTCCAACTTCATCTACACGGTGAACGGGGTCACGACTGCCTCGGGTACCTACCCGGGCAGCCTCGACACCTACGTGATCAAGGCAGTGGCAAAGCAGGGTGTGGTGGTCAAGGAAGGCGCGGTGACCGAGTGGACTCTCGAGTTCAGTCGTGCAGCGTGCCTGACGTCGCCCGACCCGGTGGTCTCGCCCGACGGCTCCATTTCGGTGGACTGCCAGGGTAAGGGTGTGGCGGTCGCTGACAACTCCGCGAGCACGACTTCGGTCGGGTTCGAGGTGGTTGTGAACGGTCACGCAACGCTTTACTCGCTGCGTGCGGGCAAGGTGCGGCACATTCCGTTCTCCGGTGCACAGCCGGGCAGCAAGGTGGTCCTGCAGGACGGGGAAGCGAACGAGCTTGACTCGGCTCGCGTTCCCGTCAGGTGTGGTGGCGATGTAACGCCGCCGGATAACACCGGGATCTCCAACACGCCCACGTCGGCCCACACCGGCCTCTGGTCGGAACCGGCAGCGTCGCAGTCTTCGGGCGTGGCGCAGCTGTGTGCTGCACTGGCGGGTCTCCTGCTGCTGATGAGCGGGTTCTTCTTCTACGGCGCGTGGCGTCGTGGGCAGGAGAACTAGCCTCGTCCTCGGTGTGCTGACACTTGTCCTGGCGGGAATCGTCGCATGCGTGGCGTTCACGTCCAGTGAGCGTCAGCAGACGGTTCTTAAGGGGGAGCAGGGGATGGCGTCGGCGCAACCGGCGCCATCCCCTAGCAGTGCTCCGAGCAGTGAACAAAACACGTCGCCTCCGCCTGAGGCGTCTGCCGCTCCGACTATAGAGTGGCGCATCCCGGCGTCACCGATGATCGGAGTGGATGTCCCAGCGATTGAGCGGTCGTTTAAGGTAGAGGGAGCGTCACTCGGTTCGCCGATTACGCCTCCCTTTGATCCTGATGTGATCGCTGACACGCTGTACTACGAGAATGATCACGCGGTTCGTGGTGCCGACCCAGGCACTGATTCGAACAATACCGTCTATCTCACCGGCCACACCTGGCGGGGCGGAGAGGCGGCGATGGACGTGATCGACCAGAAGATGGCGGTCGGTGACGAGCTGCTTGTGACGACAGTGGAGTCGAAGCGCCTTGGCGTGAAGCTTCGCTACGTTGTCACTGATAGTAGGCGATACCCCAAGGCGGCGCTTCCGAGCGTCGACAAGGTATGGGAGGTGGCTCCTGGACGAATGGTGATCATCACCTGCAATCTGAGAGATGATGGTGAGCGTTCGACGCATAACCACGTTTTCTATGCCGAGCTCGTGGGCGTTACTGACAGCTAGAACCGGAGAACTAACGGCCCGGATCCTTGCGCAAGCCAGCGTAAGGATCCGGGCCTTCTTCATTTCTTGGTATAATTAACCGTAAGCTATTATGAGACAAAGACACGGGATAGGGTTAACTGAGGTCGTACAGGCCATTGGAGGATGGGGCAGCCGTCACCGGCGCGCTGCGTTGGTACTCGGCTGTTTGCTTGCGGCTATCGTAGGCCTACAACTGGTTTACCCAGGTGATCGAGCGTTGCCGTTTGCGCGCATCGGTGGAGACATGGTCGGGTTTAGTTCGCACCAGGACATTGCCAAAAAACTCCAATCTGACTACGGCAAGGTTAGTGTGACGACTAAGATCCGTGGCAAGACAACCAAAACCGTGCTCCCAAAGACTGGTATCGTCACCGATAATAACAGGATCCTTGCAAGCGTCAGTGACTATCCGTGGTACTTGCGCATCCTCCCATTTAGCTCGGTAATCAAGGGCGCGCTCACGGATCAAGCGGTTATTACCACGGTTGATGCGACTCGGTTCATGCTCTATGCTTCGGAACGCAGCAAAGAGTGTGAAGTGGCGCCTAAGAATGCTGGCGTCGTTATCAAAGATGGTGAGGTCCAGCTCGATCCTGCAACTGACGGTCAGGCCTGTTCTCGCGAGAGCTTGCGTCGACAGCTTACCTCACCTGAACTCACAAAGAGCGGTCTCACGGTCACCGTACAGACGAGCGCGGTAAAGCCGGCTCGCTCAAATGCTGACGTCCAGCCTCTTCTCAAGGAAGCCAAAGCGGTAGCGGAGCACCAACTAACCCTCGTTGTTGCAGGCAAGACATACCAAGTCGACAAGCCAACACTTGCATCATGGCTAGCGTTTCCTGAAGATCCAAAGACAAAACTGCCAACCCTAGGGGTTAATGACGAAGCGGTTAAAGCCTATCTCGCATCGATTCAAAAAGACGTCTATGTCGCGCCGGGCGTGACCGTCATCACGACACACGATGGCATCGAAACCGGCCGCGTACCCGGTCGTAGCGGGCAAGGTATCGATCAGGTTGCCACGACTGAGGCGATCCGCAAGCAGGTGCTCGCTGGTGACGGTACGGTTACCGCGACGCTCACAACAATTCCGCCGACTCTGTCCTACAACCGTTCCTACAGCAAGACACCAGCAGGACTCCAGGCACTTATCAACGATCTCGTCAAAGATAAAGACATGGCGATTTCGGTTCGCAAACTAGGCGACAGCGGTGTACACGCGAACGGCGACAAACAGTATCACCCAGCAAGCACCTACAAGCTGTTCGTCGCTTACTCGGTACTGAAGCGTGTTGATGATGGCCGCATGAGTCTCGGCCAGACGACGACCGGGGGGCAGACGCTCGCGCAGTGTCTCGATAACATGATCGTGAACTCTGACAATGCCTGTGCCGAGTGGTTCGGTGCAACTATCGGTTGGAACACGGTGACGAACGAAGCGCGTGCGCTCGGTGCTAGCCGAACGACGCTCAGTAAGCCATTTGTGTCGACGACCAATGATCAGGCGCTGTTTCTGCAAAAGCTTGAGTCAAACCAGATCGGTCTAACCGAGCCATCACGTGCACGTCTCCTGGATGCCATGAAGCGGCAGGTATACCGCAGGGGTATTCCGGCTGGTGTTGGCGTACCGGTTGCCGATAAGGTCGGGTTCCTCGACGGCTACCTGCACGATTCGGCGATCGTCTACTCGCCAAAGGGCGTCTACGTACTCGTTATCTATAGTAACGGTAGTAGCTGGTCGGCAATTGCTGATGCGGCGCGCCAAATCCACGCGCAGCTCCAGTAGTAGAATCTCCTGACGGTTATTTGCTGACGTTAAATCGAAACTCAACGACGTCGTCGGGTCGCATGACGTAGTCGCGACCCTCAGTGCGGACTTTGCCGGCTGCTTTTGCGGCCGTCTCTGAGCCGGCTTCGATAAGATCAGGATAGCTAACGATACTTGCAGCAATAAAGCCGCGTTCAAAGTCGCCATGGATAACGCCAGCTGCTTGCGGCGCGGTGTCGCCTTTGTGGATTGTCCAGGCGCGGACTTCTTTTGGTCCGGCTGTCAGGTAACTCTGGAGGCCGAGGGTGTCGTAAGCGGCATGGATGAGCTGGTTGAGGCCGCGTTCCTGGACACCGTAACTCTCAAGGAGTTCAGCGGCATCGGCGTCATCGAGGCCACGGAGTTCTTCTTCGAGCTTGGCGCAAATGAAGACGCTTCGGGCTGGAGCAACGAGTGCAGCGAGCTTTTCTTTTTCGCCATCATCGCTGATGGTGTCTTCGGATACATTAAAGGCGTAGATGACTGGCTTGGCGGTAAGCAGATGAAGGTCAGCGATCGCTTCGTGGTCAACTGATGGCAGGGCGCTGAGCGGCGTACCACTTTCCAGGTGGCGCTTGAGGCTCTCTAGGTAGCCAAGTTCATCGCGTTTCTTCGGGTTGGCCTTGGCCTCTTTCTGGATCTTTGGGAGACGTTTGTCGATAGTCTGGATATCGGCCAGGATCAGCTCGGTGTTGATGATCTCGATGTCGTCAACAGGGGAGACGTTGTCATTAACATGAACAATGTCGTTGTTCACAAAAGCTCTTACAACATGGACGATCGCGTCACAGTTGCGGATGTTTGCCAGGAACTGGTTGCCGAGTCCTTCGCCCTTGCTGGCGCCTGCGACGAGCCCAGCGATGTCAACAAACGTTACGGTAGCGGGTAGGAGCTTTGTAGAGCCGTAGATATCAGCGAGCTTTTGGAGTCGTTCGTCCGGAACTGGAACGATGCCGGTATTTGGTTCGATAGTTGCGAAGGGGTAGTTGGCGGCCAGGATCTCGCTGTCGGTGAGCGCATTAAAAAGCGTCGATTTCCCGACGTTTGGCAGGCCAACGATGCCGATAGATAAACTCATATCCTTTTATTATATCAGGGGTAGGGCAAACCGCACAGACCTCAAAAAATCTAGCAAGATAATATTTACAATATATTATCAATATAGTATAATCACCTCAAGTCAGCCCGACCGGGTTGGCTCGCAATTCGAATGATACCAAGCCATGACACCCGTTTAGTTTTATCGTCATTTGTGCTGGTATGATTCGACTTCATACCTCCAACAACTATAGAAAGGGGGCGGCGTTATGTCGCCTTTCGCCCTGGGGCGGCTTAGGTCGCTCCCTCTGATGGTCATCGTCCTTCTGCTGTCGATGCTGGGATTCGTTCCCGCAGCCCAGGCAGAGGACGCGCAGACCCTGCGTGAGGACCAGTACTTCACGCTCCCGTACGACTGCCTTGCGGGGCAGACCGTCAAGCTCGACCCCGGTCAGATCGAGGTCGTTCTGAAGGATCCCGCTGGAAACAGAACGGGAACCGTCCAGATCGTTTCGGCGGCTCTCCACGTTTTTCCTGTCGAGCAATTCTCCGTCGAGGAGCGGCGCATTCAGGAGGAGCTGTACCCCGGTACGATGACTGCCTTCCAGCCGGAGACCGGGCTGTCGCAGAACGACAGCAAGACTCTCTGGATCATGGCGTCGGTCGAGTGGGCGAATGACTCGGCAGTGCCCGAGTTCCAGCCCGGCCAGGTCTCTTGCGAAGGCGAGGGCACTGGTGGCACTACCGACGCCGATGGTGACGGGGTGTCTGACTCGCTGGACAACTGCCCGAACACGGCAGGCGGTGGGGCGTCCGACGGCTGTCCGGCGGGTGTCTCTCTGAGCGTCGAAAGCGTTCAGGCTGGCAACACGACCGCGGGTACGCCGGGTTCGGCCACGATCAAGGTGACGAACGTTGCCGACGATCAGGGTCGTACCGAGACCTACACGGTCTCGTACGCCGAGCAGAGCCACGATGTGACGCTGGGCGACGGCAACAGTGACTCGGTGACCTTCACGGGTCAGCCGGGTAGCTGGAACGTCTGCGCCAAGAGTACGACTCGCGTTGCGAGCACGTGCATCGTGGCGACGGTTCCGGATTACACGCCGCCGCAGTACGCCGGCAAGGTGGTCTACACGCAGACCTGCACGGGGCTGCGCTACACCATCACCAACACCGGTCGTGTCCCGCTCGTTGTCTCGGTCATGCTCACGCACGTGGGCAACAGCCTGGGCACGGTGACCGAATGGTCGCTGGCAGCAGGGGCTTCCCGTACGCTGACCACGCCGCGTTACTTCAACGCGACGGTGACGCCGACCCTGCGGTCGGTGGCTCCGGGTCAGTGGGAGCAGGTGCTTCCGTCCAAGCGGTGGGTGGTTTCGACCTCCTGTCCGGTCTGGATGGTAGGCGGCACCAAGCTCGTCAAGTGGGGTCCGCAGCTGACTGTCCGTAACGGGTATCCGTCGGCGGTGGTGAGCACTCGTGCTTACCGTGCGCTGGTCGGCTACCAGGTGCGTGGCAGCTCGCAGATCCACTGGGTGGCCAACTACGGCACCCAGGGCAAGCACCGGTTCGACCACTTCATGAAGGTGCGTCGTCACAAGAAGGCCACCATCAGGCTGTGGGTCGTCTACATGGACGAGACGGATTACGTGCGCTACGGCAAGACCACGTTCACGACGTGGCACACGTTCCGGCGTCCCTGACTCTCTATAAGGAGGTGAGTTGCCCTCGTCGTCCATGTGACGGCGGGGGCACTTTCCTTTTGTATACAGGGAAAAACTTCTGTTATTATAAGGCTAATGTTTAAACATCAGGTGAGGGTAGTGGGAAATGACTGAGGTGGTTGGCTCTAGATCAGCGAAACATTTGAAGCGTTGGCATCTTATCGTACTGGTAGTTATTATCATTGCTGTTATTGCGGGGGCAGGTTCTTATTGGCTTAACCTGACGCAGAAGAGGCCTGCGATTCAGATCGGTACAGGATCGGAAGTAGGCTCTCTGGTCAGCACGCTACCACCAGCACAGCTTGAGCAGGTGGCATCTGTGTACGTTCTTAATCCAGCGGAGGACATGGATTGGGCGTATGCCAAGGCCGTAGCTCTGTCGACCCAAGGCAAGCACGAGCAGGCCCTCGGTGCCTTCAAGGCTCTCACAGAGACTGGTAAAGCAAAGTACTACATCTATGTTGACTACGCGTTGGCCGCACGGAGGGTAGGCGATAAGCAGCTTGCCGTCGATACTATGATACAGGCTATTTCAGCGCTTGACCAAGATACGTCAGTTACTGCAAGCAACAGAGAATTTATCAAAAAGAGACTGAACAGTAAGCTGGATAGCTTCAAGACGGAGGAAGTGCAATGAGTATCATAGGGATCCCGCGCTCAAAGGCAAAAAACTTCTTACTTCTTTTCCTGTTTGTTTTCGTGACAAGTTTCGCGGGCGTGAATCAGGTGTCGGCATTTAGCGAGACTTTTCCGGATTCGGCAGACACCGATCCGGCTTCTGGTTACAGCGACCAGCCCAACATTTACGCTGTTAGCACAGAGAACAAATATGTGACTGAGTCAGATGCAGATCTTCGGGTCTGGTTCCCGACGAGCAGTACAAGCGGCAGTATTTCGATATACAACGGACACTTTTGTGATAGCAATGCCTATGACTACATGGAGACGGGTAGTTGGAGTGACTACGGTAATGGCGCTAATATTACGCGGTTCCATGTGTACCGTGCCGGTGTGACAATCGCGAGCGGTGACGGCTCACCAAGTAGCGACGAAGATCGTTACGGCAAAAAGAATCCAAGTGCTGGTTGTGGCCAGGTGCTGACATTTAACATCAGTAACCTCGATGGGGCGGCTCAGGAGAACGGCTACTACTACGTCAACCTTGATGTCAACTTTGCTTCAGGAACAAAGGGGGCGATGAATTATTACAAGATTATAGCTAGTGGCGGGGCGTATGTAGGTCTGAGAGGTAATGAGAATACCGGTGCAGGCGGAGGCCACAGTACGACCCAGGAACAAGTAGACGCAGCGCCAGAGTTTGTTGATTACCGGTCAGTCTTCGGCACCCCCTGCGACATCAGTACAAATACAACAGCCACGGTTGTTCTCTTTGACATGGACAACGCCGGTGGTAGCGGTGCACAGGACCCCCGTAGAGACGTTACGGTGCGAGTGTACGACGTAACGGGTGCCTCGGCTGTTGCCGTGCCCTGGAACGACGGGACGTATGTGTGGACGCCGCAGGGGGACAACACGAGGGTATCTAAGAACTTTACCGCAAAGCCAGGACGCAAGTATCGGCTTGAGCTAAATAACGTGTACCGTAATAACACGGTTCAGTGGGCTGTGCCGTACTCACAGATCTTCCGTAAGAACTGTAGCTGGAATCTGACAGGCAGTGCCTTGATCAGTAGCGCAACCAACCCGACGCCACAGACAGGGACGATAAATGTACGTCGTGGCACTAGCGCAACGTTCCACTTTGCGGTCACAAGGAGCGGTGCACCGGCGGCAAATATTGATATCACCGAACAGTGGACGGCAGGTAACTCAGGTAATATCCAGACCTGGACTGATTATGACTTCGGACCAAACTGGGCAGATAACTATGTCTATACGATTCCAGCAGGAGCCACCCCAGGAACCGACTACTGTGCACGTGTTATACATAGACCAAGATCTTCTACAGACGGCAATGCAGAAGGCAGCAATATCGTGTGTGCTAATGCAACTGAAGCGACCATGAGTGCTATCATCAACCTCACACCAGACGATACGCCGACTAACTATGTCGAGCCGGGAGAAACGGTTACTGCTGAAGCAGCTATCAACAATACGGGTACATCTGCTGGTAATATCCAGTACCTCCATGAGATGTGGTTTGAAACGGGCGCGCGCGATAACACCTATGATACTGATGACCTTGCCTATCAGACTACGAACTGGCAGAACAGGACAGTAGGAGCGGGCAGTACCCCGGTAGTGAATACTTTTAGCCAAAGTACCTCATCGCCGCCAGCAAATGCAGCGTACGTTTGTTCTCGTCTCCAGATCCGGCGTCAAGCAGGCGACACCTCGATCATCAGTGTGGGTAGTGTTGCGAAATGTGTGCCAATCGGCAAGTCGCCGAGCCTGGCCGTCCCAAATGGTAGTGTTCGAACTGGCGGTAACTACGGCAGTGGCACGTGCCGGGTTTCGTTGCCTGTCATCGCGTCGGCCAACTACAGTAAGTACCAGCACTACTTTGGTGTGCTTGGCCACAAGTACCAGCGTGATGTTGCGAACCCGCACCACATGTACGTTGCAGATAGCGTCCTATCCGTCGGTGATATCGATAATGTAGTTTCGATGAAAGCCGGCATAGGTACCGGTAAAGACACGCGGCTGCACTTTGCACGCGGTCCTGGTCCAGACCTCGCAGATGACAACGTCGTTGGCGGCGGGCAGTTCTACGGCTCCTTTAGTGATATCGACGACGCCGATGGCGCAACGGACAACGTGTTTGGTGAAAACCCTTTCCGTACACACTGCCTCACGGCACTTTTTGACGCGACCAGGTATCCGGCAGCGAAGGTGACTGACCCTGATGTTTCGACAGCGGCTCCATACGAACTGCCAGCGCCTGTTGCAATACCTGCAGGCAGCACCAACAGTGTGCAGGCTGTGACACTGAACTTTTGTGGTGATACGGCGAACCGCCTCCTGACATTGACTGGTCCAAGCGGTGGAGATTTGGTGCTTGCTCCGGGGCAGCAATATATCGTGCGTATCACCCAGGACGGCACTGGATGCAACAACTACCCGGTGTATGTCAAAATCAACAGCAACATCAAGTACAGTGGTACTGCAGATACTATCGACAAGCTACCCCAGTTCGTCTTCCTTGCTGGTACAACGTCAGGATCACGCGTCAATATCCAAGTGGATAACGCTGTCACGCGTCTTGACGGCATCTATGCAAACCGGGGCACGAACACGTCCGCGACCTTCCTGACCTGTGCGCAGCGCGCGAGTTCAGCGACTCGCTCAACGCTCGTTGCTATTAACAGCTTCAGCGACTGTAACAATCGTCTTCAGCTCAACGGTGCAGTTGTCCTCGGAGGACGTCTCAACCCATACCGAACCTTCGGTCACCACCAGGCAGGTAACACTGAGCCGGCTGAGATGTTTAACCTCCGTGCTGACACGATCCTGAGTGATTACGCACGCGACCACTCTAGCTCGCAGCTCGAGGTGGTGAACCAACGTGAACTCGCACCGCGTTTTTAGCGAAAAAACATTGGAACAATCCAAGATGCTTATGTATAATAACCACTAGTATGAAGTTATTTTCTTCGGTGGGCGACTGTTTTGCATTGGATATTGGTACGACTGCCGTACGAGTAGTCCAACTTACGGGCGGAAATGGCTCGTGGTCACTAGATCGATATGTGTCGATACCAGTTGATATCAAGGTGAGCAGCTCTGATGCGCCACAGGACCAACACAAACTTGGTGAGATTATCATGACGGCAGTAGGACAGGCTGGGGTTAAAGCTCGAGACGTTATCATCGGCGTTCCATCGGACAAGATGTTCGCTACGGTTATCGAGCTGCCTGAGATGGCGCAAAACGAATTAGCAGCCACAATCAAGTACCAGGCAGAGCAGTACATCCCAATGAGCCTCGAAGAGGCAAAGGTTGACTGGGCGCTGCTCGGCAAGTCAGTGAATGACGCGACGAAGAACGAGATCTTGCTCACGAGTGTCCAGAACTCATTTACCGAATCACGACTCGACCTCATCGAGGGACTCGGATTTAACGTACTTGCAATCGAACCAGACTCGCTCGCGCTGACACGAGCACTCTTGCCATCAAACGTCGGTGACGCACGCGTTATCGTCGAGATCGGTGACTTTACGACGGATATCATCGTCACCTACGGTGATGCGCCGCGCCTCATGCGTTCGCTCCCGACAGGTATGCAAGGGTTCGTAAAGGCAACAGCTCAGAACCTCAACATCAAACCCGAGCAATCTGCTCAGTTCATCATGAAGTTTGGCCTCCAGCAGGACAAGCTCGAAGGCCAGGTCTTCAGGGCACTGCAGCCAACAGTTGATCAGCTGGTTGTTGAGATCGAGAAGTCAGTGAAGTTCTTCCAGACTAAGTATCCGAGCGTGCCGGTTGGTGGCTTGATCCTCTCAAACTACGGCGTCACGATCACCGGCTTTAGCGACTACGTCAGCCAAAAACTTGGACTCCGTAGCGAACTCGGTAACCCATGGCAGCGTGTTCGGGTGAGCGCAAGTGACCAGGCAAATCTCCAGCAGCTTTCGTCACAGTTTGCGGTTGCGATCGGTCTTGCGCAGCGAGGAGGAGAGTAGGCTATGATTCAACTAAATCTCCTCCCTGATATCAAGCTCGAGTACCAGAAAGCACGACGCACTCAGGCCAAGGTTGTGAGCGGTGCAATCTTGGTTAGTATCGTGTCTGCCGGTGCTGTTGTACTAGCAGTCATGTGGGTCTACGGTATCCAGGGCCTCCAGAAATCTCAGCTGACGAAAAATATCGACAAAAAATACAGTGAGCTTAGTTCAATCAAAGACATCGACAAGTATGTGACAGTGCAGAGCCAGCTCGCTAATATCAGCGGCCTTCACTCGCAAAAGATCATCACCTCACGCATTTTCGACGTCATGGCAAAGCTCAACCCTAAGGCGCCAAACAACGTCCGTCTTTCGGGGGTTAACATCGATACGACTACCTCCACTATGACCCTTGATGGCCAGACCGACTCTTACACTGGTCTTGAAACGTTCCGTGATACGCTCAAGAACGCTTCACTTAGCTACGCGACGACTGGCTCGAACCAGACGACCACCGAGCCGCTCTTTACTCCGGACAGCGTCACCATCCTTACACAGGGTGTCGGCAAGACAGGAGAGAGTAAAGTGCTCGTCAGCTTCAAGATATCTGCCCAATACAACCCGAAAGTATTCGCTCGTGACAGCAGTAATATCTCTGTCATCGTGCCGAACAAAGAAACGACTCAGTCAAAAGAGGATGCCCCGAGCGTATTCAGCCAGGCTGAGGCTATCACAGAAGGAGGCCAATAATGCCTGAGAGCAATACTCCACAAACGCCTCAAAAAGCTGCTGACCAATCAGCATTAACTGGTCTCAGTAAACGACAGCAGCTTAAAAAGACCAACCAGAACATTTTCATCTGGGTAACCGTTGCCGCGGTCGTACTCGCTTTTAGTGTCGTTGCGCTCCAGTTCCTTATCCGACAAGGGCTCTTCAACAACAAGATCATTGGTGAGCAGCAAAAGACCGTGCGTGCTCTTGATGAGAGCAAGAAGAACTTTGATGGGCTAAAGCGCAACGTCGACGCGTTGCTCGCAGACTCGAAACTCTCCGCACTGCGCGCCAACCCCGAAGACAACTCCCTCCAGGTAGTACTCGATGCGCTTCCAACGAGCGGTGATCCGACAAGTTTCTCTAACTCGCTCTACAACAAAATACTGCCTCGTCATGGTGTTACGATCAATGCCGTCAGTGCCGGTGTTGCAGGGGCAACTGATCCAGCTGCAGCAGCGACACCGACACCTGTAGCTGGTAGCGAGGCGTTGCCACTTCCATTCAACATATCGTTTATTGGAAATGCCGACCAACTTCGAAATACCCTCATGGATATCGAAAAGACTATTCGTCCGATGGTCATTCGACAGGTGAATATATCGGCTGGAGAAGGTCAGATTGAGGTAAGTGCGCAAGGTGAGACCTACTACCTACCGCGCAGCACTGTAAAACTTGGAGAGAAAACGATAAAGCCATGAATAAGAATAACTTCGCTATCCTCATCCTGATCGTTGCAATTGCAGCGGGTGTTGGCTACAGTGTCGGCAATGCACTTCTTGGTGGTAAGTCCCTAAAACCCGTCACTGTAAAGACGGCAGCTCCTATCGCTTCAGAAGTTAGCAAGCCAGAAGCATCGGTATTTTCCGAAGATGCTATTAACCCGACGGTTCGGATTACGATCGGCGATAATACTGACGATCCACTGGATAACTAGGGGGCTCTATGGCGGTACTAACCGACGAGATCCAAACAAAGCTTGAACAACTCTTCATTGAGCAAAAGATGCTCACTCCTGATGCAATCGCAGCTGCGAAGGCCAAGGCGAAAACCACTGGCTCGCCGCTTTTGACGCAGCTTGTCCAAGACAAAGTCATCACAAACGAGGACCTCACACGAGGTATTGCGACGGTTAGCCAGGTTGCTTACGTGAACCTGACGAACACCGATATTGATCAGGAGACGTTAAAGCTCCTGCCAAAAGACATCGCTGAGCGTTACATGGCGGTGCCACTCGGGACACTCAAATCATCCACTGTTGGCGGAACACCTCGACTTGCTGTCGCGATGCTCGATGCCAATAACGTCCAGGCAGTCGACTTTTTGGCGAACAAGATCCGTAAGCCGATCAAGGTATACATGGCCTCCGAGGAGGGGATTCAGCACATCCTCGACCAATACGGGGCAGATCTGACCGAGGGGGTTACTGAGGTTCTCGCTTCGGATGTCGATACGTCTCCTGCTGGAGCAAAGCAAGCAGCCGAAGAGCGCAAAGACGCTGAAAGCGCTGCGCTCGTCATAAAACAAGACTCACCGATTACAAGGGCATTGAACACGATTCTCGAGTACGCTGTACGCGCCAGGGCGTCTGACATCCATATCGAACCAACAGAGATAGAACTCAAGATTCGCTGTCGTATCGACGGTGTGCTTCGCGAGATCATGAAACTGCCAAAAGGTATCGAACCGGCACTTATCTCTCGTATCAAGATCCTCAGTAACCTCAAGATTGACGAACACCGCGTTCCGCAGGACGGTCAGTTTGCAGTTCACGTCGCAGGCAAGGATGTCGACCTTCGTATCGCGATCAGCCCAGTCGTATGGGGCGAGCAGGTGGTCATCCGTCTGCTCGACAAATCTGGCAACAGCTTCAAGCTCGAAGAGATGGGCTACGCCGGCCGCGCCCTCCGGACGATCCGAAAGGGTATCAAAAAACCAAACGGCATGATCCTGACTTCGGGACCGACTGGTTCCGGTAAGTCGACCAGTCTCTATGCGCTCGTTCAGGAGATCAAAGACGATACGGTAAATATCGTGACGCTTGAGGATCCAGTCGAATACAAGATGAACGGTGTTAACCAGATCCAGGTAAACACAGAGGTAGGACTGACCTTTGCAGCAGGGCTTCGTTCAATTCTCCGTCAAGACCCTGACGTCGTGATGGTTGGTGAGATTCGTGACAAAGAAACAGCAACGCTGGCCGTCCAGGCGGCACTGACTGGTCACCTCGTGTTTAGCACGCTGCACACTAACTCCGCTGCCGGAGTGTTGCCACGTCTCCTCGACATGGGTATCGAGCCGTTCTTGATTGCCAGTACCGTCAACACGGTAATCGGTCAGCGTCTCGTGCGTCGCATCGGCGAGGACAAGGAGACGTACCAGTCATCCGAGCTCGAGACCAAGAGTATTCAGGAAAATCTCGGCATGATCCTGCCAAAGACTGCTGCCGAGGTAGCTGCCGTATCTCAAGACTTAGGATATAAAGACCTTCCGCTTGCGAACCAAACCGCTTATACTTTGACTAAGGGTAAAGATAGCAAGCAGACACCCGGTGGATACAAGGGACGCCTTGGGCTCTACGAAGTCATGGATATTAGTGAAAATATCCAGTCGCTCATCATCAAACATGCGACAAGTGCTGAGATCCAGCGCCAAGCGATCGCAGAAGGAATGGTGACGATGCGCCAAGATGGATATCTCAAGGCGTTGCAGGGGCTTACGACGATAGAGGAAGTAAACCGCGTGGCTGCAAACATGGCATAAGGAGTGGGGAAGAAGATATGGAACAAAAACAAGACTTACGCATCGAAACGCTACTTGAGGACGTGATCCGCAAGCGTGCTTCTGACCTGCACCTTCAGGTCGGGCTGCCGCCGATGCTGCGTATCGATGGTTCTCTGACGGCAGTGCCAGGCATCCAGCCTCTCGATGAAGAAGGGGTTGAAAAGCTTGTCTTCGCTATCCTCGACCAGGACCAGCAGCAGATCCTCATGAAGGATAAGGAGTTCGACTTCAGCTTCGCCTTCGGTGACCTCGGCCGTTTCCGTGTGAATGCCTTCCACGAGCGTGGTAACCTCGCGGCTGCACTGCGTCTCATTCCAAACGAAATCAAGACCATTGCCGAGCTCGGCATGCCGCAGATCGTAAACAACTTCGCAACCTACCCACGTGGCCTCGTGCTCGTGACTGGTCCGACCGGCTCGGGAAAGTCGACAACGCTCGCAGCGATCATCGACCAGATCAATACTGATAAATCACACCACATCATCACGATCGAGGACCCGATCGAGTTTACGCACAAGTCGAAAAAATCAGTTGTCGTACAGCGTGAAGTTCACTACGATACGTACTCGTTTAGTGCCGCGCTTCGTTCAAGCCTCCGTCAAGACCCTGACGTCGTGCTCATCGGTGAGATGCGTGACCTTGAAACGATTTCGGCAGCGATCACGATCGCTGAGACAGGTCACCTTGTCTTTGCAACACTGCACACCAACAGCGCGGCCCAGTCGATCGACCGTATGATTGACGTCTTCCCGCCACATCAGCAGCCACAGATCCGGGCGCAGCTCGCAAACATCCTCATGGCTATCTGTTCCCAGCGCCTCGTACCAATGATCGGTGGTGGTCGAGCGGTAGCTGCGGAAATCCTTGTGGCGACTCCGGCAGTCCGTAATATCATCCGTGAAGGCAAGACACACCAGCTCGATGCAGTGATCCAGACCGGTGGTGATCAGGGGATGCAGTCTATGGATAAGACCCTTGTGGGTCTCGTACAGGCAGGGCAGGTTACCTTCGAGGAAGCACGAAACTTCGCAGTCGACCTCACAGAATTTGACAGGATGATGAGGGGCTAGACGGTGTTAAACTTTACCTATAAAGCCAGGGACCTCGCGAGCAACAAAGTTATCAGCTCGACAGTGCAGGCCGAGTCAGAGGCCGAAGCAGGCAAACTCCTCATGGGACGAAACCTTGTGCCGCTCTCGATCACGCCCGAAGGTGAAAGCGCCGGTATTCTCGATAAATTTACGAACCGTATCTCTACGAAAGACCGTGTTGTCTTTACCAGGCAGTTGTCGACACTGATCGGCGCAGGCTTGCCGCTCACGCAGAGCCTCCATACCGTACAGGAACAAACGACGAACAAAAAGCTTAAAGCAATTGTTCAAAACATCATCTCAAGTGTTGAGGCTGGTAGTACACTAGCAAACGCCTTCGATAAGGAAGGTATCTTCAGTGAACTGTTTATTGCGCTCATTGCAGCCGGTGAGGTGAGTGGTACGCTCGATAAAGCCCTTGAGCGTATCGCGAACCAGCAGGAGAAAGACGCTGAGATCGCAAGCAAGGTGCGCGGTGCTATGGTGTATCCGGGTATCGTACTTGGTGTCATGGTCGGTGTTGTGGTCTTCATGCTCACAAACGTCGTGCCGCAGATCGAAAATCTCTACGATAGTCTCGGAAAAGACCTACCATTCCTGACCCAGCTCATGGTCAACGCAGCCCATGCACTCACTAAATACTGGTACATAATGGTTATCGTACTTGGCGTCGGGTTCTTTTATCTCAAGCGCTACGTCAAAACACCGAGTGGAAAACGTCAGGCAGACACACTTAAGCTCAAGTTGCCGCTCTTTGGCAACCTCTTTAGTATTCTATTCATGGCGCGCTTTACTCGCACCGGCGAGACGCTCCTTATGAGTGGTGTGCCGATGCTCGAAATGCTCAGGATCGCAGGGCAATCGGTTGGAAATATCCCAGTCCAAGAAGCGCTCGCACGAACGTCAGAAAAGGTAAAGAGTGGTAAATCACTCGCAAAGTCCCTCAAAAATGAACCACTTATCCTCCCGCTCGTACCTCAAATGATCAGCATCGGTGAGCAATCGGGTGGCGTTGACACGATGATGGGCAAGGCAGCGACTTTCTATGAAAATGAGCTTGATAACGCGATCAAGAACATCTCGACTGCTATCGAGCCGATCCTGATGGTCTGTCTCGCGGTCGTAGCCGGTGGTATGGTTGGAGCGATTCTGTTCCCGATCTATAGCCTCGTCGGTAATAACGGCATTAGCTAGAGATAGAAAACTATTGCATCGTACAGGGCGACTATATACAATCATAAGCAGTATGGGTATGCCCATAGGTATTACAAATTCAGTAAGCACTAACCGAAAGGGTGGGAAATAGTAGCATGAATACTCAAAATAAAACCAAAGGATTCACGATCATCGAGGTCGTCCTCGTCCTCGCGATCGCTGGACTGATCTTCCTGATGGTCTTCCTCGCACTGCCAGCTCTCCAGCGCAACCAGCGTGACCAGCAGCGCACCGGTGACCTCGGTCGCTTGATCTCAGCGGTACAGTCGTACAAGTCAAACAACCAGGGTAAGCGTCCACTCGACATGGGCGGTCCAACAGGCTCTACGAACATCATTGGTAGCACTTACCTCGACAACTTCCGTACGCCAGCTGGTGACGACTACGTACTAACAGCCGGTCCTACTCTTGCAGGTACAGCTACTCCGTCTACTACAAAGCCAGCAGACGAAAAGACGATCAACTACTACATCAACAAGACATGTAGTGACGCAGCTGCAGCAACGACATCAGGAAAGATAGCACTTGTTATCTGGCAAGAGAACTCTGGCCAGCGCTGCCAAGAGCTCTAGTTAGTCGGTTATTCCCAAAAAGACTCCCTTTAAAGCAGGGAGTCTTTTTATAGGCTGAAATCTGTTACCATAAGAAGGATATATGTACTTTCTTTTACTGTTTTATTTCTTTATCATCGGCGCAGCATTTGGGAGCTTTGCGGGAGCGATGGCGTGGCGGATCCACGTTCGTCGTGACGTTGTTCGAGAGCGGTCTGAGTGCGAACACTGTCACCATACCCTTGCTTGGTTTGATCTCGTACCAATCATCAGTTGGTTGAGCTTGCGTGGTCGCTGTCGCTACTGCCGCAAACCGATAGGGGTGTCAGCGCTCCTGCTTGAGGTGGGGCTTGGAGCCGCCTATACAGTCTCGTTTGTTGCTTGGCCATATGGGTGGAGTGGACTCGGTATCGCGCTGTTTATCCTCTGGCTCGTTTCTCTGGTGATTCTGACGATTCTTTTCATCTATGACGTCCGTCACTCATTGCTACCGGATGTGCTCGTTTGGCCACTGACGGCTCTGGGCGTTATCGGGTTTGGTTTGCTTATGTTGCTTCAAACAACTCCGTATCTCCAGTGGCCGCTGGAGGCGTTCCTGGCGCTTCTACCGATCAGTGGCGTGTACTTACTGCTCTATATGGTATCGGGTGGTCGTTGGATCGGTTTTGGTGATGTCAAGCTGGGGCTCTTCATGGGGCTTATTTTGGGATGGCAGGGGGGCGCACTCGCACTCCTTATCGCTAACTATCTCGGGTTTTTCTGGATCCTCCCATCACTGCTTCGAGGCAGGGTGAATCGAAGCGCCCGGATGCCGTTCGGGCCATTTCTGATCGCGGCAACATTCGTCGTTTTTTTATGGGGTCAAACCCTCATTGCCTGGCTCAGTGATTTCTTGATGATATAGACATGTATCCCATAGTGCTTGTGCTATAATCACAAATAAGCATGGGTAGGCAAGCAGGTTACACGATTGTCGAGGTACTGTTATTTCTCGCACTAACAGGTTTGCTTATCATGGCCGTTTTGGCTGGATTTAACGGTGCCATCAACAATAACCGTAAAACTGACACTACCCGCTCATTTGAGTCTGCGATTGAAGCTGAGTATTCGAGAGTGAGGACTGGGGAAGCGAGCCGGCCGACAACCGACGGCAAAGCCGTTTGCGTGGCCCAGGAAGCCTACTCAGGAGCCTCAAACGAGTGTCTCGTTATCGGTAAGCTGTTAAGGTTTGTGAACGGCTCTACCGTCAATGTCTATAATGTTGTCTCGAATATTAAGGCTGACACCGCCTGTGCTGCGACGTATCCACGAGGTGTTGAGGCACTACGCTGCTACCACCCGCGTGTCCGTGATATGGGCGAGCTCTCCAACAAGATCGAACCGCTATGGCAGGCAACGGTCGTACGTCCTGTATTTCGACAAAAGTCCAATCCTCTGGTCTACATGACCGACACCAATCTACTTGTATTCTTACGTCACCCAACGTCAGAACTGGTCTATATCTTGCCAATACAGGTTCCAGACGCGTCACTGCCTAACGCCGCCGGCGAAGAGTACCCGATCCCTGACGCTGCATTTGATAGCGAGTATGCAAACACAAAGGGACAGATCTGCATCAAGCATGCTGAGTTTCCAACTCCGAAGACGTATATCCATTTCAGCGGAGGCGAGGGCGTGAGCTCTATCGACATGGCTGATGGGCCGCTGCTCGTTGGGTCAGGAGCGCCAGCGTGCAGCTAAAGCGTCGTAAGCAAGCCGGCGATACCCTTGTAGAGGTATTGCTCGCCTTTTCAATATTCGGTCTTGCGGCTACAACGATCATTCGAACGATGAATGACGGTTTCACTCGTATGTTTAGCAGTGGGCAGCAGTCACAGATACAGTCGGTGATGCGCGGACAGATCGCTATCATCCAAAAAGCCCATGCAGACGAGGTGCAAGATCCTGCATCGGATACATGGGACACGGTTGTGAGCGCGATCAGCCCGGCAAACGACACGACCAGCCCAGCACTTGCCGCTGACCAACGCGACGACGTCGTCAATGCTGATGGTTGTACGTACTCGAAAAATAAAAATCGAATCTACTTCACGACTGATTCCGGAGCTACGTGGACAACGCCAAGTCTCAAGACTGGCTCTACGGCAGGTGATGTTGCCGTTGCGCCAAGCGGCGAGACGCCGGTGCCTGATGGTGTGTCGATATGGGTGGAGGCAAAGCAGACCAAGCACGGTGATGTTGGGTCTAACGGAAAGCCTAACAACGGGCGAGGCTACTATGACTTCTATGCCAAGGCTTGTTGGTCCGACGGCAGGGTGAATCGCCAGATTAAAACCGTTACGCGTCTCTACGAATTGGTCGCAGCTCCTGGCGAAGGTTCGCCGGTGACACCGCCGACGCCACCAGCGGATGAGGTAGTCAACCCGATTTCTATCGCAGGCAACGCTTATATCGCTGGCAAGTGTGTCACGATTAGCGATCTTGAGCGAACCGAAGCTATGGGCGCGCCGGCTTATGCACTCTATAGCAGTCCGGCGCCTTCAGGTACCTACCCCTGTAAGACGACCGGTGACGGCGGTGTTGTGAGCTGTTCTAACTATGACGTAGGCTATGCCTCGCAGGTGACGGCTCCGGGTAAATACCTCCTGACGCTGCAATACAAGGACATAGCGTGCTCAACGAGCGCCACCCAGACGCTTAGCGCGGGAGGTGCCTACTACTACCGCGTCCAGGTCTACATCAATAACAATGTTGTTGGCAATATGGTCCTCAACCCCGATACGTCTTCAGGCACGCTTGTGATTGATTCAATCCCTCCGGGGGCTGAGATTGGCTTCCGCTGGTGGAATAACCACTGGTTCAGCCCGGCCGATCCTTCCGGCAAGGACCCAGATTTTACCATCCTTCGCGTTAAACTGGATAAACAATGATGAAAAAAACAAAAACTCTATCCCCTCAGAACGGTTTTACGCTCGTCGAGCTTACACTTGCGATCGCCTTCCTCGGATCACTCGTCCTACTTTCGTCTTCTATCATCATCTCAACCATCAACGTCTACAACAAAGGCGTTGCTATCAAGCAGATAAACCAAGCCGGCCGGGCACTCGCTGAGGATATCACTCGCCTCACGAGCCGCGGCTCAAAGATTGAGGTTGCTGATCATGGCCGTGCTGGATACCTTTGCGTCAAAGAGTCCAACGCATGGCGATCATATACCTGGAATTCGATCGAGCGGGGAGAGGGCACGACACCAGTTACCGATATTCCTGATGCTGCTCGTCGCCAGTACACTCTCGCATCCCAGCCGATCTCATTGGTGCGTTCAAACGATGGTATCGATGGCTACTCGTACTGTTCGTTACCACAGGGATCGGACGTCGGCTTGCCTACCGATAAGGTGACACCACTCTTGACGGATCAGGTGCGGATTTTGAGCGTCGATATTGTCTCGAGCAATGATCCTGCGCTGAGAAAAATTGCGTTCTGGATCGGTACCTATGACTCGAGTGGAACGGTTCCAAATATGACACCTGAATATATTGCCGCCACTCCGACCGAATCGGCTTTTTGGCGATGCAAGGGCGGCAGCCTGGGTGATTTCTGCGCAGTTTCAAAGTTTGAAACAGTCATATATACTCCAAACGTTGAAGGATGGTAAAGATGAAAACTAGCAAAGACACAGTGAACAGCAGGGTACGGGAGCAGGGTGTTGCCTCGATCTTGACGGTTATATTCTTTATACTTATTGCTTCGGTCATCGCGACGGGCTTTATGCGCCTCAGTCTCAATGAAGGTCAGCAATCTCTCGAGGATAGTCTGTCAAAGTCAGCCCTTGCTGCTGCATATTCTGGTGTCAGCGACGCAAAGCGAGCTCTCCTATACTGTCTGCAGTACAAGAATGACCCTGTTGGCCATCCTGAATGTGACGAGAACCAACCGGCAGGTATCAATAACCCAAATTGCCGCGGCTTTTTCGAGAACCAGACTCTGCGTGAAGCGATAGGTATCCCGGAGCCAGATGCAGCAACCGGTGCTATCCGCGTCGGGGATGACCCAACACAGGCAACAAACGAGCGTTACACCTGCGTGACGATCGCTAACGATACGTTTGATGTTTCCGAACGACTAACGGTTGATCAGCCGGATAGTAATACGACCCTCATACCACTGAGGAGTGCTTCTGCGTTCAGTGCGGTTCGTATCACGTGGCACCGTGCAGCGGGCGCTAACCTTACGAACCTGAACTATGGCGGCCTCGGTAACGAGGTAAGGGCTAACTATCGTGACTCTGATGCATACGGTACGTATTTTAAGTGGAGTCCTAGCTGGCCAGCACTGCTCAAGATGTCGCTCTATGGCCACCCACGCAGCGGTATCGCTTATACCGACAGTGCAGATCCGAACCTGGACGGCTCCGTCAATATCAAAGAATCGACCGCTTATCTCTATCCTCGGGGCTCTACGACGCCGCTTAGCGTAGGCGTAGGCGCCCTGATTCCTCGACAGCTCACAAACTGTAATGCAGGTAGTCCTCACGTCGTAGCCGGTGATGAGTACCTCTGTCAGATCCTTATCACTGATCTCACCTCTGATCCAGCCTTTAATCCTGCAAGTAACGTACTTTACCTGCAGTTGAGCGCTATGTACAACGATACCGATTTTGTCGTTGAGCTGCTTGGTAACAGCGGTAACCCTGTGAAATTTGACGATGTAAGCCCTGAGATCGATGCGACCGGCGCAGTCGAAGACACGTATCGCCGTGTCAAGGTTCGTGTGCGCTACCAGGGAAGTACGCCTATCCTTCCAAACGCCATTGATACCGGCGCGGGTATTTGTAAAGACTTTAGGGTTGGTGCTGACCCGAATATCTTTACTGAGAACTGTGGCTACGGCACCATTCCACATGCTCACTAATCAGTAGTGCGGGAACGGTGAAATCGTTGGTGCACTTCACGGAGGTGTTGGTCGGTCACATGGGTGTAGACCTGGGTGGTGGCGATGTTACTGTGGCCGAGCATACTCTGGACGGAGCGAATATCGGCCCCGTTCATGAGCAGGTCTGTCGCGAAGCTGTGGCGCAGGGTGTGCGGTGAGACGTGTTTGGTGATGCCGGCGAGCTTTGCATAGTGCGAAACGATACGCTGGACGGAGCGGGGAGTGAGGCGGAAGCTCTCACCATCACCATCTCCGGTTTTGGCGCCGCTGTAACGAATGAACAACGGCTTCGCGTCGTCGTGACGCGTCTCGAGATAGGCGGCGAGGCATTCGGTGGCTTCCGGGCTGATAAAGACCGGCCGGTCTTTTTGCCCCTTACCGCGCACCATGAACTCGCCTCGGTTGAGGTTGATGTGGTCACGATTGAGGCCAACAAGTTCGCTGACACGGAGACCGCTCGAGTAGAGCAGCTCAAGGATAGCTTTGTCGCGAAGGTCCTGAGGCGTCTTAGCCTCGACGGCTGCCATGATGCGTTCAGTCTCCTCTTGCGTGAGGAAGCTGACCTGTTTGCGTTTGGTTTTAGGTAACTCGATCTTTTCCGGTGTCAGTGTTTCGATATCACGTTTTGAGCAGTAGCCAAGAAAGCTACGAAGTGCGATCAGGTGATAGCTCTGGGTGAGGGGACTGAGCGTGTCGCCTTGGTCGTTCTCGTAGCGGTTAAGCCAGAGACGCCACTTGCGAACCACCTCAGCAGTGATCTTGTGTACCTCGATGTCACCAGCAAACTCGATGAGTCGCTGCAGGTAGAGGTGGTAGTTCTCGGCGGTCTTTTGAGAGCGGCCACGTTCAACCTCGACATGCTCGATGAAGTCGATAATGAGTTCGGACAGATACATACCTGTATGATACTGCTTATGATGATATTTTGCGACGTAGCGTAAGCAATTTATACGGTACAATGGGTGAGATATGAGTATTATCGAAGCGATCATCCTCGGACTTATCCAGGGTCTTACTGAATTTATCCCAATATCTAGCTCTGGTCACCTCGTTATCGCTCAGTGGTTCATGGAAGGGGCGAGCAGCCACCTATTCCTCGAGTGGATCAATATCGGTACTGTGCTCGCGCTTATCATCTTCTTCTGGCGGCGTATCTGGGATGCTATCGTCACGGTCGTTTCGGAGCGGGACTTTCGACTTGCGCTCAATATCGTTATCGCGATGCTGCCTGCTGGTGTAGCGGGGTTCTTTCTCGCTGATTTTATCGAGACGACACCGTTTTTTAGTAGTATCTGGACCGTGGTCGTAACGCTTGCGCTCGTAGGCGTGCTTCTCGTCGTTGTGGAGCGGCTTCCGAAGCTATCTGAGGTAAGTGTACTTGAGAAGCTGCCTAAGTCACGTGCCCTGACTATTGGACTCGCACAGGTACTTGCACTTGTTCCAGGTACTTCACGATCTGGTAGTACGATCATTGCAGGTCGGCTCATGGGTCTTCGCGCTGCAGATGCGGCTGAGTTTAGTTTTCTCGTCTCCATCCCTATCATGCTCGGTGTGATCCTCAAGCTGGTTCTCCAGGATGACGACCGTGCTTACTTTATGGCAAACTTCGCGCCACTAGTTATCGGTAACCTCGCCGCTCTTGTAAGCGGCCTTTTGGCGGTTGGATTTCTGATGCGGTACCTGCAGACTCGCTCCCTGGCACCGTTTGGCTACTACCGTATCGGCCTCGCTGCCGTGCTCGCGGTTGTCCTTCTGGTACAATAGAGGTGAAGTTGAACACTAAAAGGAGTCACATGGAGCAAACTCTCGTTATTTTCAAGCCAGACGCAGTACAGCGCGGCATCGTTGGTGAGATTATCACTCGTTTTGAGCGCGTTGGTCTCAAGATTGCCGGCCTCAAGATGCTACGTCCGGACGACGCGCATTTCCACGCACATTATGAAACGATCGGTACGATGATTACTCGTCACGGCGAGGATATCTTTAACGTCACGGTTGAAGCTATGAAAGAATCACCGGTTATCGCAGTGGTCCTTGAGGGTATTCACTCGGTAGAGTTGGTTCGCAAGCTCGTGGGTTCAACCGAGCCGGGTAAGTCAGCACCAGGTACTATCCGCGGTGACTACGCACACTCAAATTTTGCCTATGCAAACGGAGAAGGGCGTACGCTGCCAAATGTAGTCCACGCCTCAGCAACCCCTGAGGAAGCCGAGCAGGAGATCAAGCTTTGGTTTGATACTGACGAACTCCACAACTATGAAACCGCTGCACAAACTGCCGTTCATGGCCGCAAGCCAGGCAACTAGCGTATAGTAGCGAGGCGCCATCAGGCGTCCATGCCCCGGTAGTTCAACGGATAGAATAATACCGTCCTAAGGTGAAGATGTTGGTTCGATTCCAGCCCGGGGTACCAAGGTAAAAGTCGGTCTTTATGGCCGGCTTTTACTTTGGTAGATTCGCGCCTAGCGAATCCGAACCAACGGTTCGATCACAAGCCGCTCACACAGAAGCTTGCTTCGAGTAAGCGGCGCAGGGAGTAGCGAAGCGTTTTTCCAGCCTAGAATGCTATCATAGATCCATGGAACAGGCATTTGACGGACAGCGAGAGGGCGAAGAAGTCGTACTGGTCTTTCGTCGTCACATCATCGCGCTTCGAAAAGGCTTCTACTCGATCTTGATCCCGTTTGCGCTTGCGTGTCTGCCGACACTCATCAACCCGGGTGAACTCATCTTTTTCTATATCGCCATGGGAGGTCTCGCCTTTGGTCTCGTACTGTTTTTCTATCACTGGATCGGCTGGTATTTCACGATCTTTATCCTCACGACCGAGCGTCTTCGACAGAGTACGCAAAAGGGTATCTTTGGCAAGAGTGTCATCGACCTGCCGGTGTCAAAGATCCAAAACATAAGCTATACTATTCCTGGGTTATCCGGTGAGCTTTTTGGGTTCGGAACGATCATTATCCAGACATATGTCGGTGATCTTATCCTCGATCTCATCCACCACCCGAGTGAGGTTTATAATAAACTCCAAGATGTCGCCGCAAGTGCGACCAGCCAAAACGGCACGAAGGATTATGAAGAAATTAACAGCTAAGCTGAAGCGCCAGAAACCGGCTGAAGAAAAGCCGAGCCGTATCACTAACGAAACCGTTGCCGAACATCGCGAGCAGATTCTCGCCGGTGGGCGTAAGTTCAAATATCCGGTTCAGTATGCCAAGCACAGGCTTGTGCTCAACAGCGTCTTTATCGGCCTTGGGGCAATCGCGTTCTTGTTTATACTCTGCTGGTATCTCCTCTATCACGCTCAGTACAACTCAAAGTTCATGTACCGCCTGACGCAGCTCGTACCAGTACCGGTTGCCAATGTTGACGGGGAAAATGTTCGCTACAGTGAATATCTCAAAAAGTATCGCAGCGATATTTTCTCACTCGTCCAACAGGAACAGATCAACCTCAAGAGTCCTGACGGCAAGCGCCAGTCAGAGTACTACAAGCGCCGCGAACTCGATAGCGCCGTCAAGGAAGCCTACGTCGCTAAGCTTGCTCGTGAAAGGAACATCGATGTGACCCGCACTGAAATCGACGACTTTATCATCCGTACCGTCAACAGTAAGTCGATCAGTCTCGAAGCCTACGAGAAGACCGTTCTGCGAAACTTCTATGACTGGTCGCTGGACGAGTACCGCGGCGTCGTGAAGGCTCGACTGCTTACGCAAAAGGTTAGCTTTGCGATCGACGGTGCCGCGAAGAAGCGCGCTGACTCTCTCGCTACACAAGCGGCTGCTCCCGGTGCTGATTTTGCCGCACTTGCGACCGCCAACTCCGATGACCTCGCGACCAAGGGGAACGGTGGCGATGCGGGAAGCTTACCGGTCGACAACCAGGACGTTAACGGACTTATCGCGGCCGCAAAGCGTTTGAGCCCAAACCAGGTAAGCCAGCCGATAAAGGGCAGTGACGGCTACTACATCATCAAGCTGATCGACAAGAACGACACGTCAGTTCATTACGCTCAGATCAAGGTGGGTCTTACTGAGCTCGATAAGCGCTTCGAAGCAGTCAAGAAGGCCGGCAAGATCAAAGAACATATCAAGGTTGAGAAGTTGTAAGCCTGGTACATACAAATAAAACCGCCCGAGAGGGCGGTTTTATGATGGACCGGATATCGCTTCGCTCTAGAGAGACCGGATTTCGCTTCGCTCCTCCGCTCGAAAGGGGCACGTGCGAGCACGAGTTTCCTTTCTCGCTGCGCCGAACTTCCGGTCCGCATCACGTGAGCAAGCTCACTCTGTAGAAACATAAAACCACCCGCGAAAGGGTGGTTTGATATTTCTACTGGCGGGCCCGACCGGATTCGAACCGGCGATCTCCTCCGTGACAGGGAGGCGTGATAGGCCAACTTCACTACGAGCCCAAGGCCGCCAATGACCAAGCAATCTTAGCAAATTTTGCCCAGAGACGCAACAGGGAAGATGTGGCGATATTGTCTGGTATAATTGTGCAGGAATAAATGCCACCTTAGCTCAGTCGGTAGAGCGACACATTCGTAACGTGTAGGTCAGCAGTTCGATCCTGCTAGGTGGCTCCACGAAGTTTTGGATGCATTCCACGGGGATGGATACAAAACTTCGTGGAGTGGCTCTCGGAGCCGCAACCCGTTATACTAAGAAGCAATATATGAGAACAACCTTTCAAAGTTCTATAAAAGACCGCGCCTACCTGACACCTCTCATCGTTGGCGGCCTCCTCGTGGCTATTCTGCTCATTATGGGTGCGAGCCATATTCGCGTCTCGGAGCTGCAGGTTGCGGTACGTTATAGTTCGTTCGGTATTACGAACTTCTACCGTGAGCAGTGGTTCTACCAACTAACCTTTATGGCGTTTGGCATCGCTGTCTACGTTCTCCATACTCTCGTTGGCCTCAAGCTCTATCAGAAGAAGGGCCAGTCATTCGCGGTTGCTTTCCAGTGGCTAACCGTTGCGCTGCTCGTGATTACGATCGTGACGGTTGCGGCAATCTTTCAAGTGGCGGACTTCGTCTAATGACTGATCTGGAAATACCCCTCGGCAAGCGCACGCGGTTTTACCGTTTTTTTGAGATTCTCCCAGGAGCACTCAGCTACCTGACGATCCTGCTGCCGGTGCTGCTCAGCTTTATCAATCCCCTCTATGGTGCAATCTTTATTATCATTTTTATCATCATCTGGTTCGTTAAGACGATCGGCATGTCTTACCGCACGATACAGGGGTACAACACTCTGCAGCGTGCTCAAGCGCTTGACTGGAAATCGCGTCTCGCGGACCTTGAGGACCCAGCTAGTGCGCTAGCGACGAGACACTATAGCAGCTCTTGGCGTGCAGATATTCATGAACACAACCTTGAACAGCTCGCCAATACCGTACACGCCCGGAAGCCTTCCGAGATCTATAACGCGGTCATCATCGCTACCTATAACGAATCTCGGGATGTACTTGAGCCAACTATCGAAGCAGTACTTGAGGGAGAATACGATCCGAAACGCATCATTATGACCATTGCCTATGAAGGGCGAGGCCCCCAGAGTACCGAAGATGCGGTCAAGGCGCTCCAAGAGAAGTACAAGTCAAAGTTTGCGCAGTTTTACATCGTAAAGCACCCGGCAGATCTGCCAAACGAAGTAGTAGGCAAGGGTGGAAATATCACCTTCGCCGGCAAGTTCCTAGCAAGCCAACTCGCTCAGCTCAAGATCGATCCGGAAAATGTTCTCGTCACGACACTGGACAGCGACAACAGGCCACACAAAGCATACTTCTCATATGTAACCTATGAGTTCATCGTTCACCCCGATCCACGTCACGTCGCTTTCCAGCCGCTTGCACTGTTCCAGAACAACATCTGGGATGTGCCAGCACCGATGCGCGTCATCGCAACCGGTAACTCGTTCTGGAGCCTTCTCAACTCTCTTCGTCCGCACATGCTCCGTAACTTTGCGGCGCATTCCCAGAGTATGGCGGCACTTATCGACATGGATTTCTGGAGCGTTCGCAGTATCGTCGAGGATGGTCACCAGTTCTGGCGCAGCTATTTCCGCTACGATGGCCACTACCAGGTGGTACCGATCTATGTGCCGATCTACCAGGATGCGGTGCTCGCAGAAGGGTATCGAAAGACCCTCAAGGCGCAGTTCGTACAGCTTCGTCGCTGGGCATACGGCGCCTCGGACGTACCGTACGTTGCATCAAAGGTGTTTACAAAGGAACGTACCGTACCGTTTTGGGATGGTATCACCAAGTTTTTCCGTCTTCTCGAAGGGCATGTTTCTTGGGCGAGCGCTTCACTTATCCTGCTGTTTGGCGCCTGGGGCCCGCTGTTCATCAACCCAGAGTCTAACCGCAGCCTCGTAGCGCATGAACTGCCTGAGATCGCGAGCGGTCTGCAGCGTTTTGCGATGATCGGTCTGTTTATCACGGTGTTCCTCGCGTTTCGTATGTTGCCCCCACGCCCTGAGCGCTACAAGCGTCACCGTACGCTCGGCATGCTGCTCCAGTGGGTGCTGATGCCGATTACGAGTGTTATCTATGGCTCAGCTGCGGCACTCTATTCTCAGACCCGACTCATGCTCGGTAAATACCTCGACAAGTTCGATGTGACGGAAAAGGCTGTCGTACAGGACGACGGTCAAGCCAAGTCTTAGCCAGCACGTCTGGTAGTGCGGGGACGTCCTCTTTTTGGGCGCTGCGCAGTATTTTTGATCAAGCCATGACGGGCTCCGTACTGCAGGGAGGCGGTCGCATCAAAAAATGACAGGGTGCTATAGGTTTCTTCGGCCAAGGCCTCCGCAGTAACGATATCCGTTGCGGTAGCTTGGATAGCTTGGGCTACGGTCTGGGCGAGCCAGTAGCTTTCATCGGCGATAGAAGTTTCGCCCCGATGGGCGAGTGCCGGTACGATGCTGAGCATGAGACGAGGCAGGCTAAAGTCGGTCTTGCTGCCATCAGAGGCCTTCACGGCAAACTGGTATGTGTTGTCAGCGACAACCTCGGCGGTCGTAAATACCGTTCCACAGGCTTTGCATTCACGCCGGCGCCATACGCTCGGCGTCTTTTTGTGTGGTCGTGAGTTTATAACCTTTGTGTCGTTGCTACATTTTATGCAAATCATGTCTATATATTGTCATAACGCTATTAAAAACGCTAGTGGATAAGTAGGAAAAACTGTGGGGAAACTAAAAACCACAGACCTACGGTGAAGCAGATCTGTGGCAGATAGAGGGCAGTTTACTGTAGTGAAAACCAGTTGGCTTACTTGCCGGAAGCGTGTGAGCGCTTGACGCGACCCTCAGGCTTCTTGACTGGAACGAGCTCGAAATACAGTTGGAACCGGTCGAGCTCTGGTGATTCATGACTCTGGCGAGTCACTTTGGATGTAGTATCCATAAGCTTTATACTAGCACATAAGCGCTTTACTGTCAATAGCGCCTATGCTTACGATATATATCACCAGGTGCATAAGCACGATGGGAAAATGCTGAGACCGCAGGTGGAAAAGTCTGGGCAGGGTGGGGAAAGTCGAGGTTCATATCCTCGACCATATAAAAAACCGATCCTGGGGACCGGTGTTTTATATGGTGGGCGATAGAGGATTCGAACCTCTCACCTCCACAACGTCAATGTGGCGCTCTAGCCAAATGAGCTAATCGCCCATAAATGGACAGATATGAGCATACCAAAAACAGGGGCGGAAGGCAACTCTATCTGCTACAATGAGCTGTATATGAGCGAAGAACAACTATTTGCCATGCGTCACAGCTTGGCGCACATCACCGCACAGGCAGTCCAGCACCTATGGCCAGAGGCTAAGTTTGGCGTCGGTCCCGTCGTAGAAAACGGCTTTTACTATGATATTGACCTCGGCGACACGAAAGTCTCTGAGGGCGACTTCAAACGCATCGAAAAAGAGATGCGCACGATCATCAACAAAGACTACCCGTTTGAAAAGAGCGAACGTTCACTCGAGGAAGCGCTCGCCTGGGCTCGTGAGACAAAGCAGCCATACAAAGAGGAGCTCCTTAATGACCTCGGGCGCGAGGGTACGACGGTGGCGGGTGATCTCGATGCTGAGACGCTCGGTATTGCTGGGGATGGTGAGAGTGCGGTTGAGACGGTATCGTTTTACACCGATGGTGACTTTACTGACCTCTGTCGTGGTCCACACTCTGAAAGTACCGGCAAAGTTGGCGCATTTAAACTGATGCGCGTCGCTGGTGCGTATTGGCGCGGCAACGAAAAGAACCCACAGATGCAGCGCCTCTACGGTGTCGCGTTTGCGACCCAGGAAGAGCTTGATGGCTACCTCCAGATGCTCGAAGAGGCGAAAAAGCGTGATCACCGCAAGCTCGGCCAAGAGCTGGACCTCTTTACGACTTCGCCGCTTGTAGGAGCAGGTTTGCCGCTCTTTACGCCCCGGGGAACCGTACTTCGCGAACAACTCATCAAGTTCACTAACGAAGTTCGTGAAGATCGAGGTTTTGAAAAAGTCTGGATCCCGCACATCACCAAGCAGGAGCTCTACGAGGCCTCTGGACACTGGGCTAAGTTTGGTGACGAGCTGTTTCTCGTTCGCAGCCAGGAGACGAGCGATAACTTCGTCATGAAGCCGATGAACTGCCCGCACCATACGCAGATCTATGCCAGCAAGCCGCGAAGCTACCGTGACCTGCCGGTTAAATACCTCGAGACGACGACCGTTTACCGTGACGAGAAGACGGGTGAGCTTGGCGGACTGAGCCGAGTCCGTTCTATTACACAGGACGATAGTCATGCGTTTTGTCGCCCTGATCAGATCAATGAGATGATTGATCAGCTGCTTGGTGCTGCCAGGGAAGTCTACACTAGTGTTGATATGACTCTGAAGGTACGACTTAGTTACCGTGATGAGAGTGATGCGTATCTCGGTGAAAAGAACCTCTGGGAATCTGCCCAGGCGCAGCTCAAGGAAGCCGTATTGAAGAACGGCCTCGAGTACTTCGAGAAAGCTGGTGAGGCTGCGTTCTACGGACCAAAGATCGACTTTATGGCCACTGATGCCATTGGCCGCGAACACCAAGTGGCAACGGTCCAGCTCGATTTCGTGATGCCTGAGCGATTTGGCCTCGAGTACATTGATAACGACGGGCAAAAGCGGGCTCCTGTGATGATCCACTGTGCGCTGCTTGGCTCCGTTGAACGTTTCCTGAGCGTATACATCGAACACACTGCTGGACGATTCCCGCTTTGGCTTGCTCCTGAGCAACTCCGTATTATTCAGGTAAATGACAGCGATGAAGTCGTCCGCTTTGTTGACGGACTGCGCGCAAAAGCCCGCGAGCACGGTATCCGCATTCAAGTTGATGACAGCAATGAGTCGGTCGGTAAAAAGATCAGGGCAGCAGCAACCCTCAAGATACCGTATAGCCTCGTGATCGGTGAAAAGGAAGTCGCCGAGGGCCGCCTGACGCCTCGTATCCGTGAAGACTTTGCTGTTCAAGGGCGTGAGGAAGCGTCGTATGGTGTCGATCAGTTCTTTGCGAGCCTCGCGCACGAAGCTAAGGCCCGAGCTAGCAAATCGTCGCTCTAACTTCTCTCATACTATGCAAAGTACCAGCACAGATAGTTTCCGTGATCATGTCTACGAAATCGTTGCTCAGATTCCAGAAGGACGTCTCATGACCTATGGTGACATCGCTGCCTATGCTGGTCATCCGTACGCCGCCCGTCAAGTCGGCGGGCTGGCCCATTTTGGACCGACGGATTTGCCGTGGCACCGGGTAGTAAATCGTCTTGGTGACTGCGCAGCCGGCTACTATGGCGGCAAAGAGGGTCACCAGGCAGCGCTTGAAAGCGAAGGCTTTATAGTTGTTGATTACCGTGTGGTTGATTTTGAGGAGCGACGATGGCGCCCCTGATTGTCATTACTGGACCAACCGCGAGCGGCAAGACGGGGCTAGCACTCGACCTTGCAGAGCGCTATGGCGGCGAGATTATCTGTGCTGATTCGCGCACTATCTATAAAGGTATGGATATCGGAACCGCAAAACCGACAGCTGAGGAGCAGGCTCGGGTCCCACACCACTTGCTGGATGTGATTGAACCGGGCGAGGCCTTTACGGTTAAGGACTTTCAAATGCGTGCAAATGATGCGATCAAAGCTATCAGGAGTCGAGGTAAAATTCCGTTCCTCGTGGGAGGTACTGGGCTGTATATTGATGCTGTCGTGCTTGAGTATGAATGGCCAGAACAGGCGAGCGAGCGCGAGCAGTACGAATCGCTCTCAAACGAGCAACTTATAATGATGCTGAAAAAGCAACAGATAGCGCTACCGGTTAATGCCGCTAACCATCGTCATCTCGTCAGTGCACTTGTGCGGGCTGGTACGGTAGGAAAGTCTCTCTCATCACCTCGAGAAAACGTCAATGTTGTTGCAATAGCAACGGATAAGAAAGTGCTTGAAAGCCGTATCCGGGATCGGGCAGGTGCCATGTTTAAAGAAGGCGTGATCGATGAGACGGAGCGTCTCGCTCGTCGCTACGGCTGGGATAGTGAAGCGATGACCAGTAATATTTATCCGATCATCCGACGGGTTATCGACGGGGAGATTACAAGGGAGCAGGCGATTGACCTGTTCGTGATCAAAGACCGTCAGCTCGCGAAACGACAGGTGACATGGCTGAAGCGCCATGACTTTGTCCGGTGGCTGCCACTTGAGGATGCTGGGCCGTATATCGAGACAATCCTCGGGTAAGTGTGCTAGTATAGTACTCGATATCAGAGAGGGAAAACGACAGTGATTGACGCACTATTTGGTTCAAAAACACGAGTAAAATTGTTGCACCTGTTTCTAAACAATCCGGGCCGTGCGTTTTACGTCCGTGAGATTACCCGTAAGATCGACGAACAGATCAACTCGGTTCGCCGTGAGCTTGCAAACATGCTGAGTATTGGCATCATCAAGAGTGAGAACAGCAACAACCGGCTCTACTACGAGATCAACCAGGATTACCCGCATTTTGCACCGCTGCATCAGATTTTTGCCGATAGCGGCGTTTCAGACGCGGTAGGCGTGGCTGATGCGAACGATTGGACGAAGCGTCTCAAGCCGCTCGGCGACATACGGGTCGTTATCTTTGCTGGTAAGCTCGTCCATGGCAGCAGCAGTGACGTTGACGTACTTATTGCTGGTACCGTCAACAAAACGCAGATAAAGAAGTTCATCAAAGAGCTTGAGGAAGAGGAAAACAAGAGCCTCAACTATACCGTGATGGGCTATGAGGACTTCTACTACCGTCTCAGTATCAAGGATAGATTTGTCACGACCTTACTGAGTACAAAACATACTGTCATTGCCGATACCGAAGCTGTATTGACTGAGAAATAAGAGTTAAGGAGAGAGATATGGATATCGAATATAAAGGCGCAAACTGTGTCGTCATCACAACGAAAAAAACGAGCGTGGTCATTGACCCAAAGCTATCAACTGTTGGCCTTAAGGATATACTTCCCAAAAATGCTGTTGTGATTGCAACGCAATCTGATTTTCTCGCGAGCGGTGAAGATGCGGTTGTCGTTGACCGTCCAGGTGAATATGAAGTGCGCGACATCTCTATCGTTGGTGCCGCGGCGGAACGCCTGATTGATCATGACAAGAGTCTGAACGCTACGATTTATCGAGTAACCGTGGGTGATGTGACGTTTGCGGTGGTCGGACACATCGCTACACCTCTCACCGAGGAACAACTTGAGACGCTTGGTGTTGTCGACGTTGCCATCTTGCCTGTCGGTGGCAGCGGCTATACGCTTGACGCACATCAGGCCGTTGCTGCAGTCCGTCAGCTTAACCCGAAGGTCGTTATCCCAACACACTTTGCCGACAAAGCCGTTCACTATGAGGTCCCGCAGATGGAGCTCGAACCTTTCCTTAAGGAGCTGAGTGCTTCTGAACATGAAAAGACTGCCAAATGGAAGGTAAAAGGGTCGCTCCCTGAAGTCCTGACCGTTGTCGAGCTGGAACGCACCGCTTAGTTCGATAGTGCGAAACTAAAAAACCTCCCGAGCGGGAGGTTTTTTAATGGGAACTGACTTACAGAACGCCCTTTTTCTTGAGCGTACGAATCGCCTGTGTCGACAGGGTCATGGTGACTTTCTGGCCGTCGACAACAAAGGTCTTCTTCTGAAGGTTTGGCTTGAAGACGCGCTTGGTGCGGCGCAAGCTAAAGCTCACGTTGTTTCCGTGCATCTTGCCTTTCCCAGTAATTTCACATCGTGCTGCCATATTTAGTTATTCCTTTACAACCGTTCTATACTACTGTTTTTTACTCCTCCCGTCAAGGGGTAGCGTAAGGGTTTTTTGCGGTATACTGGAGACAATGACTTTTGATGTAACCTACATAGCGCTCGTTATCGCTGTCGTCCTGCTCAGTATGACACTCCACGAAGCGATGCACGCCTATGCGAGCTACTGGCTTGGAGATGATACTGCCAAGGCGCAGGGAAGGTTGACGCTCAATCCGATTGCTCATATAGACCCGTTCTTAACCCTTGCGCTACCGGTGATGCTGGCTATCCTTGGACTCCCGATATTCGGTGGCGCCAAGCCAGTACCATTTAATCCCCTGAGGGTGCGTTATGGGGATTACGGAGCGGCTCTCGTGGGCGTTGCTGGTCCATTAACGAATCTCGTGATCGCGTTCTTTGCCTTCGGTATAGCAGCGGTGAGTGGAATCAATGTTGCTGATGGCCTGGCGAGCAGCTTTGCTGACCTCGTCTTTACACTCGTGGTGCTCGTGAACCTTGGCTTCTTCATCTTTAATATGTTGCCGATCCCGCCTCTCGATGGATCGCGTCTCCTTTATGCGCTCGCACCAGACGGTGCACGTCGGATGATGGAGGTGATCGAGCGACAGGGTATTCTCTTGGTGTTTGCGGTGGTGCTGCTCTTTAGCAGCCAGATCGGACAGTTTATTCTCGGTGCACGACAGGTGATTGTCGACATTTTCGCGGCGATATTTGGCGTTTTCTAAGTCGTCAAAATGCTACAATATAAGTAGCCTTCGAAGACCGGGGGTAAATGTTTTCCTAACACGAGATGAAAGGGAGCTTTATATGATCACCGTCCGTGGACGATGTTTGCGAGCACCCACCTTGCGCGTACGCGAGGGAACTCATCTCCCTCGGTCCCTCGGAGGCTTTCCATTTGGTTCTAACAGGGTGTGGCGCAGTTGGTAGCTTGTTTGCCCCACGAAATGAAATTTTGCGGGGACCCCTTTTACGGCTGGGGTGAAGACTGCCGGCGGCAGCCTGCAAGGAAACGTTCTCTTGAAAACTTCGTTTTCAAAGATGAAGTCTCGGGGTCGCCAGAGGTGACCGTGGGGTCTTTAAAATCAGGGTATAGCTTAGTCTGGCTAAAGCGCTGCGCTGGGGGTGCAGAGATCGGAGGTTCAAATCCTCTTACCCTGACCAAGATTGATTTTTCATCGTACTTATGCTATAATCTACATACAATCGTATGAAACAAAAAGTATCCACTCGCGCGATCATCAAACAGGACGGAAAGGTCCTGTTGCTGAGGCGCAAGGGCGGGCGCCCAAGTATCCGTGGCATGTATGAGCTGCCAGGCGGACGGGTTCACATGAATCAACAGCCAGAAGATGCGGTCCGACACGCGCTTCGTATCCATACGAACGTCGCAGCAGAAACGGTACAGCTCAGCGATGTAATGTCCTTTGTTGACCCAGATGATAGGGAACTTCAGTATGTCTTTATCGTGTTCGAGGCGACGCTTAAACCTACCGACAAAACTATCGAGCTAAGCTCAGAGTACGATAAATATGTTTGGAAGAAATTGTCAGACATACAACGAAATGAGCTAACGCAATCAACACTGCAGCTCCTCGGTCTTCAGGAAGTGCCATATGCGACGAGCACGCCACAAGAGGTCGAGCTCGCAACTGATGCGAAAAACCCTACATTTAATGCAGCCGTTATTTACTCAGACGGGGGTTCACGTGGCAACCCGGGACCGTCAGCGGCTGGTTTTGTCATCATGAACGAACGAGGAGAGGTTGTGTCCGAAGGTGGGGCATATCTCGGCATTACCACGAATAATATCGCCGAGTATCAAGCAGTGTACCTTGGTCTCGAACGCGCTCAGGAGCTGGGTGTAAGAGTGGTAGATTTTCGTATGGACTCCCAACTCGTTGCTAATCAGATGAACGGGCTCTATAAGATCAAGCACCCTGATCTCGCAATCATCCATCACCGCATCAATGAACTGGCAAGCCGTTTCGACAAGGTAACGTTCTCGCACGTACGTCGGGAGTACAACAAGCTAGCCGATGGAGTCGTGAATAAGATTCTCGACCAACACCACGCTTAGCGCTATACTATATATAGCCAGATGATTAGACGATCGCCTGTGGTTACACAGGAGGAAAGTCCGGGCAGCACAGAACAACGACAGTTGCTAACGGCAACCGGGGGCGACCCTAGGGAAAGTGCCACAGAAACGATACCGCCAAAGTATCCCTAAAGGATACATGGTAAGGATGAAACGAGTGGGCCCGGCTTGTCCGGGATAAGGAGTTCTAGCGTCGCAAGACGCGTTAACTCCCAAGGTAAGAGCCCACAGCGGCACATGGTGACATGTGCGGGAGGTAAACCCTGTCGGCTGCAAGGAGATCTGCTAAGCTACCCCAGCGGTAGTGGCTGTTCGCCAGTAGATCGTTTTAACCCGCTCGAACCCGCGAGCAATCTCGGGTCTAGATAGATGATCGTCCACGACAGAACCCGGCTTACCGATCATCTGGCTACTAAAAAACTCCCTTGGCGGGAGTTTTTTAGTATCTGTAGACTAACTAGTTCTTAGCAGCTTTGACGATTGCAGCGAAGGCTGCTGGTTCGCGGGCGGCGAGGTCGGCAAGCGTCTTGCGGTCGAGCTCGATACCAGCCTGCTTCAGGCCGTGCATCAGTTTACCGTAGGTAGTGCCGTTTTCACGGGCTGCGGCGTTGATGCGGGTGATCCAGAGGCTGCGAAGGTCGCGCTTCTTGTTGCGACGGTCACGGTATGCGTACTGCAGGGCGCGGATAACGGCTTGCTTGGCAAGGCGGTAGCTGCGCGTGCGGTTGTGCTGCATACCCTTAGCAGCTTTGAGAATCTTTTTGTGCTTTGCGTGTGCGGTAGTTCCTCGTTTGACTCGCATTACTAGACTCCTAAGGCTCGTTTAATATTCTTGCCGAGCTTACCGGTGATTTCGGCGCTCGTGCCGATGACGCGTTTGCGTCGGTTGCTCTTCTTGGCGAGCAGGTGACCGCCGCTTGCGCGACGACGGGTGACTTTGCCAGAAGCGGTCAACTTAACACGCTTGGCGGTACCCTTGTGGGTCTTCATTTTAGGCATTATTTACTCCTTACCGTAACGCTCAGATTGCGACCAGCCATCTGAGGTTTTTGTTCCACAATTGCATCGTCTTCGAGCAGTTCGGTGATTTTACTCATCAGCTCAAAACCCAACTCCTGGTGGGCCATTTCACGTCCTCGGAAGAATATTTGAATTCGTACCTTGTCGCCATCAGCTAGGAAAGAACGGATCTTCTTTAACTTGATGTCGAGGTCGTGCTGGCCAATCTTGAGACCGAGGCGCATTTGCTTGAGCTCACTTTGCTTCGCATTCTTCTTGTTCCGCTGCAGCTCTTTCATCTTCTGGTACTGGTACTTGCCCCAGTCGATGATTTTCGCAACAGGCGGAGATGCGGCAGGAGATATCTCAACCAAATCAAGTCCGGCATTTGCGGCGGCTTCCAGGGCCTCACTACGTGACATTACCCCAAGCTGCTCACCACTCTCACCGATGACTCGCAGTTCCGAAGCACGGATGGCTTCGTTTATTCGAACTGATTTGTTAATACCGAAGGACTCCTCAGACTTTGCAATTAGTATTTATACCAGGGGCCATTTTAGCAAATAACAGAGGAGAATGCAACCGATGCGCCAGGTTGTTAGCTTGGGTTGTCGTCGCGCTGTCGGTATTGAAGTGCCTCGGCCATGTGAGGTGGCTCGATCAAAGCGCTTTCCTCGAGGTCGGCGATGGTGCGGGCTACCTTGATGAGCTTGAAGTAACTCCGTGCCGAGAGCTTGAAGCGGTCGGTAGCTTGATTGAGGAGCTCAGTAGCCTCGCGGGAAAGGTTTGTGGTCTCGGCGATGTTTTTACTCGTAAGTTCAGCGTTCGATATGTTTTGTCCGTGTCGAGCGGCCTGGATCTCACGGGCTTTTTCGACCTTCGTGCGGAGCTGCGGGCTCTCGAGCGGCCCGTCGTGATGAGTAAGCAGGTCGCGCTCTGGTACCCGTGAGACACTCAGCGTCATGTCGATGCGATCCAGGAGTGGTCCGGACACGCGCTTTTGGTAGTTCATGATCTGGGTGATCGCGCAGCTGCATTCATGGTCCGGGTCACCGTAGTAGCCGCATGGACAGGGGTTCTTGGTGGCGATAAGCATAAAGCTGGCCGGGTAGGTGATACGACTAGCTGCACGTGAGACGTGCACTTTCCGGTCTTCAAGTGGTTGGCGAAGTGACTCGAGCACTGAGCGGGGGTACTCGGGTAGTTCATCAAGGAAGAGGACGCCGTGGTGTGCCAGGCTGACCTCGCCGGGTAGCGGTCGAGTTCCTCCCCCGATCAATGCGACCGTGCTTGAAGTGTGATGGGGTGAGCGAAAGGGCCGTTCAGTGATGATGCCGTCGATGTCTTCACCGACGAGACTGTGGAGCTTGGTGATGGCGATCTGCTCTTGGTATGTAGGTCGTGGCAAAATTGACACCAATGCACGAGCGAGCATGGTTTTGCCGGCACCTGGCGGGCCGTCCAGCAACAGATTGTGACCGCCAGCTGCCGCAATCAGCAGGGCACGCTTCGCTTGGTCTTGACCTTTGACGTCACTGATATCAACAGGGTAATTGAGGTTTTTTGTTGCTTTTTTGTCATCGGATGGAATAAGCTTTTTCTCTCCTAGTAGATGTAGGAAGAGGCTCGTGAGATCAGGCGCGCCGATAACTGTAATGCCTTCGACGAGACGCGCTTGTGCTTCGTTTGCCTTTGGAACGATAAGCGTCGCAAAGCCTCCGCTTCTCGCTGTCTCGGCTATGTTGATGATGCCTCTTACCGGTCGCAGCTCACCGCCGAGACCCAGCTCACCGGCGCAGAGCGTGCTATGCAGACTATCCTGACGAAGCTGGCCGTTGACGATCAGGATAGCGAGGGCGATAGGGAGATCGAAGTGGGAACCATCTTTGGGGAGATCAGCTGGCGCGAGGTTGATCGTCACTTTTTGGTTCGGGAAGTCGAGATGCGAGTTTTTGATAGCGCTCCGTACGCGCTCCTTGGCCTCATCGATCGCTTTGTTGCCAAGTCCGACGATCGACAGCGTAGGGAGACCCCTTGAGGTGTCGCACTCAATATCGATCAGGCGTCCTTCGAAGCCGTAGGCAGTAGCAGATATAACCCTCGCAGTAGCCATAACTGTTTTAGAGTATACATGGCTATTTATTTCTGACAACGCTTCTGGTAAAATAAGCATGTTGAGTCGCACACCACTGCGAGACGACTCAACCGGCAAGGGGCTGATACAGCTTTCGACGATTGGACCTTAACAGATCATTTTGCAAGCCGACTAACTGACGTATCAGTTTTTTAACTGCAAACACATTTGCATCAGCAATTGCTAAGGTAAAGAGCGCTTTCAGCGTTCCTAGCCTTGCCTTTGCGCCAGCTGTAGCCTAATACGCTCAGCCATCGCTTCACTCAGGCAACATAGGGTGGATGCGGTGTTATATACCTGTTGCTGGTTCTTGCCTCGGGCTGCTAGGGGGCGAGAATGAGATTTACTAGCGCTGGCGATACCCTTTGTTTGTTATTCCTCTAGGGAGTAGCGCCACTAAATACATGGGAATAACTATGCTTGTAGACGAATGATCAGTTACCGATCGGACCGGGGGGCAGTACCCCGCAGCTCCACCAGACGAGAGAGCCCATCCAAACGGATGGGTTTTGTCGTTGCCCCGATATAATAAGAGGTATGACAAAAGCACTTCGTGGCATTAACCTTGGTGGCTGGCTGGTGGCAGAGCGGTGGATGACACCGGAGTTGTTTGCTGATATTGAGGGCGATGGCGAGATCGCACTGGTCAATGAGCTTGGGTTTGAAGCAGCACGAGCTCGCCTAAAGAAGCATCGAGACACGTTCATAACAGAGGAGGATTTCGTAGCTATCAAGGAGCAGGGGTTTGATTTCGTGCGGCTTCCTGTTGGCTACTGGCTGTTTGAGGAGACTGACGACTTTATAGATGGCGAGGACTATATTCGGAGCGCATTTACATGGGCGAGCCAGAACCATCTAGGGGTGGTGCTGGACTTCCACGGCTTACAGGGTTCGCAGAACGGTTACGACCATAGCGGACAGCCGGGTAAAATACGCCTCTATCGCCGCCATAACCGTAAACGTGCTCTCCGTACCTTGGAATATCTCTGTAGGGCGTATGGGAAAGAGGAGGCGCTCATAGGCTTCGAGATTATCAATGAGCCGCAAATACGGCTATGGCTGTACGATTGGTGGCGGGTGTTCGGGTTCTATAGCCGTGCCGTGAGGCTCGCAGAAAGTCTGCTGCGGCCGGAAACAAAGATCATAGTCAGTGATGCATTTCATCCGGTAAAGATGGCTAGGGCGCTTGCAAGAAAGGGTTATAGCCACCGGGTCGTTATGGATATGCATCTGTATCGGATGTTCGGGGAGAGACATCAGGACATGCGGCATCCAGAGCACGTAGCGGGAGTAGAGCAGGAGTGGCACGAGACCTTGTCGCAGGTTACGAAATTTGTACCAGTAATGATTGGTGAATGGAGTGCCGCGCTGCCCGCCGCAGCGTATCGTGAGATTGATAAAGATAAAGAAGTAGCCTGCGTGAAATACTTCCACTCCCAGCAGAAGCTTTTTGATGAGATGAGTTGGGCGCATAGCTACTGGTCCTATAAGGCGCCTACGCAGGGCGTATGGGATTTTCGAAAGATCTCAGAACTAGTCCGTAAACACGGGATGAATATCTGATTTAGGGCATTAAAAAACAGCCGTCTGCGAGGAACGGCTGTTTTAAGATTTGGTTTTCTTTTGTCTTTTGGTTTTTGGTTCCTGAGTAAGTTTTGTATTCAGGAACTACCTCTAATATAGTCCGGTAAAACGCTTGTGTCAACAGTATTTTTTACTATTCATTTTCTGTGGAAAACTAACTACTTTATGGCATATGTAGTGTTCAGGAAGGGGAGTAGACGCTAGGCCTTTATAAAATACTCATGCAGTGGGTCGTGGAGGTTATTACGCGGGCATATTCTGAAAAAGAAAGGGCGCGGAGGACCGGGATGTTACACAGGTTGGTGCTCGTAAGCCTCCATCGTCTTAACTTGTATGCAGCATAAATAGTGGCTATCGTTCATTTGGCTTCGCCATGGGTGAAGCGCAGGGGTGTTAGGCAGTGTGAGGGCGGGGCGGGGTGAGGATCGGCTAGTAATATACGTGCGGCCTGTCGGGTGAAAGGGCTGGGAGGCAATCCCTTGGGCGGGGATATCCATGAAGTGCCGAGCGGACGTGTCCGTGGCTTGCTTTGGTGTGACCCGCTGCTTTACGTCGCTGGATGCTCTAAACGGAAGGACTTATCGGCAAGAACTCGGCAGGTGGCCTAATGGACGAAACCTTTAGACGAGGGAGCAGAGGGCGTAGCGATAGCGAGCAGATGCTGCATTTGTGTCGTATGTTTTGAGGCTTATTGTAGTGAGTATCAATAAGCCAAGCGGCTTTCATTGAGCAATGACGATGTAACTTTTATTTGTAGATGTAAAAACAACGAAAATAAATAACAGATACAAAACATGAGCAATTTAGATATGTAGTTTATAAAACAATAAAAATATTTACCACAAGCATTGACTTGGAAGCATGAGCGTGATAAAAAGGTACTAAGCTTTTGAACACGAAAAAGTAAAACAAAAGCTTCGCACCTTCCACATAATCTCAATCGTTTGGTAATGTTCTGGTAACACTCCATGTGCCTCCAAAACACAAATAGCGTTACCTATCATTACCAAACAAAAACGCGTAGAGCAGTCAGCTGTTTGGGTTCGCTTAAACGGTAAGCTCCGCGGAGATTAAGCTCCGAGACTTCATATCGAAGTTGAAGAGCGGTCAGTCGCCTTGAGCGACAGACTGCCTCCGAAGCACGCGCCCTAATTAAACCAGTGGCGGATGTCGCTTTCTCAGGCATATAAGTTTGTCGCTCAGGCATTTTTTTCTTCTAGAGCAGTGAGGGTAGTAGGATAAAGGGTATGAATAAATTGCTAAAGACGTTTGTCTACACATCGTGGCTTTGGCTGTTTTTAATACTCTTAGGGGTGATGAATACAGTAGATCCGATCTCGGCGGGACCGCTTGGGATCTTGTTTGTGTTTGTTCTCATCTACCTGATCGTAGCGAGCTTGCTATTTACCATCCTGCACTGGGGCGTGCGTTTCGTGAGCAGTCAGATCGTTAAGTACAATAAGCGCGTCACAATACGGGCCTATAAGATGGGCGTGCGTAAGGCGTATTATATCGCGAGCGCTGTAGCATTCGGTCCGGTATTGCTACTCGCACTGAACTCTGTCCGGCAGCTCAAGCCGACCGATATCTTGCTGGTCGGCGTGTTTTTGGTGCTGGCGATTTTCTACATTTCTAAGCGTGAAGCATAGGCATTTTTCACCTCGCGTTGGTCATGACGTCTATGCTATACTTACCCCTATATGGAGCCTCAATTACCGTCACCATCTCATTCACCAGAGAACGGTCCGGCTCACTTCCGCGGGGGTGAGACTTTTCCTGCTGTAAATCAGCCGGAAAAGATGCCGCAAGCTCCCGAAAAACAGGAGACACGTGAACAGCATACTGGCGGCCCAGCAGGTGATCCGGCTGTCGTAGCGCAGCCAGCGCCCGTATTACCGCCACTACCGGCTATGCCTGCGGCTTCGCCAGCGGTACCTGCTGTAGACGACACCAACCCATCAGCTGCAGCTGACGAAGACTTGATCGAAAAAGAATGGGTAGAGAAGGCAAAGAAGGTCGTTGCTGAAACGAAGCACGACCCGTATCTGCAGGGACAAGAGGTGAGTAAGCTGCAGGCCGACTACCTCAAAAAGCGTTACGGCAAGATCGTCAACCTACCCTCAGACGGGGCATAAGGGGCGGCTGTGGTAGATATTATCCTCGTTGTCCTTGTCGTCTTGGCTATTAGCGGCGGTATCGTCGGTTTCTTTTACTGGCAGTACCAGAAAGTGCTGCGGGAAGCGAAGAATTACGAACGTGGCCTCAAGATGGTGCCACTGCTTATCCATATCCCACCAGCAAGTGATGATATTGAAGCAGGTGGTCGTGACGAACGCGACATAACGGAAGAGACGATTTCCCAGGCGCAGGTAATGTACAACATTATCGCGAGCACCGTTACTAAAGGCTTTAAGAGCAAGCTCTACGGACAGCGTCATCTGTCATTTGAGATTATCGGCGCCAAGGGGCTGATCCACTACTATGTAGTCGTACCGATGGCCCTTCTCGATGTCGTCCAGCAGGCTGTCGCTGCTGCGTATCCTGCAGCCCGCCTTGAAGAGGTGGAGGAGCACAATATATTTAGCAAGGTCGGTAAGATTAGTGCCACGATCGGTGGCGAACTGACGCTTAAGACCAATTACGCATACCCGATCGCAACATTCCAAGAATCAAAGCGCGATGCGATGCGCGCCATCCTTAATGCGCTTGCAGTAGCAGGTCGCGAAGATGGTGTTGGTATCCAGATACTTGTACGTCCCGCGCCTGAAGGGTGGACGAAGAACGTGGTTGCAGCTGCACAGAAGATTCGCAAGGACAAGGGCGTAAAGTCGAGCGGCGTTGGTGGCGTTGCCCCTAAGGATCTCCTCGAAGCGCTCTGGAAAGCACCGGAGCAGAAAGAAGCCAAGCCCGAAGATAGACAGCTCACCAATCTCGAGCAGGCAACCGTGGATGCTCTCGAAGACAAGACTCGTCACCCGGGCTATGAGGTTTTGATCAGGGTTGTTGCCTCAAGCAACACAGCGGCACGTTCGCAAGTGCTCCTCAAAAACGTTGTTGCGGCATTTGCGTTGTTTGATAGCCCAGGCAAGAACGGTTTCAAGTTTAACCTCGCTAAAAATATCGAGTCGTTCGTGACTTCCTTTATCTTCCGTTTCTTCCCGCAAGATATCCGCCAGAACATCCTGAACAGTGTCGAACTTGCAACGATATTCCACCTACCAGATCAACGAAACATACCGACGTCGCAATTACAACGACAGGCCTCAAAGCAAGTGGACGGTCCACACCAACTCCTGAACGAGGGATTCTTGCTAGGCTACAACGTCTACCGTGGAGTAAAGAAAGAGATCCGCCTCAGTACTAACGACCGTCGTCGTCATACCTACATCATCGGACAAACTGGTACCGGTAAGTCAAAGCTGCTTGAGAACTTGGCGCTTCAGGACATGCTCGACGGCAAGGGCTTTGCCTTTATTGACCCGCACGGCGACTCGGCAGAAGCATTGCTAGGTATGGTACCGAAAGAACGCGTCGAGGATGTTATCTACTTCAATCCAGCTGATATGGAAAACCCGCTTGGTCTTAACTTGTTTGAGTTTGAGACGCCAGACCAGCGCGACTTCCTCGTCCAGGAAGCAATTGCGATGCTGTATCGTCTCTACGACCCAGGCCACACTGGTATCATTGGCCCTCGCTACGAGCACTGGTTCCGCAACGCGGCACTGACGATCATGAGTGATCCGGCGGGAAGTAGCTTTATCGATATCCCTCAGGTATTTAATGACGACGCGTTCGCAAAAGAGAAGATCAAGCATGTGACAGACCAGACCGTCCTTGACTTTTGGAACAAGGAGATGGCTCAGACGAGTGACTATCACAAGTCCGAGGTTCTCGGTTGGTTCGTGAGTAAATTCGGTGCTTTCCTGTCAAACGAGATGATGCGCAACATCATCGGACAAACCAAGTCCGGCTTTGATCTTCGTGACATCATGGACAACAAGAAGATCCTGCTGGTGAATCTGTCGAAGGGTAAAACGGGTGAGCTCAACTCGCAGCTGCTCGGTATGATCTTTGTGATGAAGTTCCAGGCTGCAGCAATGGGTAGGGCAGATATACCCGAAGATCAGCGTGTTGATTTCGCCCTGTATGTAGATGAGTTCCAGAACTTTGCAACCGATAGTTTCGAGTCGATCCTATCTGAGGCTCGTAAGTATCGCCTCAATCTCATCCTTGCAAACCAGTTCGTCTCACAGCTTACCGACAAGATCCGCGAGGCGATCATCGGTAACGTGGGTACTGTGATATCAGGTCGCATTGGCACAACCGACGCCGAGTTGATGGCAAAGAAATTTATACCTGTCTTTGATGCGGAGGATCTCACGAAGCTACCAAACTACGAGGGTGTCGCAGTGGCGCAGATCAATGGTGTACCTTCAGCGCCGTTCAGCATGGCGTTCCCGCCAGTCCTCGGCCATCCAAACCCGCAGCTCGCTGACGCTCTCAGGAAGCTCTCAGCGGCCAAGTATGGCAAACCACGGCAGGAAGTCGAGCGAGAGATATTCGCGCGTCTGAGAGCCGGAGACATTGCCAAGGAGGCAAAAAAGAAGGCATTTGAGGAGCGTATGGGCGCTGCGAAGGACGGAGCACCAGGTTCAGGCTCTTCATTCTTGGACGAATGGCTTGCGAAGCGTAAGCAGCTGCAGCAGAATGCTCCAGCGCCAAAACCTGCTCCTACTCCTACTCCAGCGCCGCAGCCCATCGAGCCTAAGCCTGCTGATGAGCGCCTGAGCAAGCTCAAGTCTACGCTCGGTCAGGAAGAGGTGGTAAAGCAGCGAGATGCTGCTGCTCAGCAGCTTGCCGAACGTCAGCGGCTTGAGCAAGAGCTCGCAGCTACCCAAAAGAAAATCAGAGAAGAGAAGGCGAACGCTGAAGCCGAGGTCCTTGCGACAAAACCGCAGCCTGAGGCTATCGACGACTTCTCAAGTGATGACGAGATCTTTATTGACCTTCATGGTAACTTGCATCACAAGTCCGATGCAAAGATAGAAGAGTAGTAAGACATAAAAAATACCCTCCAGGCCTAGGAGGGTATTTTTAAGCTGCTCACTAGCTGCGCTTCGTCGTAAACATGAGACGGGCGTAATCATAGATAAGGCCGAGTGCCCAACCCACAAAGAAGGTGCCGATGGTTTCAAATCCAGAGAGGCGGTATCCGTACTGTTTGGCGACTAGGAACACAAAGAGTGTCAAAAACGTTGCCGCCACACTACCGGCTAGAACAGCATTCGGCCGCGCGGCAGTCGTACCGATTGCGTCACTGACGCGTTCAACCGTCTTGTTGTGGATGACCTTGCTAAATGTGCGGGAAGGGGCGCTCATTTCTGAGCGGATTTGCCGCATCGTCGCTGCATAGCTTGCCTCGCGCTGGCGTTTCGTCGCATGAGTTGCCGATGGGGTGCCGTCGGTGTTGCCGCGGCGTTGTTCAGCGCCTCCGGCTTCTCGACTCATGAGAGCCTCTTTATTGGCTTCGGCACGTGCCTCGGCGGCACGTTCAGCTTGTTGTTCGGGAGAGGCTTCAACAGAGCGCTCAGCCTGCTTCAACAACTCCTTGGAACGTTCTGCGGCTGCCGATTGTGACTCAACGCCTTGTTCACCAGATGATTTTAGTACTTCAGGACTACTCATATCTCCACTCCTTAGATCGTTCCCATATTGAAGTCTTTACGAATCAGTTTTACTTCTCGGCCAAGCTGGCGTGAGCGTGCCCAGAAGAAGGTGACGACTGAACCAACAACGCCCGCAAAGAGGAGGTTCTCACCAGGGCCGGTCTTTGGGAGTTCCTGGGTTGTTTCTTCGATAATCTTCGGTGCTTCACAGGCAACAGGGACGTCAACGGTGTTACCAAAGGCGTTTGTCATAATACAGTCGTATGAGCTTGGCTCGCTGCTACCGCGGGCAGTAGTCGGGATGGTATCAAGCATTTGCACTACGAAGCTTCGTGAGGTTTTTTCACCTGGCTGCAGGGTAATATCACCCCATGAGAGTACTTTACCTGCTTCGTCGAATGTCCCTCCGCCAGCTTGGGTTAGCTTGGAATACTCGAGAACATCTGAGAGTTCTTCTGAGATGGTGCGAGTTGCCGCCACCTGACCGACATTTTCCAGGTAGACTGTGTATTCGATGCGGTCACCAGCCTGAGCCTTGATCGTAGTTGCGTCGGCTCCCTGGGTGAGGTTGGTGCCTGTCTTGGACTCAGTAACCTGGACACATGCCGGGTTGTTGTCGGCGCATGGGTTTACTGGAGGTTCGTTTACTGTGACGGTTGCATCGTCGCAGTCGTCAGTAGCGGTTGGCTGACCAGGGTTTACTTCAGGCGTGTTGACGCAAGCGTTGTTGACGAGGTTGCCGGCTACGTATGCTTTGACAACAGCCTTGATGGTGATCGTGGTGCTCGCGCCGATTTTGAGGGCAGGGACAGTGTACTGCCAGGTGTTGTTTTTGATACTACCTACGCTCGCACTCAGTAGCGTGACGCCAGTAGGTGGTGTGTCTGTAACAACAGTGTTTTTGAGGTCTACTTCACCGGTGTTCGTAACTACGAGCTGGTAGGTGAACTCTTGTTCGACGGCGACTGTCTTGCTTTCTACCCCATCAACCTTTTTGTCGATACTGACTTCTGGAGTAGTCGGCGCGGCAATCGTGAATGCAGCTGTACAGTTTGCACCCGTCTTGTCACCTTCAGTGGTTATAGCCGTAACCTGAGCTGTGTAAGCGCCCGGAGTTGTGACGCTGAGGCGATCAGTGGAGACTTGTGACTGCGTAGAGGCGATATCTTTCGTGAGAACTACTTTTTTACTGGCATCAGAGACGGTGAAGCGGTAGCTCTTAATCTTTGCGCCGTTGTCGACAAAAGCCTTTGCGCTGAGCTTGAAGTCGGTACGTGAGATTCTCGCAAACGTAAGCTGCTCACAGCGGGCAACCGGCTCTGGCTTGATACAGCCACCAGGTATCTTAACGGTGTTCTCGAACTGAACCGTTGAGTCGTGCCAACCGGCAAGCGGTATCATGACGCCCCATACGGTAGTTGAACTTGATGATTTCTTGTACTTCTCAGGAACCTGGTATGAGAAGGTATGGTCGCTTGCGTTAGTCAGGATAGGATCTGATTTTTCACCTTTTCCTGGAGGACCTCCAAAGTAAAGGAAGACCTTGATGCGGGCGCCTTTGTCTCGTTCGTCAATTGCCTTGCCGCGGATCATCTCACAGCTTGCGGCGATAAAGTGTGCGCTTACATCCGGCTTAGGGATGGTGATGGTGACGAGGTTGCCACAGTCTTTCATGATTGCAAACGTACCGCGCTTTGCTGAATAGCCCACGAAAGCATCGTAGGTAGAACCGTTAGGGATCGTGTAAGAAGTACTGTCGTAGAGCCAGAGTGGCTTTGAGTAGACAGTGCTCGTGCCGCCTGTGTCGAGTGGTACGACGTGCTTTACTTCGCCTTGAGCTGCACTAAAGACGTGTCTGCGGCCCCAGCTTTTCCAGGCACCTTTACCGGTACCGTGGCCTTTTGAGTTGATTGAACTGTCCTTCATGTTGGCTATCTCCGCACGGGTAATGCCGGCGTAGTCCATGATGTCCTTATAGTCACTGCGTCGCTTATCATATTCCTCAAGAATGGCCTTCTTTGACTTCACGCCGCCACGAATAAAGTCTGAATCATTTGCCGCATTTGCCGATTCTGGTGGGGTGAAGACGGTGAGCGACTGGACGATAAGCGCCAGGGCAGTGAACACTAAACCGAGCCGGCGCGTAGCCTCTTCTTTCTTGAGTCGACGCGCGTAAAACCCAAGCTGACCGACCAAGGCCGGTGAAAAGGCGAGATTTGAGACAATCTTGCGGAACATAAGTCTTTTTTGTTTTCTTTTTCTCCTTATGAGAAACATTAGCATAATAAATATGTTCAGTGCAAGAGATTTCAGGGCGGTTGCTTGAGTACAATTTGCCAGGTATAATGGAGCTATTGTAAATAGCGTTAAGTGAGGGAAAATGGCTAAACAAAAAACGACTGCATCGTACGATGCGTCTCAGATCCAGGTGCTCGAAGGCCTCGAACCTGTCCGCAAGCGCCCTGGAATGTACATCGGTAGCACTGGCTACGATGGTGTGCACCACTTGATCAAAGAGATCGCGGATAACTGTATTGACGAAGCAATTGCTGGTCACGCAACATTTGTTGACGTAAAGATACTTACTGATGGCGGTATCACAATCACCGATGACGGTCGCGGTATTCCAATCGACCTCCACCCTAAGACAGGCAAAAGCACACTTGAAACTGTACTGACGGTCCTCCACGCTGGTGGTAAGTTCGGCGGCGGCGGCTACAAAGTGTCTTCTGGTCTGCACGGCGTGGGTTCGTCAGTCGTAAACGCTCTCTCAACCAAGCTGATCGCTGAAGTGGTGAAGGGCGGCCAACTGTACCGACTTGAGTTTGCGACTGGTGTCCCGCAAGGTGATCTCAAAAAAGTTGGCAAGACTGATCGGCCGCAGGGAACGAGCATCACGTTCTATCCAGACCCAACCATCTTTAAAGAAACTGTTGAGTTTGATTACCAGTGGGTTCTTGATTACTTGCGCCACCAAGCCTACCTGACAAAAGGCATTAAGGCTTCGGTCGCCGACGAGCGAACTGGCCAGCGCTATGCCTTCTACTTCGAAGGTGGTATTCAGAGTTATGTAAAGCACCTCAATATCGGTAAAGAGGTGGTCAGCGATAACGTCTTTTACGTTGAGAAGCCAGTTGAAGACTGTATGGTTGAGATTGCCGTTCAATACAACGATACCTTCATCGAAACCGTGAAGCCGTTTGCTAACAACGTGCTGACGCCTGACGGTGGTACGCACCTCGTCGGCTTCCGTGCTGCACTGACCCGTGTCATCAATGACTATGCTCGTAAGAATAGTCTCCTCAAAGAGAAGGAAGATAACCTGACCGGTGACGATATCCGTGAAGGCCTTACTGCTATTATCCTCGTGAAGCTTCCAGATCCGCAGTTCGAAGGTCAGACCAAGAACAAACTTGGTAACCCAGAAATGCGTCGCTATGTCGAGCAGGTGATGAATGAGTACTTCGCGTACTACCTGGAAGAAAATCCGGATGTTGCGAAAAAGATTGTTAACAAGGCTCTTCTCGCGGCACGTGCTCGTAAAGCCGCACGTGCAGCTCGTGACAACGTCCTGCGTAAGGGTGCACTTGACGGCATGGGGTTGCCTGGAAAGCTCTGGGATTGTTCGAGTAAGAGTCCGTCAGATAGTGAGATTTACATCGTTGAGGGTAATTCGGCTGCTGGATCAGCAAAAGAGGGACGTGACAGCAAGACGCAAGCGATTCTGCCGCTTCGTGGTAAAGTTCTCAACACCGAACGTGCCCGTCTTGACCGTATGTTTGCCAATAAAGAAATCGTCGCAATGATCCAAGCTTTTGGTGTCGGTATCGGTGACGCTTTTGATATTAACGGTCTGCGATATCACAAGATCGTTATCATGACAGACGCCGATGTTGACGGTAGTCACATCGCGACGCTGCTGCTCACTTTCTTCTTCCGTTACATGAAAGAAGTCGTCGAAGGTGGTTACGTCTACCTCGCAAAGCCGCCGCTCTTTAGCATCAACAAGGGTCAGAAGAAGCAATACGTCTACGACGAATCAGCACTCGATACGGCTATTGATGAACTCATCGCCGAACGCAAGGCCCGTGGTGTCACAATCGACGAGAGTGATGACCGCACCAAGCAGGCCGGCGTGACCGTCTCCCGCTTTAAGGGACTTGGTGAAATGGACGCTGAGCAGCTCTGGGAGACCACGATGAATCCGGAGAACCGCGTCCTTACTAAGGTGAATGTGGCCGATGCCGAACGTGCCGACGCGATCTTTACCAAGCTGATGGGCGATGATGTCGTGCTTCGCAAGAACTTCATTCAATCTGAAGCGAAAAATGCAAAACTTGAGGAACTGGACATTTAGGGGCTGATTATGGATGACGATACAACGACAAACACACCAGTGAACGAAACGCCGCTCGAGGGAGAAGCTTCGTATGTTGCTCCCGTAGACACCCCGGGCATCGAGCACCGCACGCTCGAGAAAGTGATGGAAGAGAACTTCTTCCGTTACTCGATGAGTGTGATTATCGACCGTGCACTTCCGGACGTGCGTGACGGTCTCAAGCCAGTCCACCGCCGTATTTTGTACTCAATGAACCAAAACGGTAACCGTTCTACGAGCAAGTTCGTAAAGAGTGCACGTATCGTCGGTGACGTCATGGGTAAGTATCACCCGCATGGTGACTCAGCGATCTATAACTCAATGGTTCGTCTCGCACAGCCATGGTCGCTTCGCTATCCACTCGTGCAGGGACAGGGTAACTTTGGTTCGATGGACGGTGACGAAGCGGCTGCGATGCGTTACACCGAGGCTCGTATGGCGAAGGCTGCTGACGAGCTGCTCGTCGATATCGACAAAGAAACGATTGATTTCCGGGATAACTTTGATGGTTCAGAGCAAGAACCAGTCGTGCTTCCGGCCAAACTACCGAACCTGCTCCTAAACGGTCAGATTGGTATTGCTGTCGGTATGGCAACGAACATCCCGCCGCACAATCTTGGCGAATTGGTTGATGCGTCAATTGAGCTGATCGATAACCGCGAGGCAACGATCGATGACCTTCTGAAACATGTTCAGGGTCCTGACTTTCCAACCGGTGCAACCGTCTATGGTGGTGCTTCAATGAAACAGGCCTACCAAACGGGTCGCGGTAGCATCACGGTGCGCGCAGTTGCTGAGATTGAAGAAACCAAGAAGGGTCGCCACCAGATCGTCATTACCGAAATTCCGTATGGTGTAAACAAAGCTTCGCTCGTTGAAAAAATCGCCGAGCTCTACAAAGACAAGAAGATCAGCATCAGTGACCTTCGTGATGAAAGTGCCCGCGGGCAGGTCCGCATCGTCGTTGAGGTCAAGAAGGACGGCTACCCAAAGAAGCTGCTCAACCAGCTTTACAAGATGACGCCGCTCCAATCGAGCTTCAACTTTAACATGCTTGCACTGATCGATGGCATTCAGCCGCGCGTGCTTGGTCTTCAGGAGATGCTCGAAGAGTTTATCAAACACCGTCAAGCTGTCGTCCGTCGCCGCACTGAATATGAACTGCGTAAAGCCAAAGAACGTGCCCATATCCTCGAAGGTTACAAGATTGCGCTTGATCACATCGATGAAGTCATCAAGACGATCCGTGCGAGTAAAACCTCTGAAGAGGCCGAGAAGAATTTGCGCAAACAGTTCGGGCTGAGTGAGATTCAGGCTAAAGCCATCCTCGCTATGCAGCTGCGTCGTCTGACCGGTCTGGAGCGTGACGCGATCGAGAACGAGCTCAATGAGCTGCTTGCACTCATCAAGCGCCTCGAGGAAATCCTTGCTGATGAGCAGGAGATCCTCAATATCATCAAGACTGAGCTACTCGAAATGAAAGAGAAGTACGGAGACGAGCGCCGTACGAAGATCATCAATCACGAGCTTGGTAAGTTTAGTGACGAAGAGCTGATTCCAGATGAGAGTGTCGTCGTGCTTCTCACAACGGAAAACTACGTTAAGCGTACGCTCGCAACCGACTACCGTCGCCAACACCGTGGCGGCAAGGGCAAGCGCGGCATGGTAACGAAAGAGCAAGATGTTATCGACCAGCTCGTTACGTGCTCAACCCACGACTGGCTTCTGTTCTTCACGAACCGTGGGCGCGTCTTCCGCCTCAAGGCGTACGAAGTTCCGGCTGCAAGTCTCCAGGCTAAGGGTGTTGCTGTTGTGAACCTTCTTCAACTCCAGCCAGAAGAGAAGATCACCTCAATGATCAAGATCGGCAAGGACGAGAATGACGAAGGCTACCTCTTTATGTCTACGACTCACGGTACCGTCAAAAAGACACCGCTCAAGGATTACGCGAACATTCGTCAAACCGGTCTCATCGCGATCAAGCTTGATGACGGCGACGAACTACGCTGGATTCGCCGTAGCTCTGACAAGGATGAGATTATCATCAGCACGAGCTTTGGTCAGGCAATCCGCTTCAAGGAAGCAGATGCCCGCTCAATGGGACGCGCGGCTCGCGGTGTCCGTGGTATCCGTCTCCGTCCTGGTGACCGTGTCGTTGGTATGGACCTCGCACGGGAAGACCGTAAGCTGCTGGTTATGAGTGAGAACGGCTACGGTAAGCTGACCAAGGTTGAGCACTTCGCGACTCACAAGCGTGGCGGTGTCGGTATCAAGGCCGGTGTCGTCAATGCCAAGACAGGCAATATCGTTACTGTAACCTCGCTTGATCCAGATGCATCAGAGGTGCTGATGATCTCGACCAAGGGTCAGACGATCCGTGTCTCCCTGACCGATATCCCAACGCTTGGACGTACGACCCAGGGTGTGCGCGTCATGCGTCTCGGTGAAGGGGATACTGTGACATCGATCGGCTTCATTCCTGAGCAGCAAAAAGAGCTGGTCGGTGAAGACGAGGAAGGCAAGACTGAATCATAATGGTGATTCCTGAGGTATCTGCGTACTTTATCGCTGCAGGCCTGGCGTTTGCCTTGGCTCAGCTGATAAAGTACGTCCTCAATCGCCGTGCTAAGGAGCTTGGGGGCTGGCGTCAGCTCTATATGTCTGGCCGTATGCCTAGCGGGCACACCGCAACCATGACCGCACTAGCTACAGTTGTCGCGGTTCGTGACGGTCTCGAATCAGGGCTTTTTGCGGTTACCGCCGTGATCGCCCTGATCACTGCCTACGACTCGATGATGTCTCGTCGCTCAGCCGGCGAACAGGGGTTAGCCCTCCGCAAACTCCTCGAAAAGTCTCCTTTTTCTAAAGACCCAATGCCGTATGTTGCACTTGGCCATAAGCCACTAGAGGTGGTGGCCGGTGCAGTCCTAGGGCTGACTATCGGTTTGGCCGTTGCGTTTTTAATAACAAAATAAGCCATTTAACCTCTTGACGTACCTGGCTAGGGCGTGTAGGATGGATATCAGTCTGAGCGCTCAAAGGGAGTACAACAGATCAGAAAGAACTTTCACAATTTGGCAATGCAAGTCAATTTCGTCAGCGCATCGTAGCAATACGGTGCATCTTTTATGGAGAGTTTGATCCTGGCTCAGGATGACCGCTGGCGGCGTGCCTAATACCTGCAAGTCGAGCGAATGAAGAGGAGCTTGCTCCTCTGATTTAGCGGCGGACGGGTGAGTAACACGTTGGTAAT
>CBHTSZ010000005.1:0-80305 GCA_966095765.1 uncultured bacterium
GCTGGTTCAAAAGAAGATCAAATGGTCAGCATTTCCATCTCACGCGCCGCGTCGCTGCCATTCGGGGGTTCGAATCCCTCCGTCCCAGCCAAGTAAAAAGACGCAAACCCTCGTGGTTTACGTCTTTTTACTTAGTGTTGTGGGTGGGATTCGAACGGGTTTGCGAGTCTGCAAGCCCTGGCACTTTTGGAGCTTGAGTGACAAAAGCGAATCCCTCCGTCCCAGCCGAGAGAAAAGCCTGAGACCTTTACAGTTTCGGGACTTTTTCTTGGTGGAAGATTGAATCCCTCCGTCCTGCAAGCTACCATGTCTCTATGCAAGAACGAACTCAAGACTTACTTTTACAGACACATGCTGCTGCATTCTCATATGATCATGAGTCAGGTTTTTTTCTCCGTGATAATGATCGCTTCACACCTGAAGATCTCCCGACTGGCTGGGGCGCGCTCGCAGCAGAAACAGATCCCGAGGACATTCCTGACTCTCCCCTCGTCTATACGTTTATGGGTCCGGTCATACTTCCGCAGTTTCATGACTGGGTAGAGGCAAACTTTGACGATAACGTCGCGAATGAAACGGTTGAGGTTATGCAAGAGGTTTTTGCACGGCTTGAGCCTTCCCTGCCCAAGCGTTCACTTAGTCGTGATCGCGGAGGTTTTATGGGGATCGATGTCAGCCTTCCGCCGAGCAAGTACTCACATGTTTTCTTGCAGACTCTCGGTAACTGCGCTTGTCTCAGCGTAGAGTCCAGCGGAGTGTTCCGTGAACGACAGTGGCAAGAAAAAGTTGCTGCACTTGGTTTTCATAATACCGATACCCTTGTGCAACGAGCGAGCCTACTCGCTGGTTTGGGGCATCTCGCTCACAAGATAGTAGCCTGACATCATAAGAACGAAGAGAAGCTTTTACTTATAGCGAGCGTTGGTCATGCGCGGCGGCTCCAACGTTTCGTGCAGTTTTTTCGATAAAGCTGTTGATAGCCCGTCCTGCGGCAGCTCGGATGAGAAGGCCGGGAGCTGGGAGGTGATGTTCGACGATGGAGATCCTTCCTTCGGCCATAGTCTGGTTCCGATTCTTAGGATGCGGGGCGACAATGATATTGAGTGAGGCGACGGCAAACTTTTTCTCGTCGACTTCGATGCTGACACGCAGTCCCTCGGCAGTGTCATGGATCTCGGTCACATAGGCAGGAAAATCTTTCCTAACGATAGCACTCAGATGGACATCGAGGACATTGCCCTCAGTGAGCCGCGTTTCCGGATACTCAACAGAAGCACCTGTGAAGGAGCGTGGCAGTGTTTGCTCAGTGTCGAGAAGCATTTCATGAATGTCGGAAAACCTATATGGAACAGTCTGATACTCCCTGGCGTTGATCGCACCGTGTTTGCCTGTGGGGAGTTGGTTGAAAATGCTCATAATCGCTCGTGTTTAGCTTTGTTATACTCCCTGCTCCCAGCTTTTGCAATGACAGATTACGGTCGATGATATGCTAGATGGAGTAGAACGAAGAGGAGATTGAAGTGACGAGTCAGAAGCAACGTGAACAAGATAGCCAAATACTTGCTGCCCGTGCCGCCCAAGTGCAACGTGGAGGTGCCCGTGCTGCTGTGCTCGGTGTCAACGATGGTCTCGTTAGTACGCTTTGTATCGTGCTCGGTGTCGCGGCTGCCGGCCAGTCACAAGAAGCGGTGCTGCTTGCTGGACTTGCTGGACTTGTCGCTGGCTCCATCAGTATGGCTGCTGGTGAATGGATCTCGGTAAAATCTCAAGTCGATCTGTTTGAAGGAGTGCTCAGTGATCTTAAAAAAATGATCAAGCACGACAAAGACCTGCTCGATGACACGCTCACCAATCACTTTATCGAGGACGGCTATAGCAAAAAGACTGCAACGAGCGCGACAAAGGAGCTTTCGTCTGATAAGGGTAAGTTTTTCGAAACCTATGCTGAGCAAGTTATTGGTGTCAACCCGGACGAACTTGGCTCACCATGGGTAGCGGCTGGTTCGTCGTTTGCACTCTTTACGCTCGGTTCTCTTGCACCACTTGCACCGTGGTTCTTTACGAATGGCAATGTGGGCATGAGCCTCTCTATCCTTCTGACCGCGATTGGTGGTTTGGTTGCTGGCGGGTATGTCGCACTCAGTAGTGGAAAGTCACTTTGGTTTGGTGCGCTGCGCCAGTTCCTGATCGTCCTCTTTGCCTCGGCTGTAACCTATAGTGTGGGTGTGCTCTTTGGCGTTGTTATCTAATAACTTGCGCTAATTGAGATCACGACTACGAAATACGAGCGTCGCTATCAGTACGGCAACTGTCGCGATGAGCGCTAAGACCGCAACGTCGAGACGGTCGAACGTGCCGTGTCGAACGGAAGCTGTGTCGTAGTAGTGGATGAGCGACAGATAATCCCATGACTCTAGCCATTCAACCGATCGTGCAAAGGTTGTGAGGATATAGCTACCTATCGCAACGACGAGGCCGATCGACAGCACGACCGCTCTTCGGCCCGTAGCGAGCCCGATACTGTACGGGATAGAAAAGGCTGTCAGACCAAACAAACACGACAGTCCAAACAGTTGCCAGATAAGGGTATGGGGCATTGATTCACCGAGGCTCAGTAGACCCACATAAATACCTGCTGTTGTTGCGAGGTTAAGGAGAATCACGATGACGATGGCTGCGAGTAGCTTTTCTGCCACGAGACGATTGCGACTGAGTGATGTCATGAGCGTCGTGCGCATATCACCGCTCTCCTCTTCGCGAACAGTGAGGCTTACGGCGAGTACGAGCGTCATAATGATGATCATGAGCGACATGCGAACGTCGTATACCTGCGAGGCGATAAAGCCTTCTATCGACTTAAAGACATCCGGATCACCGATGAAGCCTTGGAGCTGGCTCGGGAGCGACTTGGCCACTTCGTCAAAGCTACCGTTTGCGCTAAACGATGGGTAAAACATCAACACGAGGGCGCTCAGAACACCAAATGCAACTGCCCAACCGGCAGTAAACCAGCGTTTTTCGTATAATGTCCGACCAAAGAGTGTTTTCATCATGATCGCTTCCTCCTACCGGACTCGACGTATAGTTCGTGAAATACATCATCGAGGTTACGTTCCTCGATAGTGATATCACTAAAGTCCTTCGTCGTGATCCAGCGTAAAAATGGCTTTAGCTCGGCTGTTGGTACAGCAAGCCGTAGTTGCGTGGCTGAATGTGAAATAACTTCGATGTTATCCGGTAAATACTGTCGAAGCTTTGCGGCTGTCGTGCTCGTTACGACAACGTGCTTGCCGAGCTGCTTCGTAATAGCATTTATCGGTTGGTCCATAATGAACTTTCCGGAACGCATAAACACGATGCGACTGCATATGTCAGATACTTCGCTGAGGATATGTGACGACATAAGAACCGTTGTGCCTTCTCCGGCTTCGCGAACGATGGTTTTGAGAAAGACGTCTTGCATCAACGGGTCTAGCCCAGAAGTTGGCTCATCGAGGATCAGTACTTCTGGTTTGTGCTGGAGCGCTGCAATCAGCGCGATTTTCTGCTTGTTTCCGCGCGAGAGCGTTTTGAGCGGCCGGTCCATAACTGGATGGAGCTGATGAACGAGGCGTTCAAAACGTTTGTCGTCGCGACCGTTTTGTCCTGCGATAAAATCAAGAAACTGTTTGCCGGTGAGACCGGGTGGCAGCACCATATCACCTGCTACATAGCCAACCGACTTATGGATATGGTGCGCAGTCTCCGGAGTGACTTCGTGACCGAGGAGATGTACTGAACCACGGCTTGGCCGGATAAATCCCATGAGCATAGAGATCGTCGTGGTTTTGCCTGCTCCGTTTGGTCCCACGAAGCCGACGATCTCACCTCTTTTTACGGCGAGCGTCACATCACTCACCGCTTCGATATCACCGAAGCGCTTGTAGACATTTGCAAGTGTGAGGGTGTTTGTCGTCGACTTCATAGCGGGCTTAGAAATGTTTACGAATATGGGAGAAGCTAAAGTCCCAGTCGGCGTCGGTTTTCTTATGCGGGTTAAAGATGTTCTGCGGATCATAGAGCTGCTTGATAGCTTTCATATGACCAAATACCGATGGTCCATACATACGCTCTAGCCATGGCCCGCGTACCATGCCGTCGTTGTGCTCCCCAGAAAGTGAGCCTTTGTATTCCAGGACGAGTTCGTTTACTTCTTTCATGGCTGGCTGCAGCTTGTGGCGCTCATGCGGGTCCTCGATCTTCATCAGAGGAATAACATGGAAGTTGCCGTCGCCCATATGTCCGGCTATGGTAGCGAGCAACTTGTACTTTTTGATGATGACGCGGAGTTTCGGTAAGAATGCACTGAGGTTTTCTGGTGGGACTACAAAATCATCAATAAACGGCGCAGTGTGTTTGTCTTTCACCTTGCTGCGGAGCAAACTGAAGCTTTCGCGGCGCATGATCCAGAACTTTTGAGACTGCGCTTCGGTTTCGTCTTTTTCGAGGTAGGTAAACGGAAAGCCGCCGAGGTCTTTCTTCATCTCATCAATCTTGTGCTCGACTTCATCAACTGAATGACCGGTAAACTCGATCATCAGGATGAGCTGCGGAATACCACGGATAAGCATGAAGCCGTCAGGGATGAGGCGGAGTGCCAGGATAGCCCAGTTCTTGAAGCCGAGTTTCTTGAGGAAGCTAAAGAAGAACTTAAAGCTAAGCCAGAGTGTATTGTCATCAAAGCTCTCAAACGTTGCAGGCTGATGCTTTAGGACGGTCGTGATAATGTCACCCAAGTTGTCGATGTTCTTCAAGTAACCGACGAGCAAACCAGAATGCTCTGGGCGCTCGACGAGACGAACCTTGATATCGGTGATGATGCCGAGTGTTCCCTGTGCTCCAACGAAGAGTTTCGTAAGGTCGAAGATACCAGTTTCACGGTTCCAAACATTCCACAGGTGGTAACCGGTGCTGTCCTTGCTGACCTGGGGTCGCGCAGCTTGGATCTCATCGTAATGTTTTTCGAGAAGTTCAAAGGTCTTTTTGTAGAGCTTTCCCTCGAAATCGCCCTGTGACATCTTGCGTACCAGCTCATCTTTTGTGAGAGGTTTGATGGTGTATTCGTGTCCATCGGAGAGAACGACTTTGAGTTCGGTGACGTAGTTGTCGGTCTTGCCAAACTGGAGTGACTTCTCACCGCCAGAGTTGTTGCTCGTCATACCGCCAAGGGTACAGAGGTCACGACTAGCTGGGTAGCTCGGCAGCATGACGCCAAGGTCGATCGTCTTCTTGTCAAAATCGCGATAGTAAACGCCAGGCTGAACCCGTGCTGATTCACGAGATATCTTCGTTACTTCGTTGAAGTGCGCTGTCATGTCGAGCACGACCGATTGCCCGATCGCACCTCCAGACATATCGGTTCCGGCGCTTCGCGGGGTGATAGACAGTTCCGGGTGTGCTTGTTTGTTTTTGATCACCCACGTCACGAGCGATTCGATGTCGCGAACGTCGCGCGGCCGAGCCACGACTGCCGGACGCAGTTCAAAGAGACTGGCGTCGTGTGAAAAGGTTTCAAGTGTTTCTTTTGAGGTATCGAGCTCACCCTGAAATAGAGCCTGCAGCTCATCGTATATATGCATATGTTTATAGTAACAGATGGCTATACGCTTATGGTATACTGACGACCATGAAGAAAGCTGCTAAGAAATCCGCAAAGAAACAAGCTATAGCACCCGAGTTTAGGCCGTACCGGGTACTGTTCTTGATCGTTCTTATCAGTGTGGCCAGTCTCGTTGCGTTTGCGCTGCTCGGTGTAACCGCTGAGCTGTAGGAGGGGTATGGCAAAGCTACTACTCTGGATCTGTATGGGCGTCGGCGGTACAGTCGGTTCACTGCTGCCTTCACTGTGGGGTTCGAGTGACCTGATGTGGTCAGTCATGCTATCGACCGTTGGTGGCATTGTCGGTATCTGGGTCTGGTACAAGCTGTTCCGTTACGCCTAAGTAATTGTTTTTACGACTCTCTCCTGGCATACTAAGGCTATATGAAGGTAAAAGTTGATATTGATACAAAAGTATTTATCCGCCTTGTTCTCGTGATACTTGGATTTGGCCTGGCGATCCTCGCCATCTATAAGTCACGAGGCGCACTGACGCTTATCGCTATATCGCTTTTTCTCGCGCTAGCGCTCAACCCACCCGTTTCAAAGCTTGCTCGTCTCTTGCCAAGCAATAGCCGCGTTGGGGCGACAGCGCTCGCCTATCTGGTGGTTTTGATATTACTCGGTGGTTTTTTGGTGCTCATCGTGCCGCCCGTCATCGAGCAGAGCGCCAAGTTTGCCAACACTGTCCCTGATCTTATCGATGACGCGTACTCGAACCGCTATATATTTGATGATTTTATCGAGCGTTATGATCTCGAAGAGACGGTTGATAATGCTGTCGAAGGCGCGAAAGCCCAAGCAGCTTCTGTGGCGACTAACTTAGGCAATATCCTCGTCAGTGGTTTCGGGACACTGCTCGGCGGCGTAGCGAACCTCCTCTTTATACTGGTCATCACCTTTTTGATGCTTATTGAAGGACCTGCGTGGATGGCAAAGGTATGGGGGTTATATGATGATAACGAAAGGCTTGAGCGACACCGAGCACTCGTACAGCGCATGTACCGTATCGTGACAGGCTTCGTAAATGGTCAGCTGGCCGTTGCCGCGATTGCAGCCGTCGCAAGTCTCATCGTGCTGCTTACACTCAGTGTGACTATCGGTTTGCCGGCAAATCTCGCAGTACCGCTTGCTGCTATCGTCTTTATCTTTAGTATGATTCCGATGATCGGTGCAACGATCGGTGCTGTACTGGTTGGCTTGGTGTTATTGTTCAACTCACCAATGGCTGCGCTCATCTTCCTCATCTACTTCGTGGTTTACCAGCAGATTGAAAACAACTTCATCTCTCCTACCATCCAGTCAAAGAGTGTTGAGATCTCGGCGCTTATCATCCTTCTCGCTATTCTCATCGGTATAAATGTCGGCGGCCTGCTCGGTGGTGTTATTGCTATACCTGTCGCAGGCTGCCTACGCGTTTTGCTGCTTGATCAGCTCGAACAAGCTCGCAAGAAGCGTCTGAAAGACGACGTCAACCCAGTCAAGAAGCTTATCAAAAAAGCTAAATCAGCCTAGAGATAGTACCAGCGTGCACCATCTGCAGTGTCGTTGATGCCGATACCCATCATGCTCAGTTGATCACGTAATTCGTCAGAGCGCTGCCACTGCTTTTCTTCACGTGCACGTGTTCGCTCCAGAATAAGCTGCTTTTGTTCGTCAGTAATATCGGGTGTCGTATCGAGAAGGCGCAGCCCAAGAGTGTCGTCGATAAACATCAGTAACGCGTCGAGCGCATCGTGGCGAAGATGTGAGAGCCGCGCCTGGTCGACAGAGTCGAGCGCTTGATCGATAACGGAAAGCGCTTGAGGACTATTTAGGTCGTTGTTAAGTGCCTCGAGTACCGCCTGCTTGGCGGCTAGAAGCTTGCCGTTTACATCATGCTCCTTGTCGCTATCGTCAACGAGAGTGTCATGCGTCTGATGCCTAAGGGCTGCGACGGTCTTCCATCTTGCGAGGCGGGACGCTGCTGCACTGAGATTATCCCAGGTAAAATTGCTTTCGGTACGGTAGTGGCTTTGGAGAACGAACATACGGAAGTCCATCGGGGTAAAGCCCTTATCCTCAAGGTCTGATAGCGTAAAGCCGTTTTGCAGACTCTTGCTGATCTTGGTGCCATTTACGAGGAGGAAGTTTGCATGCAGCCAGTAATTTGCAAAACGTTTGCCTGTGGCAGCTTCGGACTGGGCGATTTCGTTCGTGTGATGCACTGGGATATGGTCGATACCACCGGTGTGGATGTCGAGGGTTTCACCAAGATACTTGATGGCCATGGCACTACATTCGATATGCCAACCCGGAAATCCCTTACCCCACGGACTGTCCCATTCCATGTCACGCTTTTGATCCTTAGGACTAAACTTCCAGAGTGCAAAGTCGCTCGGGTTATGTTTTTCATCGTTAAACTCGACTCGAGCACCTGCTTTCATGGCTTCTAGGTCAAGGTGGGCAAAATCTGCGTAAGTTGGAAAGGTTTTTGTATCAAAATAGACGCCGTCGTCGATAACGTAGGTGTGTCCTTTCGCCTCGAGCTGTTTGATGAGTTCGATCTGTTCTGGGATGTGTTCAGTCGCCTTGCTAAGTACTTCAGGCGGCAGGAGGTTTAGCTGAGTCATACCTTCCAGGAATCGGTTCGTGTATCGGTCGGCGACTTCCCACGCCGTAACACCTTCTCGGCGTGCACCTTTTTCCATCTTATCTTCGCCTTCGTCTCCATCACTGACGAGGTGACCGACATCGGTGATATTCATGACACGCTCTACGGTGTAGCCGTTTGCCTTCAGAGTACGCACGAGAAGGTCCCAGCGCAGATATGCAACCCAGTTGCCGATAAGCGGCTCACTGTAAACGGTGGGACCGCAAGTATAAAGCGCCACACGGTCAGGCGTTTGCGGGATAAAGTCATCAACCGAGCCGGTAAGGGTGTTGTGTAGCTGCATTATCGATCTATCTCCTTTAGCGCCTTCTCACTTGCTTCGATAAGTTCCCTGACGACAACATCGTATGATTCGTAGGTACGGAATCCAGATGCGTATGGATGGCCTCCGCCGCCGAAATAGCCAGCGATGACATCACAGACCGGTGCGTTGGCGCGAAGCTTTCCGGTGAGCTTGCCGTCCGGGTACGTTTTGATCGCAACGGCGACCTGGACACCTTCAACGAGGCGCATCTCATCCAGGACGAGTACGCTTGGGTTGTACTGATCGCTATATGCTTCGATCTCACTCCAGGGAATGTGAACGAGCGCAACGCTGCCGTTGAGGAGATATTCGATTCGTTCGATGAGTTTACCTTTGTAGGTAAGGATCTCCGGTGCTTTCTTCATCATTTCACGACGAGCAGCTTCAAGTTCGGCTGGAACAGCGCCAGCATCGATGAGATCGGCAACAGCGCGGAAAGTAGCCGACGTCGTGTTTTGTGTGGTGAGTCCGAGGCTGTCAGCCATGATTGAGGCGTAAAGCGCATTAGCGATGTCGGTAGTGAGTGACCAGCCAGCCTCTTTTGCGATGTCATAGATCAGCTCACCAGTAGCAACGGCGCTATCGCTCATCACCATGATGTGTTCAAACGGCAAGGTGCTTACAACGCTCGCGTGGTGGTCGAGAACGATAACAGGATGCGTTTCAAGGAAGTGGCGCGCGCCAGGCATCTCGAGAACTTTTGAGATGAGAGTATCACTGCTCGTGTCGACGATAATGGCCAGGTCGTACTGTCCTGTCCACTCATCGGTTACTCGATCCCAGCCTGAAACGTAGCGAAGGTATTTTGGCATGGCGACCGGGCAGTACATCGTGACCGTTTTGTCTAGATTCTCAAGCAGTGATTCGAGCGCGATACTGCTGCCAAGACTGTCGCCATCTGGATTTTCTGCCTGGATAACAACGATGCGTTTTGCATCGTCAACGAGTTGTTTTATCTTGTCGTACATCTGTTTTATTGTAGCAGATGCAGCGGTTATGACATCTGTTTGCGACCCTGAAGTGCGTGCGTTAAGGTGATTTGGTCGGCATACTCGAGATCAACGCCGACCGGAATACCACGAGCGAGACGACTCACGGTAATACCTTCAAGCCCGCTTTCCTGGATGTGGCGCTGAATATAGAGCGCAGTCGATTCACCTTCGACTGACGCGTTAGTAGCGAGAATAACTTCTTGGACTTGATCCTTCCTAAGTCGTTCGATGAGCTCGGGAATATGCAGCTTTTCCGGACCAATACCGTCGATCGGGCTGATCGCACCGCCGAGAACATGGTAGGTGCCTTTGAATTGCTTCGTCTTTTCGATCGCAATGATGTCGAGCGGCTCTTCGACCACAGCAACGAGCTGCTTGTCTCGCTTTGAGTCGCTATAGAGCGGTGAAACCGTTTCTGAGGAGTCGATGAGTGCATACGTGACCGGACATAACTTGACGCCGTTGTGAAGCTCGGCAAGCGCGGCTGCAACTTTTTCGGCGACGTGACGGTCACGCTTGAGCAAGCTGTAAGCATACCGCTCGGCTGTACGAACACCAACGCCCGGCAACTCGCCGAGCGCTTCGATGAGTGTTTCTAGAGCTTTTGGTAGCACTACAGATTCCTAGAGGCCGAGGTTGCCGAGACCACCCATGAGTGGCTTCATCTTTTCAGCGGCAAGTTCTTGAGCTTTCGTCATCGCGTCGCGAACGGCAAGCTCAACCCAGCGCTCAAGTTCCCCGATGTCGTCGAGGTCGACCATATCAGGGTCGATCGTCACCTTCTTGAGTTTGAGCTCACCGTTTACTTGTACGATGACAGCGCCATCGCCCGCAGACACTTCAACGAGCTCTTTTTGGAGCTCTTTTTGAGCTTTCTTTAGTTTCATCACCATTTTTGCTTGGTCAATCATGTCAGTCCCCTTCTCACTTTTCAGTAGACAAAAATATCAGTCACTATTGTAACAAATTATCGTGTTTGATCGTAGACACGTAGGAGTACGCCATCGTCCTTGTAGCTTGATGTCACGATTCTACTCGGTATTTGCTTTACGGTTGCACCTGATCTCGCTAGTACGATCAGCTCACTGGCGGCAGCCGCACCCGGCGTGTTGGGCGCACTCACAGTTAGCTGTGGGTATTTGCTACGCAAAATGTCATAGAACGCGTGCTCGTTTTCCGGTACAACAAGGCGGGTGTCGACATGCGGTTTGAGGGTTTGGCGAACCGCTGCAAGTTCTGGCCTATAGATACTGCGCGTATCTGAGTGGTAGAAGCCATAGAAGTAGCGGGTTATGCTGGCGGCTACTATTCCGATAACGATGAGCGTGAGTGGTACGAGGGCACTGAGCCGTGCGTATGGGTTTTTTGGGAATACCTGATACCACTCGCGCATAAGCGTCTCAAGCCCAATAGCTACCAGGAAGACGCACGGGATAAAGAGGAGCGGAAAACTGGTTGGGTTGAGGAAGAGCAGCACAATCGAAACGAACAGCCACATATGGAGCATGTACGAACGTGCTGCGTGATGGTCGGCGATGGTCCTAACGAGACCAAAGAGGACGAGCAGAGTCATCGGCAGGCTCAAGAACGGTATAAAAACATTCGTGATGTGTGGTTTATGAAAGGCAAAGAGAGTCTCTATCACTGCGGCACCCGATGCAAGCAGTGTATCTGGGTTTAGTTTGGCACGAAGCTGTGTTGCACCAAACAGCTGTTTGAGTGTCGTGAGGTCATGGAGACTCGCGATGACGACAGGTGCGAGCAAGACGCAGGCGACCAATGCAAGGATCAGGTATTGCCACCACTGCGTGCGTTTGAGCTGGTAGCGTACATGAGGATGAAAAACACCTGCGACAAACAACGTGACAACCGCATAGATACCGAGTGGCATATAGAGCAGCAAGAGTCCAGATACCGCCACAAGTAGCTTCCATATGAACCGGCTTTGTTTTTGCATAGTGAGCTTTGCGGCACCAAGGAGTACGAGGAGAAGCAGTACCATGTAGAGTACGTCAGCAACACCTGAACGGGCCATGGCGATAAATGGCACAGAGGTGATAGCGAGCGCCAAAGCAATCGTAGCGATATTTTTACGGAACCAGAGGTTAAGGGCAATTGCGAGCAATCCGCAAGCTATAAAGCCGAGGATGACCGACGGCAGCCGGATAGTAAGGGGCGATAGGCCAAATAACCCTACGCTCAGCTTTTGTAGTGCGCGGTATGGCAGGTTCACGACATCCGTAGACTTTGGGCTAAAAGGGTTCAACGAGTTGCTTGCAACGACTGATGCTGCTTCGGTGTCTTTGATGCCATTTGGGACGCTGCTGATATCGGTGAGCAGGACGAGACCGAGCAAGAGTGCCACCAGTCCGTAGGTAATAACGTAACGGTAACGGTAGAGGGTTATTTCTCGGAGTAGTGATGGTTTCATGGTAGTTCTAACGCTTTATTATAGCAGTCAGTTGCCGCTAAATCCTCTGCTTGTCGAGGGACATGAATCGGAGGCGTTCAGGGTGGAAGTAAAGCTCGACTTTACCAACAGGACCATTACGGTGCTTCGCGATGATAAGGTCGGTGATGTTTTGACGTTCGGTTTCAGGGTTGTAGTAGGCTTCACGATAGATAAAGGCGACGATGTCGGCATCCTGCTCGATCGAACCTGATTCACGGAGGTCACTGAGCTGTGGGATTTGTGGGCTTCGAGTTTCAACAGTACGAGAGAGCTGCGAAAGCGCGATCACCGGTACGTTCAGCTCACGGGCGATGAGCTTGAGGCCTCGAGAGATTTCACTCACCTCCTGGACGCGGTTGCCATCAGAGCGTCCACTTCCCTGCATCAGCTGGAGGTAGTCGATAATGATAAGACCAAGCGGGTTGTTGTGGGCTTCTCGTCGAGCTTTGGTGCGCATTTCAAGCACGGTGACGCCTGGCGTGTCATCGATAAAGATTGGGGCTTCGGCCATTTCCCCCATCGCATGAGAAAGTTTCTCAAAGTCATCGTCAGAGAGATTACCAGTACGGATATTCCAGGCATCAACTCCCGATGCGTCGGCAAGCATACGGTCAACCAACTGCTCTTTGCTCATCTCAAGACTAAAGAACAGGACAGATTTCTTGGCTTTTGTCGCAACGTTGTATGCCAGGTTTGTGACGAGCGTCGTCTTACCCATCGCTGGACGTGCAGCAAGGATGATGAGGTCTGACTGCTGAAGGCCGGCCGTCATGTTGTCGAGGTCGCGCCACCCGGTTGGAATACCACGGAGCTTACCGCCGCCGCGGTGTAGCTCTTCCATGCGGTCAAAACTCTCGGTGAGGATCGTTTCGAGGCTGACGAGGTCTTGCTTTGTGTTCGTGTCGCTGACGGAAAAGAGTTCTGATTCAGCGGCCGAAAGTAACTCAGAAATTTCCTGGTCTTCGTCATAGCCGAGCTCAGCGATATCGCTACTCGCCTTGATGAGCCGTCGACGAACGGCTTTTTGAGCAATAATCTCAGCATAGGTACTGGCGTGCGCTGCGGTTGGGACGTAGTTGGTAAGTTCGGTGAGGTACGCGGAACCTCCGACGAGCTCAAGTTCGGCTTTTTTCGTCAACTCATCGCTGAGTGTGAGCAGGTCAACAGGACGGTGGCGCTCATAGAGGCGCATCATCGCGTCAAAGATAAGAACGTGGCGCTTGTCGTAGAAATCATTTGGCCGAAGCTTGTCGCTGATATCGGCGAGCGTTTCTTCGTCAATCAAAATAGCTCCGAGCAAGCTCATCTCAGCATCAAGATTTTGTGGCGGTATTTTGGCGCCATTTGGAACGGAACTAGATTTCTTAGATTGTGCCACTCACAGGTTCTCCTCCACCCATAATAGCAGCAACCGCCACAGCATCCTCATTGAGTGCCGCTTGCGACTTCGCATCAGTGATGACGATCTCTGGATCGAAACCAAAGAGATCATGTATCAGGCTGCCGAGTTGCTTGCGATATGTTGGGTTCTCAATCTTTTTGCGATGTATCGCATAGATAAAGTTTAAGTGAAGCTTTCTGGCGGCTTCGTCGTAGCTCATCTCGGCTCGGGCTAGCACGCTGTAAAGCGGCGCGTGGTGCTTTTTGATCATGGTTAGCACATGCTCCCAGTCAAAAGCCTTTGCATCACCTGCTGAAACTAGGGCGGTTTCTTCTTTGACTGGCTCGGGAGGCATAGCCTTGATTTCTGTTTTTACATCCGGAGTTGCGGTTGGGGCTGCTGCAGTACGCTGTGCAGCTTGCTGGCGAAGGACTGCAGGTTTCGCGGCAAACGTCGGCGTCTTTGTAGCCTCTGAAGCAACGGTTTTATGTGACGTCGGCTTTGCAAACCTCACTAGTGTAGCGATCAACTTCAGCTGTGGGTCGTGGGCTTTCGGTATGTCGGTGAGCTCATCGAGTAGTTGATAAAGTTGGTGCTTCTTCTTTGCGTGGTCGGATAGTGCGCGACTCAGCTGATCAGTGAGAACGATCGGGGAAATACCGGCATTTTGAAGCGTTTCGAGCTCACCAACGAGCGTGTCGACGTCACCTGACTCGATAGCTCCCAGGATGGCCTCGACTCGTCCCTGTTCTGCCATGCCGAGCACAGACTCAACGAGCGTGGTCGTGATCTTTTCCGAGAGACCTGAGAGCTGATCAAGGAGACTGACACTGTCACGGAAGCTGCCGCCGGCGTGAATCGCGATCAACTTCAACGCTTCTGGCTCAAAATCAATCTTTTCCTTAGTTGCAATTGAGCCGAGGTGTTTCACGACGTCGTCAACTGCTGCAGGACGGAAATGGAAGCGCTGTGTGCGACTGATGATGGTCGCAGGTACCTTATGGACTTCAGTAGTAGCAAGGATAAAAATAACGTGGCTTGGTGGTTCCTCGAGTGTCTTGAGGAGTGCGTTAAAACTCTCACCGGTGAGCATATGTACCTCGTCGATGATGTAGACCTTGTAGGCGGCGCTAACGGGCGCAATATGCACCTTGTCCCGAAGATCACGAATGTCGTCGATACGGCGGTTGCTTGCGGCGTCGATCTCGATGATGTCGAGGTGCGGGTCTTCGGAATACTCGAGGTTATTTACGGCGTGCGCGATGATACGGGCGACGCTTGTTTTACCTACGCCTCGTGGGCCAGTGAGGAGGTAGGCATGGGCGATCTTGCCGCTCTTGATAGCATTTTTGAGGAGATCAGTGACATGCGTCTGACCCACAACTTCATCAAACGACCGCGAACGGTACGTCCTATATAACGCTTTACTCAAAAACCCCTCTCCATTTGCTATCAGTATAGCGCAGGATGAGGGGTTATCCGAGGTGTGTTATGTACAACTAGTCTTAGAGTGATGCTTCAACAGCGGCCCAGGTTGCCTCACGGTTGTCTTCAGGGACAACGATGCTGACCTGATCACCCATACGGGCCTTGAAGTAGGTCACACTGGCGAGGAGGACGCGGTATTCGCGACCACCAGCTTCGACGTAGTACGCGCCATCGTGTTGCACAAGCGTACCGATGATCTGCTTGCGTGCTACTGGACCGATCTGCTTATAGATAAAGCTGCCATCATCAGCGATGGTGAGTTTGAGGATGTCACCTTCGACGAGCTTAGACTTGCTCGCATAGTTTGCTGGTACCGGGTAGGTTTTGCCGTCAGGGCCGATCATGCTCTGGCCGTCAAAGACGCCCTCGATGACCTTGCCCGCTACTTCTTCTGGGTTGGCATGTGCTGGTACTCCATCGTCGCCCACGATAGAGATAAGTAGTTCTTTTGCTGCGGCCAAATTCGTCTCTGCCTCTTGGATAAGAGATCGTAGTCGTTTGACCTGTTTCTCTGGTAATTCAGACATTCGCTCGCATTCCTTGTCTGTTTGTATATGTGTTTAGTATCACGCTCAGCGTACCAGCCGTCAAGGGGTTTGTCAACGCAATTATTATCCACATGATTTTCAGATGTAGAGGCAATTTCGTTGTTATTTTTTCCCACGAAAAAACCACCCGGACAAAGCCATGGTGGTTTTCGACGTATATATAGTCCGGGCAGAGAGAACTAGCTGAGTTCGACAGATGCGCCAGCTTCTTCGAGAGCTTTCTTGGCGGCTTCTGCGTCTTCTTTGCTGACCTTTTCCTTGACTGGTGCAGGAGCACCGTCAACGATAGCTTTAGCTTCACCGAGACCAAGACCAGTGAGTTCCTTCACAGCCTTGATGACAGCAACCTTCTGGGCACCAGCGTCTTTAAGGGTAACAGTGTATTCAGACTTTTCGTCTTCACCTGCACCAGCGTCACCGCCAGCAGCAGGACCAGCAACAGCAACAGCAGCTGCAGCAGGCTCAATGCCGTACTCTTCTTTGAGAACGGTCTTAAGTTCGTTTACTTCGAGAACGGTAAGCTTAGTAAGCTCTTCCGCAAGTTTCTTTACATCAGCCATAATATAGCCTCCTTGAAAGATGATTCAGTTTATATAACGACCTGAGGTCGTAGGTTGTGCAGGGTTTTAAGCTGCGGCTTTGGCTTCGACGCCATCGAGTAGCGCGTGAAGGTTGCCAGACAGTGCGTTGGTAACGTCGTGTACTGGTGAAAGCAGTTGTGCAACCACTTCGCCAATAAGCTGTTCCTTGCTAGGTAGACCAGCAAGTGCAGTCGCGTCTGCCGCACTGAGAGCGACACCTTCTGCAGAGAAACCACCGGCGAGCTTGAGGTCGGGGTGGGTCTTTGCAAACGTGTGTAGTACCTGTGAAGGTGCTACTTCGTCGTCAAGGCTGTACGCGTAGATGAGCTGGCCGGTAAGGGCTGAAGTATCAGTGTCCTTAAAGGTCTTGATCTCGCTCATTGCAACACGTACGAGACGGTTCTTGATAACAACGATAGTAACGCCAGCTTCGCGAGCACTGCGACGCAGCTCCTGAACATCAGCAACGCTGAGTCCCTGGTAGTGTGCGAACGCAAATGCCTTTGCACTGCCGAAAGCTTCGCTCATCTGAGCAACCAAAGCCTGTTTCTTATCGCGTGAAATAGCCATAAATACAGTTCCTTTTCTTTGGTTTACATTGCCCGGATTGTTAAATACGCTCGTTACCGTCTATAAAAAACATCTGGTTGACCAGACATCACGGTGCGAATAGAAGACTTCCACTCACCTCGGTAGCGGATTAAGCGGTGTGACCCGCAGCTACTGTCTTTGGTAACGTTGATAAACATTATACATAAAAACCCTGTATTTTCAAGAGATACACCCTTGACACCCACCTCTACCCGGGTTAGGCTGATGGTAATGAAATCGTATGGTTTTCAATCAGTGAAGAACTTCGGCCTCGTCAAGGGTCTCATTCTCATTGCTCGATAACTCCTCGGTTTCGTTAAAACAACAATCCCAAGTAAATGAAACCGAGTGAACCACTCGGATTTTTCGTTTATTTGGTCCAGGCACCTACACAACTCGGAGGTTACAACATGCTCGGTACCGTCGAACGCCAGGAGGCCATCGACGACATCGTTGAGGCGCTTGCCGACTCGCGACTCTGTGTTTTGGAGCAGCCGAAGCGTTTCGAGGCGCGTGTTCTCGAGGTCGCTCAGCTCTACGACATCGGCGTCACGAACGTCATGGGACAGGTATCGCGACTGGTCGCGGCAAGCTCTCGTTTCAACGCCACCCGCAAGACCGTCATCCTGCACGCACTCCAGCTGCGTGGCGTGGGCTCTCCGCAGCCTGCGCTGCGCTGTTACTAGAAAGGAGGGAGCATGACGGATAAAGAGAAGTCGCCGGCTGAGCCTCAGCTTTGGTTCGGCGACAGCCATACGCTCGATATGCCGAGCGAAGAGGATCGCAAGACCCTCTCTGAGACCGTCTCTACCGAGACGCCACGCACGCCGAGTTTGTAACCCGAACCTCCCGGTGTGCCTGATGGGGGCGTGGGGGATGGTGACTTACCCGTTGCCGTTCCCCACCCCCAATCACCTATTGACAAATAGGGTATATTTTTGCTATAATAATCTTTTGTAATGAGTGAGAAAGTTCTACCGTCGTCGCGACGACGACTTGAGTACGGTGCTGTGCCCCTCCGGCCATGGACGGCCCCGCACCCTGATATGGCTGGTGAAAACTACTACCAGGCGTCTTTGCGTCATATCCGGGAACGGCTCGATGCCAACATCCATGTTCCGATCGAAAACGGCACGATCACTTCTCACGAAACTCTTGGGGCGATTCATCGTTTTTGCGAACTATCACTAACCGATGCTCATAACCGCCGCATCACCCATCACCACGTGAACGGTGTCGATAAGACGCTTGACGGACCAACTGAGATCGTTAAGGCAGCGGAAGACGGCACTGCCACACCTGCCGAGATGCTCAGTCTCCTTACGCTTAACCCTCATCTTGACGCTATTGAGATGGCGAAGCTAACGCATCCATTCGATGGCGAGGGTGACCGTGCCATGATGAGTGCAGTAGACTCTGCGATCGAGTCACTCGGAGGGATCGAGATTGACGATGTAACTCCGCGCTACAAAACGAAGCGTGCTGACAGCGAGATCCCTGCCCTTATCGTTCTCAAAAAGCGACCGATGGCCGTGATCGAAACACCTCACGGACCTATAGAGGTCATAGAACGTAAGACATTCCTCGTTCGCGGTGATGCCGCGGTTATAGACGAGACGACTGAATCAAGCGTTGGTCGTTGGGTAAAGCGAATTGCTCAACACCGTGCGACCCTCACTCGTGACGAAAAAGAGCCGGAAGGTATCAGTGCTGAGGCAAAGCTCGCAGCACTTATCGATGAAGTTCATTCAGTCGATGACAACCCGCAGCCATGGATCGACGTTTTGACGACGTCAGTTTATGCACGTTATCGAAAAGATATCACTCTCTAGTTTCCCCTGCTATACTTTTAGTAAATAGATCACTAAAGCTGGTGGGGAGAGGTAGCTATGATAGAGCGTCATGTTTCACCAGTTGAAGTAAATCCTGAACGGAAGCCAGACGAGCAGTACAAAGAACTGCTTGATCGGATTCGTAAAACCGGCAAACGTGCCTTATCCGGAATGGATCAAGGTTCGACTGAAATCCTCGGCCATCAAATGGTGTTTAACTTTGAGAATGGGGGCTTCCCTCTTATTACCGAGCGAGATCTTATGCGTGGCACAACACCTGAGATAATCGCTGGCTATCAGCCGAACTTGGCCCATCGCCCCCTTGCTGGACCAGTAAAACAGGCGCTTGGTGAAATTCTTGGCTTCATGAACGGAGCTCGTACCCAGGAAGAGCTTGAGGCGTATGGCTGTTCATTTTGGAAACCGTGGACGACGGACCCCAAAAAAGCCGAAAAACGAGGTCTTGAACTCGGTGATCTAGGGCCGGGGTCCTACGGCGCTGCTTTTCATGACTTTCCACGTGCCGAGGGTGGTACATTTAACCAGTACCAAGCAGTCGTTGACCAGATAAATGCCCGTCCAGAGCTACGTACTCATATTATTACGCCTTATATTCCTGAGTACATCTTCCGCGCACCCGGCTATGACCAAAAAGTTCTCGTTGTGCCATGCCATGGCCTGCAGCATTTCAATATAGATGTTGAGAACAGAGAGATCTCCCTCGTTCATTGGCAGCGTAGCGCAGACGTGCCAATTGGACTGCCGTTCAACATGGTGCACTATGGTGCGCTACTTATGATGATGGGGCAAGTGACAGGCTACAAACCAAAAGAAGTGGTTTATCAACTTTCGAACGCGCATATCTACGACCAGCACCTCGATCATGTTGATGAGCTGATCAGCAGGCCTGCCTTTAAGTCACCAGTCCTAAAACTCGACCCGAGTATCAAACGCTTGCAGGATTTTCGTGTTGAGCATTTTTCGATCGAGGACTACAACGCGAACCCACCGATGAATATGGGCGGTACTGCGGTCTAAGAATCATGCCCGAAAGTTTCGTAAATCTCGACAATGCTCGTTTTGATGATCAGCGCGACGTGATGCGTGCGATTGAGGAGGATGGAGTCTGCCCGTTTTGCCCCGAACATCTACACGAATACCACAAGCAACCTATTCTCCGCGAAGGAGCGCACTGGAAGATCACACCCATACAATGGCCATATGAACATACGAGCACTCATCTACTCGCGATCAGCGCATATCATGCTGAAACACTTGGTGATCTTCGCGATGGTTCATTCGATGAGCTGCAAAAACATTTCCAATGGGCTGAGCTAGAGTTCAAAATTGCTGCAGGTGGTCTGGCGATGCGCTTTGGTGATGTGACAAAAAACGGCGCTTCAGTGAAGCATCTCCATATGCACCTGATTGTTCCGTCCGAAGACAAGTCACCCGAAGATAAGATTCGATTTAAGATTAGTTAGAAGGATAAGGTCTGCTCTCGAGCGGGTTGGGCACCTGAGGTTCTGTGATGACTTTGACAAGCTCTACTCCTGCTGAGCGTAAGATGTCTTCGCCATCAAGCATGGCGTAGCCTTCGACGTAGTAACAAGATTTGACCCCACTCTCGGCAATAAGTCTTGCGCAGTTCGGACACGGAAAAGTGGAGACGACGATCGTCTCGCCCTCTGTCGAGATACCTATTCTTGCCCGCTCAGCAATAAGGCGCGCTTCAGCATGGATATCGATGCTCGTTTCGATCGCTTCGCCACGTTTTGCAGTGATACGCGGATCGCCGTCTATCGCACTCGTGTAGGACGTAGGGGTCGAGCTGTTGTGGGCGGACGACATGATACCATTCTCATCAAGCAGGACGGCGCCGACGCGTCGCCACCAGTTTGTGCTTTTACGAGCTTCTTCATTGAGGAGCCGCATGACAGGATCGTCACTTGCAAACGTTTCGATACGATCAGGAGTGACATCTAGATTTACCTTCGTATTTACTCTATCCCAACGCAGAAAAACAGGCTCCAGTACAGCAGGGCTTTCAGGATATCGAGCTATGAGTTCACGGCTTACGTCATCATCAGGTAGGTAGACATTCAGCGTGCCCATAAGCGACGAGAGCGCACGATCACCGATCAAACGAGTTCGCCTACCCATTCCTCTGAGTAATAGTGCAGCATTTTCAGGTGCGAGTGCGCGGATGTCTTTACGGAGATAGTCGAACTGCATCGTAATGCTTTCATCGAAGACATTGATCTCGGCGTTAGGATGTTTTTCAAAAAAACGGAGATAGCCATCATTGATAACGGGAATGTAACCGGCAATTGTTTCTCTTTGGTTAGTCATGGATTTAGTTCCTCTGCAGTCTACCGATAACTCGAGCGAGTTCACGCTTTAGTTCTTCAGAGATGCCGTTTTCTTCCACGATTGCTTCGATTGCCTGGGTGACGTCTTGTCTTTCGCCGATTTGGATCTTTCGAATCTGCGCACCAGTTGAGGTGGTCGCTTGAGGCTCAAGAACTACCACCCGCTTGCAATACTTTTGCTCCAACTCTTTGATTTCATCCGGGCCGTACGTTTCTGCCGTTACGATAAGCGTATCTGGCCGAACGAGCTTAATCAGCCCCCACTTTTCTTCGTCAGGTTCCTTGAGCGTCAAAAGGTCGACGCCTCGGATATGCGACAGCAAACGCAGGCGCTCTTCCTCACCCACGACTGGCCTTGTAGGTCCTTTTCGTGCTTTGATCTTTGCATCTGAATCAACTCCAACGACCAAAATATCACCGTATTCCGATGCGCGTTCAAGGTACTTGGCGTGTCCCACGTGCAATAAATCAAATGATCCCGACGTAAGCGTGATTTTCATGCCGAGCGTTCGCAGACTCTCAACAGTCTTTTCGAGAGCCTCTTTGTCATTGATAAACCTTTTCTCAAACAAAGAGTCGGCAGAAAAAAGCGTATCGTCCTTTGGTCGCTTGCGTTCGACGTCTACTGCCGACCTGTCACCGTGCGAGCGATTCCAGATCATCTCAGTACGCTCGATAGCCTCAGCAGTTTGCTGTGTGGCAACAAATGGGTGTTCGCGAATCACACGGTCTTCGAAAATGCGTCCAATAACATCCTTTGACTTGTCTAGGGCACGACTAACAGGGGTGTACTTTTCGGCGTAGGTAATGAGGTACGGAAGCTGGTTGAACATCACACCCAAAGAGAGTGCTCCGAGATTAACATTTTCTGGCTCATCAGGTGACGCCGTGTATTTTTCATAAGCCAACATACCCGTTCGGATACAGTTGAGTCGCCTGATAGCATCAAACACTTCTCCGAGTTTAGTGGAGCGATCATAGATCGTTTTCTCAACGATAAACCTTCGCTTTACATCTAGATCGGGTAAAATCTCGTCAAACAACGTATGAAGTTTTCGCCGGCGGTGATCGATCTCGGCAGAGGTAAGGAACTCATAACTGATATCGAGGCCAGGACTCAGCTCGTCACTGAAACTCTTGCCCCAGTTTTGAGTAGCCATCGCTAAGTAGAGAAGCTCCTTTTCCTCTTCATCAAGCTGGGCACTGTTGTCCGTGTCGTATTCCAGAAAACGACTAGTAAGATTGATCATCAGTCGTGCATGATCCAAACCATCACTATCAGCGTGAAGCGTCTCGCGCCACGCAGCGTTATCGGTGCCTTCAGGTTGATATCGTGACCACCGCGGGTTGCTCTTTAAGTGATCCGCAAATGGTGTGGCACGAAACTCAGAATCGACACGATGAGCCTGCCATCTTCCCTCCAATTTCATAAAACATAGTATAGAGTATTTCTTTACATGTCGGCAAGCATATGTGCTTTGTTGTCTCGCGTGTCAGGTGCTTGTGATATAGTCATTATCTAATGACTAACATCCTCGTTGCTTACGACCAAAACCGAGCTATAGGTGCAGATAATGATTTGCCGTGGGGGCGAGGTCTCCCCGGTGATCTTGCGATGTTTAAGCGTGTGACTCTCGATACGTCGGTCATCATGGGGCGAAAGACATTTGAGTCGATCGGTCGACCTTTGCCTCGGCGTGAGAATATCGTTATTTCTCGTAATCCAAATATCGATATCGAAGGTGTTATCTGCGTCAACAGCCTCGCCGCTGCTATCGATGCTGCCTCAAAAGAGGTTTTTGTAATCGGTGGGGCGCAGATTTATAGAGAGGCCCTTCCCGTCACTGATAATGTCTTTGCAACTGAGATTCACGCAACGTTTCCCGAGGCGGACACTTTTTTCCCGGATCTGCCTGAAAACGAATGGCTTGAGATCAAGCGCGACCATAACTGGCAGGAGCAAAATGGTGATGCCTACGATTATGATTTCGTGAAGTACAAGAGACGTACAGACAGTTAGCGAAACAGCGTAAAACTAAATCGATCGAGGAATATGAGCGTCTTGACGCGACGGTTCGATACTTTGATGAGATGCGTGTGCTGGTGTGCGACTGATTTGGCGGTGTTGCTGGCAGCCCGACCGTAAACCGAATAGCCATTGTCCTCGTACTGGGCGAGGAGCTTGCCGTATGCCTGCAGTTCCTCGTCAGTAAATCTGCCGATGCTGTCGACGTGACGCTTCGGCACGAGCATGAGGTGTTCGTCGACATAGAAGTTATCCCAGATAGTATAGGGAAAGATGTTCTTTACTATCCAAAAGGTGTCCACATCCTCTAATACTTGTCCGTCGTCTGGTTTCAGGATACAAAATTCACACGGTGCACCTGCCGGTTTTTGAGAGACGTGCTGTTGGTAGCGCCTCTGGGTTTCTTTGTCTCGCCACATGGAATGTTTCATCAGTGATTCATTATAGCTGAGGCGTCGATATAAAAAAGAAACTCCCTATGAGGGAGCTCCTTTTTAAGGATTGAGTTGTAGCCTAGAGGCTGTTTTGATCAACCTTGATGCCAGGGCCCATCGTCGTAGCGAGGTTGATGCTCTTGATGTAAGCACCCTTGATGGTGGTCGGTTTGACCGAGTTGAGGCTGTCGAAGAATGCACGTGCGTTCTCGCCGAGCTTGTCAGCACCAAAGCTTACCTTACCCACGCTCAGGTGAACAATAGCTTGCTTGTCGACACGGTATTCAACACGGCCGCCCTTAGCTTCCTTGACGGCTTTTGCGACGTTAGTTGCAACCGTACCGCTCTTTGGGTTTGGCATGAGACCGCGTGGGCCAAGGAGGCGTGCGTACTTACCGAGCTTAGGCATCATCTGTGGTGTTGCAACGAGGATGTCAAAGTCGAGCTGCTCTTTGTCGAGAAGCTTCTGAACAGCTTCTTCACCAGCAACGTCAGCACCAGCCTTCACTGCTGCTTCTGCTTCTTCAGCAGGAACGAATGCGGCGACACGAACGGTTTTACCGGTACCGTGTGGCAGGCTGACAGTTGAACGGATGTTCTGGTCTGCCTGGCGTGGGTCGACGCCGAGAACGACGTGAACTTCTACGCTTGCATCAAACTTTGATGGGTTGGTCTCAGCTGCGAGCTTAAGTGCTTCAGCGAGTGGGTAGACCTTGCTCTTCTCGAGCTTTGAGGCGACTGAACGGTAGTTCTTACCGCGGCGCTCTAGGCGTGGACGAGTGACTGGCTTTGGACCCTTTTTGATGTGGCTTTCCGCCTCTTCAGACTGAGGAGTAGTGTCGCCTGCTTCTTTGCGAGCTTCCTTCTCAGCCTTAGCTTCTGCTTCAGCTTGTGCCTTTTCCGAGCGCTTGCCGGCTTTTGCGGCTGGCTTTGCTTCTGCTTTTGGTGCTTCGGCACCAGCGATTGCAGCTTCGATCTCAGCGATAGTGTTCTTTTCGCTGACTTCGAGCTTGAGTTCTGCTGCTTTTTCAAGCAGTTCGGCTTTCTTTGCCATGATTATGACTCCTTCGTGGTGCAAACGGCGCTAGCCTCCCACATTATTTATTTACTAGTCAGTAACTTCGACACCCATACTGCGCGCAGTACCCGCGACAACCTTGGTGGCTGCTGCGAGGTCGTTTGCGTTCAGTACAGACATCTTGCTCTCAGCGATCTCTTCGAGATCTTTGCGGCTGATCTTGCCTACTTTTTCAGCGTGAGGCTTGCCAGAACCCTTTTGGATACCGATCTTCTCACGGATGAGGTCGTCAACTGGACGGCCGAGGCACTTCCAGGTGAAGGTACGGTCTTCGTATACAGCGATGTGTACGATGACGTCCTTGCCGTTAAATTCTTTCGTCGCGTCGTTGAACGGGTTGATGAAATCCATCATGTTCAGACCCCATTGACCGAGGGTTGAACCAACTGGAGGACCTGCACTAGCTTTACCGCCAGGCACGCGAAGTTTCAGGTTACCGATAACTTTCTTAGCCATTTACTCTTTTCCTTATAGATTTACTGCATTTAGTTGAAGCATTTGCAGTGCGTAACAGTGGTAGAGTATACCACATTCCGCACTAGGTAGCAATGCCTAAACTAGACCTTTTTGACCTGGAGAGCGTCGAGCTCAACTGGGGTGTCGCGACCGAACATGCTGACCATGACGCGGATCTTACCCTTGGTGTTGTCGATTTCAGAGATCGCACCATCGAAGCCCTTGAACGGGCCATCGGTGATGTTGACTACTTCGCCAACTGAGAAGTTGATGAAGTGCTTTGGATCTTCGACGCCCATGCGCTTTTTGATCTTGCTGACTTCTGAGTCGCTCATCGGTGTTGGATCAGTACCAGAGCCAACAAATCCAGTCACACCAGGAGTGTTACGGATGATGTACCATGCGTCTTCAGTGAGTTTCATCTCAACGAGCACGTAGCCTTGGAAGATCTTCTTTTCGACGATCTTACGCTTGCCGTTCTTGATCTCGATCTGCTTTTCCTTTGGAACGAGCACGTCAAAGATCTTGTCAGCCATGTCAACTGAGTCAACACGCTGCTTGATACTCTCGGCAACCTTCTCTTCGTAACCAGAATATGTGTGCACCGCGTACCATGCGCGTGCTGAGTCGTAACGTTTTGCTGTGGACATTATAGTAGTACCTCCTTGAACAGATAGCTAAACACGGCATCCAGTCCGAGGATTACCAGTGCGAAAAAGAGTGAAAAGAGGATGACAGCTAGCGTCAAGCTCCAGGTTGCCTTGCGGTCAGGCCAGCGAACCTGCCGTAGCTCTACCCATGCACCCTTGAAGTAACCACCCACAGCGCGGAACGGTTTCGTCCACTTGCGAGGTTTTCGTGCCGGTTTTTCGACTTTGGTCTTTTTAACGACCGCAGCCTTCTTGGCTACCGGCTTAGCAGCTTTCTTGCGCTCTGCCACTCTCTTTGCTCCTTACCTTTACATTAAAAAAGAGTCTACAATGATTTGTAGACCTGCTTGTGTCAAGTATGGAGTGTTTTCCTCTGTTCGTCAAGCTTTCGTTTCTGGCGGCGTCTCAGGCAAAACGAAGCTAAACGTCGAACCGTGGTTGAGACGGCTCTTGACGTCGATGCGTGTACCGAGCTTGTTCATGAGCTTGTGAACGACATAGAGACCGAGACCGGTGCCAGAAGTCTTGCGAGTACGGTAATCCTCGGAACGGTAAAACTTCTCAAAGATATGTTTGAGGTCTGCTTTTCCGATGCCAATCCCCGTATCTTTTATAGCGAACTCAATGCCGTCAGACTTGCGATGTGCCGAAATCGTTACAGAGCCCTTTTCGGTGTATTTGATAGCATTCGTGATGAGGTTCTGCAGCAGCTCCTCGAGGTAGAGACGACTTGTCTTGACGGTGCCAAGTTTTGCGCCAGCATCAAGGTTAAGAGAAAGACCTTTCTTGCGCGCTGATTCAGCGTAGTTGCTAAAGAGTTTATCGACGAGCTCGCGGATATCGATGTCTTCGAGCTGGTCACCAACGCCTCGCTCGGCACGCGAGAGCGTTCCGAGGTCGTTAATCATGTTCGCGAGCAGGACGATCTGCTCGTGAGCATTGTCGAGTGTGGGCGCAAGCTTTGATGGGTCAGCGCCATTGTTCATAAAGTATTGGATGTTCGAAATACTTCCCTCGGCGATAGTAACTGGTGTCCGAAGCTCATGGCTCACAACCGAGATGAATTCGTCACGTTCCTCGTCGAGGCTCTTCTGCTTGGTTATGTCGCGGATGATAAACGTGTACCCACCACTGACCTGCTGCTGTTCGGGTGAGTAAGCCTTTTGGATCTTGCTACCAGTGATCTGGAGGTTGATCGCGTCGCCATCCTCGAACCTGAGAATGAGATCGTCACGTTCAAATCGTGGCGACTCTTCGGTCAGAGCGAGCAGTGAGACGGGTTCTCCGTCGGTATTGTAAAGAGGCAGCACGTCATCGACATGCTTGCCACTCATGCTCTGGTTGGTGTCGAGAAGACTGAGAAGCGCTGCGTTATAGATCCGGATCGTACCCATCGGAGCGACAGTAAAGATAGCCTGTGGCACACCGTTGATGATATTGAGGAGCGCTTCACGCTGGTTTTGCTCCTCGGCGCGGGTACGTTGCAGGTCGGTATGTTCAGCTGCCTGCACGTTACGCAGTGCGCTGATAACGCCACCGACAACCGACACAAACACGGCAACAGTCACATAACGGGATAGCGTCGAGATAGGCTCATCGCTTCCCAGCAAGAGATAGGCGACGATGCTCGTAGCGAGAAAAGCAAGCGAGTTCAGTACCAGCCCCTTCATGCCATAGTAAAGGTCACAAACTATCAAGAGCACTACCCAGGAAAACACGACCGGGCTATCAAAACCACCGATCCATATAGCATAACCGGCCGCAAGTACCGTATAGACACCGATGATCAACGCGAGGAGTTGAGCGTATCGCTCACGCGTCATGGTTATCTCCCAGATACCAGCTAGGATGAACAGCACAGATATGATAACGAATGACTGTAGTCCGAACAGTGGACTATGAGGAACGAGTTTGAAATAGGCCATGACCCCATAGGCAACGATAATCAAAGGTATCACGATACCTGAGGTACGCACGACATCAACCATCTTACGGCTGTAGACGTCTTGCTCGTTGGCAATCTTTTTGATCATTCTCTGAACATTATGCCACAAGCGTAAGCGTTTTTGTCAGGTATCAGGCAGGAGTCTGGCTTTTTAACGCCTTGCGATGGACACGATAGTCAGGCATGCATGCTTCAACGATTTTCCAGAACGCTTCGCTATGGTTCATTTGCTGCGTATGAGCCAGCTCATGAATGAGGACATAGTCGATAAGTTCATACGACAAGTTCATGAGCGCAACGTTGAGCGAAATAGTGCCGCTAGACGAGCAACTGCCCCACCTGCCCTTTTGGTTTCCGAAGCGCTCACGTTCATATGTAAAACCGTGTAGATCAGCGAGATATCGAAGCCGTCTCGGCAGGTAGGCCTTCGCTTCACGCCTCAGAATCGTTTTCACCTGCGTGGCGATATATGTATGGACCTGATCGTCCCTCTCTTTGTACGCATACGGCAACGTTATGAGCAAGGACTGTCCACTCACCTTTTTGTGCGGCTGAGGTATATCAGCATACGCGACGTGAAGACGGTGGGAGTGGCCGACCATCATTCCGTCGCTATAGCTCACCCGCTTTGCTTTTTGCGCCTCAACGAGTTTTCGTATCTCAGACCTCGAAGAGTCTACGAGCTCTTTTACAAGGTATAGCGGGGCTCGTTTCGGTAACGATGCCCGAATGGTTCCGTCATCGCTGATGCGTATTCTCACAAAACGTGCTTGCGCACTGCGTCGGTACGCGATAACCCCAAACTCATCATCAACGATCTGCACACGGGAGCGTGTGCTAGTTGATGGTGACGTTGCGTCGGCGCGGCTGAACATCAGCCTCCGGCTCCGATGTAACAGTGATGTTACGGGTACGTTGATCACGTTCAGTTACGACAGTATCGCGTGGCGTCACGAGTTTCTTCAGGATGATACGAGCCTGGGTCGGGAACGTATGCTTGCCACTAATAACGACGACATTTTCGGTCGGTGTTGGTTGGCTCAATTGCTTTCTGTAGCGCTCGAACGACTCAGCGCTCATGCTAGCGTTAAGCTCATCGGTTTTGCGCTTACTGCTTCGTTTCATGGAACGCGCCGCACACGTTGGCTCGTCGGTCTGCACCCATATGACCATCTTGCCGTAATCATGCTTGGCGGCCTGGCGCTCTATGGCTGTGCGAACAGCGCGGCTGTTCATCGATCCGTCAACGATCAGCGTCTTGCCGGTCTTTAGGAGCTCGCTGACTTCATTTTGTACTAACGTTGCGACGAGCGCGTCCTCTCGTGCACTGTATTCCGACTCGGGATTGAGGGCGTGACGGATAAAATCAGCGCTCACGAGCGGAGCGCCAAACATATCAGCAAACTGCCTGGCAAAGAAGCTTTTTCCTGAACCTGGAAGTCCGATAACCATGATGACAAGTGGGCGGGCAAGACTGAGTGACTTCATATTTATTTAGTATAGCAAACAGGTCTACCCGAATGCACCTCTGTACTGGTATACTAGGTACGTTCTAGTTATAGGGGCATAGTACAACGGTTAGTATAAAGGTCTCCAAAACCTTAGATCGTGGTTCGATTCCACGTGCCCCTGCCAAGTAGGATATAGCGCTGAAATAGCGCTTTTTTCTTTCCTGCGACTACTGATATTTAAGCTAATTTTCGGTTTGGTTAAATTTTTGCCCATCATTTTCCACCTCTGTTAAATACTCAAGTCACGTTTAATTTTCTTCGCATTTTTCGTCTGATTTTTTAGGCTTTTCAGCAACGATTTTGCGCCCATTGGCTAGCGTGGTCATGACAGTAATGAGATCGTCTCCAAATCTGCGAGCCTCATCTAGTGAATACGGTCGTCCATTCTTCTTTTCAAGAATCTTAGCAAGTTCCATGTAATCTTCGTTTGAAAGATCACGGAATTGCTTTGGTTGAGTTAGAAAGATCATTGGATCTATCATTGCAAAATACCTTAATTATTCGCACTCTTAGCTAAGCCGGCTTCATCAATGACTGCCTGCGCTGCTTCATCTGCTGCCTTGTGGATCTTTTCTTCGAGTTTTGCTTCAAATTTTGCCAGATTATTCCCAAGCATTAAGTGCATCGTGCTCGGATTCGGCACGAGAGGCTCGCGATCATATATGCCCTCCATGGCACCGATAGTAAACTTGAGGATATCTTGCCGCGCATCAGGCATATCCTTAAACTCACTGTTAAGTAGGACAGTGTAGCCACGTAATGATTGCGCCGCTGCCGCCTTGAATGCATACTCTTCATACAATTTTCTTTCATGACCGTATTGTCTACTTAGAACAAACGCTACAATAACTAACGGTGTTACGAATACTAATCTTTCGGTTACAACCTCTATGAATGTTTCCGGTTTGCTCCAAATAAGTGCAACTAATACTGCGATGACAATCGCGCCAATGCTAGCAAGGTACAACTTCTCCCATAGCTCAGTTCTACTTTTGAGAGCATTCCGCCTGTCAACGAGTGTACCTGCCATCGTAGTATCCAAGGTAATCGCGTAGGTATTCTCGATCTCTTCCTTGACCCGTTTTGCTTCGGCATGAATGGAAGCTATTTCCTTATCATTGTTGCGCGAAACCTTCAGTATGTCTGCAATGGCTGTTTTTGAGTTAGTCGTTTTCGTCAGATTCTTACTAATCTCATTAGCATTTACAGTAGCTTCTTCCGCCAACTTAAGAACTTTTGCATGTTTCGCTTCAACACCCGTTCGTTTATTTGTTGCGGCAGTGTATGTACGACTAAAACGATTATAGTCGTCCTTGGCATTCTTACGGATCGCTTCAATTTCCGACGCTTCTATCTTCGCAGCATCCTTAAAACTTTGTGACTCCTTGGTTAGGCGGGTCTTGAAATCCGTGACTATGTTATCGAGCTTGTTTTTACCGTCGCTAGCGAGAGCTCCAAGAGACTTCGCGTGTTTTAAGGCGGTCTTTTCATATTGAGTAATACTCGACTTTAATCGATTGGCTTCTGTTTTTGTTGCCTTGATATTATCTAAGTATTGCTGGGGGTCGATTTTTGCCATTTTACTATCCTAACCGCCACCCTTGTTGGACATATTATACCACAAATTAGTTCGGCGCTTGTCTATAAGCCCTGCCAGAGCATGAAGTCGACTTTTTGTTTTGTTTATGCTTTCTATCTCTTCTGCATTCTCGTAAGATAAATAGTTAATGAACGGCAGCGAACTCCTACAAGAACTTCCAGGTATTGCACTAACCGCCGCACGATACGGCATGGCAGAAAATATGGCTGTAAAAATCCATGACAATGAGCCAGTCGGTGTTGATATGGCAGGCTTTATTGCCGCAGATATTGCCGACGGCGCCATTATGCGACGCTTTGATATGGATACACCTGTGCGACGTGCTACGGACGGCATTGTTGACCATATGTCAGTTGCACGCGTAGCATACGAAATCTGGAAAAAATATCCAGACTCAAGACAATACATTGGAATCCTCGCAACGCGAGCAGTGATCGTTGGCGCACTGAACGCTGTACACTTAGTCAGCACTGGTGAGGTTACTAAAGGGCGATCTAAACAAAAGGCTACGAATCTTGCGACTGCGGCATTTGCCTTGATGGCAACTTCAGGTAACCATAAAGCAACACATATCGCAGGCACTGTCGCATCAGGAATTGCCATAATTACGGCAGCATCCCACTTCAAAGATCTGGGCCAAAAGCACACGTCGGGTATTCGAGCGCTATGATTCATTGCCATCTTTACAAGAGAACCTATTAGAACATAGAAGAGTTTGGTACTTATCCAGGAGCTCCTGCCAAGAAAAATGAGTGATCCGAAGTGATCGCTCTTTTTTCTTGTTGTGTCATGTTGAGCCGAATCACGCAGTGGTTCGAAGTCTGTCATAACCGCAGGTTTGACAGCCTGTAGCTGATAATAGAACTAGAAGCAAAGTGGATAGTTATATCATCTAGCGTTCTGAACGTGCCCCTCTTTTAGTTGACGCGAAGATTATGAGTTCGTTCGTTTGTAAACGAAGTGAACGCTCTCTTTCGTGTGGCGCCCCTATCATTTGCAAAAAACCAGATTACTTGTGGGCTATGGCTTGCGAGATGTGCAATATTAATTCGAAGCAACGTTAAGTACATGATATAAAATATATGAAGGCACCTTGACATAGAGAAAGATGGTGATGAAGATGGTTATTCTCATCGGCTGCGTGATGCTTCTGTTTTTCGTGGGAGGATTTGTACTAGTTGCAGAGTACGCAGTTGAGCCACTCTTGGGCGCAGAAGCCGCTGCGGGATTCAGCGAGGAAGGCTTTTTTCCTGCTTTTTTCGTGATGGTAGCGCTAGTGGTTTGTGTCACGTTTATGCGCGCTGAGTCGGGCAGTGCCAGTAGCAAATCACGGCCGTCTCGCGAAGACAAGATGGAGCAGGAGAAGGTCTATCACCCGGCTCGTGTGCAAGCAGAAATCGAGTGGTTCACGCAGGCGATTCGCGATATGCGAGGCCGTCGAGAGGCACTCGGAGCGCCGCCATACGCATGCAGGGGCTTGGACCTGCAAATTCAGGCACTGACAATCAAGCGAAGTGAGTGGCAGAGGGCCTCCACGTACACACCTCACTGGTACGAACGCTCCCGCCACCCGAGGTTGATTCGTCAACGCGACAGGCAGGCTCCCGTGTTCTATGTCCATCACCTCTATTGATGCCTCCTAAGGGGCGCTCGAAATGAGCGCCCCTTTTCTCTTGCGGGATTCGTAAAGTTGAAGCACGATCATAACCAAGCTTATCCGACACAAGATCGTGAGTTGGCACGTGCTTCTTCCACGCATCTGTGTGTTATGAAGGCTCAGCAGGTTCTTTGCGTCCGCGGGCATAACCGTGTATGAGCCCCATCGTGTAGCTCAAGTTTTTGATCAAGAGTTCCGATGTGTCTAGTTTGCCTAGGCCTGATAGCGGTTTAGTCCTGAGACTGCTGAGCTTAATCATAAGTTTTCGATCGATCTCATATTCTAAGTCGTGTGCGTATTTATTGCGAATGATACTGATTATTTTAATCGCGTCGTATGTCCTCTGCGGTAGATTGCCGGAAGCGAACAGAATCTCTATTTTTTGGGCGAAACGATATTTCAACAAATTGTCTGGATGAGGCATCACTGACCTTATGAGGTCATCGACCTTCTTTTCTATAAACAAGTGTCCCGTCAGTACTATGCTGAGATTTGTTGCTTTATCAACCCAGTATTTATTTACAAATTCGACATACTCTTGTGCGGATGGATGATTTTCAGGTGAGTCTTTTGCCATATATCAACTTTACGTCCTAAAATTCATCTGACTCGCCAAGAGCGAATCGGTAACATGCCAGCCAACCAAGCATTTCCCCGCCGTTATCACGCACATGGTACAAGGCTTCTATCTGCAGCTGTGCGATCCTGGCTTTTTGCGACAGTTTGATTTCAAGATCAATGATTTCATCGGGGCTCAGATGCCCAAAGTTTGCTTCGAGCGAGGCGTCGGTCGGCAACACAGAGAGGGCTCCTGTTTTGGTATTCTCCTGTAAATCTATGGATTCAGGAGTAAAGTAAGTCTCGATCATGAGCTCAGTGTACTCGCAGAGGATCGTATGACAAAACCTCAAACGCATATTCCTGTCCTTTGATATACTCAGCTCATGAGAAATAAGGTGCACAGTTCAAAGAAAGATCAAAAAGTGCTCAACATGGGTGCGGTAGCATCTCTGCTCTTGATAATCGTAGGCCTGTTTGTAACGGTTCTTTTTCGACCAAACTCTACGCTCGGTATTGATCGGCTAGACTTACCCCGTGCATATTTTCTTTTTGATCTTGGGATGACGCTTGTAGCTTTCGGAGTTGCTCTGGCTTTAACGGGTATATTGCAGCTTACATTTCGTGCATCTGATATCTCGATACTTGCGACCCCAAAAAAGGTAGCAATCTATATTTATGCAAATCTAGCATGGCTGTCTTTATGTGTTGGTGGCATAGTATCTACTTTCATCTTTTTCCTAAGAGGTTATTATGATCCAAGCTCAGACAGCATCGGTATACCAACCTTTGGTGTATTTATCGGTTATTTCCTTTTTCTCGTACCAATCAATGTAGTTACATACCTTATTTTGACCAAATACACGCCCGGTATCCTACCCCATAATGTTTTTGCTGATAAGTATCCCTACAAGAAGCTCTCTTCACTGGTCTTCGGTGCCGTTATCTTATTTTTGCTGTATCTCATAGCGTCGTCATTCTGGTATGCTCTTTTTGACATGATAGGATTTGGCATATTCTTCTCACTCTGCGTATTGTTCGAGTACTTTGGCGTAGTCTTTACCTGTACAGATGCCCATAAAAAGTTAGTGAATCGGGACTCAAGGGCTTTGTAGATAGATATGAAATACCTCGACCACAACCCAGGACAATGGTTCCTACTCGAATGGCAAGGTGCACTCTACCTCGACTACCGGTACAGCTATAGTGCCATCATCGATGATTCGGCGTTTATGAAACTAAGTGATGAAGAGTGTCGCCAGTACAAGGCACGTGGGCGCAACTATCTGTCCGAGCTCGCAACAGCTGCGCACATGAGCGCACCTTACCGAGGAGAGTCATCCTTTTATGCACGTAACCTGTATCGTGGCCCCAACGGTAAAGAGTTGCGCTCGGCAGTAAGCGCAGCGGTCACCGACAACACGTGGACAGCTGAACAGCGTCGCAAAAACAAGAACTAAGCAACCAGAGCTGCGTGCATTCGGATAGAACATTGGATGGCGGCCAGGTTTTTCCAGGCTGCCATCCACTGCTTGATACATACTCTGTCACTCCACCTAACTTTTCAATTCACTTGAAGGTTTAGGCTGAGAAAACATATTAGACTATAGAGGAATTATTCAGAGTTCTTTATTTTGAACCCCGTTTAGTGGCGAAAACTTTCTCAGTCGAGGCATTTTTTAGATGCTCAGGTAAATCAAGGCAGGCACGCTCAGATTTAATCACATGTATTTGCATGATAAATAGTACGGTTATCAAACAACTATCGTACCACCCGTTTGAGGGTACCCAATACCCCTGCGAGATCTCCCTTGAGCTTGGGGGCTGCTCATCGATTCATGTAATGGTAATCTAATATATATGTCCACGAAGATTAGAGCCGAGGTGAGAAATATGGTTTCAAATATTCGACCCCATGATTCGCTTGAACAAAATCACATAGATGATATTCTCGCATGGATCGATTCATCGGCGCCATTATTCAGGATCACAAAGCCAGATAATCCCGCAAAACACCTTGTTTCATATTTTGTTCTATACGACGAAAGTGCCGGCTTGTTAATGCTTGTAGATCATGTTAAGGCACGTTCCTGGCTTCCGCCCGGCGGACATGTCGATCCTGACGAGAGCCCCATGGAAACTGTCTCTCGAGAAGCTGCGGAGGAACTCGGCATTAGTGCTCGCTTCACTAAAAAGCTCGGAGCTAATCCGTTTTTTGCTACTGTTACTACGACCAAGGGATTCGGGAATCATACAGACGTTAGCCTCTGGTTTGTAATAGAAGGTAGCGCCACTACAAGGCTTGCCTATGATGTGAGTGAAATAAGCGGTTATCGATGGCTGACTCCTCAACAGATACTCGAGATAGATATCGCGGAACTGGATCCACACATGCATCGATTTGTCCAAAAGTTTACTATGTTACATTAGACTCGAGGCCTGGTAACGATGCCCGTGACATTACCGCTAAAGCAAAAACCCCACGACCACGTCGTGGAGCTTTTGCTCGACACGAGGGTCGCAGGGTAAGTGATCAGCGCAGCCTAACCTGCGCGATCTTTGACTGCCTTACGGCAGATTCCGTCGGTACGTGCTCGCCGTCCAGTACTTGCCACCGTAGTAGATATGGAAGTACAGCCGCGTGCACGTGTTGTTGGCAACGTAGACCGACTTACTGTAGCCGGTACCAGTCGGGTACGTGACCCCACCGTAGCCACCCGGAACCGGGCAGGAACCATCAGCGCGAAGCGTCAGGTCAGCGCGCGCATCCAGACGCTGCACAGACCGGCCGCTCGTGCTGTAGCGGACACAGTACCGGTTGGGGTACGCCGCGGCACGGATGACGGTCATGTTGCCGAACGACAGCGTGTTGCTACCGTTCTTCAGCCGATAGATCACCTGAGTGTCGTAGTTCAGCTGCACGTCACAGGCGTTGATCGCTGCCTGAGCGGGAGTGGTGAGTGCGAGCGTGCTGAGCAGCGACGCTACAAACCCCACAACCATTACCGAGATAAGCTTCTTCACGAGAAGGGCCTTTCACCAAAGTGCGTCCTCACCGGATTGCGAGAACCAGTTGACTACTGTACAAGATTTTCCATTAAAATACAATACCTAGAGACGACGCTTTATACAGCGGGGTCAGCCTTGATGAGGTCAAACGCACCGATAGCAGCGCTCAAACTCCAAACAACAATCGCAACCGCGATAGCGCTAAATAGAAAACCCCAAACACGAATCTTTGTGATGCGTAAAACAATGAAAATAATACTGATGAGCGCGAGCGTGATACCGCCGACCAAAAACGGCACACCCAGGACGGCACCGAGAACAGCTGTCGTTCCAGTCGCAACAGCATGCCCTACTTCATTTTCAACGCTGCCGGTCGTCGGGCCGGTTGGAGTATATTTTGCCCGTATGAGCAAGTTGCCGATGCCAGTTGAAATAAGTGACAAAACCGCCAGGATAATCCCGGTTATAGACGCACTATGACTAACCTTCTTTTGTTTGACTTGGGGTGTTTGTGTCGCTGGTTGCATGATGTGCTTATCGAACCATGAACAGTACGGACGTGTCAACACGCTTTTGTTTTACGATGATGAGACTCTACTGTTCAGTCTTTGTTCGCTTCGTCGCGCTTCATGCGAACAGCACGCTTAAAGCTGCGTTCTGCAGCGTCATCAGCATAGCGAGCGATAGGAGGTCGTACGAAAGTCTTAGGACCGCGACGGCGTTCGTCGAGCTCTTTGAGGGAATCGATAAAGTAGTTCTCCATCAACCATTCACGTCCTGGTGGCATCTGGCCAACAACAGTAAACCAGAATAGTTTTTCTCCCCACTGTTCTGCTTTGTTGATCTTTGGCTTCTTAACAACCTTCATCGTGCCAACCGGTACGGTTTCGATAGCTTTCTCGATCAGGTTACGTCCGACTTTTTCGTTGTTTGCAAATATATCTACCGCGATCGTCCTGAGGCCACGAGGCGTGACTTTTACGGCTTGGATATGCTGGTTGTGCATCCATATCACTTCACCGTTGAGGCTCCGAAGCTTTGTGGAACGAAGCGTCATGCGCTCAACCACGCCCGAGACATCTAGGAACGGCTCAACGCGTATATAGTCACCAACATGAAACCATCGTTCGATGATCATAGCCGAGCCTGCGGTGATGTCGCGGAGAATCATACCGATCGTTCCACCCGCAAGCACGATAAAGAACGCGCTCGCACCGATCGCAGCCGTGCCGATAGAAGCTGTTGGACTCAGAAGTTTCCAGACATAAAACGCAACCACGCCTACGATAAGCGCACGGACGGCCGCAATAGTTACGCTCAAGTAAGTCTCAACTCGTCGCAAGAGTATCTGGCGTTCGGCATTATCAGTTGCATCTGAGCTCACCGCAACGAACTGTGCGATACGGACGATAACGAACGCAATAAAGTTACTGAACCAATACGCAACTACCATCGTCAGGACGAGAATAAATACCGAACGAAGCGCATTTGGCTGTGCGAAAAAGGTGTTGAATTCGTTTAATATTTTCTGAAGTAATTCATCCATTGCCAAAGACCTATACTACGCGATACGCGTACGCCTTTCTAGTGTAAAAAACTATCAAGCGACCACACTGCAGCGAGAATAAGCAGCAGCATGAGCGACCAGCCAAACTGTTTTCTAGCCCAGCGGTTCACTTCATCATTTTCAACGGGCTGCAGGCAGAGGTAAAGCCAGTAGAGACCAGCAAGAACCATTACCATGGTACCGAGAAGACTCGCGCCGCCGAATATCCCAAGTGCTACGCAGGCAAAAATGAAAGTAATGACATAGGCGATGATCTGACGGCGCGTCGCTGCGAGGCCTTTCACGACAGATAAAACTGGTATCTGCGCAGCCGCGTAGTCATCACGACGGAAGATTGCGATCGCATAAAAATGCGGCATCTGCCAAGCGACGAGTATGAGAAACAGCAAAAGCACTGTGAGATCAAGCCGGCCAGTTGCAGCCACGTAGCCGATGACGGGTGGTGTTGAGCCCGATAGCGTGCCGACAAGTGTCCCATGAACTGTCTTTCGTTTTGCGATGCCATAGAGCACCACGTAGGCGATGTGCCCTCCTATAGCCACGAGTGCGGCCAGCGGATTCGCTCCAAATACGAGTAACGATACTCCAATGACGAGCAAGATGTTCGCAAAGATAAGGGCTTTTGCCGGTGATATCTCGCCTGTCGGCACGGCACGTTTCTTTGTCCGTTCCATTTTCAGATCGATATCCCTATCGATCACGTTGTTATAGACGCAAGCCGACGCCATGACCCCACAGATACCAACGAGCATCGCGGCAAATGGTGTAAATGCCGGCGAACCATGCGCACCAAAGAAGTACCCAGCGATTGCCATGAGGGCATTGCCGTACACGATGCCCGGTTTCGTGAGGTAGTAGTAGGCTCTAAGTGTTTGAGAGGAAATCATGACTAGTGGTGATGTTGTGACTCGGATGTCTCAGGGTAAATGTTCTCTTCATGTTGTATATAGGTATCAACATCCTTACCCATCATATTGTAGTTGAGATTGTACATAATCCACAGCGATCCGAACCCGATGATACCCACAACCATCAACATAAAGAGGAACGATACCGTATTGAGGCGTGGCTTTGCCTCTCGCCCGAGGTGAAAGAAAAAGACGAGTTGCACGACGAGTTGCACGACAGCTAGTACTGCTAGGATACCGATAACTGTAGTCGCAGAGTAGGCGCTACCATCTGTGTCGAGTTGTAACTTGACGAGTGCAAACGCGGCCAGCGTTAGCAGCAACGACCACATGAAGCCCGAAAAGTAAGAGAGATAAAGGCGTTTCGTTTCTGTGCTGCTCATCCGAGGGCTCCTACGAGATATACGATGGTAAAGATAAAGATCCAGATGATATCAAGGAAGTGCCAGAACAGACTGAACAGTGCGAGACGCTTGTGGAACGTGTTGGTAATACCACGTCGCAGAAGCATCCATAGCAATACAATGATCCAAAGGAGTCCGATAGCGATGTGGAGGCCGTGAGTACCCACAAGCGTAAAGAACGAGGACAGGAAGGCGCTTGCTTGCCAGCTATATCCTTCAGAAACAAGCTTGGCAAACTCGGTAAGTTCCATAAACAAGAACCCGGCACCGAGGACAAACGTCACAACCAGCATCGAGGCAATGAGCCGACGGCTTTGAGTGCGGATACCGATCAGCGCAAGTCCAGAGGTTAACGAGCTTACAAGCAGGAGGATTGTTTCCGTCAGTACAAAATCGAGCTCAAACAGCTCAGCGCCGCTCGGGCCACCGGCGGTGCCTCCCCTCAGTACTGCAAAGGTTGCGAAGAGGCTCGCAAACAACACGCAGTCCGTCATCAGGTAGATCCAAAAACCGAGTGTCGTTTTTTGAAACTCCTCTTTATGGCGCAGTGCTGCTTCGTTTCTCATCAGATATCCCCCTTCTGAGCAGCATGTATCATCTCTTTCGTGACGAGATACTCAGGCTCTTCATCCGCGGCGCGAACCAGGATACCCGCAACGACTCCGACAAGACCAGCGACAACCAACCACCAGATATGCCAGATCAGTGCAAACGCCGCGAGAAATGCTGCAAAGGCGATGATCAGGCCAAACGGAGAATTCTTTGGCAAGTAGAACGGCTCAAACTTGCTATCAGGTTTTTTCTTGCTTTGTTTCATATGCCAGAACGCGTCACGGCTTGCCACTTGCGGCTGCACTGCAAAGTTATAGTACGGAGCCGGCGACGGTACCGACCATTCGAGCGTGCGGCCGTCCCAAGGGTCGCCAGTCGTATCGCGGCGCTCGTTCCGCTTCAGAATACTCACAAATAGCTGCAGTGCCTGGAAACCAACCCCGAGCAATATGATCATCAGACCGATGCCAGCAACGATAAACAGCCCTTGCCAACCGAGGCTCGCATCATAGGAATCGAGACGGCGAGTCGCACCCATGATACCGAGGATGTAGAGCGGCCCGAATGCCCCTACAAATCCGATGATCCAGCACCACGCGGCAGCTTTTCCGAGACCTTCATGAAGCGTGAAGCCAAAGATCTTCGGGAACCAGTACGTCAGCCCAGCCAAGAAGCCGAACACCACGCCGCCGATAATCATGTTGTGGAAGTGTGCAACGAGGAAGAGGCTGTTATGCATCTGGAAGTCGATAGCCGGGATCGCATGGAGAACGCCCGTCATACCACCGATCGTAAACGTCACGACAAAACCGATAAACCAGTACATCGGACTCGTGAAACGAACGCGTCCACGATACATCGTAAACAGCCAGTTGAAGACTTTAACACCGGTAGGGATCGCGATAATCATCGTCGTGATACCGAAGAACGCGTTGACATCGGCTCCCGCTCCCATCGTAAAGAAGTGATGGAGCCATACGACGTAGCTAAAGAACGCGATGGCCATGATTGCCGCCACCATCGACTTGTATCCGAACAATGCTTTACGCGAGTACGTTGCGACAATCTCCGAAAAGACACCGAATGCCGGAAGGATAAGGATATAGACTTCCGGATGCCCCCACGCCCATATCAGGTTGATGTACATCATCGGATTTCCACCCATATCGCTCGTAAAGAAATGCATACCCAGCAGTCGGTCGAGTGAGAGCATAGCAAGCGTTGCGGTCAAGATCGGGAATGCAAAGATGACGAGCAGCATCGCCCCAAAAACGCTCCATGCGAATATCGGCATCTTCATGAGCGTCATGCCGGGTGCGCGCATCTTGAGGATCGTGACGATAAAATTCACACCTGAGAGCAAGCTACCAATACCGGCTATCTGCAGTGACCATATCCAGTAGTCCACTCCAACACCTGGACTGTATTCGATCCCTGATAGCGGCGGATAGGCGAGCCAGCCAGTAGCGGCAAATTCACCGATAACGAGACTGGCATTTATGAGCACCATGCCCATGAAAAAGAGCCAAAAACTCACCGAGTTCAAAAACGGAAACGCAACGTCTCGAGCGCCGAGCATGAGAGGTAGCACGAGGTTGATGAGCCCAAACATGAGACCCATTGCCACGAAAAAGATCATGATTGTCCCATGAGCCGTAAAGATCTGTTGGAAGTGATCGGAGCTCAAGATACCCTCGTTACCTCCAGTTGCGAGGGCCTGTTGGACACGCATCATTGCGGCATCACCAAGTCCTCGAAGCCCCATGATGATAGCAACAATGATATACATGATGCCGATCTTTTTCGGATCCAGACTGGTGAGCCATTCCTTGTAGAGCCACTTCCATCGCTTTAGGTAGGTGATAAGCAGCACAGTACCGATGCCGCCACCGACAACTGACAGTGCCCCGCCCCACACGATTGGGTCGTGCGGAAGATCATCGAAGCCGAGTAGTCCAAACATCAGTGATGCCCCTCGCTCATCGGAATATCTTGTTCACCACCCATCATATGATGACCACTATACCGATCGACGATACTATCGTATAGATCGTTTGTTGCGAGGTGGTAGTATTTCACGCCGTCGTGCTTGCTCGGAAGACGAAGCTTCTCGTACTCCGCACTATCAAGCACAGCTCCTTTTTTATGAAGGGTGGCGAGCCACGCTGCGTAATCCTTGTCACTCCTCGCCTTTGCGGTAAAGGTCATCGACGCATGTCCCTCGCCGCTGAGATTAGCTGAGACGCCACGATAGTCACCTGCTTCATCCGCTTCGAGGTGAAGTTTGGTGCTCATGCCTGACATCGCATAGATCTGACCGCCTAGCTGCGGTATCCAAAACGAGTTCATCGGTGCGTCGCTCGTAACCGTAAACTCAACGGGTGTATCTACCGGCATTGCCATCTCGCCAACCGACGCCACGCCAGCATCCGGATAGATAAAGAGCCACTTCCACTGAAGCGCAACGACCTGAACGCGTAACGGCGCCTTGGTCTGCTCAAGTGGTTTATATGGATCAAGGCTGTGTGATGTCTGCCAGGTAATGACGGAGAGGATAGAGATGATAGCAATCGGCACACCCCACCATATGAGCTCAAGCCACTTATTACCCGCCCAATCAGGTAGATACTGGGCTTTTTTATTGCCCTCACGGTAACGCAGCGAGATAAATGCCACCAGCAAGAAAACCGGTATGACAACGATCAACATGATGCCCGTCGCGAAATACAGGAGATCGCGCTGCGCGTTTCCGATAATACCCTTTGTATCCACAACTGGCGTCGCAACGCCTTGAGCAGCTATGGCCATCATGGCGATGACCACACAGAGACCAATTATCGGCAACCCTACCCCGAGTAACTTTTTCATCATAGTTATGGTTTTAGTGTAGCAGGTACTCCCAATGTCTGTTAGCATAAATAGTAAGCAAGGATAGAAAAAGAAAGTAAAAATATGAATGTTGTGATCGTTGGCGGTGGGTTTGGCGGCATCAAGGCTGCACTGGAGTTAGCAAAAGATAAAAAGGTACGCGTCACGCTCGTGAGCGACAAAGACCACTTCCTCTTTTACCCAGCCCTTTACTCGACAGCAACCGGCCGCAGCCGCAAACAGTCCATCATTCCGCTCAGCAAGCTCTTTGGCGGCTCAGGCGTCACGATCATTCAAGATACCGTCACGGGCATCGATACGGATAGGCGCTTTGTGATCGCAAAAAATCATCAGATCCACTACGACCGTGTCGTCTTTGCACTCGGTGTCGTAACGTCGTACTTTGGGATTTCAGGTCTTGATACCTACAGCTACAGCATCAAGTCTGCACATGAGATTGAGCGCTTCAAGAAGCACCTGCATGATGAGATCACGAGCAAACGCCACCTCGACAAGAACTACGTCATCGTTGGTGCTGGTCCTACCGGCGTTGAGCTCTCTGCGTCGCTTGCGGGTTATTTGGAGCGTATTGCGAACGCCCACCATATCAAGCATTCACGCATTCGACTCAGCCTCGTCGAAGCTGCACCTCGCGTGTTACCGCGTATGAGCGAACAAGTAAGCGCGCTTGTCGAAAACCGGCTCAAAGAGCTCGGCGTTACCGTCATGACAAACAAAAAGGTTGAGTCAGAAGACGACGACAGCATCATCATCAGCGGCAAAGACATCCCAAGCCAAACCGTCGTATGGACGTCCGGTGTCAGTAACCACCCGTTCTTCGCAGAACATAGTGATATCTTCCCGATCGCAAAAAATGGCCGTGTTGAAGTTGATAGTCACCTCAAGGTAACAAACCGTATCTACGTCATCGGCGACAATGCCAACACGCCCTATACTGGCCTCGCGCAAACCGCGATCTATGACGGCCACTACGTTGCAAAAGCCATCAAAGCCGAGGCTCGCAAGGCCGCCCTTCCTGCCTATAAGCCAAAGAAAAAGGCTGTCGTCATTCCAGTTGGCGAAAACTGGGCAATTCTTGAATACGGACCGATTCGTGTTACAGGCTTTTTGGCTGCCTGGATACGCAAGGCCGCTGACCTTATCGGATACCTCGACTTCTTCCCTGTCCTCAAAGCAGTAGACCTCTGGGAATCAGAAGGCCAGCGCGCCGAAGAATGCTCGGCCTGCGTCTAGCGTCACAAACACTTGTCATCGATCTTCCGCACGGATATACTGAGCATAAGCATAAACATGGGGGTGGGACTACGGCGCAAGCCTAGGATGTGTAGAGAATGAAAATACTGATGCTTGGGTGGGAGCTTCCTCCTTATAACAGTGGCGGTCTTGGCGTTGCATGCTACCAACTCGCAAAAGCCCTTGCTGGCCATGGCGCGGATATTCAGTTCGTCCTGCCTTCTACCGCAAAGCATGACAATCCTGAATTCATGACGGTACACACTCCACAATCATCAGCGATCAACTCATCATCGTTATCAGTATCTGCACTTAACCCCTACACGGGTGACATCGAAGTCGTACGCGCACTACAGGATGAATACGAGGACTTCGTTGAACAACTCATCGAAGTTGAGCAGCCAGACGTGATCCACGCGCATGACTGGCTTACGCTTGGTGCAGGCATGCGGGCAAAGCAAGTTTCAGGAGCTCCGCTCGTCGCCCACGTCCATGCTACCGAGTTTGATCGTGCCGGCGGCGAACGAGGCAACCCTCTTATCCACGAGATCGAGCAACACGGCCTGCTCATGGCTGACCATATCGTTGCCGTCAGCAACGCGACAAAACAACTGATCATTGAGCGATACGACATCCCAGCCGATAAGATCGAAGTGATTCACAACAGCGCCGAGCTACTACTCCAACACTCGACCGACGTTGCACAGTACCGCTACATCGAGCGGCTCAAACTCGAGGGGTATACGATCGTTGCAACGATTGGTCGGCTGACGCTTCAGAAAGGTCTCAGTCATTTTTTGCGTGCAGCTGCACTCGCACACTCGCGCTTCGGCAGGTTTCTGTTCGTTATCGCTGGCGACGGCGAACAACGCGACGAACTCATTATGCAAAGTGCCGATCTCGGTATATCCGATGCCGTACTGTTTACTGGATTTGTTCGCGGTAAAGCCCTGCGGGATATCTACAACCTCGCCGATGTATTCGTCATGAGTTCTGTCAGCGAGCCGTTCGGCCTCACTGCCCTCGAAGCTGCTCAACACCGAACCGCGCTCAGTATCACAAATCAGTCTGGTGTTCGTGAAGTACTGCACGGTGCACTCAACTACGACTATTGGGACGAGCAAAAGCTTGCCGATCAACTCATCGCGCTCGCTCTGTCGGAAACGCTTCGCGACGAACTCGCGCATAACGCTGCTCGAGAAGTCTTCCAGATGTCTTGGCAAAAAGTTGCAGCACGGTTCGTTGACCGATACCATGCACTCGGAGGCGTCTCCGTATGAGCAAACGACAGATCATGCTCTACCTTCACGTGCACCAACCGTCTCGAGTGAGTCCATATAGTGCCTTTGATATCGGCATGCGACACGACTACTTCAAAGATACCGATGAGGTTAGCAATGAGGCGGTATTCCGTAAAGTTGCTGAAAAATCATACTTGCCGACGAACTGCATGCTACTCGAACTCCTCAAAAACCAGCCCAAGTTTGCCGTATCGCTCAGTATCACGGGCACCTTCCTCGAACAGTGCGAAGCGTGGGGCCAAGACGTGCTCCGAAGTTTCCAGGAATTGGTTGCGACCGGTCGAGTCGAGATCGTTGCCGAGACCTACCACCACAGCCTTGCCTTTTTCTACAGTCGTTTTGAGTTCGAGAAACAAGTCCTCATGCACCGCGAAAAAGTCCAGGAACTCTTTGGAGTAACACCACGAGTATTCAGAAACACCGAGCTGGCCTATAACAACCAGCTAGCCGAATGGGCAGACGAAGCAGGCTACCGCGGGGTCATTGCGGAAGGTTGGGATGAAATACTCGGCTGGCGCAGTCCGAACTACGTTTACACTGCCCCGGGCGTCAAGCAACTCAAACTCCTTCTCAAAAACTATCGTCTCAGCGACGATATCGCGTTTCGTTTCTCTAACCAACAGTGGGCCGAGTGGCCCCTCACGAGCGAGAAGTACATCTCTTGGTTAGATGCGATAAATGATGACGAAAAGCTTATCAACCTCTGCATGGACTACGAAACCTTTGGCGAGCACCAATGGGAAGCGCACGGCATCTTTGACTTTATGAATGCCTGGGTTCCGAAATGGCTCGAAGCCGACGATCACCGTTTCGTGACCGCCACCGAAGCCGTTTCAAACCATGAACCAGCCGATGTCGTTTCTGTCGAACGGACGGTAACATGGGCTGACACCGAACGCGATCTCAGCGCTTGGCTCGGCAACAGCATGCAGCAGGAAGCCCTGAGACACCTCTATGATCTCGAAGAAGATATCCTCCGATCTCATGATCAGCAGCTGATCGCCGACTGGCGGCTACTACAGACCTCTGACCACGTGTACTACATGTGCACCAAATGGTTTACCGATGGGGATGTGCACGCCTACTTCAGCCCGTACAATTCTCCATACGATGCATTCATCTACTTTATGAATGCCGTACGAGACCTGCGCTGGCGATTGATGCAGGTTGCCGCCAAGGAGGAAGTCCGATAATGTCGCGTCCAGTCGTCCTCAGCAACGGCCAGATGCACGTTGGGCTGAACATCTACGGCCTCGTACATGATTTTTACTTCCCACACGTTGGCCTCGAAAACCACGCCGCCGGCAAACACCTCCGTCATTTGGTTGGCGTCTATGTAGACGGAAAGTTTCACTGGCTCGATGATGGTACATGGGATATCAAACCCGACTACTACGGTGACGTGCTCATCTCTCGTATCATCGCAACCAACGATGATCTCCAGGTGCGCCTCGAGTTTGATGATTGCGTGGATAGCGAGTTTACGGCTTTCTTGCGCAATATCCATGTCATCAACATGGCAAATGAAGAGCGAGAGATCCGACTCTTTATGCATCAGGTATTCGTTATCAGTGACAGCAATGCCAGCGATACCGTGCAGTACATACCTGAAGAACGGTCAGTGCTTCACTACAAAGGCCACAGGGCATTCCTGGTCAAAGGGGCTCATGCCGATGGGGCACCATTTGATACCTACAGTGTCGGCCTCTTTGGTGTCGAGGGTCACGAAGGTACGTTCCGCGATGCCGAAGATGGTGAGCTCATGGAAAATAACGTCGAACACGGCCGCGTCGACTCGGTCATCGGCTTCCATATGCAGATTCGTGCACACAGCTCAAAACGCGTGTACTACTGGATTGCAGCCGGTCGGTCAGAGCGCGAAGCCAAAAAGATAAGCGGCAGTATCGAAAAAGACGGCCTCTTGCACCATATCCTCAAAACTGCTAACTGGTGGGCAAAATGGGCAGAACCTACCAAAAAGCTCTCGAGTAAACTCCCGGAAAAGTTCCGTACGAGCTTTGTGCGATCGGCACTAGTGATCAAGTCACAGGTCGACAAGCACGGCGCTGTGATCGCAAGCACCGACACGACGATGCTCAACTACGAGCGCGATGCCTACGCCTACTGCTGGCCACGCGATGCGGCATATGTCTTGTGGCCGCTGATGCGTATCGGCTACACCGATGAACTGCTCAAGTTCTTTGCATTCGCCAGACGCTCACTCAACGATGATGGTTATCTCAGCCACAAGTACCAGGCAGATGGTGCGCGAGGATCCTCATGGCACCCTCGCGTCTCAGCGGGCGGGCTCGTTACACCGCCGATTCAGACCGATGAAACCGCGTTAGTGCTTTTCCTGTTTGGCCAGTACTACCGCCTCCACACCGAACCTGAACTGCTCGCAAGTTTCTACGTCATGCTCGTCAAGCCGATGGCAAACTTCCTCAGTGGCTACGTAGACAATAACGGCCTGCCTCTACCATCCTATGACCTCTGGGAGGAGAAACACCTTTCGACGACGTACACTGCCTCTGTCACCTACGCAGCACTTGTCGAAGCAGCCTATCTCGCTGAACAGATCAGTGACGACGAGAGCTCGATACGCTGGCGCGAAGCGGCTGATGCGATGCTGGCAAACCGTGACACTTACTGGGACGAAGAGAAACAGTATTTCGTAAAAGGATTTGTGAGCTCCAAAGACAAAGAGACCTTTGACCGTACTATCGACAGCTCAAGCTTGTTTGGAATCTTTATGTTTGGCTACTACGACATCAACGATACCAAAGTAAGCGCAGCATACGAGACCCTCAAGCGAACACTTATGACCGATGAGGCTAAGGTTATTCGCTATGAAAATGACGCGTATAGGCGTAACGACGGCGATCCAAGCAACCCTTGGCCTGTCACCTCCCTATGGGCGGCACAGTATGCACTCGAAAAGGGCGACAAGGCGCAAGCCGACCGGGCACTGGATTGGGTTCTTGGCGCGATGTATCCGTCTGGTGTTATCGCAGAACAGTACGGCGCAAACGATAGGCCGCTTTCCGTGGCACCGCTCGCATGGTCGCAAGCCGAGTACATGAATGTTCTGCTCGACATGATCACAGCACCAGGAGACGCGTCGTGAATTTAGGAGACTCGCTGGGAAAGCTATTCAGTACCGAAGCAACTGTGTTCCGCAAGTTTGCCGAGCACTACGATATGGTCTACTTTGGCCGGCTCCACCAAGAAGACGATGACCAACGCATCGTACGTGGCGTGACGGTTTCAGGTGTTCATACGGACAATCATTACTGCGTCGGTACGATTCATGGCTATGATGTCGTACTCCTTCGTAGAACGGACCGCATCAGCCAGCCGAACTCTACCCGTACAGAAAAATACAGCTGGGTACTCATGCAGTTTGATCTACGTAGCAAATATGATCACCCCCACGTCTTCATCGACGGCGGTCATCACAACGAGCTCTTTTATCAGACCTTGTTTGTTAAGTTTGCTCGCCTCATGAAAGTAGACAAGGCCCAGTTCGGAGAAGACGGCAGCTCTTTTACCGAGCGTTTCACCTCGTATACACCACCCGATGCGCTCGATGAGTTGCCGCTGATTGTAGCCGGTGATGTCGGCAAGACTATGGCGGCACATTTTGCACACCTCGATTTTGAGTGGTTCCAGGATAGACTCATCGTTTACAGCACTGGTCGCATGCCGACAAAACACTTGCTCGAGCATATGTTACGCGCTGGCCTCTGGCTTGCTGATGTTCTCGATAAATACGGACAACAAAAAATATCCGCTCACCACGGAGCGGATACTCATTCGGACTGGCGACAAGCCTAGCTCTTACGAGCTTTGACTTCGTTTCGACCAAGGTTCTTCTTGGTTTCAACGTAGAGCTCGTGCTTGCGAGTCAGCGGGTCGTATTTTTTGAGGCTGAGCTTTTCAGTCGTGTTCTGAGTGTTCTTGATCGTGTAGTACGTACGGTGACCAGAAGCCTCACTAACGAGACCGACGAGCTTGCGCTTTGATTTGCTGTTCTTTGCCATATTACCTTCTATTATAACATCAATTTTTTATGATATCAACGTGGAGCCACCTTCGAGACTTGAACTCGAGACCCCTTCCTTACCATGGAAGTGCTCTACCACTGAGCTAAGGCGGCATTTAACCTCGACAATTTTAACAGAGATAAGGCAAAAAGGAAACCCTTGCTACGGTTGATCGTAATAGGTCGTCTTGCAGTACTCTATAAGCCCTTCAAAGATCTCTTGGCAGTACGGCGAAGACCCTTCGAGCAGCTCCTTGTACTTGTCGCAAAACTGCTCGTAGGTTATCTCAAGCTCCGCATACGGACGCCAGCCATCCATATCACCCATGATGAGCGCCTGCATCTTGTCTACCGTCCAAACAAACAACGACTCCTCGTCCTGTTTGTGCTCGTAGTTCTGCATCGACGTAACCATGTCTGGAAACCCGCTAAACTCGCGCGACAATCGTTCGAGTGATTGCTGCTCGCTCTGTATCTTGGCTGCTCGCGCGCTGGCACTCGCAAAAGTATTTACATCACCCGCATAGCGCTCTACGAAGTCATGCGATATTGAGTATTTGAGTATCATAGCTATATCGAGATTGATCTTGTGCCTATCGTGTATATACCAGCTCAGTAGCGCAACAGTCATGCTATGTTCTGTGTCGTTCTCTCGCCTGCTGGTTTTTGCCAGGTAATGATTACGATCGATGAGCGAAAGATCGATAATCATTTGCTGCAGATCAAAAAAGAGAGGGTCAGGTGTGGACATGGGTTTAGTGTATCAAATGCTGTCACCCACAAGTTGGAAGATTACCACTGACCTTTTTTGCGGGCGATCAGGAGGTAGGTTATGACGAGCATGAGCGAGGGTAGCGATTCTAGCGACCAAGTCCAAAATGCACCCATGGAAGTCCATACCATTTCATAAGCTCCAAAGTATGAAGTTAAAGCGATGAAGAGGTAGTTTGTAAGCGCATAGAGACTGGCGCCGATAATTGCCACAATAACAGCCTCGTATAGCTTCTGTGTCCATGAAATCTTTCTTGTCATCAAGAAATACGCAAGGCCAACGAGTAAGACCGGGTATAGAAAACTTCCTACTAAAAATCCCATAAATGAACTTAGGTTCGGGTTTGATGGATGCTGGATAGCCATCCTGTAAAACATATCAATTGCCGAATAGACTGCCATACCGACGACGGTCAATAAAAAAGCGAGCTGTAAGTGTTTCGGTGTCTGTTGTGAATTTTGTTTTTTGTTCATAGCATAAGCATAACACGGAAGTAGCGAAGCGGAAGTAAGGTCGTATCGTTTCACTCCGCTCCTCTGTTCGAGAGGGATGCGTGCGAACACCAGTCCCCTTCTCGCTACACCGAACACCTTTTGTTGCGCAAAAGTACGGCTCGAGGCTTACGGACGAAACCATATAAAAAACCGATCACGAGGATCGGTATTTTATATGGTGCCGGAAGTAGGACTCGAACCTACGAAGCCGAAAGGCGGGAGATTTACAGTCTCCTGTGATTGCCGCTACACGATTCCGGCATATGGAGCCGCTTCCCGGATTCGAACCGGGGACCTACTGTTTACAAAACAGTTGCTCTAACCAGCTGAGCTAAAGCGGCATAAAGGTACACATACATTTCATTTGCTCCAAAGCAGCTGGTTAGAGCATGCTTCATTTTTTAACTCGGCATTCGCCTCAAACAGCAGCTGAGCTAAAGCGGCATAACTGAAAAGTACAAACACAATCTTACCCGATATCCGCCTCAGATACAAGGCACTTTTTGCTACATTACGACGCGACGAGCTGGGCGCTTGACGCGTTTTGGGATACCAGCAGGCACAATCATGCGTGCTGACTTTTCCCGGATACTTGCGGCGAGCTCTGTGCGACCGTCACGGTCATACGCTTCAGCGAGAATATTGAGGCTCTGTGGGTTTGGCTCGAGTTCGACAGCGCGTTCGAGTGCCTCGATCATCTTGCGGGTTTGGCCGAGCTTTTCCTGCACCTTTGCGTAAGCGATGTGTCGAGCTGCGAGGTCGCCTTCGAGGCTGAGTGCCTGCTCAAACGCAAGCGCTGCTTTTTCATACTTCTTTGTTTCATAGTAGATCAGACCGACGTTATGCAGGCTGCTTGCTGATGGCTCGAGGCTCTGTGCGATCTCGAAACATTCGATTGCGTCTTCATAGGCACGCTGCTTCGCGTAGAGAATACCGAGACGGTTATAGGCAGTCGCGTTGCGCTCATCGACACGCAGGATGGTCAACAAGGCTTTCTCGGCACGGAGATACTTCTTGTCCTGGAGTCCTTCCTGGGCAATACTCCATAGGCGATCAAGCTTGCCAGAGATACGTGATGGCAGCTCGTTTCCTTCTTCGTCAATCGGTTTCTGGTACAGGAGTGCCCAGACACCGAGCATGACAACGATAAGTAGTCCTAACATTTCATAGCCAGTATAGGGCTTTACGGCAGTTTTGTCACCAGATGCATCAGATGCGTACGGACATGGCCATTGGCTTCGATGCGACCCATGACGCTGTCGAGCACGCTCATGACGTCAGCGGCACTATAGTTCCGCTGCTTGAGGAGACTAAAACTCAACAGTCTCGCACACATACCGAGAAACTCGAGAGCATTTGCACGGTCGGTGTACTTTTTTATGATGACGAGCCGTCCATAGTCATCGGCCTGAAGGAAGTTACGGGCATCAGTAACGACTACGCTGCGGTTCGCGAAGTAGTCTTGATCGCGTGCTAGCCGGGTTAGTTCCGCTGGATGACCATTGGCCAAAAACAGCGCCTGACGTGTCACTGTTTCGTCGAGATCATATGCCTTTAGCAATTCCTGGCTCTGCTCTGCCGTGATAGGCAGTAGCTGCACCATTTGGGTTCGTGATTTGATCGTAGGCAGCAGGCCTGTTTCATGATGGGTCGTGAGGATAAAGTGCACGTTCTCAACCGGCTCCTCGAGCAGTTTGAGAAGCGCGTTTTGTGCATCATGGCTCATCGCATCAGCATCATCGATCACGATGCAACGCTTTGTCTGCTGTATGCTGCGTGTTTGCTCGTAGAGCTGGCGGATTCGATCGATAGGAATCAAGCCTTTCTCGGGTGCGATGTTTGTGACGAGCTGCGGGTTATCAGCAAGCTGTTCGGCAAGCATCGTCGCGACACTACCTGTACCGCTTCCCGTCTCTCCTGTGATACAGAGCGCATGTGCCGGCGCCTTGAGGTATGCGTCGAGCAATTTCTGCGTTGCTGGGTTTAGGAGTAGCTTAGCCATCGATACTGTCCATCAGCTTCTGAAAATCAGCCGGTGGTTCAGCGCGAAACGTCTCACGACGACTGACAGGTATCGTTATCTCGAGCTGTTCGGCATGCAGGCAAAGCCGGTTGATAGGGCTCTTTTCGGAACCATACAGACGGTCGCCAACGATCGGCGTGCCGATATACGCCATATGGACACGGAGTTGATGGGTGCGGCCGGTCTCTGGGTGAAGTCGAACAACACTAAACGTTCCATTTGACGCTAGCACTTCGTAACGCGTGACCGCAGCTTTTCCATTTACACCCACACGATGCGTCGAAGGCTTCTTGGGATTACGTTCGATGGGCAGGTCGAGTGTCGCAGCCTGCTTCTTGGGTGTACCGCGAACGATTGCGAGGTACGTTTTGTGAGCTTTGCGATCCTGGAACTGCTTCTGCAATTTCCCTTTTGTTTCGCTGTCTTTTGCGCAGATGATGATGCCTGACGTGTCACGGTCGAGGCGGTGTACGATGCCTGGACGGTTCGTGGTGTCTTTTTCCGTCATACGCATACGAACAAAATCAGCTACCGTGAACTCTTCCGCGATCTCGCCTTTTGCGTGCGTCAGGACACCCGCTGGCTTATTGAGCACGAGTACGTAGTCATCTTCATAGATGATAGGTAGCTCAGACTCGGAATAATCCGGCTCTTCCGGGATATGTATCGTCACTTCGTCGTCTTCATCCAGCTCATGCTTGGTCGATGTCACGATAACGTCGTTAACGCGGACATAACCAGCCGCTATGTATTTTTGCCATACTGAGCGTGAGTATTCCGGCCAATACTGGGCAACGTACTGATCAAGTCGCATTCACTAACCCCTTGGTCGCAGACCGACAGCTTGCTGGACTTTAGAAAGTGTCTCGTTAGCCCTCGCGCGCATAACCTCTTCAGACGCAGTCAATTTCGCGATAAGCGCGTCTTCGCCAACATTGTTAAATCGCGCCTGGAACTCAGCGAGGAAAGTTTGGGCGGCTTCGGCTACGGCTGTCTTTAGGTCGCCATATCGAGTTTTACCTTCCCATTCAGCGTTGACGTGAGCTTGGTCGCGGCTAGTGAGCAGTGCGAGCATTTGTAGCAGATTCGTGATACCAGGCTGGTTCTCCCAGTCAAAGTGGATCTCACCAACGCTGTCAGTCGTCGCACTCATGACTTTCTTGGCCGCGTCGGCTGGATCGTCACTGAGCAATATAGTCCCCCGTGGATCACTGATGCTTTTGCTCATTTTCTTCTCAGGGTTCGTGAGGCTTCGGATACGAACGCCGTTATCGAGCGAGGCGAACTCGAGCTGGTGCTTCCAGTCTTCAGGAACGGTAAAGAGCTCGCCGAACTTGTTGTTCATGCGCATTGCGATGTCACGAGTGATCTCAAGGTGCTGCTTTTGGTCATCACCGACCGGAACGTAACGAGCGCCGTAGAGGAGGATGTCCGCTGCCATGAGAACCGGATAGTTGAACAAGCCGACCGACACGTTCGTATCGCCCGCAGACTTTTCTTTGAACTGTGTCATACGGCTCATCTCGCCCATGTAGGTAAAACAGTCGAGGATCCACGTCAGCTCGCTGTGCGCCGAGATGTAGCTCTGGCGGTAGATATAGGTATCGGCGTTATCGATATCGAGACCGGCAGCGACGAAGTATTTCAAGTTCTTGATCGTACGAGCATAGAGCGTCTCGTGGTCGATCGGGGTCGTAAAGCTGTGCAGGTCAGGCACGAACATGTTGAGCTGGTAATCGCCTGCTTTTTCGCGCTGGAGGCGTACCATTGGGACAAATGCACCTAGGTAGTTGCCGAGTGTCGGTTCGTCGTTGCTACGAACACCGGTCAGAATAACGTCTTTCATCTCTAAAAGTATACACTAGATACATGCCCACATTTGACCACATCGCAATCATCTATAACCCAGGCAGTACCGGTGACGCGCCGAAGCTTGCCCGTGAACTAAAGCAAAAGGTCGACCGCAACCATAAAAGCATCGGCGTGAAAGCTACGCTCACACCTACAAAACGCGCCGGTCACGCTATCGAGCTCGCTAAAAAAGCTGCACTGAAATACAAACGTCCACTGATCGTCTCCGTCAGTGGAGACGGTGGCTACAACGAAGTCATCAACGGTGCCATGCAAGCCAAAGAGCAGTCAAAGTCGGCTCGTCCCGTCACGGCAGTTATCGGTGCCGGAAATGCCAACGACCACCGCCGAGTCACCCGTGACAAACCATTGATCGAGCTTATCAAGCAAGGCCAACCAAAGCCAATGGACCTCATCCATATCTCGGCGAGCACAAAGGACTTCAGCCTCGATAGGTATGCCCATAGCTACATCGGCTACGGTGTCACGCCTCAGGTCGGACACGAGCTCAACAAGCACGGCAAAAGTCTGTTGCATGAGATCAAGTCTATCCTCAAGACCTACCGAACGTACGCGCCGTTTACCATCGAACGAAACGGCAAGACGCTCGTGCTCGACAACTTGCTCTTTGCCAACATCAACGAAATGGCCAAGTTCGTCAAACTCGACGAAGAAAACACGATGCATGACAACAAGTTTGAGGTTATCGAACTCCATCACCGCTCCAAACTGCGCATGTTCGGGACGCTACTGCGAGCTGCAGTTATTGGTTTCAAAAATCCACCAAGTTACAGCAAATACAAACTAAAGAGTTCCGACAAACTGCCTATCCAACTTGATGGCGAGGTTGAGTGGCTACCTAAGGCCTGTGAAGCCATCGTCACCTCAAAGCACAACGCCATCGACAGCCTGTTTTAGCATCTCTGTTAGCCCTGTTATACTAAATACCAAATGGATGGGCACATACAAAAACAGATCATTGCTCAGTTTGAGAAGAACAAGCGCACCCACGCAGGACTGAGCTATACCGTACCATCAGTCGAGACCTACCCCTACCAGTGGTTTTGGGACAGCTGCTTCCACGCCATCACGCTCAGCTACTTTGACCCAGAGCGTGCCAAAGACGAGCTAAAGCTTCTGTTAAAAGGCCAGTTCAAAAACGGTATGTTCCCCCATATCATCTACTGGCAACGCATCCAAAACTCACCGTTTCCAGATATCAAATGGGGTAAGCGCCACACGAGCACGATCACCCAGCCACCAGTGCTAGCTGCGGCGGTGTGGCGAATCTTTGAAGCAACCGGTGATAAAGATTTCGTTCGTCAGATGCTCCCGCACATTCACGCCTTTCACCGTTACCTGTTCTCGAGCCGTGACCCCAAAAAGATAAACCTCGTTGGCGTTATCAATCCTGACGAGTCAGGAGAGGACAACTCACCACGCTACGATTTTGTGCTCGGTCTCAGTGATCCACGTCATCAGTTCGTTGAGAACTTTCGCGCCCGGCTCGAACTGGTCGATGACTGGAGGGCAAGCCGCTACGTCATGAAGTCACAGATAGATCTCAAACATTGGGTGTATGACGTGCCGTTCAACGCCATCTTGGCTGAAAGTTTGCGGCTCACCTCACTGCTTGCGGAGCTGGTTGGTGAGAAACGCATCGCGACATTCTCGCACGTCAAAGCAGCAAATGTACGCATGGCAATGAAAACGCATCTCCTCCATCATCACCTCTACCAACCTGTCTACGGACCAAAACTCCGACGCATACATTCGCGCACCTGGGCGCTCTTCATGCCGCTCTATGCTGGCGTTGCCTCGGCAGAAGAAGCAGCGTACGTCGTCGAGCACTACCTCAGGAATAAACGTGAGTTCAACCTCGCCTACGGCGTTCCGACCGTTTCGATCGGCGAGCCGAGCTTTGACCCGACCGGTGACTGGAAAGGTGACTGGTGGGTTGGCACGAACTGGAGAGGTCCCGTATGGATGGCAAGCAACTGGTTCGTGATCCAGGGACTGCTCCGTTACGGCTACCGTGAGGACGCCCTACGCATCTACCACAGTTCGATTCAACTCCTGAAACAATCCGGTATGCGCGAATACTACGACCCGCTTACTGGAAAAGGACATGGCGCCGAAGGCTTTACCTGGGGCGGTCTCGTCCTCGATATGAAGCAGCTGCTTGATCCAACAAGCAACTAATCGGTACCGTTTGCCTTCGCGCCGGCTTTCGAAAGCCGTTTGCGTCGTTTCGTGTACTGCCCAAAAGTGATACTGCCTTCGGCCGCGCGCTCGTCGTAAAAGTCGAGTATCTCACGTCGCGCCTGGGCTTTACCAACGCGGAGCACGTGACCTACTGGTGGCAGATAGCGTGAGCTGGTCAATATCGACGCCCTGGGGTCGGTTACCTGTACCTTTTCACCGCCAGACCGCACCACGAGCTCCTCTATCGCACGGTCTTCTCCGGGCCAAATGTGCGGCAAGTCGAGCACCGCTTCGAGCACTGTTTCATCCTTTAGATGGCTGAGAACGTTCGCCCCAAAACAGTGCGTAAGACCCTGATGTTTTGCTCGCCGTATGTCAAGTTGTCGTTTGACAGTACGGACGGCATCGGAGGCGAAGTTAGCCCCATCGATGTGAACGATTGGTCCTGATATGATTTGCGGGGTCGTTTCGTTCACCTCGCCGAGCATGATGCGTTGCCAGCGTTTATTTGAGAGCGGATAAGAGTCTGCATCGGTAAAAAAGACCGGATCAAGCGCTCTCGCACCGAGATACCGGAGCCCTTCCTGTATAGCGGGAAGTTTGCCCTGCTCCTGTCTCTCGATAACGTACGCGCCATATTCTTTCGCGATATTTGCAGTTTCGTCCGTACAGCCGTTTGCCACCACGACTGGCTCAAACAACGTTGCGTCGAGACGACTGAGCGTTCGTCCGATCACCTCTTGCTCGTTATGCGCTGCTATCACTACTGGAAATTTCATTCTCAGTATCATGCCATCGAATATCGGTATTTGCAATACCGTTATTACCGCAAAGCGCTTACTCTTGAAAATATTTCAGAGCTGTGCTATAGTAATAGTATTGCAATCGATGAGCGCGGGGTCGCTTCATAGAACAGCGCACCACATCATCGTCCCCCTAACGGACACGGCGCTTTCACCGAAACTCCTAGCATTCGCCGCCTGTAATACACATATAAGTAACCACTCCGACAATTTATGCACTTTATTAGCGTGCGTTTAAAACACGAGTAAAAAGGAAATAATTCTCTATGCCATACAACAACTCACGCCGTCGAGGCAGTAGTCCAACACGTCGCGGCGCAGGTGTCGCATCATTTCGTCCACGTCACAACCGTGGACCAAAGAAGCCACACGGCGGTCAGTACATCCACCCGTCTAAGTTCGTAAACGCAGCCGTCCAGAAAAAGGACGAGGTCGTATACGAAGCAAAGCACCGCTTCGTTGACTTCCCGTTTAGCCAAGCCCTCCAGGCAAACATCGCCCACAAGGGTTATGACACGCCGAGTGCGATCCAAGACCAGTCAATCCCGGCAACCCTCGAAGGCCGTGATGTCATCGGTCTTGCAAACACCGGTACCGGCAAGACTGCAGCCTTCCTGCTCCCGATCATCGAGCGCCTTGAACGCACTGGCGAACAGCCATCTGTACTCATCATGGCTCCAACTCGTGAACTCGCACAGCAGATCGATGTTGAGTTCAAGAGCTTTACGCACGGCATGAAGCTCTACTCAGCAGTCGTTGTTGGTGGTACGAACATTGACCGCCAGATCCGCGACATCCGTCGCCGCCCACACGTCGTTATCGGCACGCCAGGTCGTCTCAAAGATCTCCTGAACCGCAAGGCTCTCAACCTGTCTGCGATCAACACGCTCGTTCTTGACGAAGCTGACCGTATGCTCGACATGGGCTTCCTCAACGACATCCGTACTATCGTCGAAATGACACCAAAGAACCGCCAAACGCTGTTCTTTAGCGCCACGATCACTCCAGATATCGAGCGTGTCATCCACGACTTCCTGACCGACCCTGTGACTGTTTCTGTCCGCACCAGCGAGACGAGTGAGCACGTCGAGCAGACCGTTATCGAAGCCAAGGACAAGACACACAAGATCGAACTCCTCCAGGATCTCCTCACACGCGATGAGTACGAAAAGGTACTCGTGTTTGGTGAGACCAAGTTCGGCGTTCAGCGTCTCAGCGACCACCTCACAAAAGAGGGTGTTCCATCAGAGGCTATCCACGGTAACAAGTCCCAGGCTCAGCGTCAGCGTGCCCTCAAGGCTTTCCGTGACGAACGCGTCCGTGTTCTCGTTGCAACCGACGTTGCAGCACGTGGACTCGACATCCCGAACGTGTCACACGTCATCAACTTTGACCAGCCAAAGACCTACGAGGACTACATCCACCGTATCGGTCGTACTGGCCGTGGTGGTGCAAGCGGTACCGCACACACCTTCATTACGAAGTAAGTACCCTATCGTAAAAATAGACCGGTTATCCGGTCTATTTTGCTATGCGCGAGTCACGCTGCCACTTACGCCGCTCACATCGATCATATTTGTTACGAACATATACCCGCTCATAAACGACTGTTCTCTTTCTTGAGGGGTTTGTATGCCACAGTACATATGTTTTGTCAGATCGAGCAGGCTCGTCTGCAACTCTTCGGGTGCTCGCTCAAACTCTTTCTCAAAGTCTGTCGCCTCCCACGTCTGCAGCCAGCCCATCAGTTCTTGCTGAAACGCCCTCTCTTTTTCGTTCTCAGCAGTGCCGTCTATACCCCGCATCGGATCAAGACCAAGCACGCGCTTCCGAACTCCCGGAGACTCCGTATGGACAGTCGTATGTATGCCATAGATCGTGCCCATCAAAAAATCACCATCGACGCGCGTCCGCTCACCATAGCCTTTCGTAGCGAGGTGAACGACGTTCATTAAAACCGCATATTTTTGCATCGAGCTGACGATAGGCGCTTCAGCATAGAGCCGAGCGAGCCCTATGCCCATGGCACGCATGTCTTCGGGATCTTTATAAAAGTTGAGTTCATCCTGGATGATCTCGGCACGTGTTTTAGGAAATACGTAATGCTCAGCCTGAGGATAGGTATAGTGTTCGCTCATCTCTTTATATTCCCGTGGATATGCATTATCCTGCGCCAAAATAATCGGTATGTCAATCCTATGAGAACGCCCCGCCAGTACCGAAGTACCAGCGGGGCTTCATCTCATCGAGATAGGTCAGGCAAAGCTGATGCCGCGCAGGCGCTCGCGCTCCCGGAGCGCAGCCTGCTTCTGGTCCATCTCCGCCTCTTGACCCGCCAGGTCCCGGTCTCGCTCGTCGAGCACGTCCTCGCGCTCATCGAGCTCCACCTTCCGGCGGTCGAGGAGAAACTCACGGTCATCGAGCGCCAGAGTCTGCCTGCCGACTTCAGCAGCGAACTCTTCACGGCGCGCGACGTAACGCCGCCTCCCGGCCCAGATGAACCCGACCATCATTCCCACCAGCAGCACCGCCAGGATAACGACGATCACGAGCATCAGCTCGCCTGGCCCTGCAATTGTGATGTGCAAGTTTCCAGCACCTTTCTCGTTATGAGATGGTCCAGCGTTTGCTGAACAGACAGATTATGCATGATCACCGGCTACAGCACAAGCATATGGAGGCGTATACTAAAGCTATGACGAAACAGCAGCGACTCGTTCTCCTGGTCAGTATCCTTGCGTCGTTTGTTGCGTTTCTCGATGGGTCGGTTATCAACGTTGCACTCCCAGCAATTTCGAAAGACATTGGTGGTGGCCTAAGCACCCAACAGTGGGTGGTTGACGCCTACCTCATCACGCTCGGTTCGCTCATGCTGATCGCGGGCTCACTCTCGGATATATTTGGACGAAAAAGGATCCTCACGTTCGGTCTCACGGGTTTTGCTATCGCATCGATACTCTGCGCGTTATCACCAACACCCGAGGCGCTCATCGCCTCACGAGCCCTTCAAGGTGTCACCGGAGCCCTCCTGGTTCCGAGCTCGCTGGCGCTTATCATTTCGGCATTTAAAGGCGCGGCTCAAGGCAAGGCTATCGGTAGCTGGACGGCATGGACGGGCATCTCGTTCATCATCGGCCCACTACTCGGCGGCCTGCTCGTTGACGCCGGCTCTTGGCGGCTCATATTTGCCATCAACGTCCTCCCTATCGCACTGACACTCTGGCTGCTGACGAAACTTCATCTCCGAGATATGCCTCGTACCGGCATCAAACTGGACGTAACCGGCGCCATTCTCTGCGGATTAGGCCTAGGCGCTTCCGTCTTTGCCCTTATCGAGCAGCCTGCGTATGGCTGGACGCATCCGATGATATATCTGCCGCTCATTGCTGGGATCGGTATGCTCGCGCTCTTTGTATATGTTGAGCGTACCGTAAAGGCTCCGATGCTTCCACTCGGCCTATTCTCGATCCGCAACTTTGCGATCGGTAACCTCGCGACACTCATGATCTATGCCGGCATTTCGCTTGCAACCTTTGTGATCGCTATCTTCGTACAGCAAGTCGGCAACTATTCAGCGATCGAAGCTGGTCTCTCACTCATGCCTATCACGCTCATCATGTTCTTCCTCTCCTCGCGATTTGGTGCGCTCGCAGGCAGGTATGGTCCTCGCCTCTTTATGGCACTTGGGCCGATCGTCGGGGCGATCGGCTTTCTCGCCATGCTCTTCATCGACGCCCATGTTTCTTACTGGGCGCTATTCCCAGGCGTTGTCATATTTGGCCTCGGGCTTTCGATCACGGTCGCACCGCTCACGGCAGCGATTCTCGGCTCCGTAAGCGAATCACAAGCTGGTATCGGCTCTGCCGTAAACAACGCAGTTGCGCGCATAGCTGGCCTTATCGCGATCGCAGCTATCGGGCCGGTTGTCGGTGCCTCACTTGACCTCGATGGATTCCGGCTCAGCATTCTCGTCACGGCCGCTCTTCTCATAGCCGGCGGTGTCATTTCTGCACTTGGCATCACGAACAAGCAACTTCATACAACATAATTCAGTCTTACTATTGCTATATTTTGTATAGTGCCTTACAGTAGATACTATACAAAATATAGTAATCAGGAGGGTATTTTCCTATGGCCAAAAATATACAACTTATTATCGGCAGTACACGTCAGAACCGTGTTGGCGCTCAGGTAGCCGAGTGGGTAAAAAAACACGCTGAAGCTCACGAAGGCATCAACGTTGAGGTTATCGACCTCAAGCAAGAAAACCTGCCGTTCTTTGACGCAGCAACCCCACCACTTTACGCCCCTGACACGTCTGCAGCTGGACAAGCATGGGCAAAAAAGATCGAACGAGGTGACGGCTTTATCTTTGTCACGCCTGAATACAACCGTGGTATCCCTGCGAGCCTCAAGAACGCTCTCGACTTTCTCGTCGCTGAATGGAACCACAAACCTGCTGCTGTCGTTAGCTATGGCTGGATCGATGGCGGACAAGGCGCGAGCAAGCACCTTCACGATGTGCTTTCATGGCTCAAGGTTGCAACCGCTGAGTCGTCAGTCAGCCTCAAGCTGACCCAGGAGATCATGGCCGAAGACGGTAGCATCAAGGACACCGACGCTGCATTTGCAGACTACGTTGCCGTTCTTGAAGCCGCTTTCGCTGAGCTTGTTGAGCACGAACCAGCTGCCGAAGCCGTCGCTGCCTAAACACTCAAGCCTCTCTTCCACTCATACCGCCAGCGCCACCTGGCGGTATTTTTATAACAAATAGAAAAGCCCCGTTCTGGAAAACGGCCCGAGAGCGAGGCTCTTCTATGGCCGCCCGAGCGGGGCTGCACGTGTTCATGCGATAAAAGGGAGGCCGGCAACGATGCCAAGCGCCACGACCATATACACCACCACAAAGCGGTTGTACGTCGCGTGGAACTTGGTTGACGCGAGTGTTGCGAGACGGCTGTCGCCGCTTCGTCCGAACTCACGCAGATAAACTGCCATCGCCATCACGCCCAGCACTCCACCAACCACCAGCACGCTTGCCAGCGGGTAGATGAAGTTCAGGACATGTACGGCACCGAATGCGGCACAGCTATAGATTCGCTGCGGCATCATCCAGGTCTCCGCCCCGGTTCGAAACCACTGCTCCTCAAGCATTGCTGCCCTGTCCAGGAACTTTCCTTCGTTCGGCCACCGCTCCACCCTGACGCCACTCTTCAGCAGCAGAAGCGTCACGATGAGCTGTGGAACGACGCCAGCAATGACTACACTCCCGGTCCAGGACAGCAGCAGTGTCCCCGTCAACTCATACGGACTCACCGCCATCCATGGAAACGTCATAGTAAGCGCGATAAGGCATGCGACCGCCGCGCAAACCGTAGCGAACGCCAGCAGCCTATATGGACGAACCTCGTCGAGCGCTTCCTTGGTCGGCTGGATAACCAGCGTTCGATTCGGAAGCTTGCCGAGCCCCTTGTTGAGCAGGCTGACGACATGGCCTTCGGGACGGTGAAAACCATCGGTTCGGTAGGTGATATCAGCATCCCGCTCTTCATACAGCCTGTCGCGTTCTGCTCTGAGAGCTTCACGCTCCTTTTCGATTTCCGCTCGTCGCTGGCCGATAGCCTCGTACTCCGAGGAGCCACGCTCTACGGTGTACTTCTTGTCCGCCAGCCACTCGCATTCCTCACGCAGTTCGTGGTCGCGAGCTGCGATTTCTTCCTGACGACGAATAAACTCGTCAATTGTAGTGCTCATACGAGCACCACCTCCTTCTATGTGAATGTGCGCTGTAATTTTACTATATTTTTACGTTTTGGCAATATTTATAACGAATGCATGTGCGTAAGTATTGACATATATTATATATTATGGTATCTTGGTGATTGTCCTTTTGTAGCTACACCGATTTTTGGGAGTTAACGTGCAGGTCATTTTCTGCGGCAAGACCAAGGAAAACATCATCGCCGGTACCGACGAGAACAGCGAGCAGGCGCTCGCGAACGCCACCGCCCACATGGAGCGCTACGGCGCCGAGGCCGCCATCGCTGCCGAGTTCTCGACAAAAGACGGACTCATCATCCACCTGGTGGGGACCGGCGACTACGTCGAAGGCCTCCACTTCAACTCCACCAACAACCCCGTGAACCGGACCATCCTCGAGATGTTCGGCTTCCACCCGCTCGGTGACCTCCAGGAGATGAGCGACAGCTGGTTCGGGTGGTCCAAGAGCCGTGAGAAGTTCCTCGCCGGCGTCAAGTAGCACACCAAAAGGATTCCCCCTCGTTCGCTTACGCAGTCGGACAGGGGGTTTTCTTTTTGTCCAGATATTTACTCGGTTACTTGTCCTTCGTACTCAGGAAAGTGGGTTGGTATAACACTGAGGTCAAACTCTGGCAGGATACTTGCGGCTGGCTCACGACTGAGCAGAAACTCGAACGACTGCTCGACGAGTTGCTCTGGTGTTATCTCACCTCTCGTTAGCTTGTAGTAGTAATCATGGCTCACTGAAACGATATAGTCACGGTCATCGACATTAACCTCAAACTCCCACCCGAGTTCGGTTTCGGTCGTCTTGACGATAGCTATCTCGTTTTCTTTCATGCGCTCATTATCACATGTGACGCACTGATAACGTGCTAACTTTCTCACAATACTGCTTACGTCTTGAACGAAACGCTCTAAAATGCTAAAGTATTTAACTGTTGTGTCCTGACAAAACCGGACAGCACAAGGAGGTATCATGTTTGACTTGTTCGAAGAATCAGTCAGCACCTCATGGCTCGATGAAGCGATCGAAGACGTGAGACGCGCGACAGACGAACAGCAGCCAGCACAAGCCTAAGACCGACATTTGCCGAAAACTAAGTGACCGCCCACCCGGGCGGTCTTTTTAGTCAAAAATATGTTATAATAGATAAAAGATGTCGCAGCCGCGATGTCCTCCCTTCATTTCCGAGAGGACGTGGTGTCGAATGGGTTGGGGCCCATCGGCAATCTATACCGTCGAGCATAAACACGGCTGGAAGATCGAAAACCTTCGGATCAGTGACAACGTCATGGACCGCGCCGAAAAAGGCAATCTGCACCATCAGACCAAGATCTGCCTCGAGTTTCGGGCCCGAGTCGAAAAGGACTTCGGTACCGACCCGGGCTTTATCTACTATGACGAGCTGACGCTCACGAGAACGCGGGCAATCCCCGCTGCCGCAAAGCGTCCGCCCAAGATGAAGCCCGCCAGCTCCAAGCTCAAGCGTGTCAGCATGGCAGCACAAAGCTCTCGGAGGTGAAACACCAAGGCCGCCCTTCTCGGGGCGGCCGTTTCAATTGCAGCCAAGGTCTATCGACCCATCCAGGGAGGATATGCGGGTCACGACACTATACCAGCGTCGCTTCTTGGACCTCATTCCCTAGACGGTAGCGCACGGTGATATGCTCCAGAACTGCACGGACGTTTTGTTCCGTACCGACAACCTTCCATCCTTCGCTACCGACGAGATAACCTGTACGCTCGTAGATGCTCTGGTCGTTTGGCGCTGCAAATGCTACGGTATAGTTTGCGTTTTGCAAAAAACTAGCGAGTTTAGCTATCAAGCCATCGTTGATCATGGTTCGCGCAAACTCACGCGCAAACTCCGCCTCATCCGTCAGCGCATCAGTTTGCCGTCGATCGACACGGTAAAAGTTCCTCTCGATGGCGACTTGTTTCGTATAGGTTGCATCGTCGTCATATGTAAAACTGAAGTAATGATCCGGCAAAGCTTCGCGCAGATTAGCGCCGAGGACATCAGCCACAACCGCAAACAACGGCATGTACGTCTCAGGTGCTGTATGCACGAGACTCGTCCCTAGAACGAGCTCCTGGGTGAGGGTGCGGAACATATTCACAGCACGATCCTCCAAACGGAAACCGGCATGAGACGTTCGAACTTCCCTGACATTGACCGATGAAAGTTCACTTCCTGTTATCCATGGCTGCTCATCAAGCTCCTTGAGTAGTCGATCCGTAGTCTTTTTATTGAGAATAGACACATCCGCCATCTTCTCGGCAAGAACTTGGATGAGGGCGCCGTTTACATTCTCGTCGCTCATATCCACCCGGAGTGACTCTATTTTAGGAATGAGTTTTACCGCCCCGTCGGTAAACAGCGTGATCTCGATACGTATGTATCCTTTATAAAAGGTCACCCCCTCGAGGTAGTAGTCGAGATAAGCGTATAGCTTGTGTTCGCGAAACAGCCTTACCAGGGCAATGCAAAACAAGTGCTCGTAAAGATGACCGAGTTGAACGTTCTTAGTTAGCTTTATAAGCAATAGTTTCTTCATAACCTTAGAATAATTCACAATGTCTTAAATGTAGAGCCCCCTCTGGCGGAAATCAATCCGCCAGAGGGGGCGCGCAGTTGGTTCAGCTGTTACCAGCTGCGCCGGCCGTGCGTGTTCTTGCCCTTGGTGTCGTGGACCTTGCGGCTGTTGCCGCCGGAGCCCGACTGCTTCTTGGACGTGAGCGGGTCGCCGAGGATGGACCGCTGCTGCGGCTTCTTCGGACCTCCCGACTTCTTGTTGCCGTACGGCTGGAAGTTGGGCTTCTTGCCACCTGCCATGTAGACCACATTCCTTTCGGGAAAAAAGCGAGACAGCTCTTACCTCACCTATGGTCACACCCGCTTCTCTCGAGGCGAATGTCTGTAAAATATAGCATTTTATTGTCGTATTGTCAATATCTTTAGTGATCACTCAGAAGTTTTGACTATTTATGTATTTATAGTATAATATAGCGCGATACGCACGGTGCGTATTCCCTACACATTAGGAGGTGGTATGGTTGGCCAGTCAGCCGCGAGAGTGCGTTCACGTCACCTACCCCGGGTACGAAACCTGTACCCTTAACATCATCACTAAGAACCTGCACAGCGCTCAGCTCGGCAACGAGTCGATGCAGCGCAGCATGGCCTGGCAGTTCTTCAAGGCGCTCGGTTACGACCGTCCGCCCCGCTGGGACTGGGACAAGTTCGACTTCACCCTCACCGGTGAGGCCGGACGCCCGCCCAAGCACTCCAAGGACGCCGAGGTCGAGCTCCAGGGGTGCACTTGCGTGCGCGACTGCGCTGCATGCGACCAGGGGTGGCACCAGTCGTGCCGCTACTACTGCCAGTTCGGCCAGCCGGTCTTCCCTCAGTGATGAAAATGGGGCGCCCTCTCAATCGAGAATGGCGCCCCTTTCACTTTGTTTACCTCTGTAGTAGTATTGATTATTTTCTCATTTTGTTGTATTATGTATATATTCGCCACATGGCGTTTTGTTCGTTTCACTACTGAGAGGAAGTGGCTGAGCTATGGCCGCATCAGAACAGCCGAAGGTCAAGCAGATCTTCGTCAACACCGTCACCGTTGAGGAGGTTCCGACCACTACGGTGGTGGCCCTGCTCGACACCAACGAGATCGTCTACACCGGTCTCGCCGATGAGTCGGAGTGGCATTACCTGCCGCCAATCCCGACACGCGAGGAGGCAGAATGACAGCTCGCAAGATGCCAGCCGGCTACCGCTACTACAACGTCGCCATTCGCAAACCAGGCACCGGCAAGCTCTACAACACGAGGTGCTGGCTACGGGAAAATGACGTAACCAAGGCTGATGAAGGCCGTAAGGCCGCACAGGTCTGGATCCTACTCATTATCTTTAATATGCTGCGCTGGTATCCTGGCGCAGGCCTACACGATCTCGACTGGAAAACCCAGGTGACGATCACTCACCTACCTCCACCACCTGCCGACAACGTCGCGCACCAGGATGGTACCCAGTGAAACGAAACGGCCGCATCAGAAATGGTGCGGCCTTTCACTTTGTCTATATATGCGAACACCCGCCGTTCCCCGAGGAACGCGGAGGTTCGACTCTAGGGGTGGCGGGTGGTGTTAGGCGAGGCTCACGACGAGCGAGGTGAGCGTGCCGTTGGCGTTGTAGTAGGGCTTGACCTTGACGGGCTTGCCCAGGATCTTCTCGACCCTGCCCTGCAGGCTGGTCCGGATCTCGTGCTCGTAGCTCGGGTCGCGGAAGGGGCGGACGTTAAGCCCACCGATCGTGACCTCATCCTCCCTCGTGAGCCAATCGGCGACCCACTTGGCCATCACGCGGCGGGAAGTGCGACGACGGCGCTTGATGGTGTCCTGCATCATATGTATACCCTTTGATCGGAAAATGGGACTAGAGTACTTTACCATATTTGTATGCATTTGCAAATGTCTACCGTAGGGACAGGAATATTTACTTTTATACATTTCTGTGTTATGGTATATTAATGCTCACGTAGAGCTGTTCCTAGAGAAGGGTGGTGCAATCTAACTTGCACAAACTGAAAAAGATGCGCGAACACTGGGACCTGAGCGTTCCGGAGCTGTCCGAGCTGTCGGAAATCTCCGAGTCGGCCATCTACCGCATCGAGCGCGGCAGTCCGCACGACGTCCACCTGGGCGTTGCTATGGCACTCGCCGGAGCGCTCGACTGCGAGATTCGCGACCTGTTCGAGTCCATCGAACTGACCCACAAGGGGCGTCCACCGCACACTGGTGTGCCTCTCGGGAAATCCGATGCCGTCCTGAGTGACGACATCTGTCCGAGCTGCAGGCTCACGAAACCAAGGGGTACCAAGACCTGCGACAGCTGCGACTAGCTGCCGCACGCATCATCTCAGACTACTGAGCTCGCTGGCCGAGAACGGCTGCCCGCGCTGAAACATGCGCGGGCGTTTTACTTTCAAATCTTTATATCACTCGCAGGCATCAGGCGCAGGTCACGGATATCTTTGCCTGTTTCTCGCAGATATAGCTCTACGACCCATGTGCCGACTTTGTACGCTTTCCAGCGCTGACTATCTTCGGTGTCATAAAAAGACCAGCGTTCCCACACACCGTCCTGATTCTCGGACCATTTGTCGATCGGTATCCGGGATAACGCCTCGCTCCACTGTCGAAGCTCTTCTTCAGTATGCATCGAGTAGTCACCCCAGAGCGGCCCCACGCCAGCATAGGTGCGTTCAAATACTGTTGCGCATCCCTCATATATCGAGCTATCAAGCGCCGAAGTAGCCGGAGCCTTCGTTTCGTTACCAGTATGACCTTGTACGAGGTGATAGCTTTCGTGATAGATCGTCCCGATGAGAGCGCTCAGTTGTTTCTCTTTGTCTTTGAAATCGTTATCAATCGCAAGGCTCAGCGCCGTCGGGCTATAGGCATAGCCGCCTGTTCCAGTTTCAGGGATCAGGTCTTCGGCATATACATACAGCTGCAGCTCATCGCTCAGTTCAGGGAGCAGCTCGCGAACCCTAGCTTCTTGACGTCGAAAAGTTTCCTCGACCAACGGAATCGCTTGTTTATTCGGTGAATCGGGGTGAATAGTAAAACTCATATTATCCCTAAAGATACTCTTTCCACACCAGACAAACAATAATAAGTAGTTCGAGAGTAATAATGGTCAAAGCTTCCAGCCGAACTTATCCCAGATATACCCAAACCTAATGACATAATCAGACACATCCTTCAGATCTCCACCACGGACATTGTTGACACCCTTAGCTTTGATATATGCTCGAGCTACCTTGCTCTCGAATGCTTTGGCCTCATCTTCATTAAGATCGCCCAAATACTTAGTATCAGCGATCTTAATCGGAGGATACTTTTCAGTCCAATAAGATTTTCGGCCATGGATATGCTCCTGAAACCTCTTTTTAGGTGTTTGCGAAGTAACGCCAATATACCACTTTCCCTGTTCAAGTTGCAGTATGTAGAGCCAGAAATGTTTTCGTTTTTCATTCATACACTAAAAATTATATTCATAATCCAATAACGCAGCTAAATGTGATGCTCATTCCTCTGGAAAGCTGTAAGATATAGTAAAGGACTTATTGATTAATGGAAATCGAACGCACCACCAAAAACAAGACAAGCATCCGCGTAGCTCAGCAGGACTGCATACAATTCCTCGCAAGTCTTCCCGATAACTCTGTTGACGTATTAGTTACCGATCCCGCCTATTCCGGAATGAACAACAAGCTGAAGCTTGGACGAGGCAGGATTGTGGGTACATACAATCATAAAGGACAAGACCACGGGAAATGGTTTGCAGAATTTGAGGATACTGTAGAAAATTACGAGTTATTTCTTGCAGAGTGTAAGCGAGTCATAAAGCCCACTGGACATATTTATATAATGTTTGATAGCTTTTCACTTCTGACGCTCGGCGGAATTGTTCGCGATTTCTTCAGTGTAAAGAACCTCATTACATGGGATAAAGTTAACGTCGGAATGGGTCATTACTATAGGAGGCGACATGAATATGTCCTCTTTGCGACAAATGGCAATAATGTAAAGATCAAAAACCGATCCTTTCCTGATGTATGGCGCATAAAACGCATCCATAAAGCGTTCTATCCAACCCAAAAGCCTGTTGAGATATTTGATATTATGCTGAGCGCAAGTGCACAGCCTGGCTTTACAGTGTGCGATCCATTCCTTGGGAGTGGCTCGGCTGCTATCTCAGCAATCAAAAACGGTTGCAACTTTATTGGTTGTGATATCTCAAATAGCGCCATCACTCATATCAAGGAGCGTGTCGATCAATTTATTGAGACCGGTACTGACCCCTATCAGGCAAAATCATGTGTACCTGAGGATGAAAGGATTTTTTGGTAATGAGTAGCATAACGGGCAATAAGGCAATATTTTTCGTCACCTCTCCACGATCTGCCGACAGGATGGTTCCCGAAATAAAATTACTGATTGATAACTTCGCAGGGAAACCATGGAATAAAGAAACGCAGATCGAGTTCTATAAATTATTATGCAAACAGGAATTCTACCACGGCACACCGACTGGTGAATTAGACCTAAAGGCACGTGATAGGATTAATCGTGCTCCAAAAGCCCTAGGTTTTGTTGACCTAAACCCTGTCGTTAAGTTAACCGACGCGGGAGAAGAATATATATACGGTAAGCGACCCCACGAAATATTCACGAAACAGTTACTCAAGTTTCAACTGCATTCACCTTTTCATACAGATAGGAACGGGCTATTCGCTATTCGACCATATCTAGAGTTTATGAAATTAATCAATGAACTCAACGGTGTCAGCAAAACCGAACTCGCCCTTTTTGGAATGCAGCTCACGAGTTACCGTGATTACGACACAATTAAAAGTAAAATAGAGAATTTCAGAAGTAGAACGAGGAACAGAGAAAGAGACATTAGCTACAAGCAGTATATTAGTCACGAATTTGAAAATGAGTTGCGCAGTGTATACGCCGATGAGATAACAGCGAACAGAATAATGACACGCGAAAGTACTGAGGTTGATATCACGAGATTCCTTGCAACTAAGAAAAATAATCATCGTGACTATGCAGATGCGTCAATAAGATATTTACGAGCGACCACACTGTTTAGTTTTGATATCAAAACTAACAAAATACGTGTCGCCAAAGATAAAGTAGATGAGGTAAGTTTTATTTGTAGTGAGGTTAATCCTGTACCTTACCAGTACTCAGATACGCAGGATTACAAAAATTATTTATTCTCAGCCAAAAATATACAGTTGTTAACCGACGATAGATCACTCTTGCTCAACAAGATCAGTAAAATAAATGAGGATTATGCCCACCGCCTACGAGATGTTGAGCTTAATCAGTTAAAGGACGCATATGACGAGCTACGCGCTACCAAGGTTGAAGCTCTTGTTCAGAGCGAAATTTCGACACTTCACACCTACGAACCGTACGCTGATATCGTGGAAGTATACGAAAAAATATCCAAGAGAGAAATTGTGGAGCCCCCTCTTTTTCTTGAATGGAATACATGGCGAGCTTTTACAATGCTTGATGACGGAGAGATAAATGGAAACTTTCACATAGACGATGAAGGGATGCCTCTATACACAGCTGCAGGTAACATGCCGGACATTGAGTGCCGCTACCAAGATTTTAAAGTAGCGGTAGAAGTTACTATGTCATCCGGACAAAGGCAGTATGAAATGGAAGGTGAACCTGTTGCTAGGCATTTCGGAAATATGAAGCGCAACACCGACCAAGATGTTTATTGTATCTTTATCGCACCAACTCTCTCCCCCGCCACAGTTGCGCATTTTTACGGTTTACACCAAATCTCCATTGCGCACTATGGGGGTAGAGCGAAAATCGTTCCAATTCAATTAGACACATTTAAGCAGATGCTCGCAAATGCAAACACAGCTACTAATAAACCAAAATCCGCAGATCTAAAACTATTTCTAGAAAAAGTGTCATCCTATGTCCAGAGCTCAAGTGATGAAGTTGAATGGTTGGAGAAAATCAACTCAGAAGCACTAGCTGCATTCATAGGCTAATCGCTACCTATACCCATCTGAGACTCTTATACACAATGCACGCATGTCGAGCACCTCTTCGTAGATCAGGCACTTTAAGCTGAGAGGGGGTTACGCTTAATCGCCCAACTATTCGTTTCGACTTTCTCCACAACCGCGGCTAATTCAATGAAACGCTCCTTATCCTGCTCGGATACGTAAGGGCCTTTGAGCACGTCACGAAGATCGATGTTGCGCACACGGCGACGCATGGCGTCAACGGAAACCCCGAAATAGCTTGCCAGGTTAGCTATGCGAAACTCAACACAGAGCTCGATTGTCAAATTTGCAGTCGCGATACCGTCAAATCGCTCCAGAATTTCACTTGCTATAACGCCAAGCAGAATTGATTTCGGCATAAGAAAGTGTGCCGCGAACATATTGGCTTGCTGCTCGAGCCACTCGCGCTGCCGATCAGTAAGTGAATCGACATGCCAGAGGTAGCGGTCGTGTAAGATTTTATGTCCTAGTTCGTGCGCAAAACTAAAACGCAAACGACTTGTCATTCGCTCGTTCTCGTAGTCGTTCTGGTCCACGACGATTGTTGTCCCGTCACGCGACAGCGAGCAGTCAACACCAAGCGCCTTGAGTCCCGGCAGGGGTATGATCTGCATACCGTACTCAACCTCAAGCAGCTTTTCAGGATCTATAGGTATTGCTACGCCGTAAATAGATGTGAATCGCATTAACTCTGTAGCTACAGCCTTATCTATGTCCTCAGGGCTTAAAAATTGTGTTTGTATTTTCGGCATGGCTCGCTCTGACTATATGTTCTTCCGTAGTAATGCTTTTAGTTTCCTGTAGGTTTCGGGGTCAATCTTTTTATTGCCGACCGTTCTAAAGAACGCGGGCATCAACGCCTCAAGCTCGCTGTCCGACCTAACGTGCTTCTTAGCCCTTACAGCTAATCCGCTAGAGACAAAGTTACTGAACTCGTGCGATTCAGGCGACAAGCCAAGCATTGCAGCCCATTTACGTAGCACCAACCCTGCCGTAGGCGGAGGCAGTACGCCACGTTCTACTTTACTGATGTTACTAGCGTCATAACCCACCAGCCTTGAGAATTCCCTTAGCGTCAGTCCAGCTTTCTTTCTATAGCTTGATAGTTGTTGACCGAAGTCCATTATTTCCCCTCACTTATTGTGGTAACATTTTACCACACATATTATTTCATGTCACACCTTCAAGCGGCGCTATCCCTCCCAATCAAAGCCCTGGTGTCCAAAGTGCCCATACCGTGCTGTTTCTTCGTAAATCGGCCGCTTTAGATCGAGGTGGTCGATGATGCCATAAGGCGTCAGGTCGTAACCCTCAACCACTTCGGCTTTACCGTCGATCACGACAGTAGCCTCAAGTGGTTCGGCGTAGCCGATCGCGTATGCCAAGTAGACGAACACCTCATGAGCGTTGCGTACTTTCAGGTAATCAATCGCTATACGACGAGCGATGTAAGCGGCTGAACGGTCGACCTTACTCGGGTCTTTGCCACTGAACGCGCCACCGCCAATCGGGACACGGGGACCGTAGTTATCGATGATCAGCTTGCGGCCGGTCAGGCCTGCGTCGGCATCGAAACCACCCTGCTCCCAGTCGCCGGCTGGGTTTATATGAAACTTGATATCATCACTGAGTTTGGCGAGCGGCTCCTGACGCAGCCAATGCTTTACTCTAGCCAGTAGCTCCGCTTGCTTTGCATGCTGAAAACTCGCAACGACCGACACGATCACGCCGTCCTTTGTTGTTACCTGAGTCTTGCCGTCGAACGGCCATTTCTTGTACAGGTATTGGTTGAGGTGGCGGCTCAGTACAACTTCGAGTGGGAGATACTCTGCCGTCTCGTCTGTCGCATAGCCGACCATGATACCTTGGTCGCCCGCACCGCCGGTATCGACACCCTGGGCGATCTCGGGGCTTTGCTCGGCGATATGCTCGATAACTTCGACATCACCTGCGAGACGTTTCACGATAGCCGCGACGTCGATATCCGCGGCCTTTGACGTTACCTCGCCTGTTACAAATACCTTGCCGTGACCACCGGCGACATCGATCGCGACACGAGCGTCAGGGTCTTGTGTGAGATGTGCATCAAGCAGTGCGTCAGATATCTGGTCGCAGATCTTGTCCGGATGTTTTGGACTGACACTCTCCGCAGTCTTGTAAATAGGTTTACTCATAAAAAATAACTCCTTTCGCATATCTTTCTGTACCGCATGGAAAGATATAAGGAGTCTGAGGATAAACCGTATCTTTCCATAAAGGCTAGAAGGGGCACCATTTCCGCTGTCACTAATGTGAAGAAGCTGGTTGCCGGCAGGTCGTAGAGCTAGTTCTCTCGCTGCACTCTGGATATGCTGTTTTAGTAATGTACGCTAGGTACTATAACATGCGCCGAGTTGCTATCCAAGGCTGACGATCTTGCGCCACCCGCCCTTTTCGTTACTTGAGACGACTGCTTTTATCAGCTCAATAAACGCTTCTTCATCAGGAAAACTGTCTTTCGTTACTTGTATCGAACGTGCAGTCTGATTGTCATGGCCTTGATTGATAATCCCCGTAGGGTCAGGTGTGATTGGGTCGTAGATAAAAATGTTGACGTGGCTTTTGGCTGCCAGGAGAGCACACACGTTGCCGTTATGAGTAAAATAGGGCCGGTTTGTGAACTTTATCTCCTCAACAATACTCGGATCAGCCCGATGAATAAGCACGCGGGCTTTGTTGCAAATACGTTGCTGCCACTCTGGGAGTGCCTGTATATAACTATCGATCTTATCCGATGCATTCGTTTCACTCATACCCCAACTATACCAAGATTGGTTTGCTAGCTATAACGAAACTACTTATGAGTTACACGTCGTTGCGGGAGTGGAATGAGAACGCTCGTCCGAGCCTTGTATTCACGATAGGCAGGTGCCTTACCCCAGCGTTTGTCGGCAGACTTTTCGAGTATCGGAATACCGCTCACAAACAGGAGTAGTGTGACGATAGTCAGCGGACTAACAAGCGCGATGACGGCTTGTAGCGGCGCCAGACTAGCCACAACAAACAGATACACTCCGACCCATACGAGGATCTCGCCGAAGTAGTTGGGATGACGAGAATATTTCCAAATACCTGAGTGGATCCAGCTGCCTTTGTTGGCGGGGTTGCTGTTAAAGACCTGCTTTTGGTAGTCGGCAATCGTCTCGCAAACAAACCCGATCAGCCAGACGATGAACCCTGCTGTTGCCAGTGGGCTCCAGCTAGCCGATGCATCGAACGCAAAGATACTCGGGATCATCACGACCCAGACTGTGATCGCCTGAGCCAGCCAAAACTTACCAAAGCCTAGAAAACTCTCGCGCATCCCGTCAAATCGTGCGTCTTTACCGTTTTTGATAACGCGGTAGAGTAAAAACCCTCCGAGACGAAGCGCCCACATTGATACCATGACGAGCAAAACGACATGGAGCCAGCTCTGTTCGGACATGACAAACGACCAGACCGCTATCGTCGCAAACGTCGCGGCATACGATATATCGGTTAGTTTGTCGGACTGCAACCGAAAGGCTACGACAAACATCGCGAGGTTGATGACGAGCGAAACAACGAGGCCGAGTACGAGAGGGTTCAGTAGTGCGCCGATATCCATATCTGTAAGTGTATCAAGGCTTTGCATTAACCGCCACAAAGCCACACAATAGCTGTATGGCATTTAACCACTACGCGAAGATCAAACGAATCCTCGAGAATGAGCCAGACGGTTGGTATGTGGCACGGATAAACGAACCGACTGAGGCTAAGAATTTCAAGGGCGAGACGATTTCATATGACCACTACTACCGTGTTTACGACGTCTCAGGAGTACCCATCAGGTACTGCAAGTTCCAAAAGATCGACAAGTTTGCACAAACGCTCGGGATCGATATAGAGAGCTTACCGATCGTTGAGTAAGAATAGCATCCCTTCACGAACCATATGCGGTTATAATGATCATATATGAAGAAGTTTATTCTCCTCGTATTTCTGATCCTGCTGCCACCAGTGCTCTATGTGATCGGCGTGAGGTATGGGCTTCCTCCTGTCATGGACATCATCGCAAACGGCGAATGTACAGACCCAGGCGCGTTTACGGCTGACGGCGGGGTCTGTGTTGACCGTCTCGACTACACGCCGAACCCCCTCGGCATAGCGTTCGCCACTATGATGGCTACGCCATTTGTCGTTGCGATCGCGGTCAGCGCGCACTCGCTCTTCCACAGAATCATGCGCAAGCACGTCTAACCATAGACAAAGAAAAAGCCCCGTACTGTGAAGTGCGGAGCTTTTTCTTGCTCGCATGCAGCTTCACGGTACGGGACGTGCCATAAATTGCAGAGAAGCCACGAACGACTGGAACCACGGGACAACGAACACCCCGGCAAATACGGTCGCGAGCGTGATGCTCATCGCGAGCGCCAGCGCCCTCATGTGCCAGCTGCTGGCGATCCTCGTGGACCACGGCGCAGGCGGGGCGTACAGCTCCATGTAGCGGATGTGAAACTGGGCGTTGAGCCCGGCGAGTTGCATGAGCAGCATGTGTCGCATGCGGAACGATCCTCGACGTGCTTTCTGACTGTTGAGTTCAGCGAGCTGGATCGTGACTTGGTCGATCTGCTCAAGCAGATCATCCATGGTGGTGTCGTACATTCACCCCCACCCCTTCTCTGTTCGAATTGTTAAGGCTTAACATATTTATAAATTATAAGTATATTTATGTCAAGTATTAGCCCGCCCCGCTGAAGTGCAAAAACCGACCCGTATGGGGCCGGTTTCATATATGAGGCGGCTTTGGCTAGAAGTTCGTCTCAGTATCGAGCTGCTGCGACTCGGTACCTTCGATGTTCGTCTCGTCGAGCTGGTCAGAGGCTTTGTCGAGGTCCTTGTCTGTGTTGATCGTCGGTGCGTCGTCCGACTGTGTTGTTTCGGTCTGGGTGCTGTCGGTTGGTTGATTTGCCGACCATACGCGCCAGCCTACAAGACCGATCAGCGCTATGACCACGAGAACAATAACGACTTCAACGATGCTAAAACCCTTGTTGCGTACCATGGTTACTGTACCCCCTCAGTTTCAGTTTCGGTCTCTGTCCCGGTTGTGTCGGTACCAGGGTTTGACGATGCGTCGTCGCTACCGCTCTGGTCGGTGTCGGTGTCGCCGTTTTGCTGCTGGCCATGGTGCTTCTTGACGACTAGGATCAGTTCCTTAACTGCTGTTCGATACTCTTTGAGTGCAGCGTGACGAGCCTGCATGGCTTCTTTGATAGCTGCACCAGGCTTGGCGGCGTCAGTTGACGCGCAGTCAAAGGTGACTTCGGTAGATGCTTCGATCGCTGCGACAGCTGCGGCCTCTTTTTCGTCAGCTGTTGCTACTGCGGCATCATAGCCATCTGCAGTGAGGTTCTTCGTAGCGTAAAACTCGCGAACGCGCTCTTCAATCTTTTGGAAGACTGCGAGCTGCTTCTTGTTGCGTTCGGTTGCTTTTGTGAAGATGCTGTTGACCTTTGCTTGGCGTTTTTCACAAGCAGCAAGCCGCTTATCAGCCAGCTTTGTGCTGCGTTCAGCCTTTTGGACTTCGATACGCTGTTTGATCTCAGCCTTTCGCTCATCGACAGTCTGCTTTTGCGCACCTGTCAGTGGCGTCTCGATGTCACTCGCTGTCACGGTGCTCGCTGTCGTCGCGTGATGATCGTGTGATCCGTGTGCAAATACCGCACCTCCGAGCGTTGCTGATAAAGCGGTCGCAACGAAAGCAGCGGCAAGTATTAGTTTTTTGTGAGCCATAACGTAGGTGTACCTCGTTTAATGCTATGTGCTTATAAGCATAACATTTTTAGGAGCGGTCTATAAAAATGCTACGCAGCCGCGGTCTCTATATACCGGACACGGGCTATTGGCGCTTTTGCCGTACTGAGGATAAGATCGTCCTGTTCTGGTGAATCTTCAGGAAAGGCACTAAAAACATCGATGCCTAACGAAACAGAAAGCGGCAGCCGTTCGCCAATGTTGATACAGTGCACGTCTTCGATCATGCCTCGTAAGCCGATATCTTCGGCTATCATACCGCTTCCTGGACGATCTGTACTGTCGATAACCGCAAGGCCGGTTACGACGCTTATCTGACGCTCATTATCTGACAACGTCTCCATACAACGAGACAGTGCCTTGAGCGCAAAGGTTGCGCACTGAATCTTCCCCTCCATGCTCTGCTCTTTATCTAGCTGCTCCTGAAACAGCAGCATCATGTCGTAAAGGTTTGTAACGTCAGGTTGTTTGTCGGGTTGGGGAATCCATAGCTCTTTCATAGTCGGATTGTACACCCGCGCTAGAAAAAAGCAACTTAACCGAGGATGAGCTGCTTCTCGCGCTCGAGCCGATCAACTTCTTGATCGAAGTGCTTTTGAAGCTCTTGTTCTTTGTCGTTGAGCTTTTTATCCTTGGCCGCGCGCCTCGCCATCTCTATGTTGTCGTCACGGAACACGAGTGCGGCTACGACTGACTCTTTCTCATGCTCAAGCTCTTTGTATTCCCGTTCAAAACGAGCCCTGAGGTCGGCGAGACGCCTGTCGATATCAGCGGCCTTTTGTTCACGGCTTGCTATATCGGACTCGTACTGAGCGATCGTCTTTTCGATGTTTTCGAGATCACGCATATAGCGCTCAGCCGAGTCGCGATCGAGTTTTGCCTGCACTTCGTCGCCCCTCGCTGCATGCTCGTTGGCACTTCGCGTAAGATCCTCAACGAGCTTGCGCTTGCTGAGTACATCAGTTTGCAGTTGGTTGATAGTATCCCGTAGAGACATAACACTTGGCATACAAACCTCCCTTCTCTATGCCTCTATTATACCCTAGTAGCCAAACTAACAGAGGTGTCGGGTATCACCCAGGGATAGCGTCGTCAGGGTTGGGTGGGAGAATGGTTGAAAATCGGGAAGTAGTTGTTTTATACGGGTCAGGAAAATCAGCTTTTGCTTCGCCGTGCCCGAGGTATACTGATGCCGAGTCCCAGCTCACGCTTGCATACTCGGCTTTGTCTGCATATTTGCGGATAAAGGCTGCTCTCGCGAGCGCTCTCGTCGTACGGGGCGGTTCGGTATAAGCACGTTCGATCCGTTCGAGAGGCATCCAATGCTGCCACACTGTTTCACGCAACCTGGTTGCAATCCCGCTTGGGCCGATATGGCTCCACTGACGATCTTTCTTTGCAACCGCACTCTCGCTCAGCTCTAAGCAGTGCCGCCCCATGTATCGTCGGAGAACCGCACGTTTCGCTATCCAGTCGACACGGTCGATGAGCTTTTCAGGATCAACCGCAAGGTCATTCACCGCGCGTTCCCATTCACGGAGAATCGACTCTTCCTCCCCCGTAACGCCTTCGATGTGAGCCATCTTTTGGGCTCTCAAAAGCAGTTCGCCCTGCACATCGAGCGGACGAATCCTGCCGCCATCAGCAAGCCTCACTACCCGTTCCATATCAGGATCATACGCTGTCTTGATCGCCACCTGGTGCATGTCGTCCTCAAACTCCATCGATGAAGCATCCCAATAACCTTGCTCCATCATGCGGAGCACGAGCGATGTCGTTCCAAGCTTCATCCATGTGGCCCATGGGGACATGTTCGCATCGAGGCTGGTGATATGTATGCGGCTAAAACGTTCCGATGGTGCGAGAGGTTCGTCGCGCAAGCTGATCAAAGGCTGTGTCTTCTGGTGACTACTGAGACCAAAGTCTGCGTTCAGGTTCAAGACTTTTTGTGACGTGACATAGTTCGCGCTATCGTTTGTTCGAGCTACTGCGCCAGCACCAGTATAAAGACCCATCGTCGCGAGGTGTGGCCCGAGCGGGGCAAGATCTTGCTCAGTTGGCCGAACCTTGCGCGCATCTGCACTGAGGCTCACATGATAGCCCCATGTGTTGAGTTGATCGTCGACCACGCGTTTGTTGAGAATAAAGTCATGAAATGCACCCTTTTTCCGTGCGGTAACGAGTGCGTCATAGAGTATGTCTTCTCCGGCTATTTCGTTTGCAACCGTGCCCATAAACGACGTATCTTCTGGTGTAGCGTACTCAGGATGGTCACCGACGTCTTTATAAAGCCGGGCTCCGTTACTGAGCATATCTCGTATTCGTACTATCGAAGGATCAATGACATCAAACACACGGCTGATATCCGAAGATGCAGCCTGTACATACACTTCACCTGCTTTTCGCTGAACCTGGAGCGCCCATTCCATCTCAGTTCCCGATATTCGGGGACGTATCTCTTCCATTTGTTTATCTAAGCACGCTCCTATGCGACTCGCAAGTTTACTGGCAAATTGTCATGATATTGACTTATCTATATTTTTATGATAATATATAATATAGTCCAGTTTTCTACCGAAAGGAAAGAACATGAACTGGAAGTCTGCACCACGCGGGCCGAAGGACCGATGTACCAACGTCTGACCTTCACTCACCCGCATTAGCAGTACCGGTCAGATGCTCTTCAAGCTGTGCGGGTCCAACCCGTACAACTTCTGAAGGAGCCATCATGACCAGCAACATCGAGAAGCTCATCCAGATCGCACCACACCTGGAAGGACGCAAGATCTACGCCGTCGGCGAGGACGCCCACGGCCTCTACGAGATGTTCGGGCTGTTCCGCAGCCTGGAGATCGACAACCGCTGCGCCATGGCCTACTTCCATGTCACGAAGCTCGAGAAGGGGTTCATGGCGCTCAACGCCGAGGGATCCTGGGAGAACACCTGGAAGACGATCGGCGAGGCCGAACTCGGCTTCCCGGTGTCGCAGCTCGTCAACCTCGAGTACCGCGGAGGCAACCGCATGATCACCATGCAGTTCTACCCTCACAACACGCAGGAAGAGACGACGCTGATCTTCAAGCGACAGATCTGAGCTTCGACCCGACTGGCACCAGCTTCAACCCTGGTGCCAGTCGGGGCACTACCTAATTTTTTAAGCCTTTAAAGATTTGGTTAGCGCAACAAAAAACGACCCGAATATGGGTCGTTTTTTTTTTAAGTTCCGAAAATAAAACTGTGAGAAAAGTTAGCGCGTTAGTTCAGAAAGGTGAACGTATTTATTTAGCTACTTATAAA
>CBHTSZ010000006.1:0-42900 GCA_966095765.1 uncultured bacterium
ACGCCTACGCCTACGCCTACGCCTACGCCTACGCCTACGCCTACGCCTACGCCTAGTGAGCAGTCTCCCGCATCTACTCCCGTAATGCAACCAGGCCCCGCACCAGTTCAAACACCTCCACAAGAAGCCGCCGCACAACAGCCACCACAGTCACCACAACCTCCTGTGCAATAGTGTCTTCAGATGAGATACTAGACACTATGACTATCGAGCAATGGCTCACACAGGCGACACGAGAACTCGAAAAAGCCAATATCCCTAGCGCTCGGCTTGATGCCGAGCTGCTGCTTTGCTATATGCTCGGCGTCGATCGCACGTGGCTCGTTGCGCACAACGACGACTCGCTTGCTCGTGCAGCTCTTTCACAAAAAGGCACCCCGCGGCGCGAAGGCCTCAAGGAGTATGGCGAAAAGCTCTTGCTACGCCGCCTCAAGCGCGAGCCTATAGCCTACATCGTGGGTCGAAAAGATTTCTACGGCCGTGAGTTTATAGTTACGCCTGATGTACTTATCCCGCGGCCAGAGACTGAGGTTATGGTCGAGCTGCTGACGTTGCCCGCTGAAAGCGCCGAGACATTAATCGACGTCGGCACGGGCAGCGGGGCTATCGCTGTCACCGCCAAACTCACCTTCCCCCACCTCAAAGTAGAAGGGGTAGATGTTAGTGACGAGGCACTAAAAGTTGCAAAGAAAAACGCTAAAACCTTTGGTGCCTCAGTGCGCTTTTACCGATCCGATCTCCTGGAAAAAGCCGGGAGTCACTACGATGTTATCTGCGCTAACCTACCGTATGTCTCGAGAGAATGGCAGGTTTCACCAGACGTCAACGCTGAGCCAGATCTGGCGCTCTACGCCGATGACGACGGCTTAGCCCTTATCAAAAAACTGATCAAACAAGCAACTATAAAGCAATCGGCCGGCAATTACCTCCTCCTCGAAGCCGACCCTCGCCAGCACGATACAATTATTGAGCATGGCCACAGCCATGGCTATGCCATGCACCAAGTTGAAGGTTTTATCGTCGTTCTCGAAAAGAAGTAATTCATCTAGGAGCTAGGATAAGTGGCAAGCGTTACAGATACCGTTACTTCTTTGCCATCACGCAGATACGTCACCGATACTTTATCTCCAGGTTGATGCTCTGAGATAGCACTCAGGAGCGGATGATTCGCATCAATCTTCTTGTTATCGACTTTAGTGATAATATCTCCCGCACGAAGACCCGCCTTGGCTGCTGGGCTGCCCGGGGTAACTGCATCTCTGCTCTCGTTTACGATGTACGCACCGTGCTTAGCCTGGAGATTATACTCCTTTACTAGCTCGCTCGTAATGCCGATATGCGCGACGCCGAGAAACGCCCTGGACAGTTTGCCGGTCGTAGTCACGCTCTTTATCAATCCTTTTGCATCATTGATTGGGATCGCAAAGCCGATACCCTCAGCCTCTTGATCGATTGCTGTGTTGATACCGATCACCTCGCCGTTCAGGTTCACGAGTGGACCACCCGAGTTACCAGGGTTAATAGCAGCATCAGTCTGGAGTAGATTGCTAAGCTGTTCCGTTTCACCCCCGGTGCCATCGCCAGCGACGAGCGGACGACCCAAGCCCGAAATAATGCCTGAGGTGACGCTCGTTTGGTACTGCCCGAGAGCGTTACCGATGGCCACAACCTTCTCGCCCACCTCTACTTGGGACGAATCACCTATAGCCGCTGGTTTCAGGTTTTTACTGCCTTCGATCTTTAGAAAGGCGATGTCATTCGCCGGATCAACCCCGACAACCTTGACGCCTTCATAGGAAGTGCCGTCAGCAAGCACGACATCGACCTTATTGGCGTCGGCGACAACGTGGCGATTCGTGAGGACATAACCACTCTCAGAGATAATAATCCCCGTACCCGCACCTTGCTGCGTATAGGAACGAAAGCCAAGTGACGCCTGGGATTCGGTCAGGATCGAGACGACGCTCGGGCTCACCCGCTCGGCAACATCGGCGACCACCTCACCTTCCTGTGAGACGATACTGCGCTTTTCACTGATAGACGGAGCCTCGGGTGGCTTTACGAATCCATAGGAAAGCGCCGTCCACGCCCCCAAAAAGCTCACTGCAAAACAGAAAAAGCCGAGTGCCGCCGTTCGCAGGAGCGGTGAGTGGTTTTGCGGTGATTCGGGTAGCTTTCGAGGCTTCGCATGCATTGCTTGTTTGGCGTGGTTCGAAGGTTTTTCTGTCATTTTTTACCCTTTCTTTGTTACTGTTTTCGTAAAAAGCAGAAGGAAATGCGGAAACTTACAGTGCAGTGATATCGATCGAGCCGTTGAAGAAGACGAGCAAAATAACAAGCGCTGCAATGCTAAAGATCGTTGCGGCCCGTGCATCCTTTACTGCTTTTTTATTATCCGGTGAATGGAACGAATCATACCAGCGAATCGCCACAAAGCTGAGCAGCGTCACAACGAGTGCAATCTGTGGGATCATCAGCTGTTTATCAGCGGCGACAGCAGCATTCTGATAGATCGAGTAAGCAATGGTCCAGTGGTGTGCGAGCCATGCCAGCTCAGCGAGTACGAAGCCCCAGATCAGGCTCAGGAATGAGCGCTCATCCTCACCCTTGAACGAACTCAGTGCGTGCCTCGCGGTCATATAACCGATAATCCATGCGAGTAAGACAGTGAGGAAGCTGCTGTCCGTAATAAACGGCTTGAGTTCAAAGCCATGCGCCAGGCTAAACAGTGCGGTAAGCGAGATAAACTGCCCTACTGCCGCCTGCACTAGCACCCATCGCTGTACCGTGTGCGGCTTGAGGACAAGTAGCCAGAACGCAAACAGTGCTGCGAGAAGTGCCGCAACCCACGGTGTCGAGGCTGCAGTCAGCAACATTAACGTGACGACACTGATGCCAACCATGAAGTCGACGAAGTTCGCCTGGAGATTAGCAAACCAAAAGCGCGGACGCACCGCGACCACACGCCACTTACTGAGAAGCACTAGCACATAGGCGAGGTATGGCAAATCAATACCTGGTGATACGAGAATGAACAACGCAGCCGCGTAGGCGATGTTCAACAAGATGTAGACCACGTCGCTCCAACGGGAGCGTCGGGCTGCTAGTTTAATAAGCTCCATTTCCAACGATTATAACAAAGTCGGCGTCAGACTGCACCCCGCCCGGCAACACCGTACCACTAGGGCTGCTACCGAGGATGGACTTAAGCTTCGCGAGGGCCTGCGGCTTCTTGCCACCGCTGAGGTCATACCAAACATAATCACCGTAGGCACTGTCAGTATCGGTGTCGCCAGTCGAGACATCCGTAAAGCCTGCGGCTGTGAGTTCGGCAGCCTTTTTGCCAGCCAAACCTGCATAGTCGGAACCGTTGAGAACCTCGATCGCCGGCTCTTCACTGCTCGTCGTGCTGATTGTCAGCTTTTGACGGACAAATCGCTGCACCTGCTCAAACTCGTAGAGACCAGCAACAGGCCGGACAACGCTCTGCCCGCTAACGTTACCGGTTGTCAGCACCGCCTTGCCTGGTTCAACCAAACTGACGCGCTTGATGCTTGCCGATGGTATTTCGCCAGCGAGCGAGATCAGCGTCTTTACTTCACTGGCTGAAAAGTTTGTTCGGACATTATCGCCAAGCGCATCAAGAATACCGCTCACTGCGACCGGGTTTGCGAGCGTACCGGCGCTGGCTGCCTTGTCTTTGAGCGCCATGATGATCTTTTGCTGATATTGTTCTCGGTCAAAGTTACCGCCGCCGAGACCGTAACCGCCAGCAGCATTCCTGGCACGAGCAAGTGCGAGCGCCTGGTCGCCGTTGAGGTGCGCTGGACCGTTTGGCCACTTCACATAGTTACACTTAAAGTTACAAGCCCAGTCGAAGTTACGGTCGAGGATTCCTCGAGGGTCATCACTATCAATCTCAACGGTAACCCCACCGACGGCGTTTACCGTGTCACGAACAACCGTATAGTTGACGTGTGCGTAGTACTGGATATCAAGCCCAAAGCTCTCGCCAACAGTATCCATGAGCTTCTTGGCGCCATCCGGCTCAGCGCCTCCATCAAGTCCACACTCATAGACGACGTTGATCTTACCCTCATAACCGCTCATACAGGCTTCGCCATACTTCACCCAGAGGTCACGAGGCACGCTGATCATGACAGCATTTTTCGTCTTTTGATCGATGCTGATAATCATGATCGAGTCAGTGAGGTTTGCGCCAGCGTCTTCGTGGCTTGGGTCGTCCTCTGACGTACCAAATACGAGGATGTTTGATCGTCCGTACTGGTCTGTCTTGAGTGTTGCCCCCTGTCCCAAGAGATCAAAGATGCTACCGCTAAAGAGCTTGCTTGAAGTCATAAAGATCTTGATACCAAAATACGCACCAAAAAGGAGTGCGATGAGCAGTACGATCGTGACGATACGCTTACGAGTGAGGCCGAGGAACCGGCGGCGCGGCTTCTTTGGTGCTTCATTGTCGAGCGCGTTGAGCTGTTCGCTCAGCTCTCGCTTAGAAATCGAAGGAGTAGGAGCGGTTTGTGGTTTTGGCAACTCTTCCCCGATAACACGACGAGGCGCATTATCTTGGTTTTGCAAAAACTGACCAGGAATGGCTGGTTTTTCGTTAAGATTCTGGCGTCCGACACCCACCTGCGAACTGCGGCGGGGCACAAACCCATCCAAGCTTTGTTGTCTTCGTCTATTTTCCATAAGAAAGAAATCTACCTACCAACTATAGCCGATTTCGGGCGAGAGCGTAAGCACATTTTGCCCTGTTTTTCAGGCACGCCGCCATGTATGCTAGTAAGGTATGCGATCATTTCTCGACGCTCATCCAGGCATCAAAGATATCCTTGGGATTATCGGTTTTATCATTGCCGTCGTACTCGGCGCAGCCCTCATTAACCAGTTCCTTTTCCGCAGCTTTAGTGTTTCCGGACCAAGTATGGAGCCAACTCTCTACACTGGCGACCGACTCATCGTGAACCGCTTACCTGTTACCTGGGCACATCTCCAGGGCAAGAGCTACGTACCAAAGCGTGGCCAGGTCATCGTTTTCCGAAATCCACACTGGCTACCAGGCGGGTTCGATGAATACATCGTCAAACGTGTCATCGCTTTCCCTGGCGAGCGCGTAACAGTCGCAAATGGCGTCATGAAGGTCTATAACGAAGAACACCCGCGAGGCTTTCTCGTAGACGAGGTGCACCCAGGCGCCACAAGCCCAACCGCTGGAGAAGTCGATACGATCGTACCAGAAGATGAGTTGTTCGTTGCAGGCGACCACCGCCAAGAAGGTTTTTCGCTCGACTCACGTGATGGTCTCGGCACCATCCCCTATAACGACCTGATCGGCCCAGTGGCGATGCGTATCTATCCGTTCACCCAACTCCAACTGTTTAGCGCAGTAGAGTAACTAAAGAAACTTCTTTTGCAGCTCGTCCAGCTCTTCTTCTGAGCTGTAGCTGATGATAATCTGACCGCCCTTGGCAGTAGTCTTTTGTACGACTGGCAAACTAAGCCGCTCAGAGAGACGTTTCGTAAAGGTCGTTTCCTGACGGGTATGCTTGATGCCGCTTTCCTGGCGTGCAGCAGGTTTTTCACCACGCTTATAGCCGACAACATATTGCTCAGCTTTTCGCACGCTCCAGCCTTCACGAACGATGAGCTGCAAGAGCTCAGCTTGCGCCTGTTCGTCATCGAGCGCGAGGATCTGACGGGCGTGACCCTCAGATATCCAACCATCGACGAGCGCCTGCTTGGCATCGTCTGGCAATTGGAGAAGCCGGAGGATATTGCTAATCGTGCTGACCGCCTTGCCGCCAACGCGGTGGCCAATCTCTTCGTAGGTCAAGTTGAACTGGGTGTGTAGTTTGAGATACGCCGTCGCGGTCTCAAGCGGATTAAGATCACGGCGCTGCAAGTTCTCGATGAGCGCAAGCTCAAGCTTGTGCTGCTCAGAGAGTGTGCGGACGATAACCGGCACTTTATCAAGTTCAGCAATCCCAGCGGCACGCCAACGACGTTCACCGGCGACAATCTGATAGCCACCCTTCGTCGGGGTGACGACAAGCGGCTGGATAATACCGTGTTCTTTGATCGAAGCAGCAAGCTCATGAAGCGCTTCTTCATCAAAATGGCGGCGCGGTTGATCAGGATTCGGACTGATTTCGACACGCTTGACATAACGCAGCTCCGAAGACTGTTCATTGCCGGCGGTCGGATCAAAGGTTTCGTCGAGCACGTCGGTTGGAATCAATGACTCAAAGCTGCGTCCTAAACCAGTTGATTTTTTAGCTGACACGGTCGATAACCTCCTTGGTCAAGGCTTTGTAGGCCCGAGCACCCTTGCTCCATTTGTCATATGCACCCACCGGCTCACCATGGCTTGGTGCCTCAGCAATACGAACATTGCGAGGAATCGTCGTTTCGAACACCTTGCCCGGGAAATGCTTCTGAATCTCTGTCAGGACCTGGCGTGAGAGCATCGTGCGGCTGTCCATCATCGTGACGAGCACACCGATCAGTTCAAGGGTCGGGTTCATACCTTTGCGAACCAGCTTCATCGTCTCGAGCAGCTGTCCAAGGCCTTCCATGGCGTAGAACTCTGCCTGAACCGGCAAAAGTACGTAGTTTGCAGCGATGAGGCCATTGACAGTAAGGAGGCTCAAGCTCGGTGGGCTGTCGATAAGCACGAAATCGTACCCCTCAGCACCTTCGAGTGCGAGCTTGAGGCGTGAAAAGCGTTTCTCCGCACTCGCGAGTTCAACTTCGGTGTTTGCGAGCTCAGGGGTCGCTGGAACGATAAACAGGTTCTTCGTTTCGGTCGGCTGCACGACAGCAGCAAGCGGTGCCTGATTCATGATGACATCACGAACTGTCTTCTCGAGCGCGTTCTTATCGAGGCCGAGACCGCTCGTCGCGTTACCCTGCGGGTCAAAGTCTACCAGCAGCACCCTTTTGCCCGCTTTCGCGAGACAGTAGGCTACGTTGACTGTGGTTGTCGTCTTGCCGACACCACCTTTTTGATTCGTCACTGCGATGACAACTGGTTTTGACACCTGTTTGCTTTCCCTCTCTGTTAGTACTTCCTAGTATAGCATGCGTGAAAACAAAAATACGCCCCATGTGGAGCGTATTTCGTTGATCGGTCAGGTTACTTTGCGATCTTGCCGATAGTGATACGGCTGTACTGCTGGCGGTGGCCAGTTTCCTTGTGAACGCGCTTCTTAGCTTTGAAACGGATCACGCGGATTTTCTCACCTTTGACTTCCGGCTCGGTGACAGTCGCCTTGATCTTGTAACCAGCTACTGCTGGTGCGCCGATCTCAACGTTCTTGCCATCGAATACCATCAGTGGGTCGAGTGAGAGCTCTTTTGTTCCATCCGGGAGGCGGTCCACCAGGAGGGACTCTTTTTCGGCGACAACGTATTGCTTGCCACCAACTCGAACGACTGCTTTCATGGTTAGTTCCCTATGACTTATTTTTTAACTCAAGGGAAGATTGTAACAGAGATAGTCGCCTCTGTAAAGAGCTATGTCTTGATGATCGACTCAGGGACACCGTACTTGGTCATCAATGCCTCGGTTTCAGGGCCAGAACCCTGGGCGCAAAATAGCACTAGCCAAAGTCCACCAGACTTCTTAGAGACACATGAGGCTCCGCCAGCACCGCCAACTACGCCAACACTTGTCCTCGCAAATGGAAGTTCGAGCTTATCTACAGTAGTAGTAAGCTTATCCTTCTCTGCGCCTTTTGCAGCGTGCCAGTATGCCATCACTGACTCAGCGATTAGCTCTTTATCTGTCTTTGTCTTTCCCTCGACGATTGTGGAATCATCGTTCTTTTTTTCACTAGCTTTTGCAAGGTTGGCTTGTGCAGCTTGCAGCTGGCTCTGTGTGCTCGTTAACTGTTTCCTTGCAGCGTCAGCTTCACTCCACTGCCAGTACGCGAGCGCGCCTAAACCTGTGAGAAGCAGTATCACGAGACCACCGAGCAGCCACTTTCCGGCACCACCTTTCTTCTTTGGCGTCAAAGGTGAGGGTTGCTGCTGTACAGTCTCAAGTGTCGTCGGTTCGCCGCTTGGCGTTACGTACGTTTCCGGTTTTTCCTCGTATGCTGCCTGGAAATCGTTTGGTTTTTCGCTCGAAAGATCGTCCTGTTTTTGCGGCTGTTGGGGTTTAAAGTCGTCCACGCTAAAATGCTCCTGCTTATATACCGCAAGTGTAGCAGAGATGGTGTAAAAAAGACTAGCCTAGCTGTCTTCGCTGAACTTGAACCACTCAGGGTCGCTTGCCACATCGGCCTGGACCTCATCCCAGAACTGGGTCAGCTCGGTTGAGTCGGGGCGCTCGCTCAGCTCCCAGACATCATCGTGAGTTACCGGATCGTCTATGATCGCCTGCGTCAGTTCGTCGTTATCAATTGGAACCGCACTCAGCTCCATCTGATGCGCGCTCAGGGTGATGTGTGGAAAATCAAGGTGGTGTTTGTGTTTCATTTTTAACATGGTGGTTTTTTACTCTGTTTTCTCGTTTTTATCTGGAACAAAATATTCGATACGACCAAGCTGATCGCGTTTAGTTTTCTTAATGACATTGAGATGCCAACCATCCGGATATCGGTCGGTGAGCGCAAGTGCAACGCGGCTCATCTTGACGCGGCTTGCCGGCGTCAGGGCAGGATTTTCAGGGTTATGGATTTCCCAGTGACCATTCTCAGTAGAGGGCTCGACGTGAGGGAGTTCGTCCGAACCATGCTCTGCTGCCGTAACCGGTAAATGCTGTAAATGTTTTTCTGTCATAGGAGTGATCCTTATACTTCCATTTAAGCATAAAAGTGACAAAAAGTCAATATAAGTAGCTAGCGCCAGTTGCGTTCGATCTCATGGATCTTGTCGTGGTCGAGCCCGTAAAAATGGGCAATCTCGTGCCAGAGCGTGTGCTTGATCTGGCGATAGAACGTTTCCTCGTCATGCGAAACTGCAAGTAGCGGGTATTTGAACAAAGTTATCTTGTCCGGAAGCACGAGGTTATACCCCGCCCCGCGACGTGGGAGCGGTATCCCTTCATAGAGACCAAGTAAGAGCGAATCACCACGAAGGCGCAGTTTGGCGGTCTGGTGCTGGTCGGGAGCATCAGCATACGTGATGACGATGTTGTCGAGGTGTGTCACGTAGCGCTCAGGCATCTCGTCGATTGCCCGCGAGATGAGTTTGGCAAATTCCTCGTCTGATACGTCATGCATACCGCTTTAGTATACCCTGCTTGCGTTTTAAAGGGGGCGTCGGTTGATACCAGACGCCCCCTTTGCGGGGTGTGTAGTACAGGTCACCGGAGAACCACCTCGAGCCCCTTCAGCTCCTGCTCGATGTTCCTCAGCGCCGCTTCGCCGACGATGGCACCGTTGTTGTCCGGCATCACCGTCTGCAGCGACATGGGCAGCGGCTCCATCGCGTCCGCGGCGATGTCGTAGAGGATGGAGCGGACGTCCCGTGCAGCTGAGGCCGGCTTGGCCAGCTCCCCCTGGATGCGCTGCCGCGCCGTGGCGATCGCTTCGAGCATCGGTGTGTTCTGCGTCGTGAGTGTCGTGTTCACGGCACTCACCTCCCTTCGGTTGGTTATACGAGGAATGTGCCTTACCTAAACTCTTTCACCGACGGTGTTTGTGTTACCTAGATAATACCCCTGTTATACGCCTATAGCTGGACCGGGTCAATACTGTTTTAGGGGACGACGTCCGCGAAGCACCTAAACCCTCTGGAGGTGGATCGTCAGTGATTCACCTTCGATTTTGACCACCTGCTCGTTCTCGGCTGCTGCGCCGAGGGTATTGGCGAGCGTTTCAGCTTTGATCGTCTCGGCATGCTCGTCGATAGCTTTCGCAAGCTCCTCGGCATCAGTTTTGAGGCTCAGCACGATACGGTCGTCAACGTTAAGGCCGGCGCTCTTGCGAGCCGACTGTACGTGTCGGATAACTTCACGCATGAGGCCTTCGCGTTTCAGCTCGGGGGTTAGCGCCTCATCCAGTGCAACGTCATCGCCAACCTTGACGGCCTTCACGTTGAGCTCATCCATCAGGATCGGCTCAAAATCGACGTGGCTGCCTAGTTGCGGCACCGTAACACTCGCAAGTGGTTGACGAACCTTGAGGCCGGCCTTGGCGCGAAGACTGAGACCAACATTCACATACTCACGCACCTGCTCCATGTCATTCATGACAAGCTCATTCACCTGACCAGCAGGTAGCCAGTCCTTGAGGTGGATCGACTCGGCATCACCCGTCAAGTTGTGATATAGCTCCTCGGCGAGGAATGGTGTGAACGGCGCAAGGACGTAAGCAAGTCGGACGAGCACGTAATGCAACGTTCGGTACGCCATCTCTTTGTCGTTATCATCCTCTGATTTCCAGAAACGGCGGCGTGAGCGTCGCACATACCAGTTGCTGGCGTCGTCGAGGAACGGTAGGATCGGACTGATTGCGTCCGGAATATTGTAGGCGTCCATGTTTTTTTCAACTTCAGCCACGAGCTGATGCATGCGTGAAATGATCCAGATATCGAGCGGGTTTTTAGCCTCACTGAGCGGATCGGCCAACGTGCCGTCATACTCCCACCCATCAACTTCGGCGTACATCGTAAAGAAGTCGTACATGTTCCAGACCATACTGAGCTTGCGTGCGACATCACCCACCTCTTTGTCCTGGAGCGCAAAGTCTTCGCCGTTCAGGAGCGGGCTCGAAAGCAGCAAGAAGCGGAGGCTGTCAGCGCTGAACTTGTCCATCAGCTCGTTCGGATCGGTGTAGTTGCCGTATGACTTACTCATCTTGCGACCGTCATTACCGGCGACGTTACCGGTCACGATGACGTTCTTGAATGAATTCTCGCCGAATAGCGCAACGCTCATGGCGTGCATGTAGTAGAACCACGCGCGGACCTGGCCGATATACTCAACGATGAAGTCACCCGGGAAGTTCGCCTCGAACTTTTCCTTGTTCTCGAACGGATAGTGGAATTGCGCAAACGGCATAGAGCCAGCCTCAAACCAACTGTCCATCACCTTGTCGATGCGAGTATACTCTTCACCGTCGATCGTGAACTTCACGTCGTCGATCCATGGACGGTGATAGTCTTCGAGCTCGATACCGCTCAGTTCCTTGAGTTCGGCATAAGACCCAACGACACGCACCTTGCCTGACGGTGACTTCCAGACCGGCATCGCAGTCGCCCAGAAACGGTCACGCGAGATGTTCCAGTCCGGTGCCTGCTCAACAGTTTTTGCAAAACGGCCGTTCTTGACGTGAGTCGGGAACCAGTTGATCGGCTCGTTTTTCTCAAGCATCTTGGCGCGCTGGCCTTCGATGTCCATAAACCAGCTCGGGTGCGCGCGGTACATAAGCTTGGTGCCACAGCGGTGACAGTGTGGATAGCTGTGACGGATGTAGTCGATCTTCCAAACGACACCACGTTCTTTGAGGTCCTTCGCGATCTGCTTGTTCACTTCCCAAACGTTCTGCCCCTTCCAATCGCCTTCCGTAAAGAAGCCGTTTTGGTCGATGGTGTGAACTGCTGGAAAACCTTCTTTCTTTGCAAGCTCAAAGTCCTCTTCACCGTAGGTCGGCGCGAGGTGCACGATACCGGTCCCCGCCTCGGTCTCGACGTAATCAGCGTGCCAGACCTTGTGGGCGTTTTCGCCGCGGTCGACAAAGAGTGGTCGGTATTCGAGGCCAACCAGCTCAGCGCCCGAGTACTCACCGAGTACCTGGTAATCAAGCGGGGCGTGCTTTTCATCGGTAAAGACTTTTTCGACGAGGTCTTTTGCAACGACAAACACTTCACCGTCACACTCAACTTCGCTGTAGGTGACGTCTTTGTTAACGGCCAGTGCGGTGTTCGCAGGCAGCGTCCATGGCGTCGTCGTCCAGGCGAGGAGGTTGCGGCCGTCGTCGAGCTTGAACTTTACGTAGACGCTCGGGTCGGTGACGTCCTGGTAGGCACCGGCGTCCATAGTGACCTCAGCCTTGCTGAGCGGCGTGCCGTCGAGGGTACAGTACATGAGCACCTTTTCGCCTTCGTAGATCTTGCCCGACTCAAAGAGGGTCTTGAACGCCCACCAGATAGACTCCATGTAGTCCTTATCCATGGTTTTGTACGCGCCCTTGAACTCAACCCAGCGGCCGATACGGTCGATAACGTCTTCCCATTCACTACTGGTTTGTACCATGTTCTCACGGGTGGCGTTGATGTACTTTTCGATACCGTACTCGATGACTTCTTGGCGCGAATGGATACCGAGCTTTTTCTCCGTGAAACGTTCAGCCGGCAGACCGTGGCAATCCCAGCCCCAGACACGTTCGACGCGCTTGCCTTTCATTGTTTGGTAGCGCGGGACGGCGTCTTTGACGATCGAACTGAGTAATGTCCCGTGATGTGGCACTCCAGAGATAAACGGCGGTCCGTCATAAAAGACATATGCGTTATCTTTTGACCGCTGTTCGACCGACTTCTCAAACGTTCGGTCCTGTTTCCAGCGCTGCACCCAGTCTTTTTCGTACTCGAGCGCGCGACGACGTGATCCTGACTTAAACTTCATGGCTTCTCCTTTGTTAGAAAATATAAAAATCCCTTCTTAGCTACTGGAACCCACTAGGGGCGGTACCATCCAGTTTCTAAGAAAGGATTCTTAGCACTTATTTCGCTTGATCTAACGGGTCAATACCGACAGGTTCTACTAAGCAAACAGCTGTTCTTCCTGCTCCGCATCAAAGATTCGTGGGTGATAGCCACTCAAACGGATTAAGGCTATTTTACCCTGTTTTACGCCTTAGGCAAAGAGGGCTTCGCCGAACTGCAGGAAGACGAGCACTGTCATAACGAGGAGCCAGGCGCCGACGATCAGCTTGTCATAGTCCTTGTCGAGGAAATTTTGAACTCGTTTGTTGAGCTTCTTGTCGAAACCAAAGTTATTTTGGCGCAGGTTATACCGAAGCAGTGTCTCAAATATAACGGTAGTCGACAGTGTCACCACGAGACACCACGGACAGAGAATCTGGATGACGTAGACGCTCTGGAAAAAGAGCCAGTACGCAAAGAGGAGGCCAAGTCCGTAAAAGACCTGGGCTGTAACGAGATAGGCGCGAGTATACTTCACCCCGAGCAGGCCGCCCATCGCAACAGCGATCACGATCGCGAAGCCCATGATGCCAAGGTAGCTGTTCGGAAAGCCAAACACGCTCGCCTGCGGCGTCTTCATGACGCTAGCACAGTTGAGTACGAGGTTTACGCTACAACTGAGTTGCGCATCAGGATTTTTGATGATCTCAAGCTTTTCGACTGACAGCACAAATGCCGCAAGAAACGCCACGATCGCAAAGACGAGCATCGTACCGAACAACCATGTATCGCTCTTCTTGGCCATATCTGCTGATCCAAAAAACTTACTAAGCATAGTAGGAAACCTCCGAAATAGTTGGTAATGGCAAACCACGCCACACATTTTGTAAGATACCGTTATCGTCGAGTGAGACAATGCTCGGATACTCGACAATGTCGTATGTCGTACAGAGCTGAGCACCGTCAGGCGTCTCAGGATTGACCGTTTCGATTACCCTGCCGGTTTGGCGGGTAAAGTCATGCATGAACGTTTCGACCGCCCTCGCGTGGTCACTCGCTTCTTTGTACACCACAAATGTTCGCATAGCTTCACTGTACCATAAAAACGGCCATGCTTAGTGGTCGATCGACCACTCATAGCCCACGCGTGACTCGCCTGCGCCAAGCAGCTTCACCCACTCATTTGCCTGCGTGTGCAGCTCCATGTGCGTACCGACCACTGTCATGCCAACCGCGATGCGACCGCATGGCTGCATAACGCGTACCGCAGTATTTAGGACCGTTTCTGGCTCGTTGGCTCGTAGCTTGTCAAACGCTTCAGCGATTGCTTGAACGTCGTCTTCGGTATGCTCTCTGCCCTGCAAGCCACGAAGCTCCATACCCCGCACTTGCGGACGCTCAACGTGGCGAAATGGTAATTTTTCTACATCCCCATCCATATGTTTTTTCCTTTTACCCAGCGAAACCGCCTAGGGTTGCTAGGCGGTTTCGTGGTTGGTTTGCTATATCTTAGCTACAACCCGTCGTGCTACCACAGCTCGTACAGACGTAACAGCTTCCGGCGCGCTGCGTGACATTACCACAGTTACTACAGAGTGGTGAACTGCCGTCAGCAACCTTCAGTTCAGCGCGAGCGGTGCGAAGCGTTGCTTCTTTTGGCTCGTCCTTTGGCAGGTCGGCTGGAACAACGTCAGCCGGCTTCGCTTCTTCGAACGTGACATCCGTTGGAGCTTCGCTTGCGCCGTCGAGCAGACTCGCCTGCTGAGCTTCAAGTTCTGCTTCGAGGTCTTCGAGACTCGCGAGGCCGAGCTCGAGGCGGTCATCGATGTTCAAGTACTCGAGAGCGAGTCGACGGAAGATGTAGTCAACGATGCTCGTCGCGGTCTTGATGTCTGGGTCGTCCGTTGAACCGAATGGCGCGAAGTTGGTTGAGCTCATGCCCTTGACGTATGCCTTGAGCGGCACGCCGTACTGGAGACCGTAACTGACTGAGCGGCCGAAGGCATCCATAAGACCTGCAAGCGTTGAGCCCATCTTGGCAACCGTGATGAAGATCTCACCCGGCTGACCATCTTCGAATTCACCAACCGTCACGTAACCCTTGAGATCAGAAATCTTGAACTCGATCGTCTTTGACGTACGGACACGTGGCAGTTCACGACGAACGTTGCTGTGAATGACCTTTTCGATAACCTTTGGCTCTTCCTTTTTCTGCTCTTTTTTATCAGAGAGCGGCTGGCCAACCTTTGAGCCGTCACGGTAGATAGCAACCGCCTTCAGGCCGAGCTTCCAGCTGTCGAGGTGAAGCTGTTCGACATCTTCGACAGATACTTCTTTTGGCATGTTGACGGTCTTGCTGATCGCACCTGAGATGAACGGCTGTACTGCACCCATCATAGTCACGTGGCCCATGTAGTGGATGGCGTTGTCGCCAACTGCACAGGCAAAGACGTCGTAGTCAGACTCTTTGAGGCTTGGTGCGCCAACGACAGTACCGTGCTCGTGGATGTAGTCAACGATCGCCTCGGCTTCAGCCTTGCTGTATCCGAGGGTCTTGAGAGCGCGTGGAATAGTCTGGTTGACGATCACCATGCTGCCACCACCCACGAGTGTCTTGAACTTAGTGAGGCTGAAGTCAGGCTCGATACCGGTCGTATCACAGTCCATCATGAAGCCGATCGTACCAGTTGGCGCGAGGACTGATGCCTGTGAGTTACGGACACCATATTTGTCACCGAGCTCAACCGCATCGTCCCAGACTTCTGCAGCAGCGCTGAGGAGATCCTCTGAAACGAGGCTTGCGTCAATGTTATTAACAGCGTCACGGTGCTTCTTGAGGACGCGGTTCATACCTTCAGCATCCTTCTTGTAGCCGGCAAACGGACCGACGCGCTTGGCAATACGGGCACTGGTTGCGTAGCTGTGACCAGTCATGATGGCGGTGAGGGCTGCTGCGAATGCACGGCCCTCGGCTGAGTCGTATGGAAGGCCCTTAGCCATCAGGGTTGCACCGAGGTTCGCGTAACCGATACCGAGCTCGCGGTAGGCACGGGCATTCTTGTCGATACCTTCAGTTGGGTACTCACTGTAGCCCACGAGGATTTCCTGTGCGAGGAAGATCGTCTCAACTGTGTGCTTGTAGGCTTCGATGTCGTAGGTTCCGTCGTTTCGGAGGAACTTGAGTAGGTTCAGTGAAGCGAGGTTACAGGCAGAGTTGTCGAGGTGCATGTATTCAGAACATGGGTTCGAGCCGTTGATACGACCTGCTTTTGGTGTCGTGTGCCAGTCGTTAATCGTCGTGTCGAACTGCATACCTGGGTCTGCTGATTCCCACGCCGCTTCAGCTACTTGGCGGAAGAGTTCCCGCGCCTTGACGGTCTTGTAGACCTTGCCGTCTTTCACGCCCTTGAGATCCCAGTCTTCGTCGTTTTCAACGGCTTTCATAAAGTCGTCGTTAACACGGACAGAGTTGTTGGCGTTCTGGTACTGGATAGACACCATGTCTTTGCCATTAAGACCCATATCGAAGCCGTTTTCAGCGAGCACGAAGGCTTTGCGCTCTTCGCGTGCTTTACACCAGATGAATTCTTCGATGTCTGGGTGGTCGATATTGAGGATGACCATCTTTGCCGCTCGGCGGGTCTTGCCACCGCTCTGGATGGTACCGGCGCTTGAGTCTGCACCACGCATAAAGCTGACTGGACCAGATGCCTTACCACCAGAGCTGCTGAGCGACTCAACGCTTGAACGGATAGCTGAGAGGTTAAGACCGGCGCCAGAACCGCCCTTGAAGATCATGCCTTCTTCGCGGTACCAGTTGAGGATGCTTGGGAGGGTGTCTTCTACCTTGAGGATGAAACAAGCACTCGCCTGCTGTGATCGGTCAGGCGTACCAATATTGAACCAGACAGGGCTGTTAAAGGCTGCGCGCTGCGTCGCGAGGATGTATTTGAGTTCGGCGTTAAAGGTGTCAGCTTCGTCTTCTGATGCAAAGTAGCCGTTGTCGTAACCGTGGCGAGTCACAGTGTCAACGACACGGTTGATCAGGTCCTTGAGACCCTTCTCGCGCTGTGGAGTACCAGGGGTACCGTAAAAGTATTTCTGAGCAACGATGTTGATTGCGTTTTGTGACCAAAAGTCAGGAAACTCAACGTCTTGCTGCTCAAAGACTACCTTGCCAGTTGCTGGGTTTACGATCTTTGATTCTCGTTTTACCCAATTCAGCTGATCGTACGGATGCGTACCAGCCTCTGTGAAATATCGCGCAACACTAAGCGCGGACACGGTCTGTGCCATAACTCTACCCTCCTCGTTTTGATAATTTTTTTAAGTTGTTTTTTGTGTTAGTTTCTCGTCGCCCCCACACAAAGAGGCTTAACGAGAGACACCTTACTGTTTTTCAGACGGTGTATCGCGAAGTTGTTTCAATGCCTCTTCAAATTCGTTGAGGCTCTTAAACTCGCGGTACACACTCGCAAAGCGAACATAGGCAACTTCATTGCGTCCAGCCAGCTCTCTCAGAATAAGATCACCGATAAGTCGTGAGTTTACCTCCGAACTACCTTCTGCGTAGAGCTGGTCCTCAACACGAGCCACCATCTCTTCGATCTCTACATCTGAGTTAAAGAACTTGCCAACCGAGCGATGAATCGCCGCGAATAGCTTTTTGCGGTCAAACAGCTCGCGTTCGCCGTCTTTTTTGATGACTGCGAGGTTTGGCCGTTCGATCCGCTCGTATGTCGTGTAGCGGTGCTTGCATTTCAGGCACTCACGTCGTCGTCGGATCGCATCGCCATCACTGGCATCGCGCGACTCTATAACCTTTGCGTCTTCAAAGCTGCACCGTGGACATTTCATTACTCTTTTGTTCTCCCTTGGTTCTGTTAACAGCGCCCTACACTCCCCAAATGCTTGTGTAGCTAATGTTTACTATAAACCCCACATGTAGCGTATTTCAAGTGTATTTTGTGCAACATATAGTGCTTACGGTATATATAGTGTTGCACCGATGAATCTTTAGTATAGCCTCTTTGTCTTCCCTTGTCAGCCCTTTGAAGACATTGACTTTAACTCTTAATTTTGTTATAATATATATCTGTTTGGAGAAGTTTTTTCCAAAATTTCTACACGCACATTCCACTAGTTTCTTTGAACTTTCGAAGAAACATCGAGACAGAGAGGAGCCCGTCGTGGCTGCTTTGCGTTTGCGTTACGACGAAGACGTGCTCTGGGACCTGACGTGGCTCCTCTTTGGAGGCTCCGCCATGGTTGCCGGCTTCATCGTCGGCGCGCGACACGGCGACCCCGGCTTGATGATCGGCACTCCGTTGGTCCTCATGCTCATCGCCTACGTCAGCCGAAACACCCTCAACACCGCGTACGAAAGGATTCGGATGTTCGACCGCCCCAAAAAGGCCAAGCACACCCTCCTCCTGACTGTCGTTGACAGTCAGGACCCCGCGCTGACTGGCACCCTGGAGGTCCTCTCCAGGAACAAGGCCAGTTTTCGACAGGGCAACCGCCTCAACATCCTCAGCATCTCCACCGCCAAGGAGGGTCGGCCCGCACGGGCTCGGGTCTTCATCAACGGGCGTTCGAGTGCCGGAACCGTTGAGGTACGAAGCGGCGAGTTCGTGAAGGACCAGGTAGTCGTCATTCGCTCGGCTGTGAGCGTCTGACGGGAACCACCCCTACGACTCCAACCGGCTAACGCTGGAGCGGGAACAGACTTCTCTCTGTCTCCCGCAACCAATGCTTTTAAGCTACTTGAAAGTTTTGGTTGCGGCATAATAAAAAGAACCGCTTATCGAGGCGGTTCTTTTATATATCTAGTCTAGTTGTCGTCTTTTTTCTTCTTGCGACGGCGGAGAAAAGCCGGTGTATCGGATTCGTCCTCGGAGACATTCTGCCAAATATTGGTTGGGTTCTCTTCCTCTTCAAAGGCGCTCTGTGGCTGCTCGTCAAGGTTCATGTTGATTGAGCTCACTGCAGCGTTTACCTCATCATCATCTACCTCAGCACTCTTGGCCGCTTCGATATCATGGACAGAAGGCGTCGCTTCTTCGTGAAGACCAGTGACTGGTGCGCCGGTAAGCGAGATACTTGAGAGCGCTTCGGCCTGCTCGTGGAAGTACTGGCTGTCAAAGCCGGTTGCGATCACGGTGATGATCAGGTCGTCTTCCATTTCAGGTTTGAGCGTGGCACCAAAGATGATGTTTGCGTCAGGCGCAACTGCGCTCGTAATGATCTCGGCAGCTTCCTGGATCTCAGACATAGACATATCATAGCCACCAGTAACGTTGAAGAGTACGCCCTTCGCGCCATCGATAGATACTTCGATGAGCGGAGACTCAATCGCTTGCTGTGCAGCCTGAGCGGCGCGGTTGTCGCCACTCGCACGGCCGATACCCATGAGTGCGCTTCCGGCATTGCTCATGATGGCCTTCACGTCAGCAAAGTCGAGGTTGATGAGGCCATGTTCAGTAATGAGCTCAGATATACCCTGGACGCCCTGGCGGAGCACATCGTCGGCAATCTTGAAGGTTTCGAGCAGTGGCGTACGACGGTCGATCGTCTGGAGGAGGCGATCGTTCGGGATCGTGATGAGCGTATCAACTTGTTTGCCGAGGTGTGCTACTGCCCACTCCGCGTTATTGCGGCGCTTTTCGCCCTCAAAGCTAAATGGCTTGGTTGCCACACCAACGACGAGGATGTCCATTTCGCGAGCGATACGTGCAACGACGTGGCCGGCTCCTGAGCCAGTTCCACCGCCGGCACCGATCGTGACAAAGACCATGTCAGCACCTTCGAGTGCCTTCTTGATGTCATCAGCAGACTCTTCAGCGGCTGCTTGGCCAACACTTGGGTCAGCACCGGCACCGAGACCTCGAGTTGCATCACGGCCGATGTGAAGCTTAACGTCAGCCTTTGAATTATGAAGCGCCTGAGCATCTGTGTTGATCGCAATAAACTCAACACCGGTCAATCCGGCTTCTTTCATACGGTTTACGGCTGAACCACCTGCACCGCCCACACCAACGACTTTGATTGTTGCGAATGTTTGGATTTCGCTAGGTTTTACTTCTGGCACTATGCTTCCCCCAAGGTTTGTTCACATTTAGTATACACGCTCCTGGCGACGGTGCAAAAACATTATGCATCCCCACCGCCCTAACGCGACTGTATACATTTTATGAACGAAACTTATTAAATATCCCTGTTAGCTTGTCCGTCACGCTGCCGATCGTATCGCTTACTTTGCTTGGAGTACCGGCATGTTTGCCTGGATGAGCGCCTGGCTGAGCCATCGCATGCAGGTCAATAAGCATCAGTCCGACGGCACTCGCAAACGCTGGCGACTCGATTTGATCAGCCACACCCCCAAAGCCGGTAGCTCGGCCGACGCGCGCGCTGAGTTGCAGTGCGCCCTTCGCATAATCATCGATACCTGGCATGAGTGAACCACCGCCCGTCAGGACGACTCCACCTGGTAGCTTTGAAGCGCGGCCGATACTGCGAAGCTCTTTGTGAACGAGCTCAAAGATCTCTTCCAGACGTGCATCAACGATCATATCGATATCTTCGATATCAAATTCATGTGAAGTCTTGTCAATCTTCACGACTGCTTTCTTGCTTGAGTTCTTGTGCGCAGTAGGCACTGCGACCGCATGCTCTAGCTTCACTTTCTCGGCAATATCGAGATCGGTCTTAAGCCCGATCGCGAGGTCGTTCGTGATGTTTACGCTACCGACTGGCAAAACAGCAACGTGCTGGAGATCACCTTCCTCAAAGACAATAACGTTCGTCGTCGTACCACCAAGATCAACCAGCACAACGCCGTTTTCCATTTGCTGGTCGCCTACGACCGCACGAGCTGCAGCGAGACCTGAAAGAACACGTTGATTCACGTGCGTTTCAGTCATCTCACAGGCTTTCGCTAAGTTTTTGAGATGCGGACCAAGCGCGGTAATAACGTGCGCGTCAACCTCGAGACGGACGCCAGTCATGCCGATGGGGTCCTTGATATTCTCCTGACCATCGAGCTGGTAAGAGCGAGGGGTTACCTCTAAGATTTCACGGTTTGCCGGTAGCTGGACAACGGTAGCTGCCTCCTCGACGCGGTCAAGATCAACGTCTGTCACTTCATGACCAACAGCGATTACACCCTTGCTGCTCATCCCAACAACGTGAGAGCCGTTGACGCTGATCGTCGCTTCGTTGATCTGATGGCCGCTCATACGCTCGGCTGCTTCGAGAGCCTTGTCGATAGCCTGCGCAGTGTTTACGAGGTTTACGACCGTGCCCTTGCGCATACCGGTGTTTGGCTCAACGCCAACGCCAATGATTGTCGGTTTTGCATCCGCACCGTCAGCGTGACCGACAACGGCTCGGACGTAGGAGGTGCCTATATCGAGACCGACTGCATACCGTGGAGATTCTTGCATGCGCCTAGTATAGCGGGTATATGCTTTATGGTGCAAATAAATGCTTACGCCAAAAGATCTGTGAAATCCTGCGCGGGATACAGCTTCTCGATATCGAAACTGCTTTCCGGAACCGCAAACGGCAATGCACCATAACCACCACGTGCCTGCGCCATATGGTAAGCGTGGCGCAACTCTTCAGTCTCACCAACACATTCGAACGGCTTCATAACGCCCTCCATGCCTAGTAATCCCTTGAAGGTTTCGTCGAGATCGCGATGTCCAAACAAGTCGCCACCAAAAATTATCTGTAGTTCAGCGCTATCGACAAACGGGGCAAACAAAAGATATGAATTCGCACACTTTGGGCAGTGACCACACCACGTCAGTTGCGTGTTATTTGCGCCCTGCTGGTAGTTGGCAACGTTACAGGAACTAAACGATGTCGAGTAGTCAGCCCATGCAAGTTCGGTAAACTGCTTTGTAACACTAAGCTCACTGTATTGACGAAGTGGTGATCCGACTCGTAAGTTTGGTGAAACATAACGTCGGACATACTCGACAAATAGCTGTTCACCCTGCCAGGTCTTGGACCATTGGTGATTAATAGGCAGATCACCAACCCATGCGTGGGGCTCTTCGCCTTCATGCCCGATCGCCGCGAGGACAACATCTTTACCCGTCAAAACAGCCTGGATCAAACTGATCGCCATCACGATATAGGTTACTGGTACGTGACCGTTGAGAGCACCGTTTGCTTTAGCCACCGCGAGCGCCTCACGGTCTAGAATGCGAGTTGCAACGTAGGTCTGTGGACTGAGGCGGTCGATAACCGCCGGATAGGCCGATGAGCTGCTGATATAAAAACTAGTAAATTCCTGGTCAGCCCGGCGGAGCTTCTGTGCCACGAGAAGCGAATCCTTGCCGCCGCTCTGCAGGCTCAAAATACCGCTACCCTGGTATGGTACAGCACCCTCCGATGTACCAGTTGCCTGGAAGTGAGCCAGATCATCTCGCGTCAAATTATTCTCGAACGCAAACTGGCTCAAACCCTCTTGGTATACATGGTTAAGGAAACCGGCCTGCCATTCATCGATTACGCCCCGAACAAATCGCACCTCCCGCGATGGAGCTGTTTTATAGTACGAGGTACCAATGAGCACAAACGCCAGGAACAGTACACGATCCAAAATAGCTTGGTCATAGGCATCTTGCGCCTCGGCGAAAACAACCTGTTCTGTAAAGGTTTGTCCGTTATCAAAGCGATACGAAAAACGGGCTGTCTTTGTCGCCTGATCATAACCATACTCGTCAAAAATAAATGCACTCATAGGCCCTGTACGATACTCCTAAATTGATCACCACGGTCATAAAAGTCACGGAACATGTCAAAACTTGCGCACCCAGGGCTCAAGATGACTACGTCACCCGACTCCGCGTACCCGCGCGCACGCTCCACGATCGCCTCCATCGTACGAACCTCGCTCACTTCAATCGGCTGCGTGACGCCATGGCCAAGCAGGAACTCGGCAAGCTGCTGACGAATCTCACCGATCACAATCAACTGCTTCACATTTTGCGCAGCTTGGAGCGTTTCAGCAAGATCAGTAAAATCAGCACCTTTGTCGATGCCGCCGAGAATGATAATTTCCGGTGCTGTAAACGATTTGATTGCTGCTACGGTTGCCCCCGGTGCCGATGAGAAACTGTCGTTGTAATACCTCACACCATCCAGCTCGCGCACCAACTCAAGCCTGTGCGGCAGTCCCTCAAATGACCGAAGTCCAGCCTCGATCGACGCATAGTCATCAACCACGTGCAGTGCCGCACTGATAGCCGCACAGGCATTTTCAATATTGTGCTGACCGGGCAGGCGGAGCGCATCAGTGCCGCAAATCCGCGTCTCGCCCACATAGAATGACCCGTCTCGAACGTACACTTGGCCATCATCCGGTATGCCGTAACGGACCGGCTGATTGACGCTGCTTGCTTGGGCGATATCCCTGGAGTAGGAGTTTGTCGGATGGTAGACACAGAAATCATCAGCCGTTTGGTAGCGACGAATATTTGCCTTGGCACCCACATAATCACCGAGGCCAGCGTGAACGTTCAGGTGGTCCTGCTCAATCATCAACACAACCGCGCCATGCGGGCTCTTCTCCAAATCCCAGAGTTGAAAGCTACTCATTTCAAACACAACGATATGATCAGGTTCAATCTTTGAGAGCTGGCTCAGTGCCGGAACGCCGATATTACCGACGAGATGCACGGTTTTGCCAGCTGCCTGCAAGAGGCTGGTCAAAATACTACTAGTTGTGCCTTTGCCTTTTGTACCGGTAACACCGATAATTGGTGCCGGGCATTCAGCCATAAACTCATTCGTAGCCGACCAGATCTTACCGTTAGTCTTAATCTGTGTCGGCGGAAGACTGGCTGTGCGGATGACGAGATCGAAGTCATCCAACTTACCGAAAACCTCTGGGTCACCAAGCATAGTTTTAACGCCGGACGGTAGTGGTCGTCCTGGCTCGGCTTTAGCATCGACGATCGTAATATCGTTATCGGGCGAGCTCCAATAGTAGTAATTTTCTTCGCCCTCGACCCCGTAGCCTGCTATCGCAATTTTTGTCATAACCCTATGATAACGCCGTCAGTATCTCTGCGCCATTTTCAGTAATAAGCACTGTGTGCTCAAAGTGAGCAGCGAGGCTGCCATCGCGCGTGCGAATAGTCCAGCCATCTTTATCAGTCACGATGCGCTCATCACCAAGTGTCGTCATCGGCTCAATCGCGATCGTATCGCCCGGCTCAAGCAAATACCCCTTGCCAGCCGTTCCGTAGTTCGGAATATCCGGACCTTGGTGCATACTGTGGCCGATGCCATGGCCAACAAGCTCACGGACGATGCCGAGCCTGCCCTCGACAAGCACCTCCTCGATTGCGGCTGAGATATCTCCGGTACGTACTGGCCCATGAATCGCATCAATACCAGCGTACAGTGCACGCTCGGTATATTCGATCAATCGCTTCTTGCCGCCAGTTGGCTCCTCGTCAACAGCAATCGTAAAGGCGCTGTCGGTTTTCATGCCTTTATACGTAATCACGAGATCAAAGCCAACCACATCACCCTTCTGTAGTACATAGTCAGTTGGGATACTGTGCACGATCGCATCGTTTGTTGATATACAGATGCTCGCAGGAAAGTTTACTTCTGGTGTTTTGTATGTCGCCTCTGCACCGAGCGCGATGATTTCTTTTGTCACCCACGCATCGAGCTCGCGTTCGCTGACACCTGCATGGATCTGTTTTTTTAGACCGTCAAATATCGTCGCAAGCAACCGCCCGCCCTCGCGCATTGCCTCGATTTCAGCCTCTGTCTTTGCACGCCCAAACGCCACGCTTATACCTGCCCTTCAACGAGCCCGTGCGCAACGAGCTCAGCTTCGATACGGTCATGCACCTGTCCAACCGTACCGGTTCCATCAAGGTGCGTGATATAGACCCCAAGATCATTGAGATAATCCAGAACCGGGTAGATCTCCTGGCGATAGATCTGGAGACGCTTCTCAATCACTTCCGGCTTATCGTCCACACGGCCACGCACACGGAGACGGCGTTCAATCTCACTTTTCGGCACCTCGAGCACGACAACCATCTGGATAGAGTGTTCGTGCTCAGGCTCGGTCTCCACCAGCCATTTTGCTTGGCCTAGCTGGCGAGGATAGCCATCCAGAATGACTTTGTCGATGTCTTTTGAGTTAACGAGTGCATCCTTCACAACCTGATTTACCCGTTCTTCACTGACGAGATCACCAGAACTCATTTCTTTGAGCAGCTCAGGGTCGCGACTGTCACGAAGCAGTTGACCGGCACTCAGCCAGCGCCAGCCGTGGCGCGCACTCAATATTTGACCTTGCACAGACTTACCTGCACCTGCGGGACCGAAAAATATAATCATAAGGTTATTGTAGCGAGTCCTTTACCAGCTTGGCAACGAGTGCACCGTCGGCACTGTTCCCTGCCTTTGCTTTGACGGCACCGATCACACGCCCCATATCTTTCATACCTTCTGGCTGAATTTCTGCAACCACCTCATCGACAAGCTTCTGGACCTCTTCCTTGCTCAGCTGTTCCGGAAGGTAAGCACTGAGCAGCTTCTTTTCAGCTCGCTCCTTGTCGGCACTCGCTTGGTTGCCGCCTTGCTCAAACAGGTTAGCAGCCTCGTCACGCTTCTTAGCTTCACGCGCGATGAGCTGTTCGATAGCTTCTTCATCAAGACCAGTTTCACGCGCACCCTTGGCAACTTCTTCGTTGAGGATCGCGGCCTTCAGACCGCGGAGCGTCGTGGTCGTAAATTCGTCACGCGCTAGCATGGCAGTTTTTAGGTCAGCGTCTATTTGTTCTTTCAGAGGCATCTTCTCGTGTTCCTTTCAAAATAAAATCTACCCCTAGTATACCAGGGGTAGATTTTATTTGCAGCTAGGCCGTGCTACTTAACGCCGAGGCGCATCTTAGCCTGCTTGTCAGCCTTGCGAGCGCGGCGGATGATCGCCTTCTTGCGACGCTCGACTTTGCTAATCGGCTTCGCAAAGCGCTGACCTGCTTTGACCGTTGAAAGTACTCCAGACTGGAGGACCTTACGGTTGAAACGACGGATAAGGTTCTCATTCGCTTCGTTGCTGTCTTTACGTGTTACTTGAATCATACTCGGAATATTCTACCAGAAATTTTACAGAGATACAACACCTCTTAGACCTGCACGTCGCCAAGCTTCAGCAGCCGCCCCTCGACAGCTCGGCGACCATTCCACTCGTTAATACCAAGCTCGCACCATACCGACACCGTATCGCCGATACCAGCCGTAAACTCCGCCGCCTTGTTGAACGCGATCATCTCCATGGTTGAGCCTTTGTGGTCCATGAAGCGGTACTTCACGTGCTGCCCTTCAGCGCCCATCATCCGTCTCGTCTGCACGGTTAGTTTTGGAAACTCAAAGATCGGTTCTGGGTTACCGTTTCCATAAGGCTCGAGCCGAGCAAGTGACGAGACATTGCCCTCAGAACAGAGCGAAAAGTCAGTCAGCGTCACGTCAGATCGCACATCAAGATGGCGCAGCTGATCGGTAAGCCCAAGCGTCTTATAGTAGTCGTTCACCGCTTTGCGCCAAGCAGAGATATTCGTCGCTTTCAGCGTCACGCCAGCTGCTAGCTTGTGACCACCGCCTTTGATGAGCAACTCTTCGGTCGCACGGATCGCCTCCACGGCAGAGAAATCACCGAAGCTCCTGGCCGAACCCTTTGCGGTTCCATCGTCGAGCTCCTGTAAAACAAACGTTGGCTTATAGTACATTTCGAGCAGTTTCGCCGCAACGATACCGATAATACCGTGGCTCCATGTCGGATCGCTGACGATAAGGACATTATCCTCCGCCATCGCATCGGCCTGTACTTGCGCCGCCTTAAAGATTCGGTCCTGCTCCGTCCGTCGTTCTTGGTTCATCGTGTCGAGCAGCGTAGCGAGTTCGTACGCTCTGTTGCTATCGGTTGCAGTGAGCAGATCAAGTGCCAGTTGTGCGGTCTCGAGACGTCCCGCAGCATTGAGGCGTGGGCCGAGCCCAAAGCCAAGGCTTCGCGCCACGAGCTTTTCTGGCTCGACCCTAGACACCGCCATGAGTAGCTTGATACCAGGACGGCGCGTCTTCTTCATCACCTGAAGTCCCCAAAAAACATTCGTCCTGTTTTCGTCAGCTAGCTCGACGACGTCACATACCGTACCGAGCGCAACGAGATCCAGCAGCCATTTTTCCTGGCCCTTTGGTAGTCCATCTAGCTTTGTTTGCAGTGCCTGCACGAGTTTGAAGGCAACCCCGACACCAGCCAGATCGATAAATGGGTAGGTATGGTCGGTACGCTTCGGGTTAATAGTGGCGACTGCATCCGGCATCGTTTCGGCCACTGAGTGGTGGTCGGTCACGATGACGTCGACGCCGAGCTCGTTTGCCCGAGCAATCTCTTTGTGGCTGAGACTTCCGCAGTCAACTGTCACGATGAGCTGCGCACCTTCACTCGCAAGTGTCTCGATTGCCTTACTGCTGAGTCCATAACCCTCAACAAAACGGTTCGGAATAAAAACGCGGGCAGCTATACCGAACGCAGTGAAGCTATCAAGCAATACCGTACTCGCTGTTAGCCCATCGATATCGTAGTCGCCGTAGATGACGACGTTTTCCTTGCCCGCCTGCGCTCGCACCAGGCGCTCAACTGCCCTGTCCATATCAGGCAGCAGAAACGGATCGTGGCGCGTTGCCTCGTACGAGGGGTGCAAAAAGGCCTGACGCTTTTCAGTATTTGTCAGGCCTCTCGCGGCCAAAACCGCATCAACTAAACTCATAGATTATTAGGCATCGTTGGCAGCGGGGCGCTTGCGGTTCGCCTGTGTCTGCTGCGACTTGATGACAATGCTCTGTAGTTCCTTAAAGATGGCAAAGTGCTTGTTGGTTGAGTAGATCTTTGTGTTACCCTGCTTTTCGCTAGCCAGGAACCCAACCTTCTCGAGGCGCTTCAGCTCGCGCTGGATATTACCTGGATCTTCTTTGATAAGTTTTGCAAGCCCCCTCACGTGAGTTCGAAAGTCCGGGTACTTAGCGTACACGACGATGATCTTGCGACGGACACGTGAAGTGATAAAAACATCTAGCATAAACGTATTTTGTCTCACACCTTAAAGTTTATATGCGTTGATAATTATTCTACAGTTTAAAGAGGTATCCGGCAAGGCTTGACTTTACATTTCTTTCCTATTTCTGGCATCGACAAGGCGAAAAACGGATCCGGATTTACTCCGGTCAGTTTTTTATAATGATTGTGTCTTAGGAAAGAGCAGCCGGAGCATGTGGATTCACTCCACTGCCCCGCGCGATGAGAGAACCTGGGTTCTCTCTATTACGGAGTTAATGCCAATTCAGCACGATTTCGTTGAGTGCGGCGATGGTTGCTTCGTGGCTTGGGACGTCGTTGACGTCGTAGTAGTGATCCGTGTCAAGATAGTTGTCAGTCACCGATAGGATGTGCAACTCATCACCGAGAATGTGCGCCCTGTCGACCGCTTCGACGGACGCGATAGGCGCCGCAATGACGAGCTTCCCGATATTGAGAGGTTTTAAAAAATCCGCGGCCGCATCGAGGCTCGCGCCGCTCGACAAACCATCCGACACGAGGATAACGTGGTGCTCTCGCAGCATACCCTCGTCAACGATGCCCCCAGCCCCTAGCAATTGATTAATCTTTCCCATTTTCTCTCGCTTCTGATCTTCCAGGTAGCCGTGAAATTCACTGTAGTAAGCCTCAAGTTCACCAGCTGAAAGCATGCCGTTATAGGTAAACCGACCGCTCTGATTGAGCGTACCAAACGTCGAGCCTTCACCAGGTATATCAATCACCTCGGCGAGGAGCAGTGCTAGCGATGCATGGAGCGCCGCAGCTATCTGCTGCCCCACCTGCACCGCACCATCACTGAGAGCCACGACAACAGTATTCTCGTAGCGGTACGTCATCAGTTCCTGGGCCAACTTGTACCCCGCCTCAAGCCGTGAACTAAAATACATACGCTTATTGTATAGCCGCTTGTTTTCAATGACCAGCTATAATGAACCCAGATGGAGTATTACCTTGTTTCGCCCCTGCGGGTCATCGGGAGGATCGGCCAGACGCTAACGTATCACGCTGAGACGTCGCTTCGTCCTGGACAAATCGTTGCCGTGAGCGTCGGCAAGAAGACCGTCCCAGCCGTGGTTTTACAAAAAACCTCAAAGCCCGCGTTTGAAACCAAACCAATAGACTTAGTCGTGACCAACACAGCCTTACCCGCTCCGCTCCTCAAACTCCACGATTGGCTCAGCCAGTATTACGTCAGCCATCCCGTTGCAGTCTGGCAAACCATGCTGCCAAGTGGACTGCTCAAAAAACGTCGAAACAAGCCCACAAAACGCTCTCAACACCTTAGAGAAAGAACACATTTTGTACTCAATAAGGCCCAGAAAGAGGCGTTTGACGCTATGATCACACGCCCCGTCGGTACCACGCTACTGCACGGTATCACCGGCTCAGGCAAGACGGCACTCTACGTCGAACTTGCAAAACAAACTCTCACAGAAGGACGCTCCGTTGTTGTCCTAGTTCCTGAAATTGCCCTCACCTCCCAGATCGTCGCTGACTTTACTGCACACATAGACGACGTCATGGTGACACACTCCACGATGACCGAAGCAACTCGGCATACCACCTGGCTTGAGGCGTTGAACGCCGAGCAGCCGCGCGTCATCATCGGACCACGATCTGCGCTCTTCACCCCTTTTAAAAACATCGGGCTTATCGTCATCGACGAAAGCCATGAACCAAGCTACAAGCAAGAGAAATCGCCTCGCTACTCCGCCCTGCGGGCTGCAAGCATACTAGCGCGTGAACACAAAGCACGGCTTATCCTCGGTAGTGCAACGCCAACAGTTGCCGAATATTATCTCGCCTCACAGCGCGACCCAGGCAGCATCGTACGTCTCGATACGCTCGCTCGCGAAGGCGCGGTTCTGCCTGAGGTTACCGTCGTCGATATGACGAAGCACCACAACTTTAACCGCAGCCAATTTCTCTCGGACGCCCTACTCGATCAGCTCACCGAAACGCTTGCACTTGGGCATCAAGCTCTGTTGTTTCATAATCGCCGCGGCAGTGCGCCAGTTACTTTGTGTGATAACTGTGGCTGGAGCGCCACGTGCCCACGCTGCTTCGTGCCGCTCACTCTGCACGCCGATCACTACCAGTTGCGTTGCCACCTCTGCAATCACCAGGAACGTGTCCCGACCAACTGTCCAGAATGCGGCGGTGCACACATAATCCACAAAGGCATCGGCACCAAACGTGTGGCCGAAGAACTCGCAAAACTCTTTCCGAACGCAAACATTGCACGCTTTGATGGTGACAATGCGGATGCGGAAACAGTTGATAGCCGGTACCAGGACCTCTACGACGGCAAGATCGATATCATCGTTGGTACCCAGGTAATCGCCAAGGGCCTTGACCTACCCAAGCTCCGTTTTGTCGGTGTCGTACAAGCCGATAGCGGACTCGCTCTGCCTGATTACCAGTCAGCCGAACGGGTATTCCAGCTGCTCGCCCAGGTAAGCGGACGTGTGGGACGAAACGAACACGAGAGCCACGTCGTGATTCAAAGCTACCAGCCCGAACATCCTTCTGTTAAGTACGGTATCGCTCGTGATTTTGACAGCTTCTACGACTACGCGCTCGCCGAGAGAAACCGCGCACAGTATCCGCCGTTTTGTTACCTGCTCAAAATGACCTGTACATACAAGACCGAAGCCGCCAGTATTCGTGCCGCACAAAGCCTTGCGCGCACGCTTCGGCCACACCTCGGTACGAGCATGGAACTGCTTGGTCCGACCCCAGCCTTCTACGAACGCGTTCGTGACAGCTATCGCTGGCAGTTGATCATCAAAAGCCGACAGCGCGGTGATCTTGCCAAGCTGATCGAACACATCCCGCCAACTCACTGGCAGTACGAGCTCGATCCCGTCAGCCTGCTCTAGCCCCGTATCTGTTTTTCCGCTATACTTTTTGGGAATGACAAGCCGAAACGACATTATCACCCTGCCACACCCAAGCCTGCGCGAAAAATCAGCTCGCGTGCACGTAATTACCGACGAAACAAAGCAACTGATTGAGGATATGCGAAGCGCTGCTCTCGACTGGGAAGACAGCCGTCCACACGAAATCGCCGTCGCACTCGCAGCCGTTCAGATCGACAGACTCGAGCGTGTCGTCATCGTACGTGGCGATTTCGAAAACAAAGAAGATCGTAACTTTACTGTTCTAATTAACCCAGAAGTTATCAAATACGATGGCGAACTCATCACCGATCATGAAGGTTGTCTGAGTGTAAAGGACCTCTACGGCGCCGTGCCTCGTCGCGACAAAATCCGCGTGAAAGCGCTCGATGAAGATGGCAATGAAGTTCGTGTCCGCGCGGAGGGCTTCCTGTCACGCGTCCTCCAACATGAGATCGACCACACTAACGGTATCTGCTTCGTCGACCATATCGCCGACCAAAAAGATGCTTTCTTCGTGCTCACTGATAGCGGTAACCTGGAGCCAACTCCATATGAAAACGTCCTCAAAGCTGGTATTCTTCGGGACTGAAGATTTCAGCCTTCCTAGCCTGAAAGCACTCGTCGAGCACAGCTTTGGTGTCGTTGCCGTTGTCACCAAACCCGATGCAGCGCGCGGACGAAGCAAGCAGCTCGTCCCCCCTGTCGTCAAAAGCTACGCCGAAAGCGTCGGTATCCCCGTCTATCAGCCATCCAAGCTCGGTGATATCCACGGTGAACTCGTAAGCCTTGGTGCTGACGCGGCGGTCTTAGTGTCATATGGCAAGCTATTGCCACAACGAACACTTGATGTATTCAACCCTATCGGTGTTATCAATGTACACCCTTCACTGCTGCCAAAGTACCGTGGACCAGCTCCAATTGAAGCCGCGATCGTAAATGGCGATAAAATGACCGGTATCAGCATCATGCGGCTCACGCTTGGCATGGATGAGGGTCCTGTCTTTGCACAAATGCAGGTGCCACTAGACGGTACTGAGACACGTCCAACCCTAACAGCAAGCCTTGCAAATACTGGTGCCACCTTCCTCGTTGAAACCCTTCCCGCCATCCTCGAAAACAAAGTTGAAGCAGTTTCGCAGCAAAATGATGATGTTTCATACACATCACTACTTTCGAAAGATATGGGTATTTTGAGTCCAACAACAGATGACGCTTATGCTCTCGAGCGCAAAGTTCGCGCCTACCTAGGTTTCCCAAAAACACGACTGAAAATCAAAAATACTGATGTTATCGTAACATCAGTAAAAGTGGTTGAAAGTTTATCGTCCGCTCCGCTCGTTATCGAATGTGCCGGTAAAACCTATCTCGAAGTGCGCGAACTCATTGCCCCATCCGGCAAAACGATGTCCGGCGAGGCCTACCTTCGCGGCTACGCTAACTAAGCGCCCGTTCCTAAAATACTGTCGCGATTCTGGGTAATCTCGGCCTTGAGTGCGTCGAGTTCAGTCGCTACAACCTGCTTGTAGTCAGGTCGGTTGAGTTCCAGCCATTTGAGTGACCCATACTCGCTGAGTAGTGCGATTGCACTTACATCGGCAGGAGCAGATGCTTTGAGTGACTGAAAGTCGGGTAGTTCACGGTAGTTTGGCAGATAGCGCTCGAACCATGCGACAACTTTTTGTTCATCCTGGTCAACGAAGGCTTCAAACTGGGCAAGTTGCTCCTCGTTCATGCCTTCTGATAGCTTCGTACCGACTCGTAACTCAAGTTCACTATAGATGTGCTGGAGAAATGCCTGTTTTTGATCTTCAGGTAGATCCTGGAGTCCTACATCTTGGAGAAATTTATCATCGAGCTGAAACATATTATCTACCCTTCTTGGCTATCGGTCGTGATTACTTTATATGTATTTTATCACCAACTGAGAGCCATCCTTGACTATCCACATCGCCACTTGCACGAAGCTCGCTCAGTAATGCGTCTTTCGTTGCATCGATCTCATAGACGGTAGGGTTTTGAACTCCCTGCTCATGAAGGAATTGTTCAGAGAGTGACCAGACGCTGTCGCCAGGTTTAACCGTATAGCCGTTCAGTTGTTCAGCGAGTGCCTCATGCCCCTCTGGTGTTAGTTCACGAGTACCAAGCCGTCCATCAAACAGCTGGTCACGGGTACTAACTGGAGCATCGGTGACATTAGGGTTGGTCGGTGCGTAATCACGGCCGTTATTAACGCCATCACCGTCAATATCGCGGTCACTAATATCTGGGATACCATCGCCATCCAGGTCAGGGCCTGATGTACCAGGATTTGGCGCATCGACGTCTGGCTTGCCAAGGTCACCGAGCTTACCAAATGACCAGTTATTCACATTATCGGCCAGGATATCAGCACCCTTGGCAGTTAAAAGACCGACGCTGAGGGCGATGGCGAGACCACCAGCAGTACGGCGCAAGTTCTGTTTACGATAGGCTTCGCTGCGTTCGTCGATGATGGCAAGAATATCGGTATGTAGCGCGTCTTCAGTTGCCTCGATCTCGCTGCGAATCTCCTCACGCTGAGCCTGAGCAACTTTTTTAGCATCTGCTCGCTTATCGAGGTGTGCTCCAGCCAGACGACGCCCCACTGAACGCGCACCAGTGACAGCAAGTGCACCAGTAGCCGCACCAAAGCCAACCACACCAGCAAGCGGAACGAGCGCAGCACCAAGTGCAGCACCAGGCAGTGCAAACGCGGCAGCCTTCTTAACCTTGCCCTTCGTGCCCTGTTCACCCCATTGAGCCCACTTGTCATAAAACTTCTTCATGATCGGACGAGAGTTGTTGTACTCTTCCATGCGGTGCGCTTCCATCTTCTGCAGCACTTCGTCGGTCTGTTCGGCGATAAATGTATCAATCTCACCGGGAATGTCGTCCCATGAGACACCTTCTGACTCAAGTTCGTCCATGTACATAGACGCGAGCGCGCCGAGCATATCGCCCAACTCTTCCTTGGTGGCTTCGATATCACGACGCGTCTTAGCGCCCTCTACCATACGTTTGCTACGCTCAGCAACAAGCATTGCGTACTTATCAAGGAGTGCAGTATAGGCCTCGACCGCGCTGTCCATCTCCTTGTACGTCAGCTCTGCTCGATGAGTGCTGGCACCCTGAGCTGTGTCATGAGAGGAACTAGCCTCTTCCTCGGGCGTAGCCGTACTCTCAGCCTCATCGGCAGGAGCAGACTCTGAAGGTTCGGGACTCTGTAGTGGCGCTTCGGGAGTACTAGACTGATCAGCAAACACAGACGTTTCGTTTGCATAGTGGTCTTTGAGCATCTTATACATCACAGAGCGTGGGATTTCCTTGCGCTGCGGATCATGCATATCCACCAGCTTCCATTCTTCGTCGCTATCAAGCTCAGATACCAACTGGTAAACACTTTGAATGTATTCATACTCGCTGTGGCGAGCGATATCATTCTCATCATCGGTGATGCCCTTTGCGGCCAAGACTTCCGTAAGTTTTTGCTGGTAGTACTCGTCAAATTGGACTGAAGAGTTATCGGCATCGTACTGCTCTTTGAGCGATTTCTTGAAACCTACAAGCGCATCAAGACTCTCGAGTTGCACTGCCTCAGGGGCGCCCGTGATAATGCGCGAAGGTCGCTTTGCTTCTGCTGAAGCGGTTGAGTGAGAGAGGGTTTCGGTCATATGGTGGTGCGTTTCTTTCGTAGCCGATTTGATTTGTTTTAATACTAGCACAAACACTATGTTTTGTCAATATTTTATGGTGTACTATTGACTTTTTTACAAAAAAATGTTACTATGCACATCGTACTGAGCTTGAGCTCTTTCAGGGCTCGCGAGGAGGTACATTGACATCACATCAGGAAATAACGATCTTGCAGTGATCAGTGTTGAATAGCGACAAGCGATACATCCCTACTATGTTACGTTTATCGCTATTCGACACCCGCTGCAGCAGTGTCGGACAGACGGACCGTGACGACCACGGAACTTTCTTCAACCATCGAAAGGAGCTGGCTATGACCAGCCTTCTGCCCGAGATCGACATCGCCGACGCCATGGAGGCGCACGGCACCGCCCGCAACGAGCAGGCAACCAAGGAGTACAGCGACGCCTTCGGCACCCTCTTCGCCACCGTCAAGGAGACGATCGAGGATGTCGCCGGCCAGCACTCCAAGCCGGTTTCCGCCATGCAGGCGGCGACCCAGTTCTGCACCGGTCTGACCGACTTCCTCACGGACAACGCCGACCGGATCGCCCAGGGCTTCGGCCCGAACGGTCAGGTCAACGCCTTCAGCTCCCAGGCTCAGCGCCTGGAGCTGGAGCAGGCCGAGCGCCGCGTCGAGCAGTACCGGGTGACCGCCGAGCGGGCATCCGAGCTGCAGAACGAGCTGATCGACGCCCAGGGCAAGATCGCCCGCCTCGAGCGGGAGCTCGACGAGGCGAACCGGGCTCGGATCACCCTGGAGCGTCAGCTCCAGGCGGCGCAGGGCGAGATCACCCAGCTCAAGCAGCAGGCCGACAAGCCGAACCCGCTCACCGCGGAGAACGCCCAGCTCAAGCGAGAGAAGGCCACCCTGGAGCGGCAGCTCCAGGAGGCACGGGACGAGATCACCCAGCTCAAGCAGCCGCCCGCCCCGTCCGCGCCCGACCTCCAGTCGGGCAGCGGCGAGCAGCCGGCTGAGGCGCCCGGCAGCCAGTCGGGTGACACCAGCTTCATCGCCGGAACCATGGACCGCCAGAACGGCGGCTCCTCCGACGAGCCGCCCGCACAGGGTGGTAGGCCGGGAATCCGCGAGCGTGTCAAGGGCAGGCTCATGGGTGACCGGATCGACCGCAGAAACGACTGAGAGGAACCTCCATGGACATCAACGAGCTGCTCGAATGGCCGAAGGTGCTCGCGGCGGTAATCCTCCTGCTCGGCGTCGCGGTCGCGATGTACGGCAAGGAGCGGTCACCGCTTTCCCTGGGCGGCATGGCGATTCCGATCGCCATGTTCACCGGGGTGGGCTTCTGGCGGGAACAGCTGGATGACTGGACGGTGTTCGTGCCCCTTGCTGGGGCGCTGGCGCTGTTCATCATCGGCCTCACCCGGTCGAAGGACAAGGACGCCTGGTGGCACTTCGGTGCCATGGTGACCGCCCTCTTCGGCAAGCTGCTGATCCTGGCCGTCGTCACCGTCGGACCGATGATCTGGGCATTCCTCAAGGGGGACGTCGAGATCAAGTTCTACGGCTGGATGTTCACCCTGCTGATCGGTATCGCCTTCGGCGTTGCCATCGCCCGCAGCCAGCGGGTCAAGGGGTGGATCGCCAAGATCCGCAACCGGAACGCCGAAGAAACGCCCGCAACCACCTGATGTGATGTTCCCGCAGGGAGCGTCGTAGCACTCCAGCTACTGACGCTCCCGCGGGGGACACATAACTACCCCGGACATGCAAAAACCACGTGAGACACGTGGCTTTTTTAATGCATTTTTTGCTAACTAAGCGAGAGTACGCTTCTTGAGTTCGCGAGTAAAGAATTCGAGACGGTCACCTTCTTCCACCGTAAGTTTGCCTGGAGTCTTGAGCTCAAGTCCACACTGCTCGCCTTCGAAGACCTCTTTGGCCTCTTGCTGTTGACGTTGGACCTTCATGACTTCAACTTCGGCGATGCGCTCTTTGTTGCGGATCAAGCGCGCGAGCGTGCCCGGCACCACCTTGCCACGGAGCACTTCACCGCCACAGATGACTTCGTCACGAGTCGTACGGAAGATACCAAGGACCTTGAGTTCACCAGTTTCGGTTTCAACGACTTCCGGAGAAAGCATGTCTTCCATAAGCACGCGGACGTCATCGAGCAGTTCGTAAATAACCTTAAAGATACGGATACTGACCTTGTCACGAGCCGCAAGCCGCTTCACTGCCGGCGGCAACTGGACGTTGAAGCCATAGATTACTGCACCAGAACTCGCCGCAAGACGAACGTCGTTTTCCGAGATCGTACCGACACCTGAGCCGATGATGCGCACGACAAGCTCTTCGTTTTCGAGCAGTTTAAGGCTGTCAGTGACAGAGGTAAGCGACCCCTGAACATCGGCTTTGACGATGATGTTGACGTCCTGTGATTCGGCCTGTTTGTTCATCATGCGAAGCAGGTCGGAGCCAGTAACGTTCGCGCTCACCTTGTCACGTTCAGCGCTAAGACGGTTCTTTTCAACGAGGCTGCGGGCAGCCTTTTCGTTTTTAACGACGATAAACTGGTCACCAAAACTTGGAACCTCTTTGAAACCGGTGATGGTTGCAGGTGTTGCCGGACCGGCCACAGCGAGCGGACGGCCAGCGTAATCAAGCTGAGTACGGACCTTAGCGTAGGTAGCTCCAGAGACGACAAACTGACCAACCTTGAGTTCGCCGTGCTGCACGAGCACACTCACGACAGGACCCTTACCGACTTCCATGTGTGATTCGATCACGAGGCCTTCGGCTGGAATATCGGTTTCAGCCTTGAGCTCCTCAAGATCAGCGACAAGCAGAACGGTATCGAGCAGATCGTCGAGCCCCTGCCCCGTCTTTGCACTCACTTCAACCATTGGCACATCACCACCCCAGGTCTTATCGTCAGAGATAACCTGATGCTCAGCGAGCTGACCCTTTACGAGACCAGGGTTGGCTGTTTCTTTGTCCATCTTGTTGATCGCAACAACCATCTTGGCGTTTGCTGAGCGAGCAAATTTGATCGCCTCGATTGTCTGAGGCATGACACCGTCATCAGCCGCGACAACGATAATAACGACGTCAGTCAGGGCCGCACCGTGCTGGCGGAGGGCTGAAAAAGCTTCGTGACCAGGGGTGTCGAGCAACGTGATTGAGCGATCTTTGCGGACCGTCTGATAGGCACTGATGTGCTGCGTGATGCCACCGGCTTCACCGGTAACTACCTTTGTATCGAGGATTGCATCGAGGAGAGAGGTCTTACCGTGGTCAACGTGGCCCATGACGGCAACGATCGGCGGACGTTCGCTGGCGTTTTCGCTGAGCTCACGCGTCTGCTTTTCGGCCGTTTCACTAGCATTCGTACGCTGCTGCAATTCTACGTCCAGACCAAGTTCATCGACGATGATCTGAGCTGTTTCGATATCAATACGCTGATTGACTGTTGCCGCGATACCGTTCTTGAAAAGCTCACCGACGAGCTTGGTTACGGGCAGGTCGAGCTTCTCGGCGAGTTCACCGACAGTAATCGTCTCAGCTACTTGTAGTACTTTTTCGGCCATGATCGCTCCTTAAGCTCCTTTCGTCCTGCTCAGTAGTTGGGCGGACAACAAGTGTCCTCCGCCCTCAACCGACAGGGGGTTATTTTTTAAGACTCAGAGAAATCTTGCGGTTCTCTTTGTCGACTTCAAGTACCTTGAACTGTTTGCGTTCGTTGAGCTTGAAGACTTTCTCTGGATCAGCACCTTCGCCTTCGCCAAGTTCACTGACGTGAACGAGGGCTTCGACGGCTGGGCTAATCTGAACGAAAGCACCAAACGGCGTGATACGAGTAACCGTACCTTCGACGCTCGCACCCTTCTTGAACTCATCAACCTCTTTCATCCAAGGATCTTCCTGGAGTTGCTTGAGGCTGAGGCTCAGACGGTCCTTGTCGATAGCGATAATCTTCGCTTCGACGTTGTCGCCAACCTTGACGTAGTCGCCAGGGTTGTTGACGCGCTCCCAGCTAATCTCACTGATGTGGATCAGACCCTCGATACCTTCGACGTTCACGAATGCACCGAAGTCTACAACGCCGGTTACGACACCAGTAACGGTGTCCCCGACCTTGAGCTTCTCAAAGCGGTCAGCGAGACCTTCTTTGATAGCTTCCTTCTCAGAGAAGATGAGCTTGTTTGCTTTGCGGTCTGCATCGAGGATGCGAACCTTGATAGACTTGCCGACCAGGCCGTTGAGGCGCTGGAGGATTTCGTCCTTATCACTAGAGCCCACGCGTGGGTAGTGCTCAGCGCTGAGCTGTGACACAGGCAGGAAGCCGCGAACGCCTTCGAGCTCGATAAGCAGACCACCGCGGTTTGCGTCGTACGCTGTAACCTCGATAGTTTCACCTTCATCAACCATGCGCTGCACTTCGTCCCAACCACGATCCTTGGCTGCTTTACGTAGTGAAAGCAGGCTGTAACCGTTGTCGAGCTCAGTATCAACAACACTGGCGGTGACACTAGCACCTTCCTCTAGTTTTTGATTGAAGCCGATTTCGCGGCGTGGAACGAATCCAACACCGAGAGGACCGAGGTCGATCAGTACTTCGTGCTTGCGCACTGACATGATCGTTCCGTCGACGACTTCACCTTGGGTAAGATGTCCGACCTTCTCGTTTGCGAGCAGGTCATCCATCGTTAATGTTTTGGCTGTTGCCATAAGTCTATTTAAAGACTCCCTTCTTATCGTATTTTCTCCGTAGGGCTCTATCGCCAAGCCGAAACATGGCAACAAAAACCCCAAAGAGAATTACCTCTATTGTACCTCTTATGGGAACTATTTGCAAAAGGGGTTACTGGCGGAGCGCTGAGCTGCGAAATGCGTGCCGAGATTGTAAGAAGCGATAGCCGGTAAAGACGAGGGCGCCGAGCGCCAAACTCACCGCGACTGTTTCAGTGGGACCAGTCGAAGGAACCGCCGATGGACCTGTTGTCGCAACTCTGTCGGTGCGAGTACTGCTGCTTGAGGGTGTGCTAGAACTGCTGCTAGAAGAGCTGCTCGGTGTCGTCTGTGAAGGGTCCCGTGTAGCTTCTGGCTTGCTTTCGGTGTGTTGCTGAGAAGACTCGTTTTTTGTGCTCTTCTCATCTGAGGACTTCTCTTTGGTTTCAGTCGTTGAAACTTGTGGCGTCGAAGTATCGGTATCACGAGCTGTCCTACCCTGCTGCTTACTGAGATACAGACCTCCAGCGAGCAGGCCTGCGAGTGCAACCGCGACGATAATAAAACTGACGATTCCACCCGCTTGCTTGTTATTCATACTACCTACCTCTGTTAATACCTTTAGTATACCAGCATGCCCAGGAAACGCAACCACCCCTGGTATAGCCTGTCCCAGCGGGGGTATTTTCTGTTACACTAAATGCACTATGTTAGTGGCGGTAGACACCGGGGGAACCAAGACACTCATCACGGGCTTTGCAAAAAACGGCAAGCCCAGTGACTCCTACCGCTTTCCAACTCCAAAAAACGAGGACGAGTACCTTGCACTCCTCACTGAGCACATCCACGAACACTACGCGGGCAAAGTGATAGACGCCATTATCGTTGGTGTGCCGGGCGTTGTACGACATAACAGTATCGCCTGGGGTGGCAGTAACCTGCCATGGCAGAACTTTGATATCGCCGGACCGCTCAAAGTCGCCTTTAGTTGTCCTGTATTCGTTGAGAACGATGCTAACCTCGCCGGTCTTGCCGAGGCGCGCATGCTCCGAAAGACACCGAACAGCTGCCTCTACGTCACCATCAGTACCGGTATCGGCACCGGTATCATCCTCGACGGCCAGATCGCTCCGGGCCTGAGTGCGTCAGAAGGCGGCCACAGCCTCGTTGAGTATGATGGTCGTGTCATGATGTGGGAGAAGTTTGCATCAGGCCAGGCTATCTACAAGACCTATGGCAAGTATGCCCGAGATATCACCAGCAAAGCCGTCTGGAATCAAATCGCCGACAAGATCAGTCGTGGCTTTTTAGCACTCATTCCAGTACTCCAACCAGATGTCATCGTGATCGGCGGCAGTATTGGTACCTATTTTGAACGTTACTACCCTACCCTCAAGAAGATCCTAATCGAGCACTTACCACCACACATCGATCTGCCAGAGATACGTCAGGCAGCTCACCCGGAAGAAGCGGTGGTCTATGGATGCTACTACCATGGCAAAGACCAACTCACTCGTCGCTAGACTCCAAGCCGACTTCCCGGCCATTCGCTTTGAAAAGGATGAGGATTTCTACTGGTCACCTTCAGCCTCGACGGTCCACTTTGCTTCTGTAAAAACGACCGAAGACAGCCTCACGCTACTGCACGAAGTTGCGCATGCCACCCTCGGCCACAGCCGCTTTGACCGAGATCTTGACCTGATCCGCATCGAACGTGAGGCTTGGGATTACGTTCGGGACACCCTCGGACCCCGCTACAGCCTTACCGCAAGCGAGGATGATATTGAGGATATGCTCGACACCTACCGGGAATGGCTCCATGCCCGTAGCACCTGCCCCCAATGCCGGCTGACCGGCATCCAAACCGCCAGCGCCGCATATCACTGCATTGGCTGTGGCGCCAATTGGCGCGTCAATGATGCGAGGCGCTGCGGCCTCCGGCGCTACTCTGTAGCCCCCAACTAAAAAGACCTCCGCTACGGGAGGTCTTTTTAGAGATGAGTGGTACTTAGAGTACGATGTCGATCTTTTTTGCAGTTGTCATAGTTGACTTACCGCGGCGGCTAATACGGCCACCCTTAGCACCTGCAAGGCGAGCGAGTTCACGGTTAGCAGCGAAGCCGCCAGTGTGACCCATAGTACCGCCCTTGGCACCAATCTTTGCGTAAAAGTCACTACCGTGACGAGCTTTGTTAGTTTGAGCAGCTTTCATGCCGCCAGCTTTAGTTCCAGCCATTATGCTTTCTCCTTACTTACGGGAAAAGAAAAGCAGCCGAATCTGCGAGAAATTCGCCTGCACTACCCCTGTTCCCACTTACCTTTATCTCACACATGATATGTGTACTCTTTTACATTAGCACATTATATCGTTTATGTCAATATTTACAGTAAGCATTTTGTATTGTGATAAAACAGTTGCATGTATGCACGTGGTGCTATATTATAGTTCTAGGCACCTACGAGTCCTAAAGAGGCTCAACAGAGAACGACCACATCTGCGAGATTGGTCGTTTTTCATTTATAATCAACCGCATGCATATACCCTCCACTCCGGACCCACGGCTTGATCAGATAATCGATTGTCTCTATCGAGTCGCCTCAAAGGCAATCATCATACAGGACAAACGTCTCCTCATCGTTAAAGAACCAGAGGGTTGGTATGGACTGCCAGGAGGAGGCATTGGCCATGGCCAAGATGCCCTCCAGTCCCTAGTACGAGAACTTCGCGAGGAAATAGGTGTTGAGCTTGATCCTATGAGCATTCATCCCGATCCGGTCTGCGCATATGTCGGAGGAAGCATCAAGGCCATACCTCGAGTGACCCTCTACTACCGTGTCGATGTTCCAAGCGACTTCTCTCCGCAATCTCAGGAGCTTACTTATCAGTGGGTTGACCGCTCAGAACTCGGTTCTATCCAGTTAGGACCGAATATAGAGCTTGCTCGCGATAAATTAACAGCCTTACTCTAAAGCACTAAAAAACGCCCCACAGGATCTCTCTGCAGGGCGTTTTATTATGCCAAAGCGGCTTATGCGTGAACGACAATCGTCGTCGTTTCTGACTCATAGAGTACTGAGATCTTCATGCGACTACACCTTTTTGTTTTTTAGATTTCTTCCCTTAAGCATAGGGGTAAATACCCGGAAAAGCAATAGCATTTTGAGACAAAGAAAAAGAGACACCCAAAAGGCCGCTTGGGATATGTCTCGAAAATTCGAGACGAAAAAAAGACGCCCTTTCGGACGTCTCTTTTATAATTCGGCACCGTGCTAGTTTCCCGCTCTCGCAGTATAATCGCCGCTACTGGGCTTAACTTCTGTGTTCGGAATGAGAACAGGTGTTTCCCCAGCGCCATGGGCACCGAAGTAAGGTTTTCACCTGCACTTTTTCGCTCCTACCTTCAGGAGTGGGCGAGAAAACCTTGCTTCGATGTCCATACGGACCGTATTAGTTCAAATAAGCGATGTAAATTCAATCGAAATTGACGAGCGTGAGTTGATACTCACTAACTACTAGTCAAAGACCTTGTCACTCTGGTTTCGTAAACGACACCTTCGTGAAGCCATGATTTACCGCAGAAGCAAAGTCTGCGAAAATCATGGATCATAAAAAGGCGATGGGACTATTAGTATGCTTCAGCTCCATGCGTTACCGCACTTCCACCTTGCACCTATCAAACAGATCGTCTTTCTGTGTCCTCATAGGGAAATCTTATCTTGAGGCTAGTTTCGCGCTTAATATGCTTTCAGCGCTTATCTATCCCGAACATAGCTACTCGACAATGCAGCAGGTGGCCACAATCGATACACCAGAGGTTCGTCCGCCCCGGTCCTCTCGTACT
>CBHTSZ010000007.1:0-8240 GCA_966095765.1 uncultured bacterium
GGCTGCTACTGTTCCTGTTTGCCTATGCACTCATTAACTATTTGGTGCCGGGAGGCTTCCTCAACGCATCGATACCAGTTGCACCTCCGCCTACAAACAACCCTGGGAGCGGCAATGGCAATGGCGGAGACAGCGACCCGCCTGCGCCTGTTACTGTTAGTGATATCCGACTGAGAAACTTCCGCGATGCGTCAACAACCTCTGGTGGATCGGTGCTCAAAGAAGGCATTCTCTTCCGATCAGTTCAGCTTAAGGACCTCAGCACGGAAGACGCCAAACAGTTAAGCAAGCTGCTGGATGGAAGAAGTGGAACAATCATCGATATCCGTAGCGCCTCTCAACGCGCAGACGCGCCCGACAAGGACGTCCCTAGTGTACGGAAGGTCAACATATCAATCACCGGTTTCCTCGATACAAAGCCTGCCGTTACCGACCCTGCGACCCGTCGAGCATTTGGCACCGCCCTGCGGTCTGCAGCAAATGCCGATGGACCAGTGCTCGTTCACTGTGTCGCCGGCAAGGACCGTACTGGCTGGATGGTTGCAATGATTATGTATGCAGTCGGAGCTAACGACCGACAAGTTATGACGGAATATATGAAGAGTACTGACGCGAATTTTGTCGTCAAGCAAGCCTGGCTTAATAGCGGTCTATCTGCCGCGCGCGACCGATACGGATCGATCAACGGATACCTCAAGAGAGGCCTTGGTCTGAGCGATAGCGACCTCAGAAAGCTACGTCAAAAGTTTGGAGCATAACACCCATGAATCCTCAAGATTACCCGCCTCAACCCAATCCCAACCAACCTAGCTCGACCACTTCCTCAACAGAGGCCTGGTTTAACAGTCTGCCCTCACCCGAGGCACCCCCTACGGGACCGGCGCCACAAAAATCGTCACCCAAGAAGTTACTCATCGTCAGTATTGCCGTCATCGCCACTTTAGTGTTCGTTGCTGTAATTAGTTTTCTACTATTTCGGCCAAAGTCCTGTCTCACCGCCACCCATTACCGTGACTTGACCGGCATCACATTAGAGGAACAGTTATCACCGACTGATAATTTCTATACCCGTACCTATGACTTTGCTCCTGGCACAGATAGGTACGCAGCCGAAGCGAAAGCAGCCTCTGAGAAGTCCTTCGCAAAGATTGGGGAGTTTTACAGGACCCATACAGGAGATACCTCAATCATCATCACTATCACGAGCGACTTCCTAAGCGGCACGGATGACAAAGCCTCAGCCTCGCAGCGTATCGCTAAACTAAAGGGCAGCCTAAACCAAGCCGGTGTACCCGATTCTGCCATACACACCGTTGAGCCGACAGCATTTACTGCCGATGGTGAGCTTTCAGGAGATTCCGAAGAGCTCAAGACCGCAAAAGCATACCTCAGTATCACATCCGATGCCGCATGTCGCCAGTAGTCATCGAAACTAAAAAATACGCTGACCATACGGACAGCGTATTTTTTATAAGACGAGCGGCTTATTCGCTAACGCCGAGCTCGATTCGCTTCATCTGGCGGACGACGATATTCTCGCCGAGCTTTGAGATGTGTTCCTTGACGTATTCACCAACGGTGACATCAGGGTTCTTGATGAATGGTTGTTCGAGGAGGGTCTTTTCAGCAAAGTATTTTGCGAGCTGGCCTTCAACGATTTTCTCAGCGATGTCAGCTGGCTTGCCTTCGTTCTTTGCTTTTTCAACGAACTCAGCCTTTTTGGCCTCACGAGCTTCTTCTGAAACATCTTCGAGTGAGATGTACTCAGGTGCGGTTGCAGAGATGTGGAGGGCGAGGTCATGAACGAGGTTCTTGAAGTCATCGGTACGTGCGACAAAGTCGGTCTCACAGTTGACTTCGACGAGCACGCCGATACGACCACTGTGAACGTAGCTGTCGACGATACCTTCACGCGCTTCGCGCTCACCGCGCTTTTCAGCCTTCGTCAAACCCTTTTTGCGCATAGCTTCGAGGGCTTTGTCGAAGTCACCGCCAGCTTCAGTGAGAGCGGACTTGGCGTCAGTCAAACCAACACCGGTGAGTTCTTTGAGCTTCTTTACGTCTTCGAGTGAGATCGCCATAGATTACTTACCTTCCTTTTTGTCAGCAGTAGCTTTGCCTTCTTCGACAGCAGCAACAACGTAATCCAGGATCAGTTGGATACCCTTAATTGCGTCGTCGTTTGCAGGGATTGCGAGGTCGACGAGACCTGGGTCGGTGTTTGTGTCAGCGATAGCGATGACTGGCACACCAAGCTTCTTAGCTTCGCGGACAGCGTTGATGTCTTCGATGATGTCAGTGACGAACACAACGCCTGGCTTACCGTTGAGGTCCTTGATGCCCCCGTATTTCTTGTTCAGGTCATCGATTTCCTCTTGGAAACGCTGGACCTCGAGTTTGTTGTAGCGGTTTGCAAGCTCACCTGAGTCCATCTTTTTCTCGAGTGACTTAAGGTGCTTGATACGAGCAACCATCGTTTCGGTGTTGGTGAGCATACCACCCATCCAACGCTCGGTTACAAACGGCTGGCCAACTTTTTCAGCAGCAGTGCGGACAACGTCCTTTGCCTGGCGCTTCGTACCGACAAGCAGGACCTGCTTGCCAGCTGCGACTGCTTCAGTAACTATTGGCAAAGCCTTCTCGAGAGCTTCGACGGTCTTAGTCAGGTCGATGATGTGGCTGTCCTGACGTTTGCTGTGAATGTATGGCGCCATTTTAGGGTGCCAACGGCTCGTTTTGTGCCCGAAATGAACACCGGCTTCGAGCAAAGCCTTGATATCTACCTGTACGGCCATGATATCCTTCTCCCTTCGCGCAGACTTCCCGTAGGAGGATAATGCCTGCGTTGCTTCATTAAAAATTGTTACCGAGCTAGTCTACCACCTCTGTTCGGTTTTGTCTAGAACTCCATGAGAGATTGTACGCCCACGATATCGCGGTGCGCACCCTGCACGACGCTTCGCATACGGCCTAGCTCATCACAATCAGCGAGTGATTCGTGACCGACCTCCTCAAGGCCGCCCAGGTCACTGTCGTCGCCCACGATACGAAAAACCTCAAGCTTTGCCGATCCTGCCCTTACGACAACCCACTGCTCGTCCGTTCCATCTTCCCGATCTTCACTAAGAAGTGACACGGCGACGCCGTCTTTATTGGCGCTTACCTCACCCTCGTTGTCACCAGAAACGACGCCTCGCCAATTCCAAACGTCTTCCTGCTTTTCAGCATCGATAGCCGCAAGACTGTCAGACACTTGCTGTAAAGTCGTTTCACAAACATGTTCGTAATCCACGGGTCGGCCCTCAACTTCCTCTTCTCGTATACGTATCGACATGTTTATGCTCCTATGTTTATTATACCATTTTTATCTCGAGAACGCCGGCCATTACGGACGACAAATGTACCCGCACGCCTGCGCTTATGGCTCATAAGTTTACGCGCCAAAAAGCCAACGCCAGGGTATTTATCGTACTTTTCAAGAAACTTGGCGAGTTCATAGTGGCGGTTGGTGCGTATCTGGACATCCCCCTCCGATCCACGAACAACATCATGGCCGTACGCAACTCTTGGCGCAGCATCCACACGTGAGTCAGGTATCAGCAGCGACACCGTCTCAGCGAGGCTTTGTGTACTTCCCATACCATAACGCCGACCTTGCGAACATGAATCAAGGACAACCGGTCGCTCGCCGTTAGCGTCAGGCACAATACGGTTCATCAGCTCCACCATAGATGCGTTGATGCCACGGCGGCGACCATCCGGCATCACGCCGCCTATGAGGGTGTTATTTGATAAATGAAGGCCTGCCCTGTCGCCATGTCCTGCAAGCGTCACCTTGCGAATCTCAGTGTTATTCTTATCGATCAGCGTCGTAATACTTTCAATCTCTTGCGGACTATCTACTTCAAAGATGAGTGTCTGGTTGAGACGTCGACTGCGTAAACGCTGGTCAAACGCACCGTTGTGGTCACCGTTTGCACCCCGAACGATGACATCAACCGCTGGGTACTCTTCGGGGTGGCTCTCGTACCGGAGCATTGTCTGCAAGGTCTCGTGAGTATAAGACATGAAGTTAATCGTTCCGAATGTCTCGTGAAGTTTCCGCGCATTGTCCGCACCTATATACCCGACACGGTCAATGTAACGAAAGACAGCCATAACGCCTTCTTGGTTAAAGACCTGATAATCACCTTTATCGTACCCAAACTGACGAAGATCTCCTTGCTTAAAACCTACGATCATACGCTGGATATCGTCCGGCACATTCTCGCCTTCTTCGATGCCGTAGAGGGCATTTATCGTTCGGCTCGCCTCAGTTCTGAACCGCTCCTGAAGTTTCTGGCGCTCCTCGAGAGACTTTGTTTTGTCTGCCGATGCTTCAACGTCTGGAAGTAGTGTGTCACCGTACTCTATATAGAAATTTAGCCGAGGCAGCTGTTCGTGCTCGGCATAGAGCCTGACCGCTTCTGGCACTGTTTCGTTTGCAGCGACCCGTCGCTTCCAATCTAGTGGACTCCCTTCGCCCATCTCAGCTCTTAGGATACGTAGCGCGCCCTCGTGCATGCGCTGCTCGTTATCATCATACTTTCGAGCTGCGATACGCTCCGCCAGGTATAACGCCTCCTCCGAAATATGTCGCTGCTCCTCACCATTACCATTGATAGTGACCCTAACTTGCTTTAGAAGCCTCGTAAAAGTAGTGTTCTCGGTAATCACCTTGATAGCATCATCATCTAGTACAGCCTCTCCATCCATCTCCATACGCAGGACATCCATCGCCAGGTTATGGCGAAACGCTTCTCCATTGAGATGGTTGAGTGATACTAAGAGGCCCTCCCCAGTAACGTGCTGGATCTCGCGCGCTGCCTCTTCAGCCTCTACGCTATCAATGACCTCGACCTCTCCTGTGAGGCCGTGCTCCTGCTCAACACGCTCGATGGCATCGATCACTGTCTCGGCTGCGCCTGCACCGCGAGCTTCCGCTAGATCTTTTAGCGCTATCTCAAGTTCATCGAGTGGCTGTTCGCCAAGCAAGCGTGGCACTTCGCTGCCTTCGCTTACATGATCAACGATGGCTAGTTCACCTACTTCATCGGCAACGATACGGTCTTCAGTCGTACCGCGCTCGCCACTATCATCAATCAACTCCGTAATCTCACTCGTCGGGTCCTTGCCCTCATTGAGTGCTCGCAGTAACTGCTCTGCCGCCGAGAAACGTCCTGAAACTTCCCTGTGTTCAGGGTTTTGTGCCGCATTCGGCTGGTGTTCTTGGACCTCACCTGTCATGTTTTTTCGTGTTTTTATGGTTACGCTTTTCTTTATTCTACTCTACCTCCGTTGACATTGCGAGTAAAAACAGATAAAATACGTCACTGACTATGAAGAAAGATTTACACCCTACCGACTACCGCCCTGTCGTGTTCCAGGATGAGTCTGCAGACTTTGCGTTCTTGACCCAGTCAACCGCGAAGACCAACGACACCATCAAGTGGGAAGACGGCAAGGAGTACCCGCTCGTCAAGATGCACATCTCGAGCGCTTCTCACCCGTTCTTTACTGGTGAAGAGAAGATCATCGACACCGAAGGTCGTGTCGACCGCTTCAAGGCTCGCTTCGCTGCTGCTGAAGCCCGTAAAGAAGCACTTGCCAACAAGGCAAAGAAGTCTGCCGCTCGTTCTGAAAAGAAGACTGAGAAAGCAGCTGCTAAAAAAGAAGCCTAACTACCTAGGGCTAACGAAACCGGTCTTTTTATAAGACCGGTTTTTATATGAGATACTACCTATATGACTATGATCAGCCTTAACCTCGAAGATTTGCAGAAAGAACGTGAAGAACTCACAGAGTTCTTGTCGCGTCCTGACGCCTTTTCTGATCCTGATTTCGCCAAGAAAAATCGTCGCCTCACCGAACTCGAGGAATTGATCACGGCTGGCTCTCGCCAAAGTGAGCTCAAGAAGCAGATCCTTGAGGCCAAAGAGCTCATTAGTGCTGACGATGAACTAGCTGAACTCGCAAAAGAAGAATTGCCTGAACTTGAAAAAGAGCTTGTTCAGCTCGATGAGCAGCTATTTGTCATGCTGACACCCAAGGACCCGAACGACGAAAAGAACGTGATCGTCGAGATCCGTGCCGGTGCTGGCGGCGACGAAGCCTCCCTCTTTGCCGCGGAACTTCTTCGCATGTACCTTCGTTGGTGCGAAACACATGGCTTCAAAACTGAGATGATGAGCGAATCAGCAAACGACACAGGTGGCTACAAAGAAGTTGTCTTTGAAGTTAAGGGTGACAGCCCCTACGCTAGCCTCAAGTTCGAATCAGGCGTACACCGCGTCCAGCGTGTTCCGGTTACCGAGTCACAGGGCCGTATCCACACGAGTACCGTGACCGTAGCCGTCCTACCTGAAGCCGAAGAAACCGACATCGAGATCAACCAAAACGATCTCAAGATCGATGTGTACCGTGCCGGTGGCCACGGCGGCCAGTCAGTCAACACGACCGACTCGGCAGTCCGTATCACCCACCTCCCGACCGGCCTCGTCGTTACGAACCAGGACGAAAAATCTCAGATCAAGAACAAGGAAAAAGCGATGAGCGTGCTCCGTGCCCGCCTCATGCAGATCAAGATCGATGAGGAACAGGCCAAGCTGACCGCTGAGCGCCGTAGCCTCATCGGCTCTGGTGACCGCTCTGAAAAGATTCGTACCTACAACTTCCCGCAGGATCGTATCACTGATCACCGTATCGGCTATAGTCGCTCAGGTATCCCGCAAGCCCTTAACGGCGATATCGACGACCTTATCGAACGCCTCCAGGCCTACGAGCGCGAACTCAAAGCTGCCGGCGCCTCTCAGGACGACTAAACCCTCACTCCAAGTGGGTATGCCGCTTATGGTATACTCATCAAAACAATTTAGAGGGAACAAAAATGGCAGATATTGTACGCGAAACGACGAGTCGATCTTACGGCGGTCGATTGCAAAATTCTATAAAAGGCGTGGTGGTTGGAATTATCTTTTTCATCGCCTCTTTCGGTATCCTATGGACGAACGAAGGCCACTACGTAAAGATAGCCAAAGGCCTCGGTGAAGGCCGCGACGTTGTCGTAAACCTCGATGCGCCAAAGAAAAAAGGCGAAAACCAGGGCAAGCTCGTCCACACTACCGGTCAAACGACGGTAGGTAAAGCTCCGCTTGTCGACTCAGCATTCAATATCCAGGCAAACTCCCTGCTTCTCCAGAGAAAAGTTGAGATGTATCAGTGGGAAGAAGACCAAAAATCCGAAACTCGCGAAAACTTTGGCGGCTCCGAAGAAACTGTCACAACCTATACCTATACGAAAAAATGGTCGACTGATGAAATCTCATCAAGCAATTTTCACGAAGCAACTGGTCACGAAAACCCTGGGGCATTTCCGTACGCACAGGATACCCAGTACGCGAGCGACGCTGCTCTAGGCGACTTCCGTTTACAGCCGTCAACCATCGAAAAGATTGGCGGCAAGACTGCTGTAGCTGTTGCCAACTTTGACGCAACCAAGATTCCAAACTCCAAGGTGAACGGTGAATACATCTACCTCGGCAATGATCCATCTGCGCCCGCGGTTGGCGATGTACGTGTCTCCTTCTTCGCGATCTACCCTGGTGTCGCTTCGGTGATCGCCAAGCAGGACGGAAACACCCTCGTACCGTTCAGGACAAAAACCGGCTCAGCTATCGAGCTCGCTTCGACCGGACAGAAATCAGCCGATGAGCTCTTTACCGAGGCTGAAACCGCCAACAAGGCAACAACTTGGGCGTTTCGAGGCATCGGTCTGCTCGCTATGTGGCTTGGTCTTGTACTACTAGCAGGTCCTCTGTCGATGATCTTCGCCTTCATACCGGGCCTGCGTGGTCTCGTAGAGGGATTTTGGAGTATTGCCGCTGCAGTTATCACCCTCGTCCTCGGTGGCCTTACGATCGCACTCGCCTGGCTGTACTACCGACCGCTTGTTTCCCTGGGTATCATCGTTGCCGCTATCCTACTCGCCTTCTTGGTGAAAAAGTTCCTGTTTAGGAAGAAACATGAGGTTGCGCCGGTAACTGCACCAACAACAACCACACCAACACCTTCCATAGAAACTGCCCACCCCTCTGTCGTATCGCAAAGCGCGAATACGACGCCTACGCCTACGCCTACGCCTACGCCTACGCCTACGCCTACGCCTACGCCTACGCCTACGCCTACGCCTACGCCTACGCCTA
>CBHTSZ010000008.1:0-7678 GCA_966095765.1 uncultured bacterium
TTAAGTAGGGTGCATCGCCTATAGATTAGTATGGCAATGCAAACACCCGAGAATGCCATCATGAACCGCGAAGACATTATTCTGGTCGATGGCCCTGAGCAACTGAGCCAAGAGACGGATCTGACTATCGAGGAGGCTATCGCTCTCACTGACGTGATCGAGACTCGTGCGGGAAACCGTTCGGACGGTCGAAAGGATCTGATCATCGAGATCGAAGACTGGATGGCATCGTTTTGGGAAGACGACTACGGCGTCAAGCTCGAAACGTCCTTCCTACTGTGCGGTGAGGTCGCTGATTACAGCGAGAAGGCATGGAAGCTGTACGGCTGCTACCTCGTCAACAAAGACGGCCTCGAACTGGAGTCGTCAATCACGTCGGCAGTTCAGGTGATCGACCACAGCACCACTGAGTACCCGAAGGAGAAGGGTGAGACGTATCTGGCGAAGTCTGGCACCGTTCAGATTTTCGCACTCGAATAGACTGAGCGATACTTTTTTATAGTAGCATCTCGTAGTAGTTCACATGGTTAGCATAGAACCAGGTGACGAACTGATCGACAAGGGCCTCGAAGACGGCGAGAAGGTTGTAGAGGTTGTCGAGATCGCAGACGAGACGGCTGGAGAGTACATGATTCCTGGCCTCGACCAGAGTGTGGCTGAGTACAACGGGACGCCGCCAGGTGAGCCTGTTGTGATCGCACACTACAACGACCGTGGGAAGAACGAGTATGCCTTCCCGCTGAGCCGACTGGAGGTGCCGCAAGATGAAGATTGAGCTTGACGTGAGCAAGGCTGCTGCTCGACAGATTGGGCAGGCCATGACGCAACGGGCGAACAAGCTGCACGAGGCGAACCAGGAAGAGCTTGCCTTTGAGCTACTGTCGAAGGCGACTCAGATCGATCACGAGATTGCGGCTGCGAACGAATAACACGAAAGGTTTAAGTAGGTACATTCCCTACTATAGTATAGGCACGCACGGGATACTCGTCGGCGTGAACGTCCAAGCCATGTCGCGGGAACTGCACCCGCAGTTTCCCGACTGAAGCGACTCTTCAGTCGTGAAGTGGCGGACGTGATGAACCCGACAAGTTTAAATACCCGTAGCTCCTAACAACAAACGCAACTGACCATGAGTGCACAAGAAGCGGAAGAGACGGGAGCGGAACAGGCTGAAGAAGAGCGGGAAGAGTTTGCGTGGCTGAACCAGACTCCGACGACTGCTCTCAGCGGCGTTCCTGTCGGTATGATTTACGCTGGCTCGCTTAGCCAGCATGAGGAACAGAACGGAACCAGCTTCGGCATCGTCCTCGAAGACGTTGAGGTCACTGAGGGTGATCTCTATCGGAACGCGGACAAACCCGAAGACGGCTTCACGAAGGGCGACGACGAGAAGCGTGCGACGGACTACCGTGTCGTGGACGTGGACGACCGCGACACGACGACGGTCAACGCTGGCGACCAGACGTTCGTCACCGACCGCTCGGGAGCGTCCTTCGAGCCAGCCGAGTCGTTCGATGAAGACCGCGTGATCGCCTGGTACAACGGCATGTCGGGGCAGATCATCGCACGGACGCTCGACTTCAACGGGCGTCCCTACGCGGAGTACAAGGACGACGGCTACCTGATGAAGGGGCTGTTCCAGTTCCCTGCTGGCTGGCGGAACGACCGCAGTGCCTGCCTGGACGCTGGTCGAAAGCCGCGTGTCGCACGGGTTCCGATCCTGCGACCCGAGGCTGACGGTGAGCGGGTGACGATCACCATCGGACGCTACAACGGTGGCCGCATGTACGAGGCTCACGTCTACGAGGGCGACACGCAGGACGAAGAGGCCGAGTTCGACATGCGCTACGCCGAAGACGCTGACGACGTGCTGGCCGAGGAAGGCGTCAGCATGTCTCTCTACCACGGAGACGGCTGGCAGGATCGCCCTGCCAACGCCGAGGCGTCTGCTGACGACTTCAACATCGAGGTCGATGCGGCTGGTGGCGTCGAAGACACTGACGGACTCACGTCGGCACAGGAAGCCTTCGTGGAGTCCACGGTCAACGCCCTGGAGGGCACTGACCTGACGCCTGCCGAAGCGTTCAACGGCGGACTCAACGGCCTGATGGAGACTCACGGTGTTGCTGGTGACGTGGAAGAGATCCGCGAAGCCATCTACGCGAACGCGAGTCACCTGAACGAAGACGACCTGTAAAGATGGACGAAACTGCTGAAGCGGAGATGCAGCTTCACCGTGGCATTATGCTCGGGTGGAAGCTCGCAGCCGTTCACCTTGCAGGGAAGTCGAAGCAATGGGCTGACAGCACGGAGTCGCTTGACAAGTTGATCGAAGCTATCGAGCAAGAGAACTTGTGAGGCGACTTTTCTTTTTGCGATGAATATGTTTTTATTCTGACATGTGATGACAGATCCTAAAACCTTCTGTGCAACCCGACTGGTTCGGCAACTGGTTGGGTTGCACTGAATACCTGTGGATCTGACATTGGTTAATCGGAACATTTATATATTCAACCAACCTACTTTGACGTATGAGCGTACCACGACCACAGGACACTGGCTGTACAACCATCGAAGTGATGAACGAGGGTCAAGCGAACGGGATTCTATCCATGATCCACGGCATGACCGACGTGTATTACGACGAGCACGAAGAGGTGTATGTTGTTGGCAGTGGTGCTATCCCACCGAAATGGATTACTGACCCTGATTGGGAAGACCCGATTCGCGGCACCGATCTCGTGCGTCGTCGCTCTGTCGCTCACTGTCCGAAGTGTGAAGTCGAGGCGAAGATTGATAAGGGCGAAACAGTGGAAGACCCGTGGACGTATTCGTGTAAGGGCTGCGGTTGGCACTGGGTTTCACCGACCTATGACCTCTCGACTGAAACAGCCGATTCGGTCGAGAACAAGCAGGACTTGTCCTGCGACGATCAATGAAGCAGCTATATCCACGGCTTGACGAGGACGGGAAGCCGTACATCCTGTGTGATTGTATAGCACGTCGGTATGTGGCAGAGGGGCCTCAGACCGAGTGTACGAAGTGTGGAGCACATTACACGTTCTACGTGGAGCAGACTGCTCCGCCTATAGGAAGAGCGTAACTCTTTTATACCACTGGCTCTTAGTAGTCGCATGGTCAAAGTTAAGATCGAACAGACAACGGTAAGCCCTGGCGACGTGGTAGAAGTACCATCCATCGAGTCGCTGGTCGCAATAGAAGCGTTCAGTCGGACACAGGCGTCTCTCTGGTGGGTCGAGCCTGTTGAAGACGAGGAAGTTGAGCGCGAGCGTGTGCGAACATGAGCTAACGTGTGATGGTAATTTACGAAGGTGTGGACGAAGAGCTATCAGTCAGGGGACGACCGTATAGCTCTAACTGGGCAAAGATGCTGGCTGTAAAGCCAGACGAGTCTGGTAAGCCAAAGCACATCCCGAGGGAGAGGATAATTGAGATTCAAGAGCTATGAGTACCAAAGACAAGGATTACATCATGCAGTCGCTGGAAGCACAGGAGGGAGAGTCGTTCACTATCCCTGGAGAGGCTCGTGAGATCGAGTATGATTACTACTGGGATGAAGTGAACAAAACGATGATGGTACGAGCGAGCTACCTCGTACCAGACGGATGGAGCGGGATTCGGTAACTCACTGGTGAAGTCTGGCGTTTGCACGCCTAACGTCAGAGTGCGGAGCGTAACTTTTTTATACCCATAGCACCTATCGTAGGTATGAACTGCATCAGAAATGGCTGCAACGACGCTGGTGAACCGTTCTGCTCTGGACGCTGTAAACACATGCACCGAAGCGGGCAAGACCCTGGTAAGTGTGCAAACTGTCAACAGCGCAAGGCAACGCGAGATGGCTACTGCTCACTGCGGTGTAAGAACGCATGACTGACGAGAACGATCAGCGCATGTGGGTCGAGTACACGGTGGAGGCACTTGACAGCGACGGTGAGGTGCTTGCTACAGAGACGACTGATGGCGGTGGTGGTTCCATCGAGATCGAGGATGTACAGTTTCACTCGTCGCTGTATGGTATTCATACCTATCGTGTCACGGCGTCTAAGGTGATCTATCGGGATGAAGTCGGTCAAAAGCACACTATCACTACAGAGATACATGCAGACTGAACAACATGAAGCGGTCACAATTATCGAAGGCTTTCAAGTTGCTGCGGTTGACGGGGAAGGTTTGTGTATTGTTGACGAAGATTGCCATTATTGGCGTGTTGTTGGGCACAGTGTTGCTCAAAAACGCGACGATCTCTTGGCTCAGGCGTACAGAGAGGCGATTAACAAGTAATTGACGACACGGAGCGGAACTTTTTTATACCCATAGCACCTATTGTAGGTATGAACTGCATCAGAAATGGCTGCAACGACGCTGCGTATGCGGGTGACGAGACTCGGCACATCGGTGAGCTACAGAACATCAGCATCGCACTCGCAATGGTTCAGATCGTGGAGGAACAGTAATGACTGTTGTTACCACGAACGTCAGCATCGTTCTCGAAACAGAGTGGAGCGAGGAAGCGCTACAAGAGCTCGACGAACTGAAATCGCCAGTAGAGAGTCGGGAAGACACTATAGAGCATCTCACTGAGCAGGTCATCAAAGAGAAGTTCGATGAAGACGCGCTTCAGTCGCTCGAAGTCGAGATCACGCTTGACTAAAGTCAAGCTGGAGTCATCGGATCAATGATCCGCGAGATTAAGCTAAGTGAGTAAGTAGCACGGCGGAACTTTTTTATAGTCCCAAACCCTACTATAGGGCACACATGGAGATTCAAGTCGAAAAGGAGCCTGACGTAGAGCTACACGACAGGAACGTCCTGTATGACGTGGTGGATTATTCTCGGTCGAAACAGGTTCTCAACGAAGAGCAGACGCTTGTCACACTGCTGACGTATATCACGGGTCTGCTGCCAGACCATGCTGACTATGGCTCGCTGATTATTACTGGTGGGTCGTCTGGTGGTAAGACGCACATGAAGGAGAAAGTCGTGGACAAGCTGTTTGCGCTCGCCAAGGACTGGCTTTTCAACCTCACTGCGGGGTCTGACAAGTCGCTGATCGACCACCCTGACTGGGACGACTGTCGGATCGCTGCACTGAACGAGTTGAACAAGATTCCTGACGAGATGGCTGAGTTCCTCAAGTCGGTTCACGGTGACGACGGCGGGTTCAACTACGCACGTAACGTCTCTGATCCCGAGGCTGAGTCTGGACGTACCTCAGTTAACATTACTCGTGAGCCGAAGCCTGTGATCTTCATGCTCGCTGACGAGAACAAGATGGACGTTGAGCAGGAGTTGCAGACTCGTATGCTGGAGGCGAAGGTTGACGAGACGGAAGAGAAGAACGCGGCTGTGCACGACATGCACTGGGGTCACAAGAACCTCACCCTGCCTGCCAGTGATACAGAATACATCTTCGATGCGCCGAAGCTACAGTATGCATTGCAGTACCACATCTCGAACATACCAGTTGACACACCCGTGTTGATTCCTACGGGGGAGGGGAGATTCGACGGAGACGACTGGGACGCTGCAAACGTCACTCGACCGATGTTTACGTTCAAACGGTCGGAATCGTCTCGTGCGAGTCGTATGATCGCCTCGCTGGTGAAGGCGAGTGCGCTGCTCAACTACCACGCCCGTGAGCGTGTGACGCTCGAAGTGGACGGGGAAGAGGTTGAGCACATCGTAGCGGCACCCGAAGATGTTGGGAACGTGATCGCCTGCCGTAAGACGCTGCTGAGCAGCACGCACGGCCTGGACGAGAAGAAGCTGGCGATTCTCGACGCCATCATCGAGCGCGGTGCTCAGATGGATAGCGGATCGAGTGCGCTGGCATGCAACCTCAAGTCGATTGAGGAAGAGATTCAGGACAACCCGAACATCGCAACGTTCAGCAAGAAGGAACTGCGGAACCTGCTGGACGAGATGAACGAGGCATACCTGATCGATATTCGTGAGAATCCGAACGACCGACGCGAGAACCTGTACGTCTACGACGGCGGGAACGCGCTGGGCCGACCGAACATCGAAGACGAGTGGGATCACTTCCAAGAAGTGGGCGACCCGATTCACCGCCGACCGATCAAGAAGACCGTTGACGCACAGCAGGAGCGTCTCGGAGCGCGGTCTGTCTCGGACGCCTTAGAAGCCGCTCAGCACGTCCCTGATGGGCAGATGAACCTGGAGGGTGCAGCGGTGCCAGGTGAGCCTGAAAGCTTAGGAGAAGCCGCTGAGGGCCTCTCACAGGTCGAGCAGGATGTACTTGCGCTCATGCGTGAGAACCTCGATGGTCGAGAGGTCTGCCACGAGGATCTGGACGACATGGATTACGAGCACATGTTGATCGGACGACAGCTTGGGCTGGTCGAAGAGTCTGCGGACGGCTGTCTGCGACCCGTTCGACCTGCGAGCACGGACGATATTCGGGGAACGATCTTCGACCCACAAGACCCGCGTTGGAACGGACACAACCGTGGTGAGGTGAAGGCGAAGATTGAACAGGCTGTCGGATCTCTCAGCAGCAAGGGACTCTGGCACATGGAAGAGAACGGTGATGCGAGCGTTACCATCGTCGTTCAAAACATTTAAGTAGGCTGATTGCCTACTGTTCTACATGGGATTGTGTTATGAGTGCTATCCATCGAAGGAAGGCCCTACCGAAGGAGAGTGCGAATCGTGTGGGAAAGACCTGTCGAGGCAGGGCACTCAAAGACGCTGATTTTTAAGTAACACTGAGACTACATACCATAGTAGCAGTCTGCCGCCGAGCAGAAGTTTTATATACTTGTACACCCTACAATGTGTATGGACTTAGAAGAGATCCAAGACTTCATTGCAGAAGAGATAGACGAGGAAGATGCGAACATCGGACTCGATCTACTGATTGCAATGGCTGGCAAATTCTCCGAAGGTCGGATGGCGCTGGATGCACACGGCATTGATGGCGACGACCGTGCCGAAGTCCTCGGTGATGTTCTGGCTGCTATGGTCACGATCATCGCACACACCGCTGAAGAAGAGGGCGTCGATCTCGCTGCTGCAATGGACGAGCGTATGGATGCCATGCGTGCTGAGAAAGAGCAGCGAGAAGACGTGGAACAGATGATCGAGGATGCTGACTACGAAGGACTGGCCGAAGCAATGGGTCTGACAGCAGAGGCGGACGACGAGGAAACCAGAGCGTTCATATAACGCGGATGTAACAATGACAATATACACCAATCAATTGGAAAAAGCGAAGAGCGTCACGGAGACGTTGGCAGCAACCCGCACACACGCGGAGGATGTTGCCAGTGGTGAAGTGACTGAGCACAGCGAGGCAAACGAGCGTGAGCTACTCGAAGCTCGAACCGTTGTGCTTGAGTGGCTTCACAAGAAGCAGGACATGCTTGACGAAGACGAGTTTGAGGTAGACGGAGACGTTGACCTCCTTGTTGAAACAATGTTGTGCATTGACTATTTCGCTGACGAACCAGACGAGCGTGTTGCTGAGGCTCTCTATGAGCGAATCTCAAAGATCTACACGGCAATGGTAATATACACAACCATGCTGCACGCAAAGCAGGAAAACTCGCTCGAACCTGAGTTCGACCGAACGTTCCAGTAATCGACACTCTTTTATACCTGTAGCACCTACATTAGGTAGCGATGGCTACA
>CBHTSZ010000009.1:0-6872 GCA_966095765.1 uncultured bacterium
GTTTGCCAGTTCACCAGTCTTGTGGCCTTCTGGCATGCCACCGCCCTGTCTCATCGACGGGTTTTTGTACCCTTCGTCAGGATCGGTGCCGTTCTCTTCCTCGTTTCCTTCTCCGAATCCTCTTCCTCGTTCGAGTTCGTCTTCTTGCTCATTAATTACGTTAATGTCGTTCAGCCACTCGCGCTGTTCTTCTGTCAGATTCTCAAGGTCGATGAACGACCACTCCTCGTTGAGGATCGAACGCGCCTCGTCGGGCGTAAGCACGTAGCCGTTGATGGCAATCTGCATGCCAGAGACAAGCGACTGCATCGCGTTGATCCGCTCTACGTCGTTCAGCTTGAAGAGCGGTTCCCAGTCGATGGTCACGTCAGCGTTATTACGGTCGTCCTTCACACGGTCGTCAAGCATGAACTTGACACGGTTGATGAAGTCCTTGATCCAGTTGGTAGCGCGGTTCTGACGGTATCGCTCGACCTTGTTGAAGTAGTTCTTAATGTCCGTCTCAGAACCACTCACAGTACCGCTCTGTGTACCGAAGAGCACGGATTTCGTCATTTCGTGTGTTGCACAGATTTGATCGAAGATCACGTCGAAATACTCTCGTGGCTCAACCATGTCACCGCTGGTGTACTGCTTGATCTCGTACTGGTCTTCGTTCTCACCAGGCGGCCCGCCAGGTAGGAACAGTTCAGACTTGGCGTTCAGGTTCTTAAACTCTCTACGAGCAGCGTTAAACTCTTCCTGAGTCGCGTCGTTAGGCAGGTGCACCGCGTACAGGTTTGCCGCGTTACGGAACAGCGCCTGCATGATGGCCCAGTCGCCCTTTGCCACGCCCTTCATCAGGTCGTAAGACTGCACGAGCACGGAGTCGCCTTCCCACTTGCCGAGTGGACGCTCGTCCTTCCAGCGTCGTCCACCGAGTCGCACGTCGTCACGGCGATAGTCACCGTCAACCTCCTTGTTCCACACAAGGTGCTGCACGCGATCACGGTGGATAAACTGGACTCGATCCTCTTCACGGTCGTTCGACCCCTGGTAAAGCACGTAGCCGATAGGCTCACGGTAGTCAGGGCTGTTAATGTCCGTGTTGATCACGATACCAGTCTGTCGTACCTTGAACTGTCCATGCTCAAGGTCGAAGCCTTCCTTGACCTGCTCCAGAATCTCGTTCTCGGCGCAGTGACACAGGTCGTCAATCGTCAAGACCTTGGTGTGCGTGACCTCAACAACGTCCACGTCGTCGTCCTTGGGCGACTGATGCACGCCGTCAGATGTGTCTCGTGTTCCGATGAAGATAAGCGAGAAGCCGTCACGCCGAGCCTTTTTCTCAGCCAGCTTATAGTTCTCGATGTAGTCGGTGTTCTTCAACCACTCTTTGGCGTCGTCAGCGTCACCGCCTTCGAGCTTGAAGCCGTGTTTGAAGGCGTCGTCAATCGGCTTGTTGACGAGCTTCTTCGCAAATGTTCGTCGGTAGTACCATCGGAGTTCTGACAGCGTTGGGTCACGAACAAGCTTACGTGGGTCAATCTCGTCCGCGCTGTCACCGCGCTTTGAGTAGAGAACACGCCCCTCTGATCGAGCCTTCTCGTTGTCGGCGTAGACCATGCTCGAAGAGTCGTGAGGCGCTGTAGAGCTTGTGTCCGTTGTTTGATGGACAGATTGCCCATCAATCTGTCGATCATCTGTCGATGAATCGGCAGTAGCTGTGACAGAATCCGTAGACTCCGTGCTATCCGTCTCAGCGTCTACTGTAATGTCAAATTCTTCTGTCATGTTAGTATGTTGAGTGCGATCCTACAGTGTGAATCTTCCGTCGAGATTTGACGTGGTTTGCCGCGATCCACATATACACGAACGAGTGTAGGGCGTCGTCCTGTTCGTCGCTGATGACACGAAGCTTCTTCTTCCCGTCAGCAGTCTCAATTCGGTCAGTGTACGGCGCGGTCAGGTTGTCCACAAGTCGAGTCCCGTTAGACGACCGCGAGTCAAACTCAAGGTCTTCTCCAGGGATCTGAATCTTACCACGCTTGAAGTCAGAACAGAACGATTCGATCATGAACGTCCTGTTGACCGTGAAGTAGTCCTTAGATCCTTTTCGGCTCCACGTCACGCCATCCTTCTTGTTGACGTTTCCGTACATGCAGCCGTAGACCATATCGTATCCATCAGGGTTCCGAGTCCCGACGCCTTCTTGCAGGTTGGCACGGTTTGTGTCACCATACCCCTCGTCCACGACGACCGCAGACGGCTGGTACTGGATGATATAGTCTTCGATCCGCTTGACCTCTTCACTGTCGCTGAGGTCGTGGGGTAGAAACTCGTGCTTGAGCACCTTGATCGTGCCGTCGTCACGACGTTCACCGATGGAGACAGACGTGCTCGCTGCACCCTCTCCGTCTCCACCACCCCAGTCAACACCAATGAAGGTGTCGTTGTCTTCCTGTATCTTACGAGCGTACCAGCCCTCTCCTTCGAGGATCTGATCCATCACGTCTTCCTTGGTCAGCAGGTCGTTCTCGGGGCTGTAGAAGCGTGCCTCGACCTCGTTCTTGAACTTGCGTTTCGGATACTCAGCCTTCTTGAAGGCGATCTCCTGTGGGCTGTGACGCGGACAGGCATACTGGTCGATGTGCCATCCCGTGACCTTGAAACCACTGATCTCGTCAAGCTCCTCTTGGAACGCGGCAATCGCGTCTGAGTGGTCTTCGCCGTTCTCACGCTCGTCGTATTTCAGCGCCTCGATCTTCTGTTCCAGTTCTTTTCGGCGCTTCATAGTAGCCTCGGGCAGATACTCTTTGCCATCAGCCGTCTGAATCCACTCCTTCTTATCGTCGTCCCACTCTCGCTGGTCACTCATCTGCCAGAGTCGGTGGAAGAAGGAGTTAGCCATCTTCGGTGTACCGATTACGAAAATCGTGGGGAAGTATGGCACAGACGGGATCTTACGGTCAACCGTCTCAAGGAAGACAGAGAACATGCCCTCGTCAACGTCCTGAAATTCGTCCACAATCCCGTAGTGGGCGTGGATACCACGGAGCGCGTCACCTTCTCCCCACGCGGATCGAGACTTAATCTCTGAGTACGAGGTTCGTTGCTCGCCAGTCTCGTCGGTGTACACGTTTTGGAACCGCTGGTGCGTCTCCTTGTCCTTGTCACGTCGCTCAGCGAGTCCTGACTCCTCGACAGCCTGCTTCACACGGCTCATGACCTCCTGGGTCTGGTCACGCCGTGGAGCCGTTACAAGGCCCTCTGTATTCGGGTAACAGTCGGCTGCCCAGTTCGCAATCATCGTACACGTCGTTGTCTTGAGACAACCACGAGCGAACAGCAGCACGACAATATCTCCCCACTCCTGTGGGTTTAGCGGCCCCTTCTCGTCAGTGAGGTAGTAGAAATACTTCTCACCAGTCCCGTCGTAGAAGTCGTATCTACGGTTCGGGTCTTCAGGGTGCCGCCAGAAGTTTCTCACGTAGAGTCGTACATCGTGCGGAACCTTCTGTTTCAGTTCCGCTGGCATATCTTTGCTCCCACTCATAGATTTAAGCCTCTACGTTCTGTTCGAAGGGGTCGTTCATTGGATTTGCCTCGGGCTTCGGCTCGTCCATGTCGATAACCCACTCGCGTTCTGTGACCTTGACACTGCCATCGTCGTTCGTAGCCATGTCAACGCCGCCCATCTTGAGTAGGTTCTTGTGATCCTTGATGATCCGTGAAAGCGGAAGGTTCAGATGGTGCTCTCGGTCTTCTTCACCGACAGGCCCCTGCTCTCCGTACACGGTCACTGTGATCTCACCAGGCGCGTTCTGCTGGCGCATGGCGTCTTGGAACATCTGTTCCTCGATGTTCTCCGCCTTGATAAATTCGAGTGTCGCCACCCAAAGATACTTCGCTCGATTCGTGTTCGTCGTCGGCACGGGAAACGTCACCGCGATCTCGTCCTGATCAGTCCAGTCTTCGTCGCTGGTGTCTATCAGTTCGACAACATCTTCTGGCTCAAACTCGTAGATCGACTGTTCGAGGAAGTCGCGGAACATGCGGATGCAAACGATCCGCTTGTGCGGCTTCATCTTGTCGAACATCGTGACGTAGCTGTGAGTGAACGCCCCCGTCTCGTAATTTTCTCTGTGTTGTTCCATTAGATTGTCACGTCCTTTGTGTACCTTGCATCGGTGTGATCCGTCAGGATCAAAGTTGTTCTCGGCCATCGCCGTACAGTACCTCACTTCCCCGTATCGTTGGTGTGTAAACTTCAGTACAGCCTTGCACGGCTGGTAATTAAAATCCTCGTCATCTGGCACGTCTGGCGTGCCTGCGTCAGCCTTAAATTCGCCGTACTGATCTCGTCCCCACCGATCTCCGTTCTTCGTAAAGTATTCGATTTCGTGTTCCATAAATATCTTCGATATTTTATCCCTGCTCGAAACCGCGTTTCGATCAGACCATGAGTGCATTGAAACGGGGTGGGTGGGAGCGGTTAGACGTGTTCCGACAGAACGATGCCTCGCACTGCCTTCACCACACGTCTGTCTTAGTTTGTAGTCGGAGTCCCCTTTATATAGTGAACGCATATACCGCAGCCCGACCCTCTCCCCATTTATCAACCATCCCTCAGAGGTTGTGGGATAGTCCCACTATCTCACTCCCGAAACGAGTTTCGCTCGTGAGGCCGTGTGCGGCTCGTGAGGCGATTCCAGGCACAGGATGATCAATCCCCTTCACTCTTCTCTCAGACGGCTCACGCGGCTTGTGAGGCCCCTCAGATTGAACGTCGTTGGGGAGTTTCAACTCCCTGACGACCAAAGCGATTCTTCGGGTCGCAAGGCTATCAGTCGAACGCATCTGTACGTTCACGAGTCATCAATCGAACCTTCCTCACCTCTTCCAGAGTCATGCCAACCTGCTCCACGAGATCACGGTACTCTGGCTCGTCACGAATCAGGCGTTGATCCTCGTTGGCGACCAGGCTGATGACGGCGAGGATGACCTTTTCGGTCGAGTAGTGTCCGTAGCTGTTCACGTCAAGGTCATCCATCACATGGAGGACGCGCTCTGTCTGGTAGGAATTGAGTTCGCACTGAGAGCAGAACGTCTTCGCAGTTCGCTCCATGTCGGCACGGAAATTCGCGCCAGCCCGTGATCGACTCGGGTGGTACATATCCTCCTGGTGCTGTAGCATCCGCTTGAACTGCTTACGCTTGTGCTCTGGAGCCTCCTCGACGTAGTAGAACGTCCTGGCTGTCGAGCGTCCGTCGTGTTCGATAATCGCTTCCTCATCGATAATGTCGTCAATTGCACTCTTCGAGCCAGCGCCGTGCTCGTGCCTAAAGAGGTACGATTTATCGTAGTTGATTTCCTGCATGTATCATCTACCTTACACTATGAGCCGCGTGTATATAAAGCTGTCGGTAAACCGATAGGTGACACTCGGTAAATCGAAACCTTTATATCAATGGCACTCCTAAGATTAGTTACATGTCAACAGGCATAGGAGACGCAGATCGGATCACTGTCACCACCCAGGATGGTGAGCAGTATCAGTTCGATTGCAACGAGATTACGATCACCATCGACGTGGACTACGAGCGGTACGGAAGTGGCGCGGTCGGAACCATCGTTCCAGCCGAGCGGCGAGTGGAAATTGAGGGCGAAATATTCTGCACGAAGCACCCTAAATTTGGATGAAAATCTGAAAATTTTAAAAATCTGGAACAGACACTTGTCATCTCACAGATATATCGCTTCGTAGAGGGCGCTTTTATGGAGGACACACCTGTCAGCAAATTTATATCAAATAATCTAACTTTGATGGGGGTTATGTCAGGACGATAATATTACCACAATCGAAACATATCCGTCTCCCTTCATGTATGGTACTGTCAGCATGCTTACACATACAGAACACCCCTGATCGCATACATAAGCAAGCCGACAAGTCCGAACCACCAAGCTATCAGGATGATGACAATTGGCTCCATGTCAGTCCTCCAACATGTAAACGCGCTTACATTGCTTGGCGCAACCGTCAACCAGCTTACAGTTCATCACCTTGACAGGAAACCAAAGTACCAATGCGATGACATACACCGCGTATGCCAGCGTTTTGATCTTTTTAATCATCTGACAACTCCTCAGCAACCTGTAAGGCGGTTGCCAGTTCCTCGTTCTCAAGTTCCGATACATCAACTAACTGGTACAAATCGTCGTGATTCATGTTTGAATTGTGTCATTACGCACGCGAGACATGTCCCTAAAAGGGCTGAGACATGTCAAAGTGCCGTCAATAATGTGTGCACTTACGTGTCGCACATCTGATAGTGTCAATTTCATGTATGTTTCAAACTACCGACCTATCAGATGTAACCGTGTTGTCGAAGCGGTGATATGTGTCCGTTCGGACACTTTCCGTCGAGTTCGATTGTGTTACCGCACGGACATATCAAATCACCAAGGCGATTCTGTTGTCAGCCATCTGTCAACAGTGTGTCAGGTATTCTCATTGATCTGTTACCTCAATGATAAGCTTCAAGCCATGTCTGCGACTTGAACCTTTCAACACCGTTACATCACCGAACGTGTCAAATAAGTCTTGTAACTCATCTGACAACAGCATGTCGGCATGTTTCGACAGTGTGACATGTTTGGTATCTGAACGGTCGTTCAATCGCACGACATGTCCGTCTACCAATATGTCATCTATCGCACGTTTCGTCACCATGTCGTCAATGTGTCGGTTGTCTGTCATAGTCGGTGAATCTGTTTGTCTGGATACATGTTAGCGCATTGAGAGCATACCGCCGAACGTCTCAATGTGCTAACACGTTTGTGTGCTGCTACGTTATCACAGTGTACAAGGGACTGACATGTCAGAATGG
>CBHTSZ010000010.1:0-6867 GCA_966095765.1 uncultured bacterium
ATCACCTTCAAGGAATCGAAGAAGCTCTCTCGCGTCCAATACGATGATCTCACGGTTGTTGAACTTCACTGCCAGATAGCAGTCAGCCCAATACGGCGAATCGCGTACCAGTTCGGTTAATTCGCCTAACCCGCTCTGCCCCTTGCTTGAACCTTGCATGACGATACATCGCTTCCCGTCACCAGCCTGACGCTTCTTTAATTCAACATAAGCCACATGCCTCTCAGGGTGTCCACACGGCGACTGATCTCCGTATCGATCTCGTTCGGATGAATCCGAACTGGCTCCAGTCGATCTATGATCGACGCGATCTGCCTGCCAGACGACCATAATATCAGCCACCTCACCCGTACTGTTGCCAGAGAAGTCAGGACGGTGTGCCTTCACACACCCTCTTGTGTGCTCGTTGATCTCGTTCTTAATTTTCAACTCGTATGTCTTACCTTTTCCCATATTATCGAGCCTCACCGATACACATGAAGTCTACGTAGTGCTCCACTTCCTCGTCGTGTGCCAACTCCATCCCGTGTTCGACGGCCAGCGCGTTCTCGACCGAATCGGCTGTTTCAGTCGAAAGGTCGTATGCGTAAGGCTTAATAGTGTCGAGATGCGATTGCAGTTCATGAACTGGCTCTGATCCGCATGGTACAGTAGTAACTGATACGTCCATGTACTACTTACGAGCCGCCGCTATAAAAAAGTATCGGTTTACTGAGATTAGTTTGCCAACTGGATGAACGCATTGTCGCGGGGTGCCATGATACCGACTTCGAGGACACCCTGCGCATCTCCCTCCATCGGGTCGGTAATCTCCTGGTTCGCAACAGTCGTCTTCGTTGCGTCCAGGTGATACTCAATCCCGTTCATCTCGATGCTGAACCCACGGACGGTGCCGTGCTCGTCGTACAGCGCAACGAGTAGGTCGTTCGTAAGCTGTTCGGGTTCGAGGCTGATTCGGGCGACGATCTCTCGTTCGCCGTCGTCAGTCTCTGCCTTGAAATAAACTTCACTGTTCTCCACTTCGTAGTCTTCTCCGTCGTATGTGAGTGTTGCCATTAGTGGTAAACCTCCATCGGACGGTAGTGGCTCACGTATTCGTCAAACGTGAACACATGCTCCGTTACGCCATCATCGATCACGAAGACTTCTTTTATTTGATCGATTGTCGCCGTCCCTTGTCGAATCTCGACTTCATCATCGTGTTCTGCGAACACAGCATGAACTTCGCCATGCCGATTAACATCGTTCGCTACCTTGAGAATTGGGCCAGGAAGACGTGCTTCCTCGCCACGAATCCTGATTCCGTATGGTTCTACTACAGATCCCATGCATCTTTACTACGGGCTACTCGCTTATAAAGCTTTCGACTGGTGAGCATGGCTCACCCATCGCTCGCCTGTTGGTTGTCTGGCGTTTGCACGCCTAACGTCAGACTGAATCGGCTGATTCAGTCGTGGAGTCCAACAGACAACCGACCGCTTCGTGTGTGGTGTAATAGTTGTTAGACAGCAGCACCCCTTTATTACCGTCAGGGAACGCGAACGTGTCCATGACTAACGTCTCACTTACTCGACACCAGTGCAGCATCTCGCCGTTGTCGAAGACGATGTAGGTCGGAACGTCATGCTCAGCAGCGATCTGGACGTAGTGACGCCAGTGCCGTCTGTTGATTTTGAACATGTAGTAGTCGTTCGACTTGTACTTGACTTCTACGATCCCGACGAGTGCGTCAGCGTATTCCTCTCCGTTCCACGTCGAGGCGTACACTTTCAAGTCCATCTTATCGTCAAAGATTAGACCGTCACCGTCGTCGTGTCGCATGTCGATCCCCCAGTTCTCGACCGTCAGACCAGCCGACTCCAGCGCAGACCGTACTCGGCCCTCAGCGGTGTCGTGCTTGTCGTAGTTCGATACGAGGTCGTTGCCCTCTGGTCGATTCAGGTCGTCTGGATCAATTGATTTTTCACGTCTCACTCCCATCCCTCGCGTGTTGCCAGATTGATACGAACGCCTGGTGTCATGGTAGCCGCAGACACACCGTTCGCACCTGCCTCACGAGCGACGAAGTTGAGGAACATCTCCACGTTGTCGATGACAATTGGTCTGTTCTCAGCCACCGCTCGGTTTCTCAGCAACTCGTGATAGGACATGACGCGAACGTCTCACCCCATCTGTTTGCCTCGTTGATAGGCGCTGTTGGCCGCGTCACGGGTGTGGCAGACGAGGATGGCGTCTTCACGATCTGCGATCCGAATCGCCTCCGTCGTCTTCCCGCTGCGCCTCGGGCCTGTTACGAGTCTCATTGTCGAGGTTTGTGTTCGGTGCCCATCAGGTCGTTGGTCACGTCGATCAGGGCGTTGATGATCTCACTCTTCGTGTAGTGATTCTTTTCCAACTGAGCGACTGCCTTGTAAAGTTCGTATTCTGGTTCGCCTGGCGATGCTCCTTCTGGCCTATCTTCTGATTGTGCCATAGTAGTCACTAAGGGCTACGCCTACTTAAGGGTTTTTTATAGATTACTGACACGTATTGTTGTCTGTATAAAATAGTAAGGCCGCCAACTACTTAAGTCTTGTGACTGTCTTACGCAGTGATATGTGTGACCTCGCCATCGTCGCTGACGTGGATACGCTGGTTCACAAACCGCTTTGCATAGCGGATTAGCGAATCGTCTGGCAGGTGTCCTGTCGCTCGTAGATCCTTGATACGATACATGTACTTCATCGGGTCGTCGTGTTCCTCGTACACACAGATGGCTGCTGCGGCCACTGAGACGGATCTGGACTGTCCCATGTGACAGTGGATCAAGACCGTCTGGCCCATCTCCAGCGCCCACAGGACGGACGCTGCTGCCGTCTCGAACAGCCTGTACGAGTGATCACCGCCGTAGCCACAGGCTGGCCCGTCACTCATTTGATACCACTCGTAGGCTACACCCTCGGGGATGTGAGACGTGACAGACTCCTGACAGACAGTCACCACTCGATCAACGTCGTCGGGCAGTGGTGTCTCTCGAAGAAACTCAATGTCGGTTACATGCACCTGCTGATGTACTCTCGTCATACAACAGTTAGGTACTGCACGTATTTAAATGTTACGAGCGCGGCAGTACATCACTCGGCTCGGCAAAACCAAACTTCGACGCACGAACGAGCGCCTTCGAAAGCTCTTCCTGCTCCTGCTCTGCCACGTCGAGACTGGTCACAGCTACCCAACCGTACTCCGTGTCATTGCGTAGCAGGAGTCCCGTGTCTGGATCATAGTACCAGTAGTCGAATCCGTCTGGCACGATATTACTCAGGCTCATTGTGGACTCAGTAGGTCTGCTGGTACGATCATGTATCGGTGCGGCCCGTCAACGTAGCTGGTGCCGCCCTCTTTCTTCCACAGGAATTGCACGAGTGTGTCACCACTCGGCAACCTGACCATCCGTTGACAGTCTTCTGGCTTATCCATATCTCGATCCACGTCAGTCTCCTTGACCGTCGCCAGCTTGCCATTGACGAGGACTCTGACGCGATCACCCTTCTTGACATTACCTCTCGATCTTGACATAGATGTACATAGGGGTTGGGCCTATAAAAAGGTATCGCTAAACGGCTGCCTGCTTACAGGTCGTAGGGTGAGTCCTACTCACTCTCGACCGAATCGGCTGATTAGGCCGAGAGGTAGTCAGCTTCGAACTGTTCGAGAACAGCCTCTCCGCTGAGGTCGTCTTCCTGTACGATGACAGGGCCAGCCGATCCCTCTGTGTCAGAGATGGCGACTGCGGCCTGGTTGACCTCAGTGTCACCAGTCAGCATGACAGCGACCTGCTCCATCTCTTCCTCGCTCATTTCGCTGGTGTCCGCCATCATGCCAGCGATCTCTTCAGCCGTCATGTGCGCCTCGACAACGTACTCGACTCCCTGGGCAGCAATCGGTACGCCAGGGACAGCTTCCCCAACTTCAACGTCGATGCTCTCAGTAAGCTGATACATGCGGACTGTTTGGATACACTCGTTTCAATTCGAAGTTTCTGGTACGGATTCCCATGCAGTATAGTATGAGACAGAGGTATAAAAAGCTTCCGCATCTGCAACACCATCTTCACCCCCTTCACCCCAGGGGTGGCGTGTCGAAAACCACCTTGCAGACTTACATGAATCGTGCGGGATTCATCTCGCCCATTTTAGCCACGTCCCAGTCCCAGTCGAGTGTGTCGTAGATCGGCTTAAGCTTCTTCTCAACGGCTTTGTCGAGCATCTTCAACCTGTCCACCGTGATCTCGTCTGGAACGTCGTCAGCGGCTTTTACGGCGATACAATCGACTGCTGTTCCATCCTCCGCCGTGTCCGCTGTGTAGGTGCTCGGCATGTTACCAGTGTCCTCGACATAGAAGTAGATCGGCTTGTCTCCCATGTCAGACTTGATGATCTTCTCGCCGTAGATGTGCTGGTTCGCATACTTCGCGCCCTTGAACCACGGCATTGGCTTACGGTTCTCACTGCCGTACTGGTGAGCGTCCTTGCTCATGCCGAACGGCACACCAAGATCCTCCAGATCGATCTCTTCTGGATTCGCGTACAGTTCTCGAACCGCCGCGTTGATGTTCTGCTTCGCCGTCTCAACGTCTTCGTCCATCAGTTGTCGGAAGGCATACTTCTGTATGTCGATTGTCACCTGCGACTGATCGGATCGAATCGCCTCGAAGCCCTTGATGTTGAACTTCGGCTCGTCCAGTTCCTCTCCGTCTTCGACTGTAATCTTGGTGACGTATCGCTTCTTCGTTCCCACCCCCTTCGGCTCCTTGTCGTCCTGTACGAAGAAACATCGAGGACTGTACGACTCGACCTCGATCTCCATCGCGTGTTCTTCCAGGCCAAACTCCTGGTAACAGAACGCGGAGTACATCTGATTGACGTGCTCAGCAGCCTCTTCAGCGAGCGCAGTCGCCTGCTGAGCGTCTTCAGCGAACGGGATGGCTGTCATCACAGAGTCGGTGTCACCGCCCACAAGCTCCGCGTCAGCGCCCTCAAAGCCTGCTGCATCCTTGTGCTGGTTAAGATGGTTCACAAACTCGTCGGCGCTGTACTGGATCACCTTACGACCACCGAGGGTGATCGACTCAGCCATACGCCAGTCGAAGAGTCGGAAGCCAGTGCCGAACGAGTTGCTGTCCCCGAACACCCCGTAGACGCTGTTTACGACGCGCTTTACAGCCTCGTACTTTTCACTGCCCTTGTACTCCATCTTCATGTCGAGCAGCTTACCAACAAGGCTCGACACGAACCCCTGCTTCACCTCTGGCTTGAGGTAGTACAGCTTGACTGGCTCAGGCGAATCCTTCCAGACCGTCTTCCAAGTGCCATCCTTCTTCCGTCGCATGATGGCTTTAAATTCACCGTCTTTGTATTCGCTGTAATCCTCACCCTGCTCGACACGCTTCACAGGCCGTGGGTCGATGTACGACCACACACAGTCTTCCTCACTGTATTCCGACATGAACAGGTCTGCCTTCGTCCCGACGATGGTTTCAGGCGACATGTTACACTGGTACATCATGTTCGGATACAGCGACGAGAGGTCGGGGTAGACAACCTTCTCGTGCAGTCCAGCCTTCGGCGTGAAGACGTATGCACCGAAGTACCAGTCTTCGTCTGGCTTCACCGCTGTCGGAAGCCTGATACCCACGTTCTTCGCCTCTCGAAGCGTGAGCATGTCGATCATGTTGATGTTGTTACCGATCATCTGGTCGAACTCAGTGCCACACACGTCACGCATGTGAGAGAACATCGGAATCACTTCAGCCGAGTTGTCAATCTCGATCACGGCTTCAACGTCCCTGATGTTATATTCCATCAACTCGACAGGATGCTTCTTCCACATGTCTGCGAAGTCTTCCTGCATCTTGATCTTACCACGACCAAGCTCTTCCTGCGCAACGTTCTCCAGCTTGTACGACTTGAGCTTGTGGATCTGTGTCTTCTTGTATCCATCAAGCATGTCGAACAGCGTGACTCCCTTTGCACCAGCCTCACCGCTCGAGTTGCTCACCCACACCTGTCCAAACGGCGACCAGTCTCGGTGACTGAAGATGTTGAGATTGTCACAACGGTTGACAAGATACGGGAAGTCGAACCCGCTGCTGTACCATCCACTAAGCATGTCTGGCTGCTGATCACGAACCCACCAGTTGAAGTCGTTCAGCATGGCCTGCTCGTCGCTGAACACACGCATGTCTGACGCCCCGTCGAGGCCGTTCAGTTCAGCCTCCATCTCTTCGGCGGTCATGCCACAGCCGATGCCGTGGTACATGTCGTGGTAGAGTAGCCAGCCGACGTACTCGTCCGTGTAACTGTCGTGTGCGACAATCGTTACCACGGGCCACTCGGCCTTTTCAGCATGCGGAAAGCCACCATCTTCTCGAATAACCTCAATGTCAATCGTGACAACACGCGGCTCTATTTCAGGAGACTCGCACGGCTCCAGGTCGCTGACGTGAATACGGTAGTCTCCCGTGTAGGCATCTTCGGCCTTGTTCTTATCGAACTTGAATCCAGTATAGATTTCGTTATCGATAAGAAATCGGTGCGTGAAGTTAACATCCGCTTCCCACGTTCGATCAAACGCCTTCTTAACCTCTTTCACATCGTCGGCGCTGTAGGTGTAGACTCGAACCAGCGGCTCACCATGTATGTCTTGGTAGCCAGACTCACAACGTCGAATACTCGGATGGTTTTCCGTTCGACCAGTGTATTCGTTGTTGTGGATGAAAAACGACGGAGAGTGTCCTTCCACCTCTACGTGGTGTCTCTGACCAGTCTTGTCCCGACCGATCATGTGGACAATAGGCTCCCCATACTCGTCTTCTGACTCGATATTCAT
>CBHTSZ010000011.1:0-5057 GCA_966095765.1 uncultured bacterium
TCGCAAGTACAGAGACCGCAGCCAATCCTGTGGCGATGAAGGCACCAAGCCGCTCACCACCGATTCCGAACAGGTGTGCGAGTCGTGACAGAATACCGAGTAGCTGTACGATGACAGTTACCACGTTCAGGAATCCCTGGCTCAGGCCAAGCAGGATCGGCCCCGCTCGGATCAGTTCGTGAACGAGCTCAGCCAGGTTCGGTAGCACGGCCTCGGTTGCGTCTGCCAGTGCGCCGACAAGATCGGTCTGTTTGATAAACTCACCGATGGCACGGAAAATCGGCATGAACGCCTGACTGAAGTCGAGTAGGTCAGAGACAAGCTCAGGCAGAACGTTTCGAATCCACCGACCGAAGTCCTGGGCGTCTCCACGCATGTCGAGTAGGTCAGTCATTGCGATAGCCAGATCCTCGAACAGCATGCCTAATCCGTCCATAGCCCGTTCCATAAACGGAGCAAGCCGTGTGGCAAGCGGCATGAAGGCGTCGAGGAACATGTTTCGAATATCTTCCATGATCTCTTGGAACGCCTCAAAGTCGGGTGTACCATCAGCCCGTGCACCCGCCACGCCGAGAAGTCCCAGTCCAGCGATTCCTACGAGGGCACCAGCGGCTGTCGCAGCGGCAGTAGCCAGTCCGATCACACCAACGGTAGCCGAAAGCATTGCGCCCCTGAAGGCAATCATTAGCGGCAGGAGCTTAGCAAGTGCGTTGTTAATGTCACGCATTTTGATGTTGAAAATAGACTGCCGTGTGGTGATCTCACCAGGCCGTCCACGGGCCATTGGGTCTTGGATACCACGGAGGTGTGCGAAAGAAGCGTCAGCGAAGGCGTGTCCGATCTCTTCAAGCTGTCCAGGACCGAATCCTGCTGGCCCACCAGCGCCGTGGCTGGCCTGGATCTGTTTTGCGCCCTGTGCTATCAGGATAGACAGCGAGCGGTCGATAGACTTAAGTCGGCTATTGCGAGAGGTAGCAAGCTGGATAAGACGACCACGCTGGCTGACGGCAACCTTGTCCATCTCAGCCATCGCACGCGCCTCGTCACGGCCCGCAGATACGTCTACACCTGCGGCTCCGCCAGCTTGCGCTGCGCCCATTTTGGCAAGTAACTGATCAAGTTCCCTGTCTACAACGTTGACCTTGATCCTAATCCGACGCACCTTCTTCGACGCAGCGTTAAGAGCCTCGATGCGTCTAATCAGTTCATTGATGTTCTGAAGCGCCCGCTCGTTCAGGACACTGATTAAAATTTCGAGGTTCTCAAATTCTCTTGCCATTGATTATTTCCAGCTCTTAATTACTTCGTTGCCTTTGTTCATACCCTGTGGGTTCTTCACAGAGTCGGGCGTGTGATGATCCTTGGCGATGATGTAAACGAATCGCTGAATCGGAGTACAGTCTGCTTGCGACCGTGCAAGCGGCCAGTTACCCTCGTCGTTGAGGGCAATGATCTCCTTACCCGCCTCAGATTCAGCGAGTTCTTTCAGTTTTTTGGGTCACCAACAGTCTCGATCAGTGCCTGGATACCGATGTTGAAAGACGTGAAGTCTGTCAGGTTTACAATCATCTCTTCAATGTCGTCTTTCATCGGCTCGTAACAGTCTTCAGGCGTCTTGATCGGGCCATATCCTTCCTGCTCCTTCTCCATGACCCACTCGTCATCCATGAGTGCTGAACGAAGGTCTTCGTCGTCAGGCTCAACAGCATATTTTGCACACAGCAGGACGCCGTTGAAGGTCGAGCGGCTAAGAACCTGGAAGAGGTTTCCAGATGCTTCGCTCAGTTCCTCTTCGAGATCAGCAAACTCCTCGACTTCCTCGTCGGTTAGCTCGTCCTTCTCCTGTAGCTCGTTGTACCGTTCCATCTCTTCGTCGGGCAGTTCTCCCTGTAGCTCTTCAAGCTCGTCCTGATCGATCATGGACATGACCTCGAAAAACTCGGGGTCAGTAAGTTGACGTACAGTTAGCTCTGCCTCGTCATCTCCAAGCATGACACGGATTGTACCACGCCACTCCTTTCCTTCCGTCGCCTTCTGGCGAACCTTGTGTAGATCACTCATAGTGTGTAACTACGAGGGTTTGCTCCCACCCTCGTCTAAACAAGTATGTAGTCATGGTTAGGTCTGAACGATACATTTATATGTACGTAGATACTATATAATAGTAAGGGGGAAGTAAGTATCTACGGTGCTGTAGGCTTAGTCTCCGCCGTTGGCTTCGCGAAGGTCAGCGTTCATAGCTACACCTTCAGCAGACCACTCAACGGCTTCGCCAGTCGATCCGTCGTATGTCAGGGATGTGAGATAACCGCTCATCATCTTGACAACGAACTCTCGACCAGTCGCAACAAACTCGATTTCTCGTGACCGTCCACGCCGAGTGGCAACCGTCTGAAGAAGGTCGCCGTCTTCGCCCTGGATGGTGAACGAGAAGGTGTATTCGAGGTCGCCGCGAGTGATGCCCACGGGTCGCTGGTTGCCAACTCCACTCAGAAGCTCGTTATCCTCTTCGATAGTGAAGTTGAAGTCGTCAACAACGATACGTGCAGCATTGGTCATTGTGATGCTGTCGTCGCTGTCGGCAGACTTCACGACGAGTCGAACATCATTTGCGTTGGTAATTTCAGCCATTAGTCAGCACCTCCGTTAGTGATTACGTCACCAACGACGATTGTCACGTTGATCGTATCGATCACGTTCACAACGTCGAGGCCAAGTTCAATGTCCACGGCGTTGGGGTCGTCTTCAGGTACGCTCACGTCAATCGAGTAGTTGTCCAGAAGTGGGGGACGGTCGTCCACCATTTCTGTGAGGAACGTCTCGTGAGACTCTTCGAGGTCTTCACGGTTCGCGTCAGTGTTCAGTTCACCGATGAACTGCTGGTTGACGAGGTGAGACAGTTCCGCAACTTCGTCAACGATCTCGTTCGTGTAAATACGCTCGAATCGAACGTCTTCGGAAGTCGTCATGTCCTTGACAATGAAGGTGCTTCCGTTCTGGATGATCGGAAGCATCCGATTGTCGATAAGCTCACCAGCTTCACTCGGTCGGAACTCGTCTACGAGGCCAGTGAAACCGCGTACTGTGTCGTAGGTTGACGAGCTTCCGAGTGGCAGCGATGCAAGGTGTCCTGCAACCGCTGCTGCTGTTCGAGCCTGGACACTCTTTGCGCCGTCAATGTAGCCACGCGAGGTAGCCACAATACTGTGACGCGGGGCGTCCACACCGTGTTCGTAGTCAGACTCGATCTCTGGCGGAGCACCTGTAATACCGTGGCTGAATCCGAAGTCAGTTGCTTCAAACTCAAGCTTGGTGTTCAGGTAGTTTGCCAGTTCAGTCGATTCTGTGAGCACAGCAGTCATACGGGCGTTCTCAGGCGCAATCTCGTCAATCGCGGCCTCGTAGTCACCGTAGACGTAATCAATCTCGTATCCCGTTGCGTCTGCCTCGTAAGAGCCAGTGATCGGGTTCAGGTTGATCGATTCTTCATCGGGGTCAGCGAGGTCGTCATCATCGTAGACGATGTTAACGGTAATATCGGTAGCCCCGTCCGTTACGACAATTTCGTGCTCGTACTGAACACTCGGATCAAAGATCGGTGAGTTTTCAAGCACACCATCTGTGGTAAGCTCTTCTCCCTCGACCTCAGTCTCTTCGACGCCGATTGCCTTTACTTCACGAGCCGCGTTATTAATTGCAAGCCGTGAAGCCTCATATAGTTCGCTTTCTTCACCGAAGAGATCAGCCGCTGCTCGCTGCGAACGGAAGGTCTGAACCTCTCCAGGTGTCGCTTCTCCTTCTTCAACGTTCATCCCGCCGACGAGGGCTACCGTCCGAGAGAAGGCAGTCGATACCGCAATCGTACCTCCACCGATGATAGTAATTTCGTCACCAGGGATGACCGTGGTTCCATAGACACGTTCTGTCATTAGTTTGTCACCATTGTATTAGTCTGGTCGTGGGGGTGTCCCACAGTCTCACGACCGAAACGAGTTTCACTCGTGAGTTTGCACATCTGAATCTTGGTTGATTTCTTCGATGTTCTCGTCTTCGACTCTGTAATCACGCCAGAATCGAACGAACACCTGCAAGCTGTCACCGCGTGCAGGCACGTTAGATTCACCATCAGATGCGTCGTTTACATCCTGTACTTCGATCTTATGGATGTGTTCGTGCAGGTCTTTCACGTCTGCAACGTCTCGGAAGTTGTACTGTCCGAACGCAGAGTGAACCTGCTCGTAAATCTCTTCCGCATCATCGTCGTTCGTTGCGCGGATGGAGATCGTGAATATTCCTTCGATATGCTCCCTGTGCTCCTCGTACTCGACAAAATCGTCGCCGTCATACTTGACGTGGCTCGGGGAAGCCGATGCGCCGTTGATCAGGAGTGGTCGATAGTCGTCTTGGTACACGACAGCGGGCAGTTCATCTCGATCCTGGGGGAACTCCATGCTAACATGCCCTTCGGGAACAGAGCCGTCAGTAGCAGACTCGATCTGCTCGAAGACAATCTCCTTAATTTCCTCTCGTGTAGCCATTATGGAATCGACCTCTTAACCGCGTTCCGTACCGCTTGACGTAGGACGTGTTCCCGCACCATCAGCGGCTCGAAGAAGAACGGCTGAGCGGGAGTGCCTGGGGGTCGCCTACGTCCTGGGTACTGTCTTCGTGAAATCTGTCGCGCAATCAGGTAGGAAGATGTTTCAAGGCTGCCAGTTCGGGGCGTGATGCCTTTCATCATCATCCATGCCTTGATAGCCATCACAAGGCGTCGAGTCAGACGAGGAGCGTTGTAGTGACGTTCGACGCCCCAGTAAACGTGCTCGGGGCCGATACGTGTGCGCTCTCCCGTACCAAACTCTACGAAGCCTGAGTGTGGTGCCTCGCTGACAAGTCTGTGAGACGTGCCGTTGGGGACAGTGAACTGCTGAATACGCAGTCCACGAATCAGGGCACCGCTGGCGTATGTGTCGTTCGCGGCAATGTGCCGACGCTGGTTGTTTCGGATGACGTTCAACTCTCGCTGCACAGCCTGATCAGGCCGCGTTTCGAGGTTG
>CBHTSZ010000012.1:0-4821 GCA_966095765.1 uncultured bacterium
TCATGGCTCGTACTCCATCTTTGTAAATTCGATGATCGCAATCTGTCGATCCTCCTCGTTAGGAAGATATGTCACGGTTTCGACAGCATACTTGTTACCACCATGCTCAACTCGATCATTTTCCTGTAGATCGAGGACGGGGTTGCCATCATCCTCAAACTCCTCGGGGACAGCAACACCGCTGAGATCGCCCTGCTCCTGAACACCGAACTGTTCTTGCGCGTAGCCGTGTTGCGGATCGTACAGCCATAGTAGCTGCTTAAACTCGTCTGGCTCACCCTCAGAAGGTGTGCCACCGAACGAGTTTCTCTCACCACTTGTAGATCCCACTGGACGCTCCACCGTGTACTCTCGACGGTTGAGTCGGATAACCTTACGGAACATGTGGTGCGGTCGTGGGAGTCGCATTAGTGTCGTGTGCCTCGGTCGTGCATGTGGCCTCCACCGATGAAGGAGCCAGTCCCCTGCATGGTAGGCCGTTGTGGTTTGTACGTCTTACTCGCATTTAGGCCGATGATCACGTCTTCGGCCCACTGCTGAATCTGCTGACTCACGTCAGGATCAGCGTTGCGTGTTCGGACACGCTGGTTCCCAAGCTGATATTCTTCGATCTCCACATTTTCAACACTTGCCTTCGCCCGCATACATGTGTACGCGAGAAGGACGAGTCCAAGACCTGGATCGGTGTACCAGTCGGTAGAGCCTGTTTTCATCTCTACACGAAGCTTAGCTGTCGTAATAAGAGCGTCGAGCGTAGATTCGGGAAGCTCGTCAACGTTATCTTCGTACTGAGTGTCAGCACGGACAGCCGCTTTCAGGCTTTCATCGTCGGTAATGTGGTGATCTGTTGTCATGTATTATCAGATTACTCCTGCAAGCCACAGAAGAACTGTGGTCGCTGCGCCACCACCGATCATGAATCCTGCAAGGGCCATCGCACCCTGCATCTTCAGACGGAAGCGTTCGTTTTCGGTAATTCGTTCTTCGTGGTTTTCAAGAACATTTTGGGTATTCGCGTGTCGAACATCATTAGCCGTTAATTCATCGTTCGACATGCTCAGCTATCTCTTTAGTTGAACAGGCTCGAAACGTTTTCGAGCTTGATTACGTCTACCGCCTGCCCACGAGCACGGTGGCTGAAGCCGTACACGACTCCTGCACGCCACTTGTACTCCCACCGCTCTCGGAACCCGTCCTTCTGGAGCGGGCCACGAACGTCGGGTGTACTCTGCTCGTAAAGCTCGTAGAAGTCCCCACCGTGGTTCGGGATGAGGAACATCACGTCGTCGTCAGGGCTGTCGATGTTGAACTTGTCGGCAAGTTCCTCTTCCGTTGTGTAGCCGTCGTTTTTGGCTTCGGGAAGCTTAATGTCGAACGAGAGTCGAGCACCCATCGATGTAGGCGCACGAAGACCCGTTGTGTATGGGAGAACCATCTGGCGATTGACACCGACGCCATCGCCGTCGTCCTGCATCATCTCCCACTGGCTGCGGTTGACGTTGTAGTCAGCACGACCGACCTCGTTGAAGAGCGCCCACACGTTGTGCCGCGCCACAGCAACGTCCCAGGTCGTGGTGACGTATTCACCGCTTACCTTACCGTAGGCATGTCGGAGAACGACGTTGGCGGGGATACCGTTAAGGTCGCCCTCGTCCAGGTCGAACTCCGAACAGTCGATGATGTTGTCTTCGTCCATCGCGTTCTGGAGCCACTCGAACACGCCAGGGAATACCTGGTTGCCCGACTGATCCTGAAGTCCGTGTAGGAACGCGAGGTCAGCACGGAGGTCGAAAAGCTCCATGATACCGTCGCGCATGTCCTGCACGAAGGCAGCCATTTCGCTGACTTCCATGTCTTCGTCTTCCAGAACGAACCCGTTAGTGTAACGGGGGATCTGGATGCTTGTCCCAACCTCACGGACAAGCTCGATGTTACCGAACGATTCACCTTCAACAGTCGGGCCTTGCGGCATGTCCGAGTCGGGATGGACGTAGACCGCCTGTCCCTGCTCGACATACTTCGTTCCAGGCTCAATTGTCGTTACACCAGCAAGCTCTCGTCGCAGCCCACGTCGGTCGAAGCCTTCACGGTCGAACATGAGGTCTTCGTCGGGCTGGACAAGCTCCTGCATTTCCTTCGTAAGAATCGGAGTTGTTGTCATTATATCTTAATACCTCCTATTTAGAGTCCCTTGTTAACGCGGACACGAACGGGGTAGTCATGGTCATCCACAACTCCATCGGCGTCCGTCTCTGCAAGGTGGTCTGGCTTGTAAGCACGGCCAATTGCAACGAAGTTGCCTTCGTCACGGCTGTACTCGTTTGCATTTTCGTCTTCGTAGCCTTCTTCGACAATGTAGCCAGCAGCGTCTTCAACGCCGTCAACCACGGTCGTGTCGATGAATCCAACTACAGCACCATCTTCGACGGCAGGCGCGGTTGCGCCGTCTACGTCGGGGATGGTTCGCACACGGATGTAGTCTCCGTCTGCTCCACCCGCGACAGGAACCAGATGAGCCTGTCGTGTGTCACCCTCACCATCGTAGCCCTGGAATCCCAGGGGCGCGTGGTTGTCAGGGTCGGGGTCTTCAGCCAGATACACGAAGTCGCTTGACTCGTGATCGAAGCTTGCGATGTATTCTCCACGACGTGGCGTGTCTGCCACACCGTCGAACGATTCGTGCTCAGCCGCGTCAGCGAGATTCGCCTCGCCATCTTCGAGCACAACGACTGTTCCAGCAGGAATATCTTCCGCTGCAAAGCCGCTACGGTTCGGGGTCTGTGTTACTTCAACGTAAAATCCCATATTAGTTCACCTTAAGTTTAGTCCCACGGTGTGGCTCGCTTCGGCCCCTGGATTGTGACTCCAGTGCCGTCGCCGCCACCGTTTGCGGGTTGTTCGTCAGCAGACAGCTCCGTGACGAGTTCTTTCTTCTCTTCGAGGTCGTCAAGATCCTCGTCAAGAAGGTCTTCTTCATCCCATCGGTCGGTCAGGGACGTAATCGCATCAACGATCTCCTGCTTTTTATCAGCTTCATAGCTGTCCACCTTCGCCTGAAGGTCTTCAACTTCTTCGGCTTTATCTTCGGCTTCCTGAAGCTTGTCTTCCAGTTCTTCGATTCGTTCTTCCTTTGCGTCGATCTCTGCTCGAACACCCTCGTGCTTTGCTGCGATAGCATCTACACTCAGGTCTGCGAGGCCAAGCCCGCCGCAATCGTTTGTTTCTTCGGTCATTGTAATATCAATAGAATCGTTTGATTCTTCACCGTCGTCCCACGGCACTGAATCGCAATCCAGCGCAGAGGCACGCCGCTTGATCCGTTCTTCGAGTGTGTCAACGGAAATGTCAATGTCTCCGTGGTGACGCAGTTGCCACGCACTTTCAACACTATCTTCACCAGAGCACGATGTGATCGGATACTTCGGCACGCCATCGGGGTTCTCGTCAGGCGCGACGGCGTAATAAGTTCCGTCCTCGTCTCTGTAATCGTATGTAGTCATAGTGTCACTTATAAAGGCTCCGTTCTTCTGCTCGTAGAACGTTTCCTCGTCGTCTTCCCACACATCTACAAACGGATCGTGGTCGTATTCTTCTGTTTCAGTTCCTTCGGTCGGATCTGCTTCCTCTTCTTCCTCTGAGGCATTAGTACCGATAGCCGACATTTCACCTGTGTCGAAGATGAAGTTCTCACCAGCGTCGGTGATGTGCTCACCCTTTTCGCCATCGTCATCGGCATGAAGAGTCACGTAAAATTCTTGCCCGTGCTGAAGTTCCTCGTCCACCATGATCGCATGCGGTGGAGCAGTTCCAGCGGGCCACGGCCCCATCTCACCGATTGAAGGTGACATGTTTGGGCCGTCAGGCTGCTCGTACTCAGTCCCGTTAACGTGGACACATGTCCAGTAGTCCATCGTCTCGTGCTTCGCTTCAGCGACAACAACGTGGTTGCCGTCACCTTCTTGCTGTGGCACGAATACGTGGGCCGTCTCAGGGTCCGTGTTGTACTCGCGTTCTTCACCCTCTTCGTTCTCCGCGTCGAGAGAATCCCCCATCAGGACTCGTTTGTCAGACACAGCAAAGGCGTCAGTCACCTTGCCAGTGTCAGGAGAGTCCTGAATACCACAGCCCTGAGAGCCGCTGCAACGGCCCACAGGCACGCTCGCAACGTGGTCGAAGTACATGTCCGTCTGGTAGCCATCAACGCTATCACGGTCGTCTGCGCCGCCTACAACGCCATCGTAGGAGTCAACCTTGCTGATCTTGTTGTAGAATGCGACAGACACGTCGCTGTTCTTCTCAACGAAGTTCTTCGCTTCTTCGTCTTCGACTGGGATGTACAGGTCTGCGTCGAGGTTGTCCATCGAGTCGATGTATCTCGGATCACGCCAGAAGCCCTTAATGTCACTAGTCTGTCGAACCATCCGACTGTTCGGGTGGCCGAGCGTCCACGGCACATTGTGGAGTGACCACGCTGCCTGTTTAAGCTCCTGTCGAGGCTTCTTGAGTGTTAGCCTGTCTTCTCCGAATTGATACTCCTGCGGGATCGGACGAGCCACTGTCGCGGGGAGCTTGTAGAACTCTGTCGTCTCGAAGGCGTCTGCCCACGGAACGTCGTCAATTCGTACTCGCTCGACCTCGTTCCAGTTAAACTCGGCGTCACCATTGTCGTCTACACTGATACCGTCAGCGTCGTCCTTGAAGACGGCTGTAGCAGCATCGTGTGTGAATAGTGTTTTATCGTTCATTGTTTACCAATCATCCTCCATGCGGCTTGGTGTACCACTTCGTGTGTTAAATTCCATCGCCACGATAGTAATGGAA
>CBHTSZ010000013.1:0-3749 GCA_966095765.1 uncultured bacterium
CATCCTCTGTCCGCTGTTCAAATTCTCCTGCTACAATTGGCATGTGTTATCCCTCTAATTCGATTTCGAACGTTGTGTCTTCGAGAAGTTCAATGTCTACAGTGATCGTACCAAGTCGTGTGTCTACTTCTGAAATACTGACTACGAGCACGTCTTCGATCTGATCGTTCTCTTCTAATGCAGTTCGAATTTCTGACTGTGCCGCCACATACGTCTGTGCGTTCTGTGGATCACCGATCAGATCACGCACGACATTACCAGTGGCTACAGCAAGATAGTTTGCGATGTATTCTTCTTGATCTCGGGTGAGTAGGAGGTCGCCACCGCTACCGACCTGAATATCTCTCTCCGAGTCTACACGCATGTCGAATTGTGTATCTGCTGTAGGCATGTTATGTCATTTGATTTAAATCAACGTAGTCTTCAGATTTAATGTAAGCTCGCTCTTCTGACGTATCACAAATCAGAAGCTCTCCCTTGTGCACGCGAGAAATTGTGTCTTCAGACCACTCAGGTTCCCACTGATATTCGCACCACTGCTCGTACTTGTGATACCAGATGTACGTCAGCCGTTGGTGCTCAAGCGTTTCTCTGTCGATAGTGCTTGTGGTCATCTCACTCTACTACTGTATGTAGTCGTGGTAGTCGAGGTTATTCTGTCTGGAACGTAACCACTTCACCATCTTCGACGCCCTTGTATGCGTGTTCTGTTGTGTTGTACCAAACAGCACCATCGCCTGCACGGTCGGGATCTTCCGAGACGCGGGGGGCGTATGCGAAGGGCGCATTAAGCTCGATCTCACCACGGCGTTTGATGTTGACGTTCGAATCGTTCCGTCGATTACCGATACGTCGATCACCATGTTCCCAGTCGCTTGGCACATCACCTTCCTCATAGACAGTCCCTACAACGACCTCAGCGCCGCGTGAGCCGCGCATGACCGCGATAATATCCCCAGGCTGTGGTTCAGCAACGTCGCCCTTCACGGGCACTGTGACGGCCCTACCAGCCGCGCTCTCGTCCACTCCGAGTTGCTGAGCAAGAACGCTGCGACCGTTACGAGGCACTGATGTAACTCGTGCGAAATAGAACGCATACTCACGTTTCTCTCGCTTGTCCTTCGGTCGTTCAGTTTCGAAAATGTTTTGTACCATTAGTCTAATTTATCCTCAATTTCCTCAAGCTCGTCATCACCAATTTCCTCAAACTCACCCGAGTCCATGTCTTCCATCCCTGTCTCGGACTGGTCGATTATGATTCGATTTTCACCGACGAAAATACTGACGTAAATTTCACACTTGTACGTTTCAGACCCGCTGGCATGGTGTTTGACCTCTTCCACCTCGTAGTGGATCGGAACAATGTCAGCAGGGAACCGTTCTGCACAGGTGAAGTGAGATTCTACCACGTCGTATGGTTCTATCTCAGGACGACCAAACGTGCGGATACGCCCCTCTTCTTCATTCTCGATAAGCTCTCTCATAATATCCTTTGCCACACGAATCGCGTCTTCGATCTCGTTTGAGTCAATCGGTTCGAAATATGCAAGCTCTGCCGACTCCTCTGATCCCGAGCCGACCTGTGCTGATTCGTATAAGTGTTCAGCACGAACAGTAGCCACGGGGAAGGAACCACTCGGCTCGCTCCCGCTAAGCCACGTACTTGGTGACGTGAGACTTCGTGACGTGTCACCCTCTCCCCGAACAACGACCGTGTTAACAGGATTAATCTCGTAGAGTGCTGTGTTCTGAATAACACGAATATCTGGCCCACGAGAGAGTCCTTCATCATCAAAGTCCACGCGCTCGTCTTCGTCAATGGTATCCTGAACAAATAGCTTTCGGCTCAGCACACCCTGTGTACCAGCCTCGTCAATAACAAACTGTCCACCAGCAAACGTGGGTCTGATGTACCAAATCGCGTTGAGGTGGTCGGCAAGCCAGTTCATTACATCTGACAGTGTGTGTCTGTTACGGTAAAAGTCCTTCGATTTCGGGCCGTAGTGACCACTGTCGGGGATATAGCTCAGGATACCAGGCGCGTCCTGTTCCGCAGCTAACACGTCTTCACCGAGAACATCGTCAATGTAGACAAGATCCTCAGCGGCAACGTCGTCCATCGTAGCGTCTTCCCCGATGTGGAGGACGTTTGACACAAGACGTGCTGGAGTCTCACGGTTGAACGTGGTAATTACTTCTGTAACAACACTGGACAGTGTGGGCCTGTCCCACGAGGCAGTGATTGGAACCTGATCGATAAACTCAGCATAGTCGTACACCCACATCTTACTGACGCCTACCTGGTGAGACTGACCGACTCCACTGATAAATCCGTGGTGTTTCAGTTCCCAGACATCGCCTGGATTATCGCGGAAGTAGATGCGTGCATACGTAATATTGCTGTCACCGTTCTCTGGCTCGAAGGCATTGATCTTCTCGACCACGCTTTCACCAGCCCACTCAGTCGGAAATAGGATCTTCGCTCTCCGATTAATATCAGCGGGACCGTCCTTGTTAATCCGAAGCTCTACGTCAGTAGTAGGGATCTCGATCCAGATCCTCTCAGCAGTAATAGTATTCGGATCAGGTGCTTCATAAATAATAGCAGGATTGATTCCGATCTCAACCTTGACCTGCTTCGTAGGACAGTCAGCGTGCCACGCCTCTGGCATGCCATGATTCTCTTCATGTTCAGGCATTACAGATCACCAGGTTCTGATTGCTTCAGTTGAAGCTGTAGCTCGTATGCTGTCATGTCGTCTCCACCGACGTTGACTGACACGAGGTCGTTAGACTGTGAAATAAACACGTTGTCAACCTCGAAGCTGCCTGAGATACCTTCGAAGATGTCACCCTCAAGCTCGATGCTGTTGGCGAGCTTCAGTTGCTTGGCACGTCGTAGTGTAAGATTTTCAACCAACCGTCCAGATTCTTCCGTTCTGTATGACTCAGCAGTGATCACACAGTCAAGTGTTACTTCCCAGTTTTTGTCAGTCTGTCGAGCCTCCTCTGTCCGCCCACACTGGTCTGTCACCCGCTCAACGTCTGCATCGTTTTCGAGATCGATCCCTCGAACAGCGGCAGGACTCATGCGGACGAGATTACCTTTGTGATCGATAACACGTAGCTGTAGCGGTACTGTCTCGATCTCAACCGTTTCCGTCTGTAATGCTCCTGTTGGTCCACCTGTGATAACTGTAATTTGTGGCATATATTTACCTCATCTTGAATAGTGCGTTGTTCATCTTTGTGTCGAAGTCGTCGGGGTCTTGGTCGCCGTGGAAATGGGCTTCAACACCGCCGCTGCCATTACCGTTGGCACGGCGGAACGCCTGATCGCCCACGGCCTGGGGAGCATCTTCTGGCCCTTGGTATGGGCTGGCACGATCTCGTGTTCCATCAAGCTCGCTGTTGAAGTCACTGAGTGCCTTCGTAGCCTGATCAGCGGCGCTGGCAGAGTCGAGTAGGCCACCAGCCAGTCCGAGGATGACACCGAGTCCGAGTGTGGCAACGCTCACGAACGTCAGCGTTACAGCCACGAGTTTCCATGTTGCAGCCCTCTTTGCCCAAATAGCGAGTGTGTGTACCTTGTCCACACCGAATAGCCTCAGCGTAGCAGCCGTCTTACCGATAATGGTGTGTGCTGCATTAACCATCGCGGGAATCAGTCTGAACGTGATCAGCGCGTTCAGGATCGCAAGTACAGAGACCGCAGCCAATCCTGTGGCGATGAAGGCACCAAGCCGCTC
>CBHTSZ010000014.1:0-2866 GCA_966095765.1 uncultured bacterium
ATGTCAGTCAGTTGATCAGTGACAAAATGACACCGCTCAGCACATGCGCGTCTACATGTCAACCGACCAACGAGTGGCAAAGTGACACCGATTTCTATACGCACGTCCAATTGTCAGCCTGCTGATATGTCAGCGAGTCGGCACAGGTGCAGTTTGTGCTACATCGTATCACGATATTAGCGGCGATTTTAGAAAAACCGACGAAGCATTGTCCGCCCGCACACTACCCCCACTACTGTATAAGGGCTGTAAGTATATAAACCTGTCGGTGAAGTGAGATACAGACAGATTTATATACGCGCACATCGTATCTATGAGTATGCCGCAGAATCAGTTAGTATTCGACCACGCCCGAGAGCTTGTGTTTGCTGAGCGGTATCCCGACGCTGGAGACTTTACGTACCTGGCCGAGGTGTACGACACAACGCAGATCAAGAACGAGTTGTGGAAGGGGGTGCGGGGGGTCGTTGACGAGTATAGCGAAGCCTTCGGACACCTCGACCTGTCGATCCTCAACATCTGGCTGACGCCTGCGTCGGGGGAGAACGGTAAGGGCGGCGGGTTCCTGTACTACAACAACTTCCCTGTTGAGCAGGCACACATGGCGTTCTCACTGCGTGCGCTCGACAAGGTGTACAGCAACGGTGTGGATCGAGAGCAGTTCTTCGAGAAGTTTATCTTGCACGAACTGTGTCACCTCGTCATGTACACCGAAGTGGGCAACCACGAAGAGACGTGCGAAGACTTCCACAGCCTGCTCAAGGCTGTCGAGGCACCGACCCACCTCAACTTCGAGACGGCTGAGCATGTCTACAAGTACAACTGCTAAGCGCAACACTTTTATACCCGTATCTCCTACAGTAGTGTATGAACTGGGAGATCAGAAAACTCAACTGCCACCAGACTGCCTGGATGGAAGGTATCATCGGGCGTGATGAGTATCAAGCCGCCGCTGGCGAGATCATGGTGGAGCTATGTGAAGACCTGTCGTTCAATATTCACGACGAGGGAGATTACGTGTCTGCACGACACGAGGGCGAGCGCCTACTCGTCTCGATCCAGTTCCCTATCCGTGAACCACGGTGGGGAGACGAAGACTACCATGTCAGCGACGGACACGGCATGATCGAGTATCAGGACGACGAGAACGACGTGTACATCCTGGCGGAGGATGTTGAGGTGTGGTACGAGGTGTTCGAGTTGGAGATCGAAGACCTTCGTATCGGCCAGAAGCGGCGTGAGTGGGCGAAGGAGCGCCGACCGCAGAGACAAGCGTACTACAGGAGCGTGATGTAAATGCTGCAACAGAGATCCAAGCGCGTCAAGTGTCCAGACTGTGGCTTTCCAGAATTGGTGAAGGCATCGACCAACGGGCGCATGTCGAAGCCGCGACACGTCCTGTACTGCCCACGGTGCAGCACGCCTGACGATTACGTCAAGTACATGGCATGAGTCCGAAACGGGGGAGTGGTGAGCGCAAATGCAGAAAGTGCAGAGGCCCGCTACGTGCCAGTAAGACGCTGACATGTGAGTGGTGTAAACGGAGGTAAACAGCATGGTATTTTGTATTATATTAGGACATAATAACAAATACGTATGGGATGAAGAGTTTCATCCAGGCTTCGGACGTGTGGATGTAGAGAAACAAGTCTGTACACGGTGTGGATATAAAATTCCAACAGGCCGTGACAGGCCTGGCGAAACGTAACTCTTTTATACTGTCGTAGCCTACCTATTAGCATGGAAGGAGGCACAATCGAGCTTCGAGACACAAATACGTGGGGCGGCTTGCTGGTGGTTGCCACCGACAAGTTCGGTACGCGGACGCACCACTGGTTTGATGTTGAGGGGGCAGACGCTATCCACTGCCAGGAAGTGATCTACTTCGGTGATGATCGGTACATCGTACCCGAAGACAAGATGATGATTCCACCCGCAGTGGAAGAGAAGGTAAAGAACGAAGGATACAGGGTCAAAGAGCTATGAGAAAAACTACCACGCGAGACAAGATTCGGCGGAACAGCAAGCGGTGCATCACCTGTGGAGAGCGGTTCCCACGCGGTGAGCGCCGATACGGTCGTCACGAGTACAAGGGATACTACTGCAAGGAGCACGGCGGAAAATGATGAACGTGGTCGCACAGAACGTGGCAACTGTCAAACATGCTGAGTACCGCGAGGTGACGAACCCGATGTGGGACGGTGAGATCATGCGTGCGGGATCGAAGCTCGTACCGCCGACTGTGGACGTGCTGTACATGCGCGTCGATTACGCTGGTGAAGACCGTGAGATGGTTATCGTTAACGGCGAGTGGTCGAAAGAAAACGCCACGCTTCAGTTTCTGGCCTACTGCGATGCGAAACCGAGTGACCTGGAGCCTGTCATCGGTACACATGTACAGGTGGTCGAGCAGAACGGCAACCTCTGGCCGACCGACACCGTGCTGGAGAAGGGGGCGAAGCGGCTTGAGATTGCGGGTTGGTTTAACGAGAACGCCTGAACGAAACTCTTTTATACCCAGGGCACGTAGAGTACACGATGGTAACACTACGGAACTACAGAGACAACCTTCGGCACGTTGTACGTCCTGACAAGCCGTCTGAGCGGCGTGAGGCTGACAGGTACATCGTATCGGATTATGAGGCGCTCGCTCTTCAGCACCTGCTCAGGGAGTTTGAAGCGTACTCAGCAGACACCGACGAGGCCGCTGATATTGCTCGTGCGTACATCGAGTATATCGACCTCGTAGTTCGTGAGGAAGAACGTAAACAGGTCGGTCTATACGCGCACACACGAGAGGCACACCAGGTTCTGGCCGACGCCGTTGCCCTGCACTGGAGCACGGTCAGCCTCGACTTTCCTGATC
>CBHTSZ010000015.1:0-2713 GCA_966095765.1 uncultured bacterium
GTCACGTTTTCGCCACTATGAATTTGTAAAAACTAAAAAAGTAAAATTTAAATACCGTTAGATACTACAATCAACATGAGACGATACATCATCAAACACGCGCTACGGCTTAGTGTCGCAATCACAACCGACGACATTCTTCCCAGTGATAGCTCTTTTTATACATCATATCCACTGAATGAAGAAGCTGAGTATCTCGGAACGTTTAACGGAGATGTAGAAGAATGTGTCGCGTGGCTACGACATAACGGATACCACTATCAACTCTTCGCTGCTGTAAAAAAGGTTTATGGACAGAAGGACAAAGGGTCTTTTGCTCGCATTCCTTTATCTCACCCAGACGAGGTGGCTGAAACAGCACTCGAAGATCTCGATCCACGAGAGTGTCAATATCACGTCCACCTCTACGAGGGAGATGGATACGTAGACCTCTACGGACACTACGAAATTCATCCATATCCTCATTATCCAACACTCGACATTACACGGTCATACCCCAGGCATTACCGCCCAACATGGGATCGAGACTCGAACCCAAAAGAAGAGTGGACATATCTTCGAGGTGTCCTCGACCCGCGACTCGAAGACGAGTTAGAAAGCTATGATCGAGACAATAGCGACACACCTTGACTGGCTGGTTGAACAGCACGTTCCACTATGGGCGTTCTTGCTCGCGTTAGCAACATCGCCGCTACAGTGGAGTAAGAAAGGAGCAAACCTTCTTGAAGCACTCGCAAATCGTGTTATCAAGAAGGTTGAAAAAGGAGACTAATTTTGCGACAGTTTTATAAACATGCAGAGCCTATGCTATAGTAAGAGATTACTCTATGGAGATAGACAGATACCAGGACGACGATGGCAAGAGACACTACGTCTCGGATGGTGTTGATGTTTTGTCAGTTACTACCATCCTTGGGGAATTGGAAGAAGACACTGGTAGGTTAGACTGGTGGAAGCGTCAGAACGACGGTACGGGTGACAATGCTCACCACGTTCACCTGTTTTGGTACAAGACATACAGAGGGACTCTCTGCCACTACCAGGCGCTGAAGAAGTTCGAAGGTAGTTTCGACTCCGAAGAGACAATGTTCGGAGACGGGGAGCGTGAGGCTATGGGAGAGCTTATGGACGCTGATAATGGAACGAAGGAATTTTACGATGAAGACTCTGATGAAGTAATCGAGTCTACATCAGACGAGATTCTTTACTCGATTCTGAAAGATCACGGATACGTGGGCGACTGGTATGACTACAATACAAAGTATTCAGACCACTCGATCATGGATATTCATCGACAGGATGTTGAATATTTTGTCGAGGCGTTCAACGAGATCTGTGACGCGCTCGGAGTTAACGAGGATACCGTTGTCAGCGTCGAGCGGTTCATGGTCAACGAAGACGTAGGCTACGGTGGGCAGTGCGACCTGCTCTACCGAGATGATGGCGATCTCGTCGTGGCTGACCTGAAGACTTCTTCGGGTCTACGGCAGAAGCATCGCCTTCAGTCGGTTGCCTACGCGAAGGCCGTCGAGGAAGAGTTTGGAGAGGAAGTGGCTCGTGTCGAAGTGTGGAGGATTCATCCCGACACACAGACCTGGGAGATCCACAGCCACGAAGAAGCGACAGAACATCACACAACGAAATACTGGTACAAGGATCAATACGGGAACTTCGAATATGCAAGCAACGAAGAGATGTGGGAAAAATTCTGCGAACTGTGTGACCGAGCATACGGATCAGACCGAGAACAGTCAGCCGAAGAACGACTCAAAGAAGAACATGTCTGAAGATGTGCGTCCAGACCCCCCAACAGGGTATCGATGGACAGATCGAGATTGTCATGCATGTGACAAAGGTAAGTACGTAAAGGGTGGTTCAGAACTATTCTGCACCGAGTGCAGCTTCACACCACATGGGTCGATTAATAATAAGAGATCTATCGATCCGTGGGACGAGTTTCACCGAGGTCAGAAGCTTGCCGATAAACGTGGAGATCGGGTGTACATGGTCGGCGGCCACCCATCTGCCTACGTTGGCGATGGGGAATACGAGTACGACTTCAGCGAGCATCGGTTTAACGCGCCGTAATATCCTGATACGATGTAGCGCGTTGCTATTTTCAGCGTCATTTTGTCACCACAAATTTCGTGTCACATTGACACGTTGTCACCACTGTCACAACTTCACATTGTCATAGGCTGAGCTATGTCACTTTGGCACTGTATAACTATTTGTCATAATTTCATACAAGAGAGTGGTGGGTACACTATCACCTTCAGATCCATTTCTACCCACCTGGCTGGACGCTCACGACGTTTCTTCTACAACCCTGGGGGATACATCCTCTAAAAATAAAACCGCTTCACGAGCCTCTCAGAGCCTGTCAGCCGATGGCTTCCTATCGGCGGGCTGATAGCGGGGCATCAGGCCCGCAGTTTCTCAGCATTTCCCTGAAAGAGATCCGTTAACTCAGCCTTTCGCTCACCCTCTTCTGTATCGAAGTGTACCAGGCTACACACACGCACCACGCGAACCTTTCCATACTTGTCGTGCATGTAGTATCCTGTCTCAACCCGAGTCATTCTTGGCTCGCCTCCGTGTGTATGGGTGTGCGTCGATGTGATCCTCTAACTCTTCGCTTGTCTCAAACTCGTCCTGCCCACAGAACATGCAGATCAGACCCCTGCCCTCGTCTTCATCCTCACTGGCGAAG
>CBHTSZ010000016.1:0-1527 GCA_966095765.1 uncultured bacterium
GTCTGCATCATCTGTGACGACGTACAGGTGATTAGCAATGGGTAGGGTTAACGACCTACCCGATCTTACGCTGGACGAAATTGCTGAAGAGCACGGGTCTGACGTGGCCGAAGATGTAACCAGCAATTTGGAAGATGATATTAACGTCTTCCGAGAGTCCATCGAGCAGTTGACGTTTATGCGTTACCTCTGGCAGGAGTTTGCTGATGAACAGATCACACTGCGCGAGATGGGGAAACGACTCGAACAGTACGTCGAAGAACACGGAGACGCATTAGAAGAACTACAGAAACAGGGACGACCATGAGTAAGGATATACCAAAACGAGACGAGCAGGAGTACACACTGGAAGACGCACGGGAGCAGGGCACTACGCTGACAAAGCTTCGTGTCGGCTGTTCAGCATGGCGCTGGCAGCAGTACATCCTTCCGTGGGACAAGATTCAGTGGGACAAGATGGATCGGTGATAGCATGTCTCTCGAACATCTGGAGCGGTTAGGGAGGTATGAGCCGCTGGAATGTATTGCGTGCGGCTGGACGGACACGATGACGCGAATCAGAGACGACGTTCGCGTGGAGTGGCGCTGTCCTGAGTGTGGAGAGTGGTCACAATGAACGTCCATACACAGCGCGGTGCTGTTGGTGAGGCTCGTGTGATCGCCAAGTTGACAGAGATGGGGTATATCTGCTCGGTGCCTGTTGTTCACAATGCACGATACGATGTTGTGATCGACGGGCCAGTGGCAAACGCACGAGTGCAGATCAAACGGGGCTACTTCAGCGATGGAAAGTTTCGTGTTGACCTCCGTGGAAAGAACAGCTACAACGGAAAAGAGGCGTACACCGAAGACGAGATTGATGCGTTCATCATCTACAATGCGCGTGATGATGAAGCGTATTGGTTCTGGTTTGACGAGACGCCGAAGACGGGTATGAAGCGTGACATATCATCGTATCGACCAAACGAAATCACACTACGACTCGATCCAAACTACTAACATGACAAACCATTTTGAAGGCACCTTTATTACGATAGAGGGCATTGACGGAGCGGGGAAGAGCACGATAGCTGACGCACTGGCTGACGAGTTTGGTGCAGTGACGACCAAAGAGCCATCGAATCACTGGACAGGGGAGCAGGTTTACAGGGCGCTCTCAGACGACGAGAGTCCACCGCTGACGGACTTTTTCCTGTTCATGGCCGATAGGGTGTACCACATCGAAAAAACGATTGTACCCGCCCTACAGGACGGAGAAATGGTCATCAGCGACCGATACGCGGATAGCACTCGTGCATACCAGCGCGAGCAGCTAACAGCCAAGCGGTCGGAGGGTGGTGTGTCTGTCAACACAGATGCGGCTCGACGGTATATCGAGCAGGTGATGAAGCCGTGGAACCTGGAGCCAGACCTGGTGTTGTACATCGACATTTCGGCGGACACGTCGATGGAGAGGTGTGACCAGGCTGACAAGTACGAGACGCGGGAGAACATCGAACTGGTGCGGGCAAACTATGAAGAGACGTT